>JANQMC010000012.1 GCA_028280305.1 Pelagibius sp. | reverse complement strand
CAGCTAACGACAAAGCCGCCGCCCGAGAGCGCGAGAACCGCAGGATCGCGCGCGACCTCGGGCCCGGCCAGATCGATGTCCGAGCCGATCAAATTGCCGCCGGCATCGAAAACCCGTGCACCGGTGCCGCCATCGCTCTGCCAGACCACCACATGGCCGCCGAACTGCAGGCCTTCTATGCCAATCTCGGCAACCGTGCCCGGAGGATTGAAGGCCGAAGGCGGCCCGGCGGTATTGCCGTCTGCATCGTAGCGCTGGGTGAATACCGAACCGTTCTGATTGCCGGAGCGAAAACTGATGATGAAACCGCCGTCAGAAAGCGCGGCCACCGCCGGAATGTTGCTGCCGCCCAAGGGGATCACACTGCCGACCGGTTCGCCCTGGGCATCGTAGCGCTGAGCCCGGATGTCACCGGAGCCGGCGAGGGATGTGATGAGGTAGCCGCCACCGGCCAGGCTGGTGATCTCACCGACAAAGAGGGAGGGAATGCCGGTCGAAGGAGCCGATTCCGAGCCCGCCAGACCCACCTCGATGCGCACCGTGCGCTCGACGCCGCCGTCCAGATAGGTGAAGCTGTCGACACCGGTGAAACCCAGCGCCGGGGTATAGCTGTAGGTGCCGTCGGCATTGAGGGTGAGGGTGCCGTTGGAGACATCGCTCACCAGGCTCACCGCAACCGTATCGGTATCCAGGTCGCCCGCAGCCGAACCATCCGACAGAACCCGCAACAGATGATCGCCGGAAACCAGCGGGGCCGGTGGAGGGATGGTGACGTCAGAGAACGCGAAGCTTTCTATGTCATAGAGCGTGTCGGTGCCATCCGGGCTGCCAACGCGTAGATCGGTGACAGTGAAACCGCCGTCTTCGAGAGCGATGATCTGGTAGTCGGTGACTGCACCGCTGAATCGTGCGACATCCGTGCCGTCACCGCCGTACAGTACATCGTCCCCGGCACCGCCCTCCAGCGTATCGTCGCCTGAGTTGCCGTAGATCAAATCGGCGCCGCCGCCGCCGAGAATGCTGTCAGCGCCGCCGCCGGTGACGCTATCGTTGGAATCGCCGTACACGGTGTCATTGCCGTCCCCGGCATCAATGACGTCATCCCCGCCGCCGTTGACCGACGCCGTTCCCATACCCAGTGCCAGTGCATCGCCGGCGATAATGTCAGCGCCGGAACCGCCGAAGATCGTGTCGTCACCACCGTTGGTCACCTCGGCGAGGCCGCCCTGGGAAAGGGCGTCGCCAGCCACCTTGTCGTCGCCGTCGCCTGCCAGGATTGAATCGTGCCCGGCATCGCGATTGGCGTCATTGACGACGGTTGCGGTTCCGCCGTTCTGGGCAAGTGCATCACCGGACACCAGATCGGCATTGGTCCCACTTTCGATGGTGTCGTTTCCGACTGCGGCCACGATGCCAAGCGCCGCGGTGTTGGTAACCAGGGCGCTGCCGCCACCCTGAACGAGAGCATCGCCCGCGATGGTGTCGCTGTTGTCTCCGGAAACAAGACTGTCGTTGCCGGCGCTACCGTCAGCGATATCCGCAATGTTGGTAACCTCGACGGTCGTCGTTGCATCGCCGATGGCAAGGGCGTCACCCGCCATAACGTTCTTGCCCCCCATTCCGACAACAAGATCGTTACCAGAGGTGCCGCCCTCGGCCCGGTTGGTCACTGCAACGACGGCTTGACCTGCCGTGCTGATCGCCATGCCATCACCGGCCATCGTGTCCTTCGCGCCATTGCCTTCCAGACTGTCGTTGCCCGCAGCGGCGCTGGTCCGGGCGAAGTTGAAGACCGAGACCTCCGCCAGGCCATCGCTCAGTGCGACGGCATCACCGGATATCGTATCGTTGTTGTCCAGGCCGCGGATGCTGTCATTCCCTGCGAAAGCCGCGGCCCCCTCGGCATCGTTCAAGACAGTGGCCTCGGCACCCAGGTCCCCGATCGCAAAAGAGTCCCCGGCAATTACATCGTCGCCGGACCCGCCGGTCAGCGTATCGGCGCCCACCGTGCCCCCTGATGAGATATTCAGGCTGTTGGCCCCGGCCGTTCCATTCTGTACGGCAACCAGGACATCGCCCGCCAAGCTGTCATTGCCGGCACCTCCGAGGATCGAATCGCTGCCTTCCACAAGGCCCGGCACGATGGTCTCGTTGGGAAAGGATGTGACGAAATTACCATCGGCGCCGACGAGCAGCCGTTCACCGCCGATCTGGTCGTTGCCGCCCGCGCCGGAGAGGTGGTCGTTGCCACCCAGCCCTTCGATCTGATCATCGGTAGCCCCACCAATGATGGTGTTGTCGCTGGCATCACCTGAGACCAAAGCGGCGAGCGCAGCCTGGTTCGGCGTCGGCACACCGTCCAAGGTTTCCGAATGATCCAAGCCATCTTTCTCAGAGATCGGGGAGGAGGTTGGAGAGGTCGGCGTTGCCATGGCGATAACTCCCTTGGTTTCATAGGTTGAGCGGCAATTAATCTTTGCACGCTACTTTAAGGCGAATCAACCAAAAGAAGTTTACCAATCTGTGAAACAACGTAAAGTTATCCACAGCCGAGCGCTGTTCCGCAGGTTGTTGATTTAAAGAGATATTGCGAATGGCAGGGAGTACCGCTTGCCGCGCGGACGCTGGCGGCAAGCGCGCTAAGCATCTTGCCTAGAGGCGATCTAGGCAAAACACTAAATCAAAAGTTGTTGTCCAGTAGCGTGTCGTCGAGGAAGAGGCTCAGCGCCCGCCGCTGTGCCCTTCGTGTTTCACCGCCTGCCAAAGCGCCTCCAAGGCATCGAGCGACTGGTCGTCGGCTTTCTGCCCGTCAGCCGCCAGCAGGGTCTCCATCGCCCGGAATCTCCGTTCGAACTTCGCGTTGCTGCGACGCAGGGCTGCCTCCGGGTCGACACCCAGATGACGGGACAGATTGACCGCTGCGAAGAGCAGATCGCCAACTTCATCCTCTAGTTTGTCCGGATCGCCACCTTCGTCGATTACCTCCCGGATCTCACCGACTTCCTCTTCGATTTTCTCGAAAACCGGCGCCACCGTGGGCCAGTCGAAGCCGACCCGCGCCGCCCTTTTTTGCAGTTTCTCGGCCCGCAGCAAGGCGGGCAGGGCGGCCGTAACCCCGTCGAGAGCCGAAGCGGTTTCACCGTTCCCCCTTGCCGCAGCCTTGGCAGCGCGCTCCCGCGCTTTCTGGTCTTCCCAGGTGACCTTTACCTCATCGGGCGTGTCGGCCTTGTGGTCGCCGAAAACATGGGGATGCCGGCTGACCATTTTGTCGCTTATGGCTTCTGCGACATCGGCGAAGCTGAAATGCCCGTCTTCCTCTGCCATGCGGGCATGGAAAACCACCTGCAGCAGCAGATCGCCGAGCTCGTCCTTCAGAGCCTGCATGTCGCCCTGCTCGATGGCATCGGCAACCTCATAGGCTTCTTCGATGGTATAAGGCGCGATGGTGGCGAAGCTCTGCTTAACATCCCAGGGGCAGCCGTTCTGTGGGTCGCGCAGGCGGGCCATGATCGACAGCAGGCGGTTGATCGTCGGCGTTTCGGAGGACTGGGAGAGGGGCGTGTGATCGGTCATGGCGGAAAGATTAACCAAAGCGGGCCGGGACAACCAGAGGCGAGAGAGAATGATTAAGGAAAGGCAAACACTTATTCTGTATCTGTGTCTCCATGTGGGGCAGTGCAGAACTTTCCGAAGGTGCGCCAGACGACACCTTCTTCAGTCAGAATTCAAGCGCTCTCTATGCTTATTGGCATAACCTGGCGCTGCGCCGTGGTGGCGTGCCTTTGCGGGAGGACTTCGACCCGGCCGAGGTTTTGCGCCTGCTGCCGCATATCTTCATCGTCGAGAAGGAAGTCGATACAGGCCGCTTCCTCTTCCGGCTCTCGGGTACCGCCATCCGCGACATCATGGGCGTAGAGAATACCGGCCGCTACCTGGATGAGTTGTTGGACGGCGAGGACCTCGCCAACGTCGCGAGCATGTTTGACGAGGTTATGGCCCATGGCACCTGCATGCGATCCATTGAGGGGCTGACCTATAGCGACCGCAGCTATCTGCGGGTGGAGATCCTGCGGTTGCCTCTGGTTCACGGTGATGGGAGCCAGCGCCTGGTGCTGGGCTGCCTGTCGCGGATAGAGAATGACTGCCGGCCGAACCAGGTGCCGGGTCAGGTGAAAGACAAAAGCCTCATTCAGATCGACAACGACGTGTTGCCCAGGAAGTCGTTCTGAGTCTGCCCCGGACATCAACAGAAGCTCATTGGGACATAGTGGATCGGGACATAGTGAAACGGCGGCCGGACTAGCGGCCGCCGTTTCAGAAAACCTGTCCTGAGCTTTGCTTCAACCTGCCGGGCCGACACAGAAGTTCGACACGGAGTTGGTTTCGCTCCACTCCTCGACTTCGTCGTGATCGTCCAAGGAGATGGAGAACTGGCAGGTCGCATTGAAGCCCGGCGTGTAGCAGCCGTTTGGGATGCCCTGGGTGATGAGCACCTGGCCGTTTGCCGGCACGTTGGCGACGATCTTGGCCGGTGCCGCACCGGCATTGGGGAAACTGGGCGTCCACTGGAAGGCGCCACTGTCGCTGCCCCCGGCATTGCGTATCCAGAACTTGATCTGCACCGGTGCGCCGCCCGCGGGGTTCTTCTTACAGTAACTGTGCTCGGGAAAACCCTGCGGCAATCCGTGCGGATTGTTGTAGAAGGGGATCACCACAAGATTGGCCAACTGGCTGGGCGTGTCAGGGCCGCTGTCGGGCTGCCCGTCGGGGCCTGGCCGCGGCTTGCCCGCGCCTCGGCCCGGCTCACGCGGAGGCTTCGCCGGTTTCATGATCTTCAATTGGATCGGCGCCTTTTCGGCCTGGGTGGATCGGGTCTGCGCGGCGCTGTCGTTAGCCGTCGCGCCGGCCATCGTGAGGGCGGCGAAGGCCGCCATTGTCAGATAGGAGACAGTGCTCTTGCGCATTTTTCAGGTCCTCTTTGCCTCGATCCGGCACTCGCCGGAACTGTTGGTCACGCCCGTGTGTCGTCGGTTGGTTACAATTGGTTCAAAGGGACCTTCGTGATGGAGGGGGAGAGGGCGCTTCAAGCCGTGGTTTTCGATCTCGACGGCACCCTCGTGCACTCAGCGCCGGACATTCATGCTGCGGCCCGGCGTCTGCTGGAGGAGCGCGGCCATCAGGGGCCGGATCTGGAAACGGTGATTGGTTTTGTGGGGAACGGCGTTCCGAAACTGGTGGAGCGCCTGCTCGACTGGGCGGCCGAGGAAGCCGACGCCGAAGCCCACAGCGCCGCTACGAAGCGGTTCCAGGAGATCTACAACACGGCGCCTTCCGCGCTATCAAGTCTCTATGAGGGTGTAGACGAGGTGCTGGCCGAACTGGCAACGGCCGGCCTTCGCCTCGGCGTTTGCACCAACAAGCCCGAAGTGCCCGCCCGGCAAGTTCTGACCGATCTGGGCATAGACGGTTATGTGACGGCTCTTGTGGGTGGCGACAGCCTGGCGCGCCGCAAACCGGACCCTCTACCGCTGCTGCAAGCGGCGTCAGCTCTCGGCGTGTCCCGGGAGGCCCTGGTCTTTGTCGGCGACAGCGAGGTCGATGCGGCAACCGCATCCGCCGCCGGCGTGCCCTTTGCCCTCTTCACGGAAGGGTATCGTAAAACGCCCCTGGAGAAGATTCCCCACCAGGCCAGCTTCTCTCACTTCGGGAAGCTGCCATCCCTGCTTGCGGGCCTGGGTTAGCGGGACTGCGAAATCGAAGAAGCACTATCCAAGGCTGATAGAGACGCGCAAACAAGTCAGGGCAGGGGCAAAGCAGACTTGGTTGCCGAGAAAGTCCGCCGGCGACCCGTTTCCGAGCCGCCGGCGGTCACGCGCAGGCTTTGATGGGCTCTAAGCTCAGCCGCGCGGTCTCAGGCGCTTGTGAGGCTTCGCCGGTGAGGGATCGCCCTGGCCCGGCGTCGCTTTGAAGCCGCCGTTCGGGCTGATCGCCACGCCGCCGATCTTGCCGTCGCCGTTGCAGTCGATCTTCACGTTCACCTTGATGAAGTAGTTGTTGTTCTCGTTGCTCTCCGCGACCTGCTTGTTGGCATCGAAGTTCACTCGAATGGTGTTCATGCCTTCTTTCAGGTCGACGGTGAACTGATGCCAGTCGATGCCGCTGTAGGCAGCCAGGCCACCGGGTACGTTGTGGGTATGGATCAGTGTGTTGTCCCGGTAAACCTTGGTGACGAACGCACCGGCGTTGCCCGCGCCTTTATTGTGGGTGCGATAGGCGCCGGGGTGGAAACGGCAGAGGTTCTGCTGCGGCCCGACCTGCGTAGCGTCGGCTTGGTTGGGGTTGAGCTCTTCGGTCTGGCCCCAGCCGACGGGACCGGACTTCATAATGAAGCCGAGCGTGGTCGGGATGATGTCGGGCAGGGCGTGGGTAAGGCCGCCGGGGGCCTTGGATTGGGCGGTATTGAACGCAATGGTCGGCTGGTACTGAACCATGGGGCCGGCTGCGCCGGCGGGCAGGGCCGTCGTCAGCGCGACAGCGCCGGCCGCAATGGCAAAAACACCGGCAATGCCGGCAAGCGTATTCTTGGAAGAGCGCATCTCAACCTCCTCATAGGGATGACAAGGCGCCAGGAAGCGCCCGGGTTATGAGGAAGTCGTTTGCCGGCCCCGAAAGGTTCAAAGGCTGATCAGGCGGGCCGTTAACCAGGGTATGGCGGCAGTACCGGTTTCAAGACGCTCGGGACGGTGAATTATGACAGCAACCTTGAGCCCTTGCTGTTTGACCGGGAGGCCTTTGAGCTTGTCTCGATCTCCGGCCAGACCATCCCGGCGGACCCGATTGAGGTCGAGGTGACGGAGGGTTTCTTTAACCCAGGCCGAACTGATAAGGACTTGTTCACGGTGATAGCGATTGCCGCCCTGGCGCTCGGCGCCATCGTGATCGCAACACGGAGGTAGAACCATGCCTGTAGGACTGAAGAAGAACGGACGGCTAAAGAAGGGCTACCGCTTCGCGCGCGGTGGCCGGGTGGTGAAGGCGAAGGCCAAGACCACCAAACGCGCCCGCAAGCGCAGCACGCGCCGCCGGAGGCGCTGACATGGCCGGGCGCAGGAAAAAGCAGCCCAGAGGCGAGGGCGGTCGTTTCGTGAAAGCAGATCCGGCACCGCCGAAAAAGCGGTGTCGGCCGCACCGCTGCGGCGTCGGATTAACGGTCGCCTGAGGTCGATTCAAGTTCCTTAAGGCGGGCGAGTTGCCGTTCGCCTTCTGGGCTCAGCGTCGGTTCTCCATCATTACCGACGAGGATCAATCCGGCGTCGATGCAGCGCTGAGTGTGCTCGTGATTGCCGAACCATCGCCCTCGGCCGTGCTGTCGGTTGTGGGCTGATTCCAAGGCTCGGCGCATTTCGTTCTCTGTCATTTTTACTTCTTTCAAGGTCAATAATGTCCCAAATATTTAAGTAAGTAAGAAGGAATTTCAATGAGTGCAGATTGCGCTATTGTAATGCGTATATATAGGTGCGATCCGCACCTATTTTTTATTTAAAGTGAATTTCACTCCGCCGCCATAGCTGCCGTCGCTCTGAGGGCGCGCTGGATGATCCGGGCGACGGTGGAGGGGTGAAGATCGAGGCGCGCGCCTATGGCGCTGTTGGTCCAGCCACGGGCGGCGAGGCGCATGATCTCCCGGTTGCGCCGTTCGCGGGCTTCCTCCGCGATCCGCTTCTTCGCGTGCCGCCAGTGAGCGGCGACGGTCTCCAAGGGCACGCCGGTTTCGCGCGACACCATGCGGATCGCCGCGTCCTCGGGCATCGACTGCGCCCGGGCGGCGACCAGGTCGGGCAGGCTGTGCAGGTAGGCGACGAGCTTTTGCGCTGCCGCCGCGCGGGTGATTTCATCGCCGCGACGGCTGGCGGCGGCGCGCAGCGCCTCGGCTTGGTCGTCGTGGGCCTGTGCCAGGAGCCGCAGTTCCTCCGGGCGCAGACCCCGGAGGATCGAGGTCGGATACATTGCGCCGTCACGTTGCCAAACTCGCATCTGGCGAAGAGGGTAGCGGGCTATGCAGTCTCCCGGCAACACTTTGAATTTGTGACAAAAACCATCTAACGAGGCGGTGCCTCAGAGAGCGCCTAGAACGCGCATAATGTATATTATGGAAAATATAGATATTCGGCGGATGCCCGGGCTCCGGCCGGTATCCCAAATACACAAAGGGCCGCGATTTGCGGCCCTTTCGTCTTTGGCTTTGGCATCGGATCCCGGATCGGTTTCGAGCGATCCCGGCGAGCCAGCGACCCCGGCGGGAAGCTTCTGCTGCTTCTCGCGGGTCATTTCTTTGGCTCTTAGGCCGCGGCAACCGTGCGGTTGTCGTTGACGCCCTCTTCGCCGTCGGCCTTGCCTTCGGTCTGGTAACGCTCCGCCAGCTTGCTGTGCTGGAACAGAACCGTCTCCAGATAGGCATCGCGCTTGGGGCGCGGATCATGACCGCGGGCAACGGCATCGATGTCGCCGCGCGACAGGCCGATATCGTCCAGCTCACGGTCGGTCATGTCGCTGAGGGTCTCATAAACCCGGCGATAAGCCATGTACTTGGAGATCTTACCCGTCAGCGCGCGGATAGCGCTGCCGATAGCGTCCGTCAGATTGGCGATCCCCTGGGCAATGGCCTGGGAGCGCATGGCTTCTGCGCGTACGAGCGGGTCTTTGATGTGGTCGTATGACATCGTGTTCATCGTCTGCTTCCTTACCGAATGCCGCCCAGTTTGATGAGCGGACCTTGTTTTAATGGGAGCGCTGAGGACCCCAGCCCCTCGATCTCGCGAGGTCCCTCGAAGTGCGTCCGACAGAAAGAATATGGACCCGAGGGGCGCGGATCTGCAGCGCCATTGCTGCACCGCAGCAATGCACAAATGTCATGGCGGGATTAAGAAGAGATTAACGCCATAAAACAGTCATATAAGTCAACTTACTGAACCACGGTGCTAAGCTGCGCATAGCTAGCGCCGGGACACCGCCCCGGCAGCGCCGCCCCCAGCCCTACCTTGGGCCGCGCCCTTGTAGATGTCCTTGATCTGGCGGGCCATCAGGCGCTCGGGCTCGGCGGGCACCTCGAAACCGAAGTCTCGGTAAAGCGCCTGGGCGTCAGCGGTCGCCAGCATCCAGCGGCGCAGGCCCTGCAGCCCTGGATGGGCGATGACGCAGCCGATCAGCCAGCGCCCCAACCCCTGCCCCCGCGCGGTTTCCAGCACGAAGACATCGCAAAGCCAGGCGAAGGTGGTGCGGTCGGTGACGACGCGGGCATAGCCGAGTTGATCTTCCGCTTCGTAGAGGCCGAAATTCAAAGACCCGGCAACCGCCCGTTCGACGATGTCGAGCGGGATACCCTCCGACCAATAGGCCGTTCGTAAAAAGCCGTGGATCACCGGCAGGTTCAGCCGGCCGGGGTCGGTGCTCACTTCGTAGCCGCCTCTTTGCCATGTCTGCACCATGTCCCTCGCCTCCTTCACGCCGCCGCCATCGGATTGGATTTCGGGATCCAGACAGCCATCGGGGCCCGCTCCGGAGGAAGAGAATAACGTTATACAACCGGAGCAATGCACGACTGATCTTAATTGGCGCTTTCCTGCTTGTCGCTTTATAATCCGCGGTAATCGGGGAAAAATCCCGAAATAACAACGCGTTCAGGGACCGAGTTTATGTCTTTCGGGTTTCGCTCCGGGGCCACGGCGATGGCCTCATTCGTTTTTATGGCGGTACTCTCCGGCGAAGCGTTTGCCGAGGTTCGGGTCTATGAGGCGCCGGAAGCGCCCAAGGTTCAAACCTTAAAAGAGACGCCTTCCCTGGCACCGATGGTGAATGCCGGTCAGCTGCCGAAAATCGGCGACCGGGTGCCCGCGGTGCCGCGCGTGTCCGTCAGCGGCCCCAACCTTTCCGTCGGCAGGCATGGCGGTGAATTGCGAATGCTCGTGACCCGTGACAAAGACGTGCGCCTGCTGAACGTCTACGGCTATGCACGCCTTGTCGGCTACAACGAGGCGCTGGAGGTCGAGCCTGATCTGCTGGAAGCCCTGGAGGTTGAGGACGGACGCATCTTCACCTTCAAATTGCGCAAGGGTCATCGCTGGTCGGACGGGCACCCTTTTACGTCTGAGGATTTCCGCTACTTCTGGGAGGATGTTGCGAACAACGAGGCGCTGACCCCGACAGGACCGTCCCAGGTGCTGCGTGTCGAGGGCGAACTGCCAAAGGTCGAGTTTCTCGACGAAACCACGATCCGTTACAGCTGGTCTCAACCCAA
The DNA here is from genome assembly GCA_028280305.1 of Pelagibius sp. Classification (GTDB taxonomy): domain Bacteria; phylum Pseudomonadota; class Alphaproteobacteria; order Kiloniellales; family Kiloniellaceae; genus Pelagibius. The sequence continues at coordinate 327,551 of JANQMC010000012.1, read as the reverse complement.
TCCCTTTCTGATCCCCGCACTTGCCGGCGCGCGCCCGCTCGATCTTTTCATGCCGGCTCATTACTTGAGCGCGTTCCATCCCAAGCACGGCGACCAGGCGAAGATCGACAAGGCAGTTGCCGAGGCCGGCGCGCGCAACTGGGCCCAGCTGCATAACCGCCTGGGCAACATGTACAAGGCGACCAACCCGGACCTGCCCACCTTGCAGCCCTGGTTCAACGCGGTGAAACCGCCCTCGACCCGCTTTGTCGCCGAACGCAATCCTTACTATCACCGCATCGATGCCTCCGGTCAGCAACTGCCCTATGCCGACCGCTTCGTGCTTTCAGTGGTTGGCGGCTCGCTGGTTCCCGCCAAGACCAGCGCCGGGGAGTCGGATCTGCAGTCCCGCGGCCTGCACTTTTCCGACTACACCTTTCTAAAGGCGGCTGAAGAGCGCAGCGGCTTCGACGTCCGCCTCTGGAAGACGGTCCGCGGCTCCCAACTTGCTCTCTACCCGAACCTGAATGTCAGCGACCCGGTTTGGCGGAATCTGAACCGCGATGCCCGTTTCCGCAGGGCGCTTTCTCTCGGCATCAATCGAAGCGAAATCAACCAGGTCATCTACTACGGACTGACTTTGGAAGGGAACAACTCGGTGCTGCCCGACAGCCCCCTTTTCAAAGAGGAGTATCGTGCCGCCTGGGCTGACTACGATATCCAGAAGGCGAACGCTTTGTTGGATGAAATCGGCCTGACGGAGCGTGACAGTTCCGGTGTCCGCCTGCTGCCGGATGGACGCCCGGTGGAGATCATCATCGAAACAGCCGGCGAAAACACCGAAGAAGTCGATGTGCTGGAGCTCATTGCCGATTCCTGGAAGGCCATGGGCATCAAGCTCTTTACCAAGCCGTCGCAACGCGAGGTGCTGCGCAACCGCATCTTCTCAGGCGAGACGATGATGGCCATGTGGTACGGCTACGAGAACGGCATTCCCACGGCTTACACCAGCCCGGAAGAATTCGTACCGATCCATCAGCAGAGCTACCACTGGCCGAAGTGGGGTCAATACGCCGAAACCGGAGGACAGGCCGGTGAGCCCGTCGACATGGAAAAGCCGAAGCGGCTGCTGGCGCTCTACAAGGAATGGCTGCACGCCAAATCCCGGGAAGCAAAAGTCGCGGTCTGGGAAGAGATCCTGACGATCCAGGCCGAAGAGGTCTACACCATCGGGCTGGTGGCCCATGTGCCGCAGCCGGTGACGGTCGCCAGCAGTCTCCGGAACGTGCCGGAGGAGGGAATCTATAACTGGGACCCCGGGGCTCAGTTCGGTATCTACCGGCCGGAGCGTTTCTGGTTCGACCGCTAGATTTCCACGGTCAATCCGTCGTATCCCGGCTCGACCCCCGGCGGGCAACGGCTCAGCAGTTCGTCGTAGTCGAGCTTCTCGTTCATATGGGTCAGGATGGCCCGCTGCGGTTTCACCCTGGCGATCCACTCCAGCGTCTGCGCGACATGGGAATGGGTCGGATGCGGGTCGTCTCTTAGACAATCGACGACCCAGAGTTTCACGCCGTCGAGCGCGGCAAAGGCTTGCTCATCCAGCGCAGAAGCATCGGTCGAATAGGCGATATCGCCGCAGCGGAACCCGAGGCTGGGGTCGGCGCCATGCTGCTGGGTGAAGGCGGTCACCGGGATGTTGCCGACCCTGAAATCCCCGTCGATCACATGATCGTCCAGCAAGGCCGGATAGAGGTTATCGGCTGTGCGGCTGGAGCAGAACGCATAGGCAAAGCGTGTTGTCAGCGCGGCCCGGGTCTGCGCGTCCATATAGGCGTCGATCGGCTTTCGCCGGGAATAGACGATGCCGCGCAGTTCATCCAGGCCGTGACTGTGGTCGGCATGGGCATGGGTATAGAGCACGGCATCGAGCGCGGTTATGTCGTTGTCCAAAATCTGCTGGCGCAGGTCCGGCGAGGTATCGATGAGGATGCGGGCTGTGGTTCCGGGTTCCTCCCCTGCGCCCTCGATCAATACGGAAACCCGCGAGCGTCGGTTTTTCGGGTTGTCGGGTTTTGCAACACCCCAGGTGCCGCCGGCCTCACGCCCGGCGACCGGCACGCCGCCGGAACCGCCGCAGCCCAACACCGTCAGCTTCATGGCATCCTCTCAGGCCCGCCGGGCACGGCTGAAAAGCTGAAAGAAGTTGTCGGTCGTGAGTGCGGCAAAGTCTTCCTCAGGCATGTCTTTCAATGCTGCCAGGGCTGCTGCCGTGTAGGCGACATTGGCCGGCTCGTTGGTCTTGCCGCGCTTGGGCACCGGCGCCAGATACGGCGAGTCGGTTTCCACCAGCAAACGGTCGAGCGGCACCTCGGCCACGGTATCGCGAAGCGCCTGGGCGGATTTGAAGGTCACGATGCCGGCCAGAGAGATGTAGAAGCCGATGTCGAGGGCCGCGCGGGCCAGTTCGGGCCCGGCCGTAAAGCAGTGGATGACACCCGGGAAAGGACCCTTTGCATATTCTTCCTGCAGGATCGCCACGGTATCGTCATCGGCGTCGCGGGCATGCACGATGAGCGGCAGCCCGGTCTTGCGGCTGGCCTCGATATGGGCGCGAAAGCTCACCTGCTGCGCTTCGCGCGGCGAGTGTTCGTAGTAGTAGTCGAGGCCGGTCTCGCCAATCCCGACCACCTTCTCATAGGCTGCCAGTTCCAGCAGGCGCCCGGCGTCTTGCTGGCCTTCCTGCCCGGCCTCATGCGGGTGCACGCCGACCGAGCAGAAGACCGAGGGAAAGCGTTCGGCGATCGCGCGGATCGTGTCGAACTCGCTGATCTTGGTGCAGATCGTCACCAAGGTCCCGACCCCGGCAGCTTGCGCCCGCTCGACCACCGGCCCCAGGTCGCCGTCCTTGGCCAGGTAGTCGAGGTGGCAATGGGAATCGACCAGCCCCGGAGCGGCCTCTTCGGATGACACGGAAGCGGCCATGACTCAGGCCTCTTCCTCGATAAAGCGGGGAAAGATCCCTTCGGGGGCCGGCAAGGCGGTGCCCGGCGTCAGCCGGGTCTGCAGGGCGGCAAAGTCGCGCTCCGCCGTGTCGACCGCGAGCTGGTCCAGCATCTTCTCCATCGCATCCGGCATCACCGGCTGGCAGAGAATCGCGAGCTGGCGGATGGTGTCCGCCAACACATAGAGAACCGTTGCCATGCGCGCCGGATCGCTTTTTTTCAGTTTCCAGGGCGCTGCGTGATCGATGTAGCGGTTGGCGGCGGAAACCACCTCCCAGGTCTTGGTCAGAGCGATGTGGAATTGCTGAACGTCCAGCTCCTTGCGCAGGTCCTGCAGCAACCCCGTTGCCTGATCCAGCATCGCCTCATCGTCGGCGTCCAGATCGCCCGGCTGCGGCAGCTGCCCGCCGCAGTTCTTGGCAATCATGGACAGCACACGCTGGGCCAGATTGCCGAACTGATTGGCAAGGTCATAGTTCATACGCCCGACCATGGCGCTGCGCGAGAAGTCGCCGTCGTTGCCGAAAGGCACTTCACGCAGCAGGAAATAGCGTAGCTGATCCAGACCATAGGTCTCCACGAGCTCCGCCGGCACCAGGGCGTTGCGCAGTGTCTTGGACATCTTCTCGCCCTCGTTGGTCCACCAACCGTGGGCAAAAACCCTTTTGGGTGTCGGCACGCCGGCCGCCATCAAAAATGCCGGCCAGTAGACGGCGTGAAAACGAAGGATGTCCTTGCCGACCATATGAACGTCGGCGGGCCAGAAGGTCTTGAAGTTCTCGGACTCCGCATCGGGATAACCGACGGCGGTGATGTAGTTGGTCAGGGCATCGAGCCAGACGTACATGATGTGGCCCGGCGCATCGGGCACCGGAATGCCCCAGCCGAAAGTGGTGCGGCTGATGGAGAGATCTTTCAGCCCACCCTTCACGAAGCTTATCACCTCGTTGCGGCGGCTCGCCGGAAGGATGAAGTCGGGTTGCTCTTCATAGAGCTTCAGCAGGCGCTCGCCCCAGGCCGAGAGACGGAAGAAGTAGGACTCCTCCTCGACCCACTCGCATTCGGCGCCGGAGGGGGCGATCTTCTTGCCGTCTTCGCCGTCCTCAAGCTCGCTCTCGGCATAGTAGGCCTCGTCGCGCACGGCATACCAGCCGGCATAGCTGCCGAGGTAGATATCGCCGGCTTCGACCAGTTTCTGCCAGAGTGCCTGGCAGGACCGCTTGTGGCGTTCCTCGGTGGTGCGGATGAAGTCGTCGTTGGAGAAGTTCAGCAGACCGGAGAGATCGCGGAAGTTCTGGGAGACCTTGTCGGTGAAGGCCTGTGGATCGATGCCGGCCGCCTCGGCGGATTTCTCGACCTTCTGGCCATGCTCGTCGGTGCCGGTCAGGAAGTGAACCTGATAACCGTCCAGGCGCTTGAACCGGGCCAGTACGTCACAGGCCAGCGTGGTGTAAGCGTGGCCGATATGCGGCGCATCGTTCACATAGTAAATCGGGGTCGTGACGTAGTACGCCGGCTTTCCTGCCGTCATCAGAGATCTCCATCGGGGGCGACCGGGGGGCCAGGTGCCGGCCTCGCCTCATCCGCACTAGGAAGCCGCGTTCTCCAAATCCAGGAAAGCGGTCAAAACCACCTGTTTCCGGTCCAGATTGGCTGCCTCGGTCCTGGCAAAAAGGCGGCTGATCTTCTCCCACAGGCCAAGCCATTGCGCAAGGGGGCGCCCGGCCAGCAGGCGCCGGGCCAGCTCCGCCTCGCCGGGCACAACCTCGACCAGGGCGGCGCCGGTCGACCCCGAACGGATCAGGCGTCCCAGCCACCAGATCAAGAGCTCCATTCCGGTCTGAAAGGCCGTCGGGTTGCGGTTTTGGCCCCACTTGTCCGCCAGGGCGTGCAGGGCCTTCACGTCGATCCGCGGCAGGGTGGCGATCAGGGCGATCAGGTCTTGATAGAGCTCCAGTCCGCCATGACGGGCCAGAGCCAGGGCGCGGCCGATGCTGCCGTCGGCCAGCCGGGCCAGTGCAGCGGCTTCGTCTGGCTCAAGCTCGGGCTGGTGTGCCTGGAGCAGTTCAGCAACCACGGATTCTGCCAAGGGCGCCAGCGGCAGCTGGCAGCAGCGCGAGCGGATGGTCGGCAGGAGGCTGCCCGGGGCGTGGCTCACCAGCAGCAGGATGCAGCGCGGCGGCGGTTCCTCCAGGATTTTCAGAAGGGCATTGGCGGCGTTGCGGTTGGTCTCGTCTATGGAGTCGACAATGGCGACCCGCCAGCCCCCTTCTCCCGCCGTCATGCGGGCAAAGCCGAGCAGGCGGCGAACATCCTCGACCGGAATCACGCTCCGCAGTTTGCCCTTGTCGTCGACCTGACGCTCCAGGGTCATCAGGTCGCTGTGCCCTGAGGCTGCGACACGGCGGAAGACGGGATCCTCGGCTGCGATCGCCAGGCCGGTTGGGCTGTCGCCGAAGAGGCCCTGTTCCGCCGGCGCTTCCGCCAGCAGATAACGCGCGAAGCGGTAGGCCAGGGTTGCCTTGCCGACACCGCGCGGTCCGGAAAGCAGCCAGGCATGGGGCAAGCGGCCGGACTCCGCCGCCTGGAGCAAAGTCGCTTCCGCCGCTTCCTGGCCCCGCAGAGAGGCCGTCAGCCGCGGATGGGGCCAAACCGGTTCTTTGTCGCTCACGACAAGGTGTCCTCATGCTTCTCGGCTACGATCACCCTGATCTTATCAGCGACGGACTCCGCCGTCCCGGCGGCATCGACGAGAATGCAGCGTTGCGGTTCGTCTGCCGCGATTTCGTGGAAGCCCCGGCGCAGCCGCTCGTGAAAAGCGCGATCCATGGTCTCATAGCGATCTTCGGCAGCAGTGGTGGACGTCGCCCGCTGGCGCGCGCGCTCCAGGCCATCAGCGACCGGAAGGTCGAGGATCAGCGTCAGGTCCGGCATCAGGCGGTCCAGGACAAGCGCGCGCAGCTTATCGACGGGCTCCCGGCCCAGTTCATGTCCGAAGCCCTGATAGGCCAGGGTCGAGTCGACGAAGCGGTCGCAAACCACCCAGTTACCGCGGGCCAGGGCGGGCTCGATGGTCTTGATGACATGGTCGCGGCGGGCGGCGAAGTGCAGAAGCGTTTCGGTCAAGGCATCCCAGCGGCCCGCCTCACCGGTTACCAAGAGGTCGCGGATCTGCTCGGCACCGGGGCTGCCCCCGGGCTCCCGCGTTTCCACCACCGTTACGCCTTGCTCGCGCAGCCAAGCGGCAAGAAGCTTTTGCTGGGTGGATTTGCCGGCCCCCTCGCCGCCTTCCAGAGTGATGAAGCGGCCCCTTGCCTTGCCTGCCGTTGCCGTCGTGTCGCTCAAGGGGTTCCCAGCAGCAGGAACTTGATGCTGGCCGCAATCCGTCCAAAGGGCCCGAGCTGCTCGACGTCTTCGCCGGCCATCAGCGGTACTTCAACCGGCACGCCGTCCGGCCAGGAGACCCGCAGGGTAGCGATCTCCTGCCCAGAAGGAACCGGTGCCGGGATGGGGCTGTCATAGACAACGGAGACTTTCATCCCGTTACGCACGCTGCGCGGCAGTGTGACGACGAGATCCTCGGCCATTACGAGGGGCACGGTTTTCTCGGCGCCAAGCCAGACCGGTGCCTCGTCGACGGTCTCCCCACTCTCGAAAAGGGCGTAGTTGCCGAATTCCCGGAAGCCCCAGGACATCAGCCGTTCGGACTCGGCTGAGCGTTCCTTGATGCTGCCCAGGCCGTTCACTACAAGGATCAGCCGGCGGTCGTTCTGAACCGCCGAGGCCGTCAACCCGTAACCGGCTTCCTCGGTATGGCCGGTCTTCAACCCATCGGCGCCGATGTTCTTGTAGAGCAGCGGATTACGGTTGCCCTGGCGAATATCGGTCCAGGTGAATTCCTTCTCCGAGTAGTAGTGATAGAACTCGGGGTGGTCGGTAATGATCCGATTGGCAAGGGTCGCAAGATCACGTGCCGTCATCCGGTGGTCCGGGTGCGGCCAGCCGGTCGCATTGGCGAATGTACTGCCGGTCATGCCGATCTCACGCGCTTTGGCCGTCATCTGCTCGGCAAAGGCCTCTTCGCTGCCGGCAATGCCTTCGGCCAGGACGATGCAGGCATCGTTGCCAGATTGCACGATCACACCGCGCAGCAGATCTTCGACACGGATTTGGTCCCCGACTTCCACGAACATTTTGGAACCGCCCATGCGCCAGGCTTTCTCGCTGACCGGCAGCTTATCGTCGAGGGACAGGCTGCCCGCTTTCAAGCGTTCGAAAACCATGTAGGCCGTCATGATCTTGCTCATCGACGCCGGGGGCATCGAGACTTCCGAATTCTTGTCGAGCAAGATGGCGTTGGTGTTCGCGTCCATCAGGAAGACTTCGCGGGCCTGGGTTTCCAGAGCCTCCGCCGTGGATGCCAGAGGTGCCGATAAGCCGCCGGCCGCTGCCAGCGCGAAGGACAGAATGATTGATCTGGTGAGGGTCATTTCACGTTTTTCTCCGGGCGCAGAGGGCCTGAACATTCCTGTGGCACAGGTCCCCGCGCAACATCAATCGACAACAACCTTGGCATCGGTGATGCCATTGTAGAGGAGCCTCTCAAGCAGCTTATCGGCTTCGCCGACATCGCGCACCGGGCCGAGGCGAACGCGGAAGAAACGGGTATCGCCGACGACGGCGCGCGCAATCTGCACGTTGCCGAGAGAAGAGAGCCGCGCGCGCATACGCTCGGCATTGACGATCTCGGCGAAAGCGCCGGCCTGCACATACAGTCGCGTCCGCCGTACCGCCTCCTGGGTGACGACCGGCTGTGGATTGACGACCAGCGGCGCAGTCGCCGTGTCACTGGTCTGAAGCTGTGCGGCAGAAGCGGTTCGCACGGGTGCGGGCTTGACGGGAGCGCCGGCTGCCGGCGCGGGTGCGGCCTCGCCGGCGGGCGGCAGTTCCTGAACCGCCACCGTTTCAACGGGGACCGCCGGCGGTGCATCGGCATCGGGGCTCAAGCCCTTGGCGGCATTGACCAACTCGCGGGTTTCGGGTTCCAGGATGGTAACCCGGACCTTTGCGGTTCCCTGTCTGACGAAACCCAGAAGCTCGGCACCGCGTTTTGAGAGGTCGATGATACGGCCGTGGGCAAAAGGGCCGCGATCGTTGATGCGCACCCGGATCGAGCGGCCGTTTTCCAGGTTTGTCACCTGCACCAGGGTCGGCATCGGCAGCGTCCGATGGGCGGCGGTCATGGCGTTCTGGTCGTAGATCTCGCCGTTTGCGGTCCGCTTGCCGTGGAAACCGGGGCCGTACCAGGAGGCCACGCCGGTTTCGTCATAGTCGTAGTCGACCCGCGGGTAATACCAGATGTTCTTTATCTGATAGGGCCGGCCGACCTTGTAGTTGCCTTGTTGCGGAGGGGTTGCGTCGGAGGGCAGTTGCAGGCGCTTTGCATTATGAACCGCCAGTTCGGTTTCAGCGCAGCCCACGAGAATTCCCATCAAGCCCAGCAGTACCGCGCCGGATTTCCATCCCCCGGATATCCATCGCCCAGCCACCATATTGTATTCTCGCAAGCGTTCCCCACTATCTCTTGTAGTCTATGCGTCTTTTGCTTCTCCGGCAATCATGCCGCCAAGGGGCTGCGGCATATCGGAATCAGGGTTTTCTCAATTTCTCGATCAGTTCCATCGTCGGATAGCCGTCGGCGGGCTCGCCGATCGATTTTTGATAGGCGCTGAGGGCGGCGCGCGTCTGACGGCCGACCAGACCATCCGGCTCCCCGGCATCAAAGCCCTTGGCATTCAAGAGCGCCTGCATCTCCTCGATGATCTTCAGGCTGATCGGCTGTTCCTCCGGCAGGGAGGCGAGCGGCGGCGCGCCGGCAATGCGATCGGCAAGATGGCCCACAGCCAGGGCGTAGAGGATGGAGCGGTTCCAGATCAGGATGGTGCGATAGTTGTTGTAGGCGAGGAACGCGGGCCCCCTGTGCCCTGACGGCAACACCATTGCGGCATCCAGATCGGCGCTTGGCAGCGGGCTGCCGTCGATCCTGGTGACGCCGTGTACCTCGGCCCATTCGCGCAGCGGCTTGGCGATATTGAGACTGGCCTGGCTGTGGTCGAAACCAGCGGGAAGCCTGACCTCCCTGCCCCAGGTTTCGTCACCCCGCCAACCTTCCTGAGACAGGTAGTTGGCGGCCGAGGCGAAGATGTCGGGCAGGCTGTTCCAGATGTCGCGCTTGCCGTCGCCATCGAAGTCGACGGCGAAGTTCACGAAAGTCGAAGGGATGAACTGCACCTGCCCCATGGCCCCGGCCCAGGAGCCGGTCATCCGCTCCACGGCGATGAGCCCCTCGTCGATGATTTGCAGGGCGTTCAGCAGCTCGTTGCGAAAAAAGGCGCTGCGCCGGGAATCGTGGGCCAGGGTCGCCAGGGCGCCGATCACCGGAAAGCCGCCGGTGTACTCGCCGAAGTTGCTCTCAAGGCCCCAGAAGGAAACCAGGAACCGGGGCTGGACGCCGTATTTGACCTCAATGCGCTGCAGAAGGTCGCGATGCTCCTCCAACAGACGCCGGGCGCGGTCGACCCGGGTGTTGGTGACGCTGGATCGAACGTAGCGGGTGAAGGTCAAAGTGAATTCGCGCTGACTGCGGTCTTTCTCCAGAACCCGCTCGATGGGCTTCACCCCGGCCAGCGCCGCCTCGACGGTCTGGGACCGGATGCCTTTGCCAACGGCTTCCTGCTTCAATTCATCCAGCCAGCGGTCAAACCCGGCATCGGTTTGCTGCGCCGTCGCGGGCGCTGTCAGGCACAAGGTGACTGCAAGGCCAAGGGCGAGTGCTTTGACAGAGGATGTCAGGCTCGGCATGAAAACGGTCACCCCACGAAACGTTGCCACAACGCGGCCGGCATTTTGGAGAACGCGGCCCGACTGGCTGTTCTTGTGCCATAGGCCCAAGAGTCGTGGCAATCCACGCTTCTGGCCTTCTTTGCCCAGCCTAGGGATCCTCAGTTACCTCAAAGGTAATGCTGTCGCCGGCCAGCAGGAACACCACCGCGCCGTCGGCGGCCTTGTAGGTCCACTTCTCTATCGGGCCGATCTTGGAGACCTCACTCGGTTCGCCGAGTGCTGATTCCAAATCGGCGCGTGTTGAGGCTCCGTCGGCTTTCTTGATGATATCGGCCTTGCTGGGCGCGAAGCAGCCGGCAAGCATTAGCACCAGCAGGAATGCAAACGCGGTTGTGGCGGAACGCATCGAATCACTCCTGTGGACGTTGGATTCCAGGCTTCTGTCTAGCTTTGCCGCGCGATCCGGGCAAGTGCGCGGCGGAGAATAGTCGGTTGCGCGAAGAGCGGCTGATCCTGCTCGCGCCGGCCACCCGAACCGGCCTTAAACCCGAGTCGGTCTCAAAATAAGGAAAAGCCCCGCCGGGGAGGCGGGGCTTTTGAGAGGTCGATGCAATCAATTTCAGGAGACGGTCGATGAACCGTGAAACAAGTATGTTCCGGAGATGGTAAACAAATGGTTAACAGCTTAATGATTCATGAATCATTCTGTTATTTGGTCCGATGATAAACCCGGCAGTCTGTCGTCCCCTCGCCGCGAAACAGGTAAACCACCTGATTTTCCGCCATTTTTGCCCGGTCCACCAGGCTGCCGTGGCCGCCGACCGCAGCGCCGTAGGTACGTCCGTCGACGATGCCGATGTAGAATTTGTCGCGCTTTTGGCGGAAAATCCGCTTGTTGCAGGCCTTCGAAAGCTCCGGATTCAGGACCCAGGCTTCATGGAGTCGGCCCTCGTCGCGCACCAGCAGGCGCGATCCGGCTCGAACCTGTTTGGTTTTGCGCCCCAACACCGATGTATCGGCTGATCCGCCGGAATTATGAGTGGGATAGTGACCGGGGTTGGTGGTGTAGAGCTTGCCGGCCAGCACGGCGGTTCCGCCCTGGCCGAAAGTGGCGCCAAGGGTAACGGTGAAATACACCATTAATGTCAGATGCTTGACCATGGTTACCTACCATTTTGCGCGAAGCGCAGGCTCTTCCTGAGCCTCTTCAAGGTATCAGCAGTCGCCTAGGGCCGCGTTAAGGGCTGTGACTAACAAAGGATTAACGATTCAGTCTTGAAACCCTGGGCCTTGAAACCCTGGGGTTGAGGGGCACGTAACAGTCTTAAGAAGGGCGACGACGGCCACACGCGGTGGCTTTGATGGGAGGCCGGGCAGGCACTCCCCGATACACCCAGGGAGATGGACATCACTGCTTTAGACCTTCAGATGGCGCGCGAGGAGCGCGCCGCGCCCAAGCCTGCGGCGGAAAACGCCGTTTCTCTCACCGGCCTTACCACCGCCGTACCGAAGTATGTGCTGCGCCAGGAAGACGTGGTCACCCGCGTGCGTTCTCTCTTTGGCGGACGGCGCATCAACATCGACCGTCTTTTGCCCGCATTCGACAACGCCGGTATCCTCACCCGCCGGTCCTGTGTGCCTATCGAATGGTATCTTGAGCCCAGCGACTGGAAGACCCGGAACCAGTTGTTCATCGACAATGCCCTGGATCTGTTCGAGGAAGCGACCTTGCGGTGCCTCGAGCAGGCAGGTCTGCCGCTCGATGCCGTTGATGCCATCGTGGCTGTTTCGACCACCGGGATCGCCGTGCCCAGTCTGGATGCGCGGTTGATGGATCGCCTCGCGTTCCGGCGCGACGTCATCCGGCTGCCGATTTTCGGCCTGGGCTGTGCGGGCGGTGTGATGGGCCTGTCGCGGGCCGCGGCTTTGGCCAAGAGCCGTCCGGGCATGCGGGTTCTTTGCCTGGTGGCGGAACTCTGCGCCCTCACCTTTCGGGCCAACGACCGCTCCAAGAGCAATGTGATCGCGACGGCGCTTTTCGGTGACGGCGTTGCTGCGGTTTTGCTGGAATCACCCGCCGATCCGGCGCTACCCGGCGCTCGCGCGCCGGAGACCCGACAATCTATGCCGCCGCTGCAGCTTACGGCATCAGGTGAGTACACCTGGCCGGCGTCGCTCGATGTTATGGGCTGGGATGTCGAGAACGACGGGCTCGGTGTGGTTTTCTCACGCGACATACCGTCGCTCGTCCAAGACCGCCTGGGGGCAGCTCTGGATACCTTTCTCGCAGATCACGGCTACACCCGGGCCGATATCGACGGCTACGTCTGCCATCCCGGTGGCGCCAAGGTGATCGCCGCGCTGGAAGAGGTCTTCGGTCTTGAGGAAGGCAACCTCTCGGCGGCACGGGGTGTGCTGCGGGACTTCGGTAACATGTCTGCGGTGACGGTGCTTTTCGTGCTGGAGCGCATGCGCGCGGCCGGCATGAAGGGCCGCTACATCATGACGGCGCTCGGCCCTGGCTTCAGCGCAGGGTTCCAGATCCTGGAGGCGTGAAGCCATGAGCGTGCTCTGGGCCGTTCTGATCCTCGTTGCCCTCCAACGCCTCGGTGAACTGGTTTACGCCCGGCGCAACACGCGACGCCTTCTGGCTGAAGGCGGACAGGAGATTGGCGCCGGTCACTATCCCCTACTGGTCGGCCTTCACACGCTGTGGCTTCTGGCGCTGCTGGTTTTCGTGCCGGCGGACGCTCCCGCCTCTTGGCCCCTGCTTGGGGTTTTCCTGGTACTGCAGTTGTTGCGCCTTTGGGTCCTGATCACGCTGGGCCGCTACTGGACCACCAGGATCATCACCCTGCCCGATGTACCGCTGGTGCGAAAAGGCCCTTACCGCCTCTTCCGTCATCCTAATTATCTGGTCGTGGCCGGTGAGATCCTCGTGCTGCCGCTGGCCTTCGGCGCCTGGGAGATCGCGCTCGCCTTTTCCGTGGCCAACGCGATCGTCCTGGCTGTTCGGATAAGCTGCGAGGAGCGCGCCATCGCGCCCCGTCGCTCTGAATCGTTGAAGACGGGACCGGTCAAATCTCCATGACGATCCGGCCGTCGATCTTGCCGGCTTCCATGCGCCCGAAGATGTCGTTGACGTTCTCCAGGCGGTCGGTTGCGAAGTGGGATGCCACCTTGCCCTCGGCGGCAAACTGAAGCGCTTCCGACAGATCGTTGCGGGTGCCGACGATCGATCCGCGGATTGTTTTGCGCATCAGCACCACTTCGAAAATCGGCAGCTCGAAGCCGCCGGGCGGCAAACCGATCAGGCTCATGGTGCCGCCGCGTCCCAGCATGGTAACGGCTTGCGAGAAAGAATCGCGCGATACCGCGGTAACGACGACGCCTTCGACCCCGCCGTTTTTGGCGATCTCTGCGGCGGCATCGGTGGTCGCCGCGTTGAAGACCTGATCGGCGCCGGAGTCCGAGGCCATCTTCAGTTTTTCGTCGGCAATGTCGATAGCGATCACGTGAAAGCCCATGGCCTTCGCGTACTGAACCGCAAGCTGCCCCAGTCCGCCGATGCCAACCACGGCGACGGTCTGTCCCGGCTTGACCTCGGTTTCCTTCAGGCCCTTATAGACAGTGACCCCGGCGCAGAGGATCGGGGCGGCGGGCGCGAAGTCGAGGCCGTCGGGCAGGTGGCCGACGTAGTCCGGATCGGCAAGGACATAGTCTGCAAAACCGCCATTGACGCTGTAGCCGGTGTTTGCCTGGGACTCACAGAGCGTTTCCCAGCCGCCGACGCAGTGGCGGCAGCAGCCGCAGGCCGTGTGAAGCCAGGGCACGCCGACGCGGTCGCCTTCCTTGACCGAGGTGACGCCGCGGCCGACCTCCGCAACTGAACCGACGCCCTCATGCCCTGGAATAAAGGGCGGTGTGGGCTTCACCGGCCAGTCGCCCTGCGCGGCGTGCAGGTCAGTGTGGCAGACCCCGCTGGCTTCGATCTTGACCACGATCTTGCCGTCACTCACTTCGGGTTTATCGACCTCGCGAATGTCGAGCGGCTTCCCGAATTCGGTGACGACGGCGGCTTTCATTGTGCTTGGCATCGATACCTTCCTTTGTCGATTCCGTGCATCCGCCCAGCCCGTTTGCACAAACACAAACTTTAACATGGCTATGAGGCAGGCTTATGAAAAGCGGCCGTTGTTTGGTAAAACCTATCAGGGCCGAAGGCCCAAACTATCTCTGACCGGTATCTGCCGTGCCGCGGGGCAACGTGAGTCGCGTATAGATTTCGCCCAGCAAGCCGCGGGGTAGAAAAATCACGCAGAGCACGAAAAGCAGGCCAAGGCCAAGCAGCCAGGCCGGCCCCAAAAGGTCGGCCAGCGTGTTTTCGGCGAGACGTACGATAATGGCGCCAAGAAACGCCGTCAGCAGGCCGTGTCGCCCGCCCAGGGCGACCCAGATCAGAACTTCGGTGGAGAGACCGAAACCGATCAAGGGCGGCGAGACGAAGCCGAACTGGGCAACGAAAAGCGCGCCTGCAAAACCGGCGACAGCCGCCGAGATTGTAAACGCGGATAGTTTTACGGCCCTGGTGTCGTAACCCAGGAAGGCCGTGCGGGCTTCATCGCTGGCCACCGCCCGCATCACCACGCCACGGCGCGAGCGCACCAGAGATTCCAGGATGATGTAGACGGCAATGGCGGCAAACAGGGTCAGGTAATAGAGCGGCAGAGGATCGAAGATTTCGATGTCGGCACCGAAGAGGCCGAGGTTCACCGGCGGTACCGACATAAGCCCGTTCATGCCGCCGGCGTAGGGCCAGCGTGCCATCAGCCGCTCGGCAATCACCGCGACCGCCAGCATGACGATGGCCAACTGCGCGCCCTGCAGGCCTCTGCCGTAGAACAGGAAACGCCCCAGCAAGTTGGCGAAGACCGCCGGGACCGCCAGCGCCAGGGCGATGCCGAGATAGCTGCTGGTCCAACCTTCCAAGCCGGGCAGCATGCCCAGGGTCGAAAGGCTCATGGCATAAGCGCCAAGTCCGAAGAAGACCGCATGACCGAAACTCATGAGACCGCAGTGGCCCCAGATCAGCGCCAGGCTCATGGCAAAGATGCCATAGGTCAGATACTGGGCGATCTGGGTCACTTCCCATTCCCCCAGCACCAAAGGCAGGGCGAGAAATCCGACCCAGATGAGCGCATCTGTACGATTGCGGCGGTCGGCGAAGAACTGAGCAGAAAGCGTCATCGCGGACCGCCACGGCCCATGAGACCGCCGGGGAACAGCCTGATGGCGACAACCGCCATGGCAAACACCACGACCTGGGCCATGACCGGCGACCAGAGGCCGGCGGTCACGCTGTCCGTCGCACCGATCAGCCCGGCGCCCAGAACCGGCCCGGCGAGATGACCGGCACCGCCGACCAGGATGGAGAGAAAGGCCGGGATCAGGAAGCCGAGACCCATTTGCGGGTCGACGCTCATGATCGGCGCCATCACCGCGCCTGCGAGCCCCGCCAAGGCTGCGCCATAGGCAAAGGTCAGGCGATCGAAGGTGCGGGTCGGAACGCCGAGACAGCCGGCCATGGCGCGGTTGGCGATGACCGCCCGTGCCGCCAGGCCGAAGCGGGTGCGGAAAAAGAGGTAGAAGGTTCCCGCCACAACCAGCAGGGCCACGGCCATAATGAACAGTCGGTAAGCGGGATAGCTGGCGCCGAAAATCTGCAGTTGAGCCGTGATCGGCGCGGTTGTCGATTGGGCCCCCGGTCCAAAAAGCAGGACCACGCCCTGCTTGATGGCGATGGAGATTCCCCAGGTCGCCAGAATGGTGTCGAGAAAGCGGTGGTAGATGTGGCGGATCACCAGCTCTTCCATCAGCAGGCCGATGAAACCGACGAGAAGCGTCGCCGCGATCAGGCCGATCCAATAGGGAACTCCCGCCTGCTGCAGCAGCACCAGGGTGTAGGCGCCGAGCAGAAAGAGTTCGCCATGGGCCATGTTGATGACCCGCATCAGCCCGAAGACAATGACCAGCCCCATGGCCACAAGGATAATCACCAGCACATAGTTGGTGGCATCGAGCAGGAGCAGCAGGGCCTGGTCCATCTCTACCCCTCTCCTAGATCGCCAGGTGCTTGTGAAGCAGGCTGTCGTCGGCGCGCAGCGTGGCACTGCTGGCCTCGGCCACCAGAACGCCGTTCTCGATAAAGAGGCAGCGCTCGGCAATGGTGAGGGCGAGTTCGACGTTCTGTTCGACGGTCACCAGAGTCAGTCCCCGTTCTTCCACCTCCCGGCGCATCGCGTTGCCGACCTCGGTAACGATGGAGGGTTGCAGCCCTTCCGAAGGTTCGTCGAGCAGCAACATCGTCGGTTGGCCGGCCAGCGCCCGTCCAATGGCGAGTTGCTGCTGCTGGCCGCCGGAGAGCGTGCCGCCTTTCTGGTTCAGGCGATCTTTCAGGATCGGGAAGCGCTGAAATACCTGGTCCGGCACGGCCGCTCCGAGCCCGTTCTTCCCCATGGCGCCGAGGAGCAGGTTCTCCTCGACACTCAGATCGGGAAAGATCTCGCGGCCCTGCGGCACATAGGCGAGACCGGCCTTGGCGATGACTTCAGGCTTGGCGCCGTCGATCCGATTGTCGCCAAACTCAATTTTTCCTTCTTTGGCTTTGATCAGGCCCATGACGGCGCGCAGCAGGGTGGTCTTACCCATGCCGTTGCGCCCCAGCAGGGCGACACTCTCCCCCTCGCCCACCGACAGATCGAAACCGCGCAGCACCCGGCTGCCGCCGTACCCGCAGACGAGACCCTCTATGCGCAGCATGGTCATGCCTGCCCCAGATAGACTTCTTTGACCAGCGGATCGTTGCGCAGGGCGGCAAAGCTGCCGCGCCGGACGATCTTGCCGCGCAGCATCAGGGCAACGGGACAATCCAGTTCCTCGACAAAACCCATATCGTGTTCGATCACCACGACGGCGCAGCCGTAGTCACGATGCAACGTCTTGATGAGCGCGACCGTGGCCGCGGTCTCCGAGCCGGTCATGCCGTTGGTCGGTTCGTCGAGCAGAAGCAGACGGGGTCTACCCGCCAGCACCATGACGATTTCCAAGGACTGCTTTTCGCCATGCGCCAGAGTCCCGGCCGGGACCGCCCTGCGTTCGGAAAGGCGGGCAAGCGCCAGCAACTCCTCCATATCCGCTGCTTCGATACCCGGACGGCCGCCCGCCGCGAGCGACAGGTTTTCCTCCACCGTGAGCTCGGGATAGATTCCGGGGACCTGAAACTTGCGCAGGATTCCGCGCCGCGCGATCTGATAAGGCTCAAGCCCGCGCAGATCCTCGCCGTCAAACTTCAACGCACCGGCGTCGGAGGCGATTGCAGCGGTGATCAGATTGAAGAGCGTTGTCTTGCCGCAGCCGTTGGGGCCGATCAGGCAGAGCATCTCCCCGGCGGAGAGCGAAAGATCAAGCCCGTCGGCGGCCCGAACGCCGCCGAAGTCCTTCTCCAGACCGGTGATTTCCAGCAGCGGCGTCACAGCGCGCTCATGACGACTGCTCAGCCGTCCAAGGTGACTTTGCCGACGATCTCCGCGCCGCGGGAGGCCATGAAGTAGAGCCCCATATGATGCGTCAGATCCTGCGGGTGAGCCGCCGTCTTTGGCAAGCCCAGGCTCTCGGCGACCGAAAGCGGCAGGTCGTAGGTCGAACAGCCCTCGCTGTAGACAGAGATGTCTCTCAGGCTCGGCATCAGATCGTGGTTGCGTGCCGAGAGCAGGGTCAGAACAAAATCCATGACGCAGATGTCGGTGCAGATGCCGACCACCAGCAGGCGCTCCAGCCGCGCCCCGTTCACCCAGTCGACCACGGCATTGCTGCCGTCCGGGCGGATTGCCCCGACGAAACCGTTGATGCAGTCCTTGCGCACCAGGGTGGTATTCGGGTCCTCTTCCAGCCAGGCCAGTTCGGGCACCAGCTCCTCTTCCCCCGTGCCTGCTTCGCAGTGCGGCGGATAAGGCGGTTCCGGTTTGCCGGGCACGTGGGTGTCCAGGAAAGCGAGGATCTGCCAGCCTTTCTCCGTGAAAGCCCGGGCCAAGCGGTCGGTTTCCGCAACCATGGTCGCCACCTGAGCATTGGGCGCCGGCGGTGCGAGATTGCCCGCCCCGACGGTGGCGAAACCGTTCACTTCGTCGACAATGACCAGTCCGGTCTTCTGCTTTCCCAAAACCAGATCGACCGGGGCGACCGGCAGGACCGCCGTCAGATCGCGGGTCAGGCCCGGCAGATCGGCACTATCCGGCATATCGCCCTCCCGGGTTTGCCTGGATCATCAGCTGCAACCGGCCTCCGGTGCGAGCCGCCCCAGATCCTGTACGGTCTTCAGTCCGTCGCCTTCGGTTTTTGCCAGGAACATCGGCAGGGTGACGTGATGGTCGGCCGAGCCGATGGTTACCGGTCCGGCCGGCGATGCAACGATCAGCCCTTCAAGCCCGTCGACCACGGCCTCCCGGCTCACCGTCCCCTGGCGCTCCAGGGCATCGCGCAGAGCGTTGATCGCGTTGTAATGGGTCATCACATAGTGGGAGATGGGCACGTCATCACCGGCCGAAGCACGGATGCGCGCGACGAAATCCTTTACCCCCGGATTGTCGCTGGAGGCGACGAAGGGTACGGTCACCCACATGTTCTGCCCGCCGCCGGGCCCGAAGGCGCCGAGGTAGGTTTCGGCAAAGCCGAGGAAGCCGACAGTGACCTGATCGAAAAGACCAAAAGCCTCGGCCTGCTTGATGAAGGTGATGCCGTCGCCGCCGGGCAGCGCGAAGAGAAGGGTCTTGGCCCCGCTGTCGGCGATTCGCCGGATCACCGGGGCAAATTCCTTCACGCCCCAGGGCGTGAATTCCACGCCGGCCACCGAGCCACCCTGCCCTTCGGCCAAAGACTTGGCTGCGTCGAACATCTTTTGCGGCCAGACGTAGTCTGCCCCGAACATATAGGTGCTGCCGCCGACGGTTTCCTGAAGGTGCGGCAGCAGTTTCGCCAGTTCCTGGTTCGGCACCGTGTTGAAGGAGAAAAGGTAACGGTCGCAGGCCCCGCCCTCGTAGTTTGTGGCATAGAGCAGCGGCGTTTTCAGGCGCTTGATGGTTGCCGTCATGGCGTCACGCGCATTCGAGGTGATTGGCCCGGTCAGTGCCACCACGTCGTCGCCGCGGATCAGCTTGGTCGCCTTTTCCACCGAGGTCTTGGGGTCGGTCTTGTTGTCTTCATAGATCACCTCAAGCGGTTGCCCGAGGATGCCGCCGGTGTCGTTTATTTCCTTCACCGCCAGATCGATACCCAACTTGGCCTGATTGCCGAAGAGCTCCAGCCCACCACTGAAAGGGAGCACGGCGCCAACTTTGACGGTATCAGCCGCCAGCACGGTTGTGCCGAGGCCGGGTAGCGCAGCCAGGCCGGCCGCTGCAGTGCCGGCAGCCAGAACACTGCGCCTTGAAAGGCCTTTTTTGAGACTCTTGACCGTTTTGCCCATGATTGCTCCCCTGATTGCGCCCTTGCCGCCCTTACCCGGCTGATCTGAGGTCGAGAGTTTGCCGCGCCTTGGCCCGAGCCGCAACAGTCAGCCGGTTGCAGCCTGACGCCCCGTACCATCAAGGGGCGATCCGCGGGCCGATCCGGGCCGCCCGGAGAGCCGCTTGCCTTTCGTTCCCAGGCCGCTTAGAACCGTTGGCCGCGGGGGCCCGCCCCCTTTTGTGCGCGATGGATGGGTGGCCGAGTGGTTGAAGGCACCGGTCTTGAAAACCGGCAGGCGTGAGAGCGTCTCGTGGGTTCGAATCCCACCCCATCCGCCACCCTCGTTTACGCCTCCTTTCTCTTCAATGGCTTAGCGGCCAGAGCGTCTAACCAGGCTTCAGACGTCGGGGGAGCCTTGGCGGTTCGGAGGGTTGGGGACGAGGCTTTCAGCCTGCCACCTGGCGCGGCAGGGCGCCGATCAACAGCTCGCGAAGCTCCAATGGATTGATGGGCTTGTTGAGATACCCTATTCCCTTGGACCGGCAGGTTCTTTGCAGCTCAGGAGACCGCTTGGCCGTAACCAGGGCTGCGGCTGTCGATGCGAAACGGCTCCGCACGGCGTCAATGGCATCAAGTCCGTTTTCGCCAAGGTCGAGTTGATAGTCGACAAGCAGGATGTCCGGCGCAACGCCGATTTCATCAAGAAGCTGGAGCGCCTCGGCTTGGCTGGCGACGTCGAAAACACTGACGCTCCAACTCTCCAGCAGCGTTGTCATGGCCCAGCGTACCTCTCTGTCATTCTCAATGATCAGAGCGATCAGCTGCCCCCCTCCGGGGCCCGCCTTGCCGGCCGCCGTCCGGCCATCGGACTCATCGGCCTGCGCTGCCTGCATGCTGGTCGGCAGGGTGACGAGGAACCCGGTTCCCCTTCCGGTCTGCGATATCATTTGCAAGGGGTGGCCGAGTAGCGCACAGGCCCGCTCGACAATCGCCAGACCGAGCCCCACCCCGACCCCGCTACCCTCATGATCGGCGGTGCCCAGGCGCTGGAACTCCTTAAAGACGAGCTCCCGCATTTCCTCTGGGATCCCAGGTCCGGTATCCCAGACCTGAACGATCAGATTGGCACCCCGCCGGCGCACGCCCACCAGTACCTTGCCGGCAGCGGTGTAACGGATCGCGTTGGCGATAAGGTTCTGAAGAATACGCCTGAGATAAGACGGATCGCTTTGCACCACCAATCCGCAGTCGACGACGTGCAGATCGATGCCCTTCTGCCTGGCCAGAGGCTGGAACTCATCGCGCAGCGGTCCCAGAATCTGACTCATAGGGACAGCCGAAACCTCGACGGCCGCACGGCCTGAATCGAGTTTGGAGATATCCAGGAGCGCAGCCAAGATCGCCTCGACGCTGTTCAACGCACTCTCGATGCGTTGGGTAACCCGCAGCGGTTCGGCGCTGAGATCCATGTTCGACAGGGATGAGAGGAAGAGCTTGGCCGCGGACAGCGGCTGCAAAAGATCATGACTGGCCGCCGCCACAAACCGGGACTTTGAGGCATTGGCCAGTTCCGCAGCCTTAAGCGCGTCTTCCAGTGCAATTGTTCGATCCAGCACTCTTTGTTCGAGCGTCTCGTTCACCTCGGACATGGCGTCGATCGCTTCGCGTTCCGCGGTCACGTCGCTGAAGCTGATGACAAAACCTTTGTCCGGCATCTCCTGACCGAAGACGTCGAGGTGGACCTTCCCCCGATGACTGACTTCCAGGGAGAGAGGCGCGCGCAGGTTTGTCTGATGAACCCAGTCCGTTACCTTCCGCAAAGACTGCCCTTTGGCGAAGGTCATGTCCTGGGCAATGTGCTCAAGCAGGCGGTCAAAACTGGTGCCGACGCGCAGCAGGTGCATGGGTGGATTCAGCAGCGCGGCAAGGCGCTGGTTCCAACCGACAAGACGGTGCTGGTCGTCGAATATACAGATTCCCTGATTGATGTGTTCCAGGGTCGCACGGATCAGGCGTGCCTGGTCATCGAGCAGTTTCTCCCTTTCCTGCCGCTCCATCCGGATCATGTCCGTTACATCGGTTTGCAGGATCGCGGTGCCCTGGTCCGGCGTGCGATGTTCGCTGACCTGAACCCAGCGGTCGCCGGTGATCCTCACATTGAAGTTAACGTGGCTTTCCTTGTGCTTGCGTTTGCGCTGCTCAGCCCAGCTGGCCGGGGTCTCCCCAGACGGAAGGGCCAGACAGCTGCTCTGGCTGACCAGCCGTACATAGTCCTGAAAAGCCAACCCAGGGCGCAGCTGGGCGCGGATATCGGGCATATGCATGCCAAAGCGGCTGTTGCACATCACCATCACATCGTCAGCGTTGAAAAGCGCGAAACCTTCCTGCACCGCTTCAAGCGCATTCGACAGATCGGCGCGGGCCCGCTCCGCCGCTTTATTGGCGCGCGACAACTCGGCATTGGACTGGTTGAGCAGCCCCAGGGTCTGCTCCAGGTCCCAGGTGCGGGCCTGGACCTCTTCCTCGAGCAAGAGCGCCCGCTGGAAGTGGGCATAGGCGGCGCCGCTGTCGTCGGTCGCCTGCTCAACCCGCCGCATCAGAACGGAGGTGATCTTCAGAAGCTTCCGGTTCTGCTGCTCGAGGCTGTCCTCGGGGTTGATCAGCAAAGAGTTCATGTCTTCGATTCACTCGGCGGCGGATAAATTGCGATACCGGTCATGGTGTGGTTCACATGGACGGAGTTCACCTGTTCGCCATAGGTGCTGAAGCCGACAACCCGGTTTGCTGCCAGGATGCGTGACAAGGGCCCGATCGCCTGCTTCTGCTCCGCCTCGACGCGGCGCAGGATACAGTCGCAGGCAATGATCGCTTCCGGCTGGCCGCGGCGGGAAAGGTCGCCCAGCGCCGCATCAAGATCCTCCGCGATGTCCCGCGGTTCGGCAACGGTGAGCACCAACCCTTCATCTATGGCCGAGAAGAACGTCAGGTCGCCATTGGGCTCGACCTTCTGAATGGCTCGCACATGGTGCTTGCCGCCAACCTTTACCACCACGGGGTGGGCAGCGAAGATGAACGAAGAGAGTTGCTCCGGGTCCATGCCGACGATCCGGGCATACTCGCGCGCTGCCGGCTCACCATTGATCTCGCGAACCACCCGGCGATCCGGATCGGCCTCTGTCACCACCATCTTCTTTTCGGTTGGCGTCAGGTGATCGAAGTTGAAGACCTTGATGGCGCAATTCGTTCTGATCAGCGCCAGGACCGCTGCATCCTGATAGACACGGCCGCCGTGAATGACGAAGGTCTGCTTGAAGTCGAGCCCGTCACCCGCGGACCCGCCGAACAGCGGCGTCGGCCCCAGCGCGGTCGAGAGCGCTGAAACCAGTTGATCTTCCAAGAGTGACAACCCGTCGACCATCAGAAAGGCGAATTCCGAGGTCCAATCCGGCGCCCGGCGGGCCAACTCACCACGCAGTTTGACCGTTGTCCGAACGAGATCCTCGCGCACCAGCCCTTTAAGGTCGTCGATGAATTCTATGAGAGAAACGAACTGCTTTCGCGGAAAGGCAACGGCGACGATCTCCTCTTCCGTATAGCCCTGAGGTGAAATCTCTCCGGCCGTTGTGCAACCGATCACCGGTGTGCTGCCGAAAACCGCCTCGGCCTCGCGCGCGATGGTGGTCAGGTCGCCGGTGGGGGAGATGAACAGGATAACGAGGTCGAGCCCGTCGGTTCCGACTTCCTCAGCTAGCCGCGACAGGGCCGCCCGGGCGTCGCGAGCGGCGGCATGAGCCGTCCGGACCGCGTTCCGGCCACGCTTACCGGCCACCGGTGGCATTACCGGCGCGTCCATATGACCTCCCCAAAACATACTGATTTATTTGTTTTGGATAGGTTAGGTGACCTTGTTGTCGTCCTGCAAGATCTTTGCGAAATGGGTGTTTTGCGCCATCAGCACCGCCTGGGTTCGGCTCTGAACCCCCAACTTGCGTAAAATCGCCGTTACATGCGCCTTTACCGTGGTCTCGGCGATGGAGAGATCATAGGCGATCTGTTTGTTCAGCTTACCCTCACAGACGCATTGAAGGATGCGTGCCTGCTGCTGGGTTAGCTGAGACAGGCGGAGGATCGCATCTTCCTCCGCAGATTGTGGCGACGCATCATCCTCCGATACCTCGACATAACCATCGGGCAGATAGACCCTGCCCGCCCAGATGTCGGTAAAAGCCCGCAGGAAGACGTCGCGCTGGCTGTGCTTGGGCACGAAGCCCGACGCGCCCGCTTTGATCGCAGAGGCGACGATCCGGTTTTCGGCAAGAGAGGAAACCACGATGATCGGCACATTTGCGGCGATTTTCTTCAAGCGAACCAGCCCTTCCAGGCCGTTCACATCGGGCAGATTGAGATCCAGCATCACCACGTCGGGCTGCAACCCTCCGCGGATCTGCTCGATAGCCTGCTCCAGCCTTTCGGCGGTCACGATCTCCTCCACCCGGATCGCCGACTTCAAGGTCATGGAAAGCGCTTCGCAAAACAGCGGATGATCATCAATCACAAGGGCTGTCGAAAGGCGCACCGCCTCCGGCTGTTCTTCACGCTGTGTCGAAACTCCGGGCATCCTGCTCCCAATCCCATTCGCTGCCTTCAGCTCCCCCCTGTCGAGCATGGTAGCCCAAGGCGGCCCGCTGCGATACCCGACCAAAGATCTAGCTCTTCCGGGCCGGAAACGAAAACAGGCGCGCCCCGCAGGACGCGCCTGTTCCGCTGTTCAAGAAAGCCCGGGCCTCAGTTGGCCGAAACGAGCTGCTTGGGCACTTTGAAAACCCAGACCAGACCACCCTGGTTCAGGTAGCTCACCTTCTTGGCGACCTCGCCGCCCCAGAGTGGCACCGCGCCGCCCCAGCCGGAAAGCACGGCAACGTACTGTTCGCCTTCCATCTCCCAGGTGATCGGCTGACCAACGACGCCGGAGCCGGTCTGGAACGACCAGAGTTCCTCACCTGTTTCGTCGTCAAAAGCTTTCAGATGACCCTCCGGCGTACCGGTGAATACCAGACCGCCGGCAGTGGTCATGACACCCGACCAGAGCGGCGCGTTGTTTTTGACCTCCCATTTCACCTCACCGTTCATCGGGTCAATCGCCTTCAATGAGCCGATGTAGTCTTCGAACAGAGGTTTGATGGTGAAGCCGGCGCCCAGATAGGCCGCACCTTTTTTGAAGGTGATGGGCTCGTTCCAGATATCCATGCCCCACTCGTTGGAAGGCACATAGAAGAGCCCGGACTTCTGGCTGTAGGCCATGGGCATCCAGTTCTTCCCGCCAAGGAAAGAGGGAACCGAGAAAACATTCTCGCCCTTGGCGCCGTCCGCCGCTGCCGAAGGATCGCCCGGCCGATTGTCCTCGACAAAGATCGGGCGGCCGTTCTCGTCGATGCCTTCGGCCCAGGAGATGTCCTTCACGAAAGGAAAGGCATCGACAAAGGCACCGTCATCAGCATTCAGCACATAGAAAAAGCCGTTCCGATCCGCCGTCGCCAGCCGCCTGTTACCCGCCGCGTCGACAAAGGGGATGACCTCGTTAACCCCGTCGTAGTCCCAGCCCTCGCGCGGGGTGGTCTGAAAATGCCACTTGATCTCGCCGTTCGACGGGTCGATGCCAAGGCGGGAGGCGGCATAGAGGTTGTCGCCGGCATTGCCGGGCCGCGGCTGACCGGCATTGCGAAGATGGCTGTTCCAGGGCGCCGGGTTGCCGGTACCCATGATCAGGGTGTCGGTTTCGATATCATAGCTGCCGCCGAGCCAGGTGGCGCCGCCGCCGGTCTTCCAGAGGTCGCCCGGCCAAGTGGCGTTCAGCTCGCCGGTCATGGTCGACTCTTCGCCCTTGAAGGTGCCCATATGGCCTTCGATCACCGGCCGCGTCCAGACAAGCTCGCCGGTTTCGGTATCGCGGGCCTGCACCTCGCCGACAATACCAAACTCGCCGCCGGAGTTGCCGGTGACGATGAGACCATTCACGATAATCGGCGCGGCGGTATAGGAGTAACCGGCTTTGTAGTCGGCGATCTTCTTGCGCCAGACCACGTCACCGGTCTTGCGGCCAAGGGCGACGATGCGCGCATCCAACGTCCCGAAAAACACCTTGTCGCCATAGATCGCCGCACCGCGGTTCACCACATCGCAGCACGGTAGGATGCCTTCGGGCAGTCGTGCGTCATACTGCCAGAGCTCTCTGCCGGTCATGGCATCCAGGGCGAAGAGCCTGGAATATGAGCCGGTGACGTACATAATGCCGTCATAGATCAAGGGCTGACTTTCCTGGCCGCGCTGCTTCTCGCCGCCGAAGGAAAAGGCCCAGGCGGGAACGAGGTTCTTCACGTTGGACTTGTTGATGGTGTCCAGCGGACTGTAGCGCTGGAGATCGCGCCCCATACCGTTGGTGACGATCTGATCGGTCACCGTCTGATCGTTGCGCAGATCGTCTTCCGTCACCTGTGCCTGCGCCAAGCCGGAACCCAACATGCCGGCTGCAACTACAAGCAAGAACCGATGCATTTTATCCTCCCTTGCCGTACCCATAACGGCTTCATCCGAAGCTGCCGGCTTCTACCGGCTTTTTCCGTCTCTTGGAGTATCCGCCTCTGATCGAGCCTTGGAAATTGGCCAATGGTCGTAGGTTAGCCAGTGCCGGGCCGTCTGCTGCCTTGGTCGTATTCCAACTTTCCCGAGAAGCTGTAATCTGGATGGCACAAGAAATGTCGCGCCAAAAGATGTCACGCAGGGCAAGCGATCAAGGGAGATGGGAAATGAAATGCCTCGGATGGCTTGTGGCTGCGGTCTTGGCGCTCGCGCCTGCTGCCGGCGCCGCTGTCGCCGAAACGCCGACCCTCCGCATTTCGGTTCTGAAGTTCGGCACCGTGAACTGGGAACTCGACACCATCGCACACCACGGTTTCGACAGGCAGAACGGGTTTAACCTGGATATACAGGGTGTCGCCGGCGGGGCAGCCGCCAAGGTCGCCTTTCAAGGCGGCGAGGCCGACGTAATCGTTTCCGATTGGATCTGGGTGGCCCGGCAAAGGGCGGCGGGTAAAGACTATGTCTTTATCCCCTACTCCAAAGCGATTGGCGGCATCGTGGTACCGGCCGACAGCCCGGCCAAAACGCTAGCTGACCTCAGGGGGCAGAAGATCGGCGTCGCAGGTGGCCCTCTGGACAAGAGCTGGATCATCCTGCGCGCCTTTGCAGAGCAGGCTTACGGCGTCGACCTGGTCGCGGAAACCGAGCAGATTTTCGGCGCCCCGCCGCTGATCTTCAAGACTGCTCTGGACGGCGGTCTGGATGGCGCTATCAACTATTGGCATTTCATGGCCAAGATGGAAGCGGCCGGTATGCGCCGCCTGATCTCAGTAGCAGAGGCCGCGAAAACGCTGGGCCTGAACCCTGAGACGCCGTTGTTGGGATATGTGGTGAAGGGCGAGATGTTGCGCCGCCAGCCGGATCTGGTCAACGGCCTGGCCAAGGCTTCCCGCAGTGCGAAGGACCTGCTGGCGCAGGACGACGCGGAGTGGGATCGCCTGCGGCCACGCATGAAAGCAAAATCGGCTGAACAGTTCAAAGCGCTGAAAGTCGGCTTTCGCGCCGGCATTCCGGCGCCTGGTCCGGTGGATGAGGATTCGGCTGCGGCGCTGCTGGCTTTGATGTCACGCCTGGGCGGCAGCGACCTGGTGGGCTTGGCGAACGATCTTCCCGAGGGACTCTTTGTCAAAACCGGAAGCTGACGGGCGCCAGCCTTGGATTCCCCTTCTATCGCTGGCCGGGCTGCTGGCAGGCTGGTCGGTTCTCGCGGTCCTCGGCAACGACGCCGAGGTGCTGCCGGCACCCTGGCAGGTCGCTCCGCTTATCGTCAGTGAAACCCTGTCCGGCGAACTGCCGCGTCACCTGGGCGCCACTCTGGCGCGGGTTGCGCTCGCCTTTGTCCTGGCGATGTCCATCGGTCTCGCCATCGGGCTCCTTATGGGGCGCAGCCGCCGCGCCGACCACTGGCTTGATCCTTGGCTGATTGTATTCCTGAACCTGCCGGCTCTGGTGACCATCGTTCTCTGTTACCTCTGGATCGGCCTGACAGAAGCCGCCGCTATTCTGGCTGTCGCCATCAACAAGATCCCCACTGTCGTGGTCACCATCCGGGAAGGTGCACGGGCCCTCGACAACCAGTTGGAGGATATGGCCAAGATTTTTCGAATGGGCCGAGGCGCCCATCTGCGGCACGTGGTGGCACCGCAACTCGCGCCCTTCATCGCCTCCGCCGGGCGCTCCGGAATTTCGTTGATCTGGAAGATCGTGCTGGTCGTGGAGTTTCTCGGCCGAGCCAACGGTGTCGGCTTTCAGATACACCTCTACTTCCAGCTTTTCGACGTTGCCATGATCCTTGCTTATGCGATCAGCTTCATCGCCGTCATGCTGGCCATCGAGTCCTTCGTGCTGCAGCCCTGGGAAGCGCGGGCAACACGCTGGCGGCGCGCATGATCGCCGTCGCCATCAACGGCAAGCACTACCACGGCATCAGCGTCCTGGGCTCCATCGCTTTTGAGCTTCAGGAGAATCAGACCCTCGCCGTTACCGGACCTTCGGGTATCGGCAAGACGACCCTGTTGCGTATCATCGCCGGGCTTGATCCGGACTTCGAAGGCACGGTCAGCCGGCCCGAGCGCATTGCAATGGTCTTTCAGGAACCGACCTTGCTGCCCTGGCGTACGGCCCGCGACAACATCTGCCTCACCACCGGCGCCAGCTCGGGACAAGCGGACGCCGCGCTTGCGGAGGTCGGCTTGGAAGGCCTCGGCGACCGCTTCCCGCCGCAGCTCTCCCTGGGCCAGCAACGCCGTCTGGGGCTTGCGCGCGCCTTTGCTGCCGGGCCCGACCTGCTGCTGATGGATGAGCCCTTCGTTTCGCTGGATGCCGCACAGGCAGCGGAAATGCTGGCACTGACCGAGCGGCTTCTCGCCGCCCGCAGCGTCGCGACCGTCTTTGTCACCCATGCGTTGCCGGAGGCCGAACGCCTCGCGGACCGCATCGTGCGCTTGGAAGGAAGGCCGGCAGTCTTCGCGCCTGACGGCTAAAAAAGAAGCTGGTACTTCCAGTTGTCGGCATCGGGCGTCACCTCGTCCAGGTCATAGTCCGAAGCCTGCAGCCGTCTGGCGACCTTCAGCCCGGCCGCCGCAGCCCGGTCCACATAGGCCCGGCCCAGCGCGATATCCTGATCGACGCCGCGCCCGCGCAGGAGGTCGAGGCCGTAGTTGAACTGCCCGACCGCATCACCGGCATCAGCCGCCCTACGATCCCATTCGGCGGCCGCTACCGGGTCTTCCGGCCCGCCAAGACCGTTGTCGTCCAACTGGGACATCCAGGTCATGGCGCCTGTGTAGCCGGCCTCCGCACAGCGCTCGAAAAGCTGCCGTGCCAGAGCGTGTCGGCCGGACTTGGTGATGAAGTAGCCCTGGGCACAGGTCATCATATCGACCTCTCCGCGAATGGCCTTCTGCATGACACTGTTCAAGGATAGTTCTTCGGGATTAAGGGTGCCGTCGTCATCGGCTCCCGCAACACCCGGCAAAACCAGAAGACATCCCAGAAAAAGCAGCTTTCGCATAGTTCCCGCTCCATTTGGGTGGCGAACCATAGCAGACTGGACCGATCCTGGCGACTTCCGGGATCTAACCTTTTCGTCGCATGAAGCCGCGGGCCGGGTCATAGCCCCAGAGCGCCAGGGCCATGAAGACCGCCAGCGCCAGCGCAGTCCAGAAAAGTGCCATGAAGTTCACCTGCGCGTAGAGGGCAAAGCGGATCAGTTCCACCGCGTGAGTAAAGGGGTTCACGGCGCAGATGTCATGGAGCAATTCCGAACTCTCAGCCATCCTCCAGAGCGGATAGAGGGCGGAAGAGAGAAAGAACATCGGGAAGATGACAAAGTTCATCACCCCGGCAAAGTTCTCAAGCTGGCGGATGATCGAGGAAAGCGCGAGGCCGAGCGCCCCGAGCGTCAGGCCGCTTATGACCAGCGCCGGCAGAACCAGCAGATAGCCCTCCCAAGGCAACACGATGCCGAAGACTGCGGCAATTGCGAGAAAGGCATAGACCTGAAAGATCGAGATTGCCACACCGGCCATGAGCTTCGACAACAAGAGCCACCAGCGCGGCAGCGGGCTGCTCAAGAGCAGGCGCATGGAACCCATCTCGCGGTCGTAGACCAGGCTGAGCGACGTCTGCATGCCGTTGAAGAGCTGGATCATGCCGCAAAGCCCCGGTACGATGTAGACCTCGTAGGTGATGTAAGTCTCGTAGGGCGGCGTAATCGAAAGGCCGAGGGCGGCGCGAAATCCGGCGGCGAACACCAGCAACCAGACCAGTGGGCGCACCAGAGCGGCGACGAAGCGGCCGCGCTGACCAATAAAGCGCAAGGTTTCGCGTTCCAGGATCGCGAGCAGGCTGATCAGGTAGGCGCTCATGCCGGTGTTGCCGCGGTCATGGCCAGGAAAGCCTCGGCGAGCGGACGGTCGCCCGCCACCTCGCCGGCGCCGGCATCCGCCAATACCCGTCCCTGATGCAGCACGACAAGCTGGTCTCCCGCCTCCACTTCATCGACCAAATGGGTCGCCCAGAGCACGGTCAGCCCGTCGTCGCGGCACAGCCGATGAACGTGGCCGGTGATCGCCTTGCGGCTGGCCGCATCGAGACCGACCGTCGGTTCGTCCAGAAGCACGACCTCCGGGTCGTGGATCAGCATTCGGGCGATTTCGGTGCGCCGCCGGTGGCCGCCGTTAAGCTCCCGCACCCGCTCCTTGGCGCGTTCACCCATGTCAAGGCGCTGAAGCGAGGCGTCGATCCGCCGCGCGGCATCCTTCCCGGTGAGGCCGTGCAGCGCGGCAAAGTAGGTAAGGTTGCGCTGCACCGTGAGTTCCAGGTCCAGCGTCGGCTGTTGAAACACCACACCGATCCGGGCCAGAGCAGACCGGGGATTTGCCGCTAGATCGATACCGGCGATCCTGATGCTGCCGCTGCGGCCGACGAAAAGCCGGGTCATGAGGGCAAAGAGCGTCGACTTGCCCGCCCCGTTGGGGCCTAACAGCGCACAGAAACGTCCCCGATCCACGCTGAAACTGACATCGTCGAGCGCGGACTTGCTTCCATAGGCATAGCTGACCCCCGATAGCGCCAGCCCGCCGGCTGCGCTTTCGGTCACTGAATGACGATTTCCACCCGCTGGTTCTCGCCCGTTGAGCCGGGAATCTTCAATTCGTAACGGCCCGGCTTGATGGCGACAAAGCCGATCTCCATGGTGCCGGCTTCGTCGAACTCCACACTGTCGAGACCGAGCGGGCGTATCTCCAGACCTTCGATAACGATTTCGTCGATCCAGATCGCCCGGAAGAACTCCGGTCCGGCCAAGGCCAGTTCGGCGGAGCCATCGGCTTCGATCTCAATCTCGTAGTAGGTGCCGGATTTCAGCATCAGCGGCGCTGCCGCGATGGGCTCGCCGGCGGCCAGTGTAAGGCTCGGCAGATCCGCCTTGTTGGAGCCGGACAGCAGGCCCGCGAGGCCGAAGCGGTTGCCTTCACCGCCATGCTGATCCGCCTGCGCGGCAAACGGCAAGGCAACCACCATGGCCAGCGCCACCAGAAATCCTCTCATATCACTTCCTCCCTCATGGTCTTGCGGCCGCGCCCCAGGGAAAGCGGCCGACTTTTATGGTTTTTATGGCTTCCAGTGCCGCGACATCGATCACGGTAACATCGCCTGAAACGCCGTTGGTGGTGAAAAGCAGAGTCTTGTCCGGCGAGAAATCCATATGCCAGACCCTGCGGCCTACCAGAATGTAGTCTTCGACCTCGTAGGTCTCCGCATTGACCACGGCAACGTGGTTCGACGGTCCCAAGGCAATGAAAACCCGCTTTTCGTCTTCCGTGAATTCAAAGCCGACCGGCTGCACCCTGTCGGCATGCACGCCCTGCACTTCAAAGCGGATCTTGGCGACCTCGGCCTGGTCTTCCACCTTGAACACCGTAACCGTGCCGCCGATTTCCGAGCTGACCCAGAGTTCGCTGCCGCCCTTGGTGAACTCGGCATGACGCGGACGGGAGTCGACCAGGGAGTTGGCGAAGATCGACTGGCTCTCCGTGTCGATCCAGTGGGCCATGTTCGTTGTCTCAGAGGTCGTGATAACGATCTTGCCGTCCGGCGAGACGGCCATTCCCTCCGGCTCGATCCCGACGTCAATCTGGGCGATCACCTTGCGGGTTTCTGTATCCACCACAGTCGTGATCGCATCATCCTCATTCGCGATGTAAAGGTGGCGGTCGTTGGGGTGCAGAACGAATTGCTCCGGATCCTCACCCGAGGGCAGATTGTGAAGGATCTCACCTGTCTCCGGGTCCATCACTTGCACCGTATCGCTGTCCGACGCGCAGATATAGAGCCGGCTGTAGTCCTTGGAAAAGGTTATTCCGCGCGGCCTTTCCCCTGTGGGAATGGTACGGACGACTTCCAGGGTCTCGACGTCGATGACACTGATCGTATCGTCTTTTTCGTTGCTGACCCAGATCTCTGCGGCGGAGACGGGTGCCACAAAAGCAAGCGACATCAGAACCAGGGCAAGACTTCTCATCAGCTTTACTCCTCAAAGGCCCGGCAAGCGGATTCCGGTTCATCAAGACCCAAGGTATCCAGTTCGCTGCGCTGATGGAGGAAACCCTCCAGCGGCGCCAAAGCAACCAGTGCCCGGGGGTGAACCAGCGGCACGGGCTGACGCAGTTGGCCGTTCCAACCGCGATAATTCATGGGGCGACCCTTGAAACCGGCCAGCTCGAAAGCATCGGAAAGGATGTAGGCACGCAGCGCCGCCGGATCTGCCGAACCGGTGCGGGTCACCGCTTCACCGAGGCTGCGCAGCGCCGCCCAGGCGGCATAGTCTTCCGACAACATCCTGCGCCCGGCCAGATCTGCAAAACGGCTTTGCAACTGCGCCGCCCCCCACTGCTCGACGACACCGGACCAGGCGCGCGGCGCCACCCCCTCGGAACCGGCGACAGGCCGTGGCTCCCAAGTGTTGTAAAGCAGATAGCGCCCAAAATCACCGAGCTCGTCTGCAACGACCAGGACGTCATGATCCTCCAGTGCCTGGGTAAAGAGCGGCACCTCCTGAGCTGCATTGCGGCGCATATCGGCGTCGAAGACCCAAGCCTTTTCATCGGCGATGCGCAGTCCAAACTTGCCCGCCGAAGCCCGCAGCGCCTCCGCGAAGGCCGCATCATCCGGATGCACGCCTTCGATCAACGCCCAATCCGTCCAGCGCTTCTTGGACATGAACTGGGCCAGCGCATCGGCGCGCATGGCGTAGCTGGTGATGCTGTGAAGAAGGTTCGCGCGGCAGTCGGCCGCACGCAGCCGGGTCGCTTGTTCCGAGGTGTTGAAGATCAAGGCATCGGCCGCCTCCGGCAGATCAGCAAGCGCCAGTAGGGCCTCCGCCGGTGCTTTGACCACCAGCAGAGCGGTTTCACTCAATGCCTGCCGTGCCGCGACAAGAAAGTCTTCGCCGCTGCCGGCGCTGTGGACCGTCAAGGCATAGTTATGGCCGAGGAAGCGGCCGGTCGTGGCATTGTCTTCAAGACCGAGTTCGGCACCGGCCCGACCGAGGTCATCCGGCAGGGGGTCGAGGTTTGAGAGTGTCGGTGGCGGATCGATTTGCTGCTCAACAAAGGCAATGCGAATCTCGACCTGCGCCAGAGCCGCAGGCGCTATGGTCACTGCCGCCACAAGCATCATAATCGCGGAGAGGCTTAACGCCCTTATCATTGATTTCCTCCCATGACACCGCGACGTTATCAGCAGCGCGCCCGCCATCGTATAGGACGATCGTACAACACACGAAACGGCATAAACCGAAAGTCCAATATGTCGCGCTGCAGCAGCTATGCTAGGAATCCGGAAATCAAGAATGCTCTGGGAACAAGATCATGCTTTCGATGCCTTCCAGGCACTGGTACCGCGGCCTGTTTCTTGGGCTCGCGACCCTGACCACCGCCACGCTGGTTCATGCTCATGGCGACGTGACCCCTCAGCCGGTAAACACGGAGGCGCTGCCTGACGTC
The DNA here is from genome assembly GCA_028280305.1 of Pelagibius sp. Classification (GTDB taxonomy): domain Bacteria; phylum Pseudomonadota; class Alphaproteobacteria; order Kiloniellales; family Kiloniellaceae; genus Pelagibius. The sequence goes on along the minus strand of JANQMC010000012.1, from coordinate 294,079 downwards.
GGTGAAGAATGGCTGACCGAGAACCCCTATCGCGGTACCGACGAGGCCGTCTGGCAGGCAGCCGTCGACATCGGCGCTTCCGGTTATAATCAGAACTGCGCCCGCTGCCATGGCTTGGAAGCGATATCCGGCGGCCTGGCGCCGGACCTGCGCTTCCTTGAGGCGGAGGAGTACGGCGACGAGTGGTATGTCGAGCGCTTTCGCAGCGGCTATACCCAGAACGGCATCACGAAGATGCCGGCCTTCGGCGATCTGCTCGGGCAAAAGGCGGCCTGGGCAATCCGCACTTACCTGGAGACACGGCCGGACGAGGGTGCTCTCGATGACTTCAGTCCACGCCTGAAGGAAATCCGCGATGAACTGCAAGGCTGGGCGGCATCATCCGACCCGGATCCCGATGCTGTCGATGCGGTGCGCGAGGAGCTCTCGACGATCGCTGCTGAGGTTACCACCGGCTCCGGTGCGCCGATTGCCGACAGCGTTGCTTTTCGGGCCGCCCGGTTACTCGACGGGTCGGCGGAAAGCCTCAAGATCGCGGCAGATACACTGACCATCGGCCTGTCCGCCGCGCAGTAAATGCGCAGGACCGCCCTTCAAATCGGTGCCGCGGCGCTGATCTTTCTAGCCGCTGCGGCAAGCGCCTATGCGCGCTGCGAGAACTACACGCCGGGCCCGAAGCCGCAGAACACAGGCCGTGACATCGTCGGCAAGGATCTCGACCAGATCCTGGACCGTGGTTTCATCGAATTTGCGGTGTATGAGGAATTTCCGCCCTATTCCTGGGAAGAGGGTGGTAAGGCACGCGGCGTCGATGTCGAACTGGGGCGAATGATCGCCGAGGACCTGGGCGTTGAAGCGCGTTTCAATTTCGTCGCCGCGTCAGAGACCGTCGATGCCGATCTGCGCAACTACGTCTGGAAAGGGCCGCTGATCGGCGGGCGGGTCAGCAATGTGATGCTGCATGTGCCGTACAACTCCGATCTCGCCTGCCGCAATGAACTGGTGGTCCTCAACGGCCAGTACTTCAACGAAAAGATCGCGATCGCCTATCATCGGGATGCCTACCCGGAAGACCCGCCCGTCCCTGCCTACTTCCGCTTCGACACGGTTGGCGTCGAGAACGACACCATCGCCGACTTCTATCTCTCCAGCTTTGCACAGGGCCAGATGCAGGCGAACATCCGGCGCTACAGCACGCCGCAGGAGGCCATGGCTGCGCTTGCGGCTGGCGAGGTGAAGGCGGTGATGGGGGCGAAATCGCAACTGGAGTACGGTCTGACGCCGGCGCTCGACCTTCACATGCCGCCGCTGCTGGGTTTCTCAACCAGCGAATGGACTCTGGGGGTGGCGGTGCACCATGCCTACCGTCCTTTGTCATACGCTGTGGATGACGCTATCCGGGCGGTAGTGGAAAACGGGCGCCTGCAACAGGTTTTTCAGGACTACGGCCTTTCATTCACACCGGCCAAGTGGTGAAGACTCCCCGCTTCACGTCATGTCGGTAACGGTGCCGTCGCGGCCAACAAGAACAATCCGCCGCAAGGCTGGTGTCGATTGAAAGACTGACCTTATCGCCGCTGCATCGAGCAGCGTGAAGGCGGTCGAATAACCATCTGCCTCTGCGGCGGTCTTCGCCTCGACGCTTACCGTGGACCAAGGCGCTGTCTGTCGCGGTCGGCGTGGATTTAGAATATGGCCCTGCCCCTCTTCTCCGAACAGTAATGCCGAAGGGCTGGAAGTGGCAAGGGCCCCGCGTTCCAGGCGCCGCTTGGCAACCAGACCAAAAGCAGGGTCGGCGACGCCAATCTGCCAGGCGCCGTCTCCGGCCCGGAACTCGCCGATGTTGACCAAGGTTTCGGAAAACCCAAAACCGCGGAGCAGATTACTCACCCGGTCCGTCGCAAAGCCCTGGGCGATGCCATTGAAGGTCATGGCCATGCCGGGATGGCGAAAAGCGACGGAACGGTTGTCGAAGGTCAGGCCGGACCATCCGACGCGGGAGCGCGCCGACGCTACCGCCTCCCCACTCGCGCGATCGGCCAGCGCCCGCCACAACGGCTGAATCGTCGGGTCGAACAGGCCGCCGGTGGCGCTGTGGATCTCGTCGGCCAACCGCAGGAGAGCGACAAAATCGGCCGCCGGTGCGTCGAGCCTGCCGCTGCGGTTCAGGCGCACAAGATCCGACTGTGAATCATAGAGGCTGAAGAGGCGTTCCAGGTCCCGCAGACTCTGCTTGGCGGCCCGAAGTGCCAAGCCGGCCGCCCGCTTCGGGCCTAACAGGGTTATCTCGGCCTCCGCCCCCAGGGCGAGACCGCGCCAACGTGTGGTCGGTTGAGCGGCAGCCGGCCCGGCCGCCAGTCCCAGTGTCGCCGTGATGGCCAGAAACCGCCGGCGCGAGAAGCCTGATCCGGTCATGCTGCGCTCCGCTTACGGCTGGCCAGGACCAGCGGCACGCACTGAGTTTGATCGTCATAGATCTGCACGCAGTCGAGACACTGAAAGCATTCTGTGTAGTCGATCTTCCCGGTCTCGGCGATGGCACCGTACTTGCAACGCACCTTGCAGAGCTGACAGGGGCTGCCGCATTCCTCACGCCTGGCGATCCAGTCGCGGCCCCGCAGCCAGCCCCCGATGGCCATTACTGCCCCAAGGGGGCAGACATATCGGCAGAAACCTTTGAACAGGAAGAGACCCAGCACCAGCCAAGCCGCTGCATAGGCGACATAGTACCACTCGCGCAGGAAATAGACGGTGATCGCGGTCTTGAAGGGCTCCACCTCAGCGAAGGTGTCGATCATCGAAGGCGCCAAGAAGACTGAGGCCACAAGCCCCGCCAAAAGAACATACTTCACACGCTTTAGGCGCTTGTCCCACTTCGCACTCGGCTCGATCTGACGCAGGCCGAGCCGGATGCCGATGTGGTGAGTGAATTCCTGCAAAGCGCCGAAGGGGCAGAGCCAACCGCAAAACAGGCCGCGGCCCCAAAGCACGAAACTGATGATCACCACCCCCCAGATGACCAGCGAGAAAGGATCGAAAAGCAGGAAGGCGAAGCTGCCGCCGTCGAAGAGCGTGCGCAGAACGCCCAGTACGGTGACGATCGACAGTTGACCCTGCCCCCACCATCCGATGAAGCCGGTGACAAAGGCCAGGATGGCGAGCCGAACGGCGGTGAAGCCTCTCATGCCCGCCAGCGCGTTCATCCTCAGGCCAAGCAGGGCGACCAGCGCCAGCAGGAAAACCGTGACGACCATCAAATCGGCGGCCCGGTTGCGCACCGCTTCCAGCCAGGGCGGTATCCGCTCGATCGCGCCCGGGCGCAGGAAAAAGCGCTCATCGGTGCTGTGGACTGCAGAAAGCGTCACCGTGCTCGTCTGCGGCTGAAACGAGCCGTGCTCGCGGACCGCCAGCACATTCAAGGTCCAATCCCGGGTCGGGTCGAAGCCGAGGCGACGGTCGGTGCGCAGGATCATGGCGACCCCCTCCGGAACGCCGGCCTGGAGTTCGACAAAGAGATCGGCATCACGCAGGGCCACCGGCAGGCCGTCCTGTTCGGCCGACAGCCAGTCCGGACTGGTGTTGCGCACAAAATCTTCCGATACAAGGCCGTGACGGCCGGCATCGATCACAAGAATGGGCTCGTCGTTTTCGGAGATCGTCAGGAATTCCTGCAGCTCGTCGAAAGTATCTTCGGCGAGAACCGCCCGCGCGATGGCCTTGGCCCCCAAGTCGACAATCCAGAGATCGAGATAGGCTCCCTCCAGGTCTTCCAGGGCCTCCGGGTCGTCGTCTTCCCAGAGTGTGCCTTGGAAAGCCTGCTGAACTTCCGCATTGGTAACCAGGTGCCGTGTCGCCAAGCCTTGCTCGACCAGGTCGGCCCAAACGAGGTTTTCGTCATAGTCGCGGTTGGGATGCGCCGGCGGTCCACCGGCAAGGCCCTGCATCTTCTCGCGCGCGACCGCCAGGGTTGCTGCCAGGATGCTTTCATGTGCGATCCGCACGCTGGCCGTCGCCTTGGTGACGCCATCGAGATAGACCAGGGAAGATGCCCCGTCGCCTTTGCCATATGGCACACCCACCACGAGGGTCGAGGAGATCGAGTGGCCGCGGTACTGCTCAAAAAACTTGTGAAACGGCGCCTGACCGAGCCCCGAGACGAAAATCGGTTCGTTGTGTTCAATCAGACGCACATTCAAGAAGCGCCCTTCCAGATCAAGCATGACCAGCGCATTGATCGGCGCCCCCGAGAATCCGGGGAGAGGCGCAAGCGGCTGGGTCTCAAAGACGTAGCCAGCCGCCGCACCACCGGAATTCAGCAGTGTCCAGACCCCCTCTTCGTTCACCGCTTCGCCCAGAGAAAAAGGCGGCATGATAAGGGCCGCCAGCGCATCCTGCTCCAAGGCCCTGGCGCTCCCGCCCAGGGAAAGCGCCGCCGTCAGAACTGCTAGAGCAAGCCAGCAAAGGCCCAGTTGCCGTCGATAGACCCGTCCCATGCTGCAAGTCTAGGCGCAGCCTGGACCAGCGAATATCCTACGAAGGTCGCAGAACGGCGGCCATCGCCCGGTCAATGAGGAAACACAACTCCGGCCAATGTCCAATGCGGGCTAGACGTGAACCAGCTCGAAGGGTAATGAACAGAAAGTGCCTGTTTTCGGGTGTTTTGGAGTGATCACCCAACTACGGCGAGCGCGCTCAAAAACTGTTCTGTGAGACCGTCTTGAGCCGTTACCGGCACAGCCGGTCTACAGACAAATGACACCAGGACTGAAGCGGAACCTTATGGCAGTCGCCACGAAACTCAGTGCAAGAAGGCTGACTCTGGATCCGCTGACGGCCGACGATCTGGAAGATATCTTTCAGATTGCCAGAGAACGCGAGAGCATCGAGGATTTTCAGCATGCAGCCGACCGCCCCGAAGAGGTTCAGGCCTGGCTTGCACCAAGCCTGGAAAACCCCCTGAACCTGGTCTGGGTGATAAGAAAAGGCGGTAAAGCGATTGGACTCTTCGATCTTTGTTTCGAAGCGGAGTATTCGGACGTGAAAGACCACGTTTGCCGCGTCGGGTATTTCGTCGATCACCGTGAACAACGGCAGGGTTTTGCGACCGAGGCTTTGGCCGCCGTGACGGCTTGGGTCTTCGATGAAACCGACACGGTCAGGATCGAAGCCGGTGTCACCCTGCGCAATGAGGCTTCATCGCGAACGCTCGAGAAGGTCGGATTTGTCCGCGAGAAGGTGGTCGAGGCCAACTGGACCTGGCGCGGCGCGGTCTACGACAGCGCCTATTATTTTTTGAGCAAAGATCTTTACCGGTCGTAAGGGCAAGAGCCCGATCTAGGATCCTGCGACCCGTCTCATTTTCTTTCGCTGACTGGACGGCTTTAGCTCCCTTCGCGCCGGCGAAATGACTGTACCCTTGATTGCGCCCGAAGCAGCAGCCTTCAGCAGTCGGCGGAAGGTCGGGCATTCCATATGACTGGGGGCCGGACAGGCAGCCGCGTGGCGCAGACTGTCACGCAGGGCGCCGAGTCTGCGGATCGTCTGATCCAGTTCATCCGCTTTTTCCGTGAGGAGATGCCGGTCGATCTGCGGCTGCCCGTCTGGCGCGAACATGGCGGCGATCTCCCCCAGCGAGAATCCGGAGGCGCGGCCCAGCGCAATCAATGCCAAGCGTTCCAGCACGTCCGGATCGAACAGGCGGCGCAGGCCGCGCCGGCCGACCGAGGTGATCAGGCCCCTCTCCTCATAATATCTGAGGGTCGAGGCCGGCACTGCGGCGCGCTTCGCCACTTCCGCAATATCAAGCTCTTTCATGCCCTTGACCTCAAGTCGACTTGAAGTGGCAGTCTGCGGTCAGCTCTTCTGAATTGCAAGCTGAAGGAGACTGTCATGGACGGCAAGCAAGGGGCCGATAGCCCGCAATGCAGGCTGTGGAACGGCCCTAAAGGCCAGGTCTGGGTCGAACTACAGAGCCTGCTCGATCAGGTGTTCAAGCCGCTTGAGGATCTGCTTATGGAGGGGGTGCAGGCAGGGATGCCTGACAGACTGCTGGACGTTGGCTGCGGGACCGGCAGCACGACGCTGGCTGCCGCGCAGATACTGGGCAGGCGGCAGCGCTGCATCGGGATCGATATCTCAGAGCCCATGATCGCGGCGGCGCAGTCCCGCGCCCGGCAACAGAACTCAAGCGCAGCCTTCGTCTGTGCGGATGCGCAGCGGCACATCTTTGATCCTGCCGGTTTCGACGCGATTATCTCGCGGATCGGCGTGATGTTCTTTGACGACCCGCCCGGCGCCTTTGCGAACCTGCGGCGGGCCGCCAGGGAAGATGCAACACTGTCCTTTGTCGCCTGGCGTTCTCCGGCGGAGAATCCCTTCATGACGGCGGCGGAGCGGGCCACCGCCGCGCTCTTGCCGGATCTCCCACCCCGTCAGCCTGGGGCGCCGGGGCAGTTTGCCTTCGCGGAAGAGGTCCATATCCGCAACGTCTTGGCGCCGAGCGGTTGGGACCGGGTCGAAGTGCGTTCGGTCGACCTGCCCTGCCGTCTGCCGGAAAAAGATCTGATTCTCTTGATAACGCGGATGGGTCCCCTTGGTGGCTTGCTGCAAGAGGCCGACATCGACGACCGCGCCCGGGTCATCGAGACGGCCCGGGCGGCTTTCGATTCTTACGTCAGGGGAACGGAGGTTCATTTCACATTGGCCTGCTGGCTGGTGACGGCGCGGGCGTCCGCGGGATCGGCCTCTGCGGCGGGTGGCAGCGATGCCTGACATACTGGATTATCTGCTTTTCAGTGCTTTGGTGGGGGGCATTGCAACGGGGTTCATGGACCTCTGGGCTTTTGCCAGGCTCAGGCTGCTGAACAGCCCCTCGCTTGACTACGGTCTGGTGGGCCGTTGGTTGGGATACGTCTTTCGAGGGCGGTTCTTCCACGACCCCATAAACGCTTCGCCCCCGTTGCCGGGTGAACGCCTGACCGGCTGGACCGCCCACTATCTGATCGGTCTCGCCTTCGCTGCTGTCCTTCTTGCGATCTGGGGCACCGATTGGCTTGATGAGCCGACACTTGGCCCCGCGCTGATGGTGGGCCTTGGCAGCGTGGCGGCTCCCTTCCTGGTGATGCACCCAGGCATGGGCGCGGGTGTCGCCGCCAGCCGCACGCCGGCGCCCGGTGTTGCAAGGCTCCGCAGTCTGGTTACCCATGCCGTCTTTGGCCTTGGGCTCTACATCGGCGGCTGGATCACGCATTTGCTCGCTTGGTGATGGGTCAGCCTGGCGCTAGGCCGCCAGGACCGCCTTGAAAGACCGTGCCGCTGCCTCACGGTCGCCCTGCAGCAACCCGGCCACCGTGGCAAGGGCGCTCCTCCGTGCGGCGGCGTTCCAGAGATACCACGCCAGCAGATAGATGATGACGCCTGCCGGTACCAGGATCATAAGCTGTGTCGCCGGCGGCAGTATCCGGTTGAACCATGCCTGCAACGCGATCAGGAGGGCTGCCATTGCCAGCGCCGGCACAGCCGCGTGGAACAGAACAGACAACTGCCGGAGCGGCGGGAAGCCCGTCTGCCTGTGAACATAGAAAGCGGAGATCTGCCACTGAAGCCACTGGCGCAACGCCAGCGCCGCGGCGATACCGAACAGGCCAAACGGAAGGCCGATGAGGCAGGCTGTCACACCGATGGCGATGGCCATGATATGCATGCGACTGATGTCGCCCAAGGCACCGAAGGCCGTGAGGATCGATGTCGAAAACCCGGTGACAGGCGCGCGCAGTGCCGCCAGGGCAAGAATCTGCATCACCATTGTGGTGGGTTCCCAACCCGCGCCGAGCATGATCGGGAACAGCAGAGGGGCAATGATGACGGCGCCGAGCAAGGCCGGCCAAAAGGTCCAGGTGGAAATCCGGATCACCGATGTGATCAGCTTCTCCAAGGCCTCGGGGTCGGACCGCAGGCGCGACGCAGCCGGGAAGCTGACAGCCGATACCGGCCCGGTCAGCAAGCCGTTCAGCTGTCCGAGAAAACGGCGCGCGACCGCGAAGTATCCCAGAGCTTCAGTGCCGAGGAAGTATCCGATGAAGCCGCGCGGCAGTGCCTCGACGGAGAGGTAGCGCAATCCGCTGTTTTCAATGCGTCGAATGCCGAAGCGCGCCAGTTCAGCGAAGCCCTGGCGCGAGAAACGCCGGCCCGGCAGCCAGCCCGCGGCGACGTGACTTAGCACCAGCAGCGTTGTCCGGCGGCTCACCTCCATCCACAACAGGCTCCAGATTCCATAGCCGTTGAGCGCCAGGACAATCCCGACGCAGAGCGCGATCACACTGGCTGCGGCGGCATTCTTGGCGAGCGCAGAGAACCGCAGCGCGCGAACCAGAAGCTGATTGGGAACGCTGGTTGCGGCTGTCAGAACCGGCAGCACCGCCATGGCGGGAAGAATACTCGCAAGTCGCGGTGTTTCAAAAACGCCGGCCGCGAGACCGCCGACCACAAGAAGACAGAGCGCGGTAACCAGACCGGCCGCCACAATCGCCAGATGGATGGCTGTCTTCTGTCCTTCGCCGAGGTCTTCCTTTTGCACGATTCCGTCGGCGGCGTGGCTACCGACGAAGACTTCCATGAAGTTTGCGAAAAGGAGGCCGAGTGCAAAGACGCCATAGGTTTCCGGCCCCAGGATCCGTACAAGGATGACGAGACCGACCAGCCCAAAGACCAGTTGAAAGAACTGGCCAAGGGAAGCCCAGAGAGTCTGGCCGATCAGCTTTCGGGCCCGGGCCATTTCTCAGCCTGTCAATTCCGGGGCGCGGCAGTGGTCAGGCCGTTTGATTGCCGACGGGCGAGCCACGCGCTCCAGAGATCGATCAACCGCGTCAGCAGATCGACGCCGATTTTCTGCGCGGTGTAGCTGTGCCGGATAAGGGGCATCTGGCGTAACACCGGTTTGGCGATGCCCTCTGCATGACGCCAATGCAACATGCTCCGGCGCTTTTCAAAATAAGGGTCAGTGTAAAGCGACCACTTTCGCTGGAAATGATCCAGGCTTTCCTGTTGCCAGACCGGTGACCAGCGCAGAGCGAAATAGGGCCAATCCTCCCGCGTCAGTGGCCTGTCCCGGCTGGGGAAAAGATAGGTGACGACCGATGTCGGTTCGAACATCACGCGCCCTCCCCCCGTCCAGACCGTCATGCAGAAGTCGATGTGCTCTTTTGTGGCAAGGAGGTTTTCGTCGAGTGTACCGAAGCGCGCAAAGGCGTCCCGGCGGACCAGCGCGCAATGGAACTCACAGCACTGCGTTTCGCCGCGGTGGAGGCTGACATCGGCGACCTTCCGGCCCTGGAGGAGATGGACGTCGGTGATCCGCCGCTGATCGGGGTTGCTCGCCAGAAAAGCCTGGAGGTCCTCGGCAAACTCGCCGCCGGCCTGATGAATCTCGTCGTGAAGGGGCAGGCGTTGACAGGTCAAGGGCGCTACGACATCTGCGCGGGTTTCATCGGCGCAGGCGATCAGGGCCTGCAGCCAACCCGGCGACACGATCACGTCATTGTCGACAAAGACCACGTAGTCGGTCTTCGCCTGGCCTTGACCCAGGTTTCGGGCCTGATTGGGGATCAGATAGTCTTCATAGCGCCGGTAATGGTAGTGATTCTCCGCGCAGATTATCTCGACTTCGGCAGCGATGCTTTTTGGGCTGGCGCCATCTATGTAGATCAGCTCATAGGGCTCTTCCGTATGCTCCACGATGCTTCGCAATGACTCCACGGCGACACCGAAGCGCTCTCGTGGCGTCACCACAATGGTAGCTTTTGCGCCGGGTGGTTTCTGGATGGATGACATCTTGGCGTTACTCCGCACTCTATGAGCTCAAACAGGGGGTGCAACTGCGACGGCGGTATCCGGTCTTTGCTTCACATCTCCGGCAAGCGCCTGGGCATAGACCGAGAGCAGTCTATCCGTGACGACATCAATACCGTAGTTCTGTTCGACGCGCCGACGGGCGCGCTGGGTCAGCGCCGGCCACGCCGTTTCAGCGGCCAGCAGGCGCTTTAGCGCGGCGGCGAGGTCTACGGGATCATCCTCACGGGCGAGCACGCCGGTAGTCCCCTCCTCCACCAGTTCGGGGATGCCGCCATGCCTGGTCGCGCAGGTCGGGACACCGATGGCCATGGCTTCCTTGATCGTATTGACGGGCGCATCCGTGCCGCCAGTGGCACTGGTCATGGAGGCGGCGATAAAGATGTGACTCTTTTCAAGCAGTGCCCGGATATCACTGTGCGGCCTGGCGCCGAGGAAGCGGACCCGATCCTCCAGACCGCAGTCTCGCACCTGGGCCTCCAGTTCTTCCCGTTGTTCGCCCTCGCCCACGATATCGAGGCGCAGGTCCCGGCCTTCCGAAACGAGGTGGTGAAGGGCTTCGATCACCCGGTGGATGCCTTTTCGCGGCGTCAGGCGTCCGACAGTGAGGCAGCGGACCTGGCCGCTGTCTGTGGCTAGCGGTAGGCGATAAGGAAAGCCCAGAAGATCAATGCCGGAGCCGACGACATCAATCTTGTCCGCAGGACAACCGAGGCCAATGGCCCGCTCCTTGAAGAACGCACAGTTGGCGACGAAACGGTCTGCTCTTGCCCAGAGATAGTCGTAAACCGTCGGTCCGAACGACTGGACCACTTCGGAAATGTCGTAGCCGCGAAAGTGAACCACGAGGCGGCCCTTCAACAGGCCGGCATCGCGGTGTTTTAGAACGTATTCGGCGAGAGTTGCGAACTGGCAATGCAGAATGTCGTAACTACTGCGCCTTGCGAAGACCTGCGCCTGATAGAGTGCCGTCAAATCCGACCACCCGCGGCGGTATGTCAAAGGCTTCCAAAGCGGCAACGAGGCAACGCCGCGTTGTTTGGCAAGCGCCGCTGCGGCCGCCGGCATCGCCTTTACTCGTTCGCCGAGACTCTGTGGCCAGGCAGCGTTTTGGAATCGCTTCTGCAGGCAGACTTGCACATTGGCGTCCGAGGAGAATCCCGTGGGCGTCACGTTCGACAACCCGAAGACATCGACGTCATGGCCGCGTTCGATCAGCGACGCGGCGGAAAGGGCGATGAAGGGTTCCGAAAGCATCGGAAAAGCATTGGTGAAAAAAGCCACTTGCAAAGGCGCTTGGCTCCACTGCTTGAGTGCCTATGACTGAGCATGCGCTGGCTCTCATCCAGCGGCAGTTCAAGATATCACCCAGCCAATTCGGCACCACCGCTCATCGCGGGCGACACATAGAGGTCACAACCTGAGGGACAGCGATTGGGTAGGAAGCGGTAGGTCTTTGCAAAGGTGATGGGGTTCCTTGTCGGGAAGTGTTTTGCTGCCATACCCCGGTGTGTGTTCTGTCCCTCAGCTTGGCGCAGTGACCGCTGTCGACGTCTGCAAAATGTGCTTTCGAAGGAACCATAAGAGAAACCGCATGGAGACTCTTTTCTCAAGGCCAGCGCTCTCGTATCGGCATCGATGGCCACCGGGATTTGAATGACGCATGGAACGATCTAGCCGCGATCTTTCCACCACAGCAATCGTACCGACGTTCAACAGAGCTCCTCTTGTTGCTGAGTGCCTAAAGGCAATCCTCGGGCAGTCGCTTCCGCCGGCACAGATCATCGTCGTCGACGATGGCTCCCAGGATCATACGGCGGAAACACTGCGTCGCTTTGAGAACCGCATTGAAGTAATCAAAATGCCTAACCGGGGAAAGTCGGCGGGCGTCAATCTCGCCCTTTCCAGGGCCAGCCATCCGCTGATCTGGATTGTTGACGATGACGATGTCGTCCTGCCCGAGGCCCTGGCCATTTTGACAGGACTGATCCGCTCCGAACCCGATGCCGGTTTCGCTTATGGGCGCTACCACCGATTTGCTGTGGATGAGGAAAGCCGTGAGCGCCGCATTTTCGCCACAGGCTACTGGCGGCCATGTGCGCCCGGGGATTTCCTGACGGCAACTCTCGAAGATATGTTCGTGCACCAACCCGGGATGTTGGTCTGGCGGGACTGCTACGACCGGGTCGGCCCCTACGACGAAAGCCTGCCGCGATCACAGGATTACGACATGCTTATCCGGCTCGCGAGGATCGCAAAACCGGTCTCGACCGAGTCCGCCGTCTTCCTGCAGCGTCAGCACGAAGGGGACCGCGGCCCGGCGTCGCAGCGTTTCGGCGCCGGTGAGCGGATGAGACGTTGGATGGAAGCGGACAGAACGATCCTGCAGCGTTGTTATGCGGAGTTGGAGCTCTCCGAGTATCTGCCTGATCGGCATTGTAAAAATCCACAGCATCAACGTCAGGCGCTCCTGCAGCGCGGCACCATCATGGCCCGTAAGAAGCTCTGGAATCTTGCGCTGCAGGATTTCGAGGTTGCTTCGGATCTTGGCGGTGCAATGCTTTCCGAGGCGGAAGACCGCATTCTCAAGCGCGCTGTCCTCTCAAAATATGGCTGTGATGAATTGTTCCAGGATCAGCGGATTTCCCAAAGCATCATCGCCCTTGGCAAGCGTTCCGAAACCGGCCGCCAGATTGCCCGGGCCCTGTCGCGCGGCCTGATGCGGCGGACAAAGGAACAATTGAGGGCGGCGCGGCCGCTGAAGGCTGGGCGCTATGCGGGTTTGACACTTTCCTGGATGCTGGGAAGTCCGCGAACGATCCGCTCGACGACCTTTCCAAACCATGGCTCGGGCGGGCCCTGAAGGCGCCTCACCCCTCGCCCAGCAGAGCCCGGGCGGTATCGGAGTCGGTCACCAGATCGGTGAAATAGCCACGTTCGATCAGGGCGCGCAGGACCGGGACCTTGGTGGGGCCGCCGGAAATCATGACCCGGCGCGGGATCTTGATGAAATCGCTGGGCGGAAAACCGAGAACCCGTCGATTGATCGGATGGTCGAGGATCTCGGCCTGGGCATCGAGATAGTAGCCAAGGAAGTTGCCGATGGCGCCGGCCTTTGACACCTCTTCGAATTCGGCTTCGTTGACGAAACCCATAAGGCGGATGGTGCTGGAATCCAGACCGCCGACGCTGGCGAGGCCGAGATCGGCGGACTGGGTTTTCAGGAAAACCTCACGCATCATCGGCTGCTGCAGAATGGTGTTCCGGCTTTCCTCGCTGTCGCAGACGATGGGCCCCGGCAGATAGTAGCACTCGGCGTGAAGCCGGGCTGCCAGGTCCGTGGTCGCCTCGTAGGCATCGACGGAGGAGCGCCGGGTCAACGAGCCGAGCATGGAGACGACGGCGGCATCCTGCAGCGGCTTCTCCTCGGTGGCCTGCGCCAGCGCTTTCAGCGTAATACCCCAGGCGATCCCGATGGTCATGCCGTCTTCGTAGAGCGGCGAGACCGACCCAGCCGCCGCCCGCCCCAGAACCTCGGCCAGCTGCGACTCGTCGGCGGCATCGCCAATCACGACTTCGACGAGATTCAGACCAAAGGTTTCCGCCAAGCGTTGTTCCAGGGAAACGTTCTCAGCCAGCTTGGAGTGGATCGTGACCCGCACGATGCCGCGGCGGCGGGCCTCGGCCAGCAGCCGGTTGACGCGGACTCTGTTGATTCCCAGCGTCTCGGCAATTTCCTGCTGCGTGCGGCCCAGCATGTAGTAATGCCAGCAGATGCGCACCGCCAACTGTTCGGGCCAGCTTTCCCGCTGTGTGTCGTCGCCAAGTTTCAGGATGTCGGGGGTCGCCCGGGCCATGGGTCGTGCCTTGTGAATTCTCAGCTTGTGAGCATTAGCATGAACAAATGATATTGCACGAAAAAAAATGTTATGCGACCTTAAGCGCATAAGAACGAACAGGCTGGCCGCGAGACTAAAACCACAGTTATTCGCGGGACTTCGGCCGCTGGGGAGGATCGTGGTGCGTTCCGGGCTGCGGCCGTTTGACCGGCAGGCGTCTTCGATGATGAGACTTCAGGCGGTGGTCGCCGAATGATGACGTCTGCGCTGAAAGGCCCGCGTTTCATGGTCTCCGACCATCCGCTGCCCTGGCTGCTGCCGCTGATCATCATCCTGGTTGTCTTCGCGCTCTATCCGTTTTTCTACAACATCTATCTGTCGTTTCACGAGTTCGCGCCGCGCAAGCGGGCCTTGGTCCCCGTGGGCTTCGACAACTGGCAGCAGCTCTTCGCCGATCCCCGGATGTGGAGCGCCTTTTACGTCACGCTGTTCTACACCGGCGTCTGCCTGACGATCCAACTGGTGCTTGGCATGGCCATTGCCCTGTTAATCGATTCAGATGACCGCGGCTTTGGATTCCTGCGCGCGGTGATGACGCTGACCCTGGTCATTCCCCCGGCGATCACCGGCATGATGTTTCTTCTGATGCAGGATTCGCAGTTCGGGCTGATCAGTTGGACCCTGCAGTCTATTGGTTTGCTCAGTCCGGCGACGCCGATCCTGGCAACGCCGTCGCTGGCAATCTGGGGGGTAATCCTGGCCGATGTCTGGCAGTGGACGCCCTTCATGGTGCTGATCTTTATTGCCGGGCTGCGGTCCCTGCCCCGCGACCCCTTTGAATCGGCCATGATCGACGGTGCATCCGCCTGGCAGATCTTTTACCGGATCACCCTGCCGATGATGAGCAAGGTCATCGCCATTGCGGTACTGATCCGCGGCATCGACCTGTTTCGCATGTTCGATTACGTCTACGTCATGACTTCGGGCGGGCCCGGCACGGCGACCTATACTCTCAGCCTCTATGCTTGGGAGCAGACCTTCAGTTTCCTCAAATGGGGCTACGGTGCGACCCTCAGTCTGCTGGCGCTCTTCGTCATCCTGATCGCGGCGAACATCTTCGTCGCCGTCTTCAAGGTCAGGTGGTAGGCCATGGTGCTGACTCCGGCCCAACGTCTTCTTAGAGCGATTGCCGCTTGGGCGGTGGTTCTGCTCTTCGCCTTTCCGATCTACTACTGGATCACGGTTTCGCTGAAACTGGGGCGCGATATCTTCGCCATTCCGCCCAAGATCTTCAATTTCGAGGCTTCCGCTAAGTCTTACGAAGAGGTTTTCGGGATCTCATTGGGTTTCGAACAAGGGATCGCCGTGCTGCCGGGTGGTGGCGATTTCTACATGGCGCCGCGTCTGATGGACTCGATTGTCATCGCCGTCTGTTCGACAGCGCTGGCGGTCGTGATCGCAACCTTGGCCGCCTATGCCCTCTCACGTATGCGTTTTCGCGGGCAGCACCACTTCGTTTTCTGGATCCTCTCGACCCGGATGATGCCGCCGGTCGCCGTCGCCATTCCGATGTTCTTCATCTACAAGGACTTCGGCCTGCTCGATACCTATAGCGGCGTGGTTCTGGTGCACGCGCTGATGAACATGCCTCTGGCCGTGCTGCTGCTGAAAAGCTTCTTCGATGACATCCCGAAGGAGATTGATGAAGCCGCCCTGATCGACGGTGCTTCGCGCTTCCTGGTGTTTCGCAAGCTGGTGCTGCCCATGGCCATGGGCGGGATCGCGGCCACGGCGGTGCTGTGCTTCATCTTCTCCTGGACCGAGTTTCTCTTTGCTTTGACCCTGACCCAGACAGGGTTGAAGACCGTGCCGGTCGTCTCCTCGACCTTCGTCACCTCGACCGGTACCGCCTGGGGCAACATGGCCGCGCTCGGCACTGCGGCAATGCTGCCCGCCTTTGTTTTCATTCTGCTCGTGCAAAAGAACCTGGTGCGCGGGTTGACCCTTGGATCGGTGAAACAGTGAAGCAGAAAGCAGTACTTACGAGAACAGTATCGACGCCTGCAAAACAGAACGCGGTCCGTTCGGACCGGCAATAAGGGAGGAAATGCGATGAGAGATTCTGATCGAAAGTTGTATCTTGCCTCTGTCACGGACCGCTATGTCCGCGGCGAACTGTCCCGACGTAACTTCCTGCGCGACGCGAGCAAGCTGGGCCTTGGCGCCGGGGCCCTCGGCCTGACTGCCAGCATGCCCTTCGGCGCCCGCGGGGGCCTTTTCAACACCGCAGCGGCGGCTGAGATCGTTCCGGATGCCGACATGATGGCCTGGCTGAAGGACGTCGCGAAACCCTTTGCCGGACAAACCATCCGGCTGGCGACGGAGTCCACCCCGCCGTCAAACGCGATCAATCAGCATTTGAAGCCATTCTTCGAGGAAGCCACGGGGATCAACGTCGAGATCGAGGTTCTGCCCCTGGAGCAGGTGTTGCAGAAGCTGACGCTGGACGTCGCCTCGGGCCTTGGTACCTATGATCTCTACTACCTCGACCAGAGTTGGATGGCGAGCTTCTCCGGTGACGTGATCGACCCGCGCGAGAAGTATGCTGCCAACAGCGCCCTGGCGATGCCGAACTACAACTTCGATGATTTCCTGGTGCCTTTGGTCGATGGTATCTCGATGTACGAGGACACCATGGTCGGCGTGCCCTATGACATCCCGATCTTCATCTACATGTACCGCAAGGATGTTTATGACGAGTTGGGCCTGAAGGTCGCAACGACCATGGACGAATTCTTGGCCAATGCCCAGGCGATCCAGAAGGCCAAAGGTCCTGACATCTACGGCACCACCGGCCAAATGAAGTCGGGACACTACAGCCTCGAATGCGACTGGACGGCGTGGCTCTGGGGACATGGCGGGTCCATCTTCGGGCCGGACAGCAAGTTCAGCGGCAATGATGATGCCGGCCTTGAGGCCATGGAGTACTGGGTGAAGCTGAAGGAGAACATGCCACCGGGTGTGACCTCCTGGACCTGGGACGGCCAGGGTCAGTCGGTCGGCCAGGGAATTGCCGGGCAGGTTCTGAGCTGGGGTGAGTTCTTCCCCTCCTGGGACAATCCGGAGTCATCACGGGTGTCCGGGCTCATGGAAGCAGCGGTGCCGCCGGCGCCGAATGCGCTTCGCACGGTGGAGCAAACCGGCTTCGGCGAAATCCCCGGCGTCGGCCATCAGGGCGGCTCCTCCCTGGCGGTGTCGAAGTACTCGAAGAGTGAGGACGCCGCCTGGCTCTTCGCCCAGTGGGCCACTTCGGCGGACACCCAGGTCTTCATCACGACGCTTGGCGGCGGCACCGGCCCGACCCGCACCAGCGTCTACGATGACGCCCGGGTGAAAGCCAATGCCAAGCCGGGTATCCCGGGCACCACCCGGCATCTGGACGTGGTGCGCGACACCATCGACAACCACATGGGCTCCGAACCGGATCTGCCGGAATGGGCGGAGCTTGCCAATGACACTATCCCTGTTGAACTTGGCCGTTTCTTTGCCGGCGAATACGACAGTCCGAAGGCGGCAATGGATTCCATTGCCGACAAGGTCGACAAGATCGTAGCGGGCTAAGGCAGGGTACGGCGGTGGGCTGCGGGGTTCCGCAGTCCACCTCCCTTTTTGCGGTTTAGCTAGGTAACTTATTTACAAGCTTATGGACTCTTCGCGCGATCTTGTTGTCGGGATCGATTCCTCGACCCAAAGCACGAAGGCCATCGCCTGGACCCGCGACGGCCGGGCCGAGGCGGAGGGCCGCGCGCCTTTAGATCTGTCTAATCCAAAGCTCTACCATTTCGAACAGGACCCCGAGAGCTGGTGGACCGCCTGTGTCGCCGCCTTGAAGGAACTGCTTTCGAAAGTCTCCCCGGATCGGATCGCCGGGATCGCGATCTCCAACCAGCGGGAAACCGTTGCCTTTCTCGATGAACATGGGCAGCCGCTGCGTCCGGGCATTCTCTGGCTCGACGAACGCGCGCGCCTGGAGGTCGAGGACCTCAGCGCCGAGTTGGGCGCCGAGACCATTCACCGGATTACCGGGCGGTATCCCGATATCACGCCCTGCGTCTACAGTTATCTCTGGATCAAGCGGCATGAGCCGGAGGTTTTTGCCAAGACCGCCTGCTTCGCCGACGTGCAAGCCTTCTTGGTGAATCGGCTCTGCGGCGCGTTTAAAACCGGTTGGATTTCCGCCGATCCCATGGGCCTCTTCGACCTGCAGGCCAAGCAGTGGTCGCCGGAGATCCTCGCGGCCCTCGGGCTCGAAGCATCGCAGATGCCTGCGGCGCATCCGCCGGGCACGCATCTCGGCGATATCAGCGATCAAGCCGCGACTGAAACCGGATTGCGGGCGGGCACGCCCCTCTTCGCCGCCGGCGGTGACGGACAATTGGCCGGGTTGGGCACCAACTGCACCAGCCCCGGGCGGGCTTACATCAACTTGGGGACCGCGGTGGTCTCCGGTGTTTGGTCACCGACCTATGCCTACGACAAGGCTTGGCGCACAGAGATCGCCGCCCAGGGTGACGGCTATATCCTCGAAAACTGTCTGCGGTCGGGCGCCTTTCTGATCAATTGGTTCGTTGACAGCTTCACGGCCGGTGGCCGCGAGGATCCGTCGATTTTTGCAAAGCTCGAGGAAGCGGCGGCGGCAATCTCCCGCGGCTGCGACGGCCTGATGGCCCTGCCCTATTGGTCGGGGGTGATGGACCCGCATTGGGACACGGCGGCCCGCGGTTGCCTGATCGGCTTCGGCGGTGGTCATGGCCAGGCCCATGTCTACCGGGCCCTGATCGAGGGCATGACCCTGGATCAGGTGATGCGCAGTGAACTGATGGAGCAAAACGCGGGCCTGGAAATCACCGAGTTCCTGGCCATCGGCGGCGGAGCGGCCAGTCCGCTCTGGCGACAAATGCTGGCGGATGCTTCCGGGAAGGCGGTGCTGATCTCCGACACGGTCGAGGCTTCGGCCTTAGGTGCCGGCATGATCGCTGCCTTCGGGGCCGGATGGTATGCCTCCATCGTCGAGGCGGCCGGGGCGATGGCCGGGGCCACCAAGGCGATCGAACCAGACGAGGAAAGTGGAAAGGAATACCGGGAATTGCTTGAAATCTATACCGGACTTTATGGCGCAACGGCAGAGACCAATCGGAAACTCGTCGCCTTTGCTTCGCGGGGCGCTGAAGCATGACCGCTGCTGCTTCTCAACACGGAAAGTCCTATGGCGGCGTCATCGACGAACTGGTCGCCGGGGAATGGATCGATCCGCAAACCAAGGCGCCGGTGCAACTGCCGATCGAGAATATCGTCATCGAGGCCTCGCTGGACGGTGAGGAAGCGGACCTTATTGCGCCTCTGCATCGCGGCAAGTCCCTGTTGGTGGTCTGTGATGAGATCACCCGCGATGTTTTGGGGGAGCGACTCTTCCGCGCCCTCAAGCCGCTTGGGCAGGTGGAGGAGTTCATCTGGAAGAAACCACGCTGCAGCGATGAGGGCGTCGCCGAGCTCATGGCCGAAACCCGCGGGCATGAGGCGCTGATCGCCGTGGGTTCCGGCACCGTCAGCGATAGCGTGAAGTATGCGACCTTTCAGGACGGCCGCGAATACTCGGTGTTTCCCACCTCGCCGATGAACGCTTACACCACACCGACGGCCTCGGTCTCTTCTGCCGGCATGAAAAAATCCATCACCTGCCATTCGGCAAAGGGCGTCTTCTTCGATCTGGAAATCCTTGCCGGTTGCCCAAAGCGTTTGATCCGGGCCGCTTTCGCCGATGTGGTTTGCCGTACCACGGCACAGGTGGACTGGCTGATGTCCCACCTGCTTTTCGATACCGTCTACACGCCCACGCCCTACACCCTTCTGGCCTATGACGAAGAGGGCCTCTTGGATCACGCCGGGCAACTGACCTCTGGCAGCATTGACTCCTTGGCCATGCTGACCCGGATCTCAACGATTATGGGCCTCGGGACGATCTTCACCGGCACCACCCATTCCGGCAGCATGGCCGAGCACATGATCTCTCACTGCATCGATATGTTTGCGGGCCCCGATCATCCAGGCACTTCCCACGGGGAGCAGGTCGGCGTTACCACCCTCACACTCTCTGCGCTGCAGAACCAGATCCTGGGTGCTGCGTCGCCGCCGGAGATCAGACCCACCGAGATTCCGGAGGCGCGGCTGAAGCAGCGCTACGGGTCCGACATGGCGGCCTTGATGATCGAGCAGACTGGGAAGAAGGCCATTGACGGCGCGGCGGCGGAGCGTCTTAACCGGCGGCTTGCCGACGATTGGGATGGCTTCGCCGCGCCGCTGCGCGAAGCGATGCTGCCGTTGGCGCGCCTGGAGGGGCCCATGGCGGCTGCCGGCTGTCAGTTGAATGCGGCCGACTTGGGCCTGGATCCGGAGTTCTACCGGCAGATCGTCAGTGACGGCCGCTTCACCCGCGACCGCTTCACCGCCCTCGATCTGGCTGACGACAGCGGCCTGCTTTCATCTTTCGTCTCGGCCCACTGCTGAAGAACAAGAACAACGGAACACGCATATGGCTTCGGTCGAATACGAAAGAGTCGGAAAGAGCTTCGGCGCGGTAAAGGTGATGGAGGATATCTCCTTCACCATCAGCGACCAGAAGTTCGTCGTGCTGCTGGGGCCCTCCGGCTGCGGCAAAACCACTTTGCTGCGCATGACCGCTGGCCTGGAGACCATCTCCGACGGCGAAATCCGCATCGGCGGCAAGCTGATGAACAAGGTTCATCCCCGCGACCGCGACATCGCCATGGTGTTTCAGAACTATGCGCTCTATCCGACCCTGAAGGTCTTCGACAACATCGCCTTCAGCCTGCAGGTGCGCCGTCAGTCAAAGGAAGAGATCAAGAA
Source organism: Pelagibius sp. (assembly GCA_028280305.1). GTDB lineage: Bacteria > Pseudomonadota > Alphaproteobacteria > Kiloniellales > Kiloniellaceae > Pelagibius. The sequence goes on along the minus strand of JANQMC010000012.1, from coordinate 273,470 downwards.
GCAGGTCGACTGGGCGGCGGATCTTTTGAACTTGACGCCTTATCTTGATCGCTATCCCAAGGAGTTGTCGGGCGGGCAACGCCAGCGTGTCGCCATGGGTCGCGCTCTGGTGCGCCATCCACAAGTCTTTCTTTTCGATGAACCCCTGTCGAACCTTGATGCGAAGCTGCGTGGCCAGATGCGCTATGAGATCAGGCGGCTTCACGACCGCCTGCAGACGACGACCATCTACGTCACCCATGATCAGATCGAGGCCATGACCATGGCCGACGAAATCGTTGTCATGCGCGACGGCGAGATCGAACAGATCGGCACGCCGGAAGAGATCTACGACCGCCCGGCCAACTGCTTCGTCGCCGACTTCATCGGCTCGCCGTCCATCAATTTTCTTCAGGGGGACATCCAGAATGTGGCCGGCACGCCGGCTTTTCACACCGGCAGTATGGTCTTGCCGCTGCCGACAGAGACTGTGGTGCGGACGGGTCAAAAGGTCACCTGCGGCCTTCGCCCCGTTGACGTCGCCGTGGGGCGGGAGGGCCCGGTGAAGGCCGAAGTCATTCTGGTGGAGAGCACCGGCGCCGAGTCCCACCTGCTCCTGGCCATTGACGGGCAGGAGATCCGGGCGGTGGCTCAAGGCCGCTTTCGCGCCAAGCCGGGGGATACCTGTGCACTCAGCATCGATCCGGCAACCCTCCATCTCTTTGATGCAAGCAGCGAGCAGCGGATCAACTGATGGCCAGACTCCTCATCCTGGGCGCCGGCGTGATGGGCAGCGCCATTGCCGTTCCTGCTGCCGACAACGGCCACGATGTTACCTTGGTGGGCACCCACCTGGACGCAGATATCATTGCTGCCTTAAAGGCGGACCGCGGTGGGCATCCCAGATTGAAAGCGCCGATACCGGAGACGATCAAGCCCTTGGAAATCGAGGCGCTTACCTCTGCCGAGTTCCAGTCCGCCGACCTAGTGATCATCGGCGTCTCCAGTCCGGGGATTGACTGGGCAACCGACAAGCTGCTTAGCCATATGCCCGAACCGCGACCCATCGCATTGGTGACCAAGGGCTTGCAGCCATGGCACGGCGGTCTGCGCTCCTTCGCCGAAAGCGTTGCGGCGGCGCTGGCCGAGCGAGGCGTCACCCAGCAGATGGTCATGGGCATCGGCGGCCCTTGTATCGCCAAAGAACTGGCGGACCGGCAACCCACCGCCGTTGTCTTCGCCGGTCAGGATCAAGCCGCCCTGCGCCGCATCAGGGAGATGATGCAGACCGACTACTACCGCGTCGCGCTGAGCGACGATCTGGACGGTGTGGAGATCTGTGCGGCCTTGAAGAATTTCCTGGCGATTGGCGTCAGCGCCATGTGGACGCGGTATAAGGAGATCAATCCGCAACCGAACAAGCCCAAGGCGATGAACCCCGGCGCCGCGGCCTTCAGCCAGGCGGTGCGGGAAATGGCGGGCCTGGCGCGATGGTTCGGCGGCCGTCCGGACACCGCCTACGGATTGGCCGGGCTCGGCGATCTCAACGTCACGGTTGGCGGCGGGCGCAATAGCCGACTCGGTTTCCTGCTTGGCGAGGACATGGCGCTGAAGGCGGCTCTTGAAGGGCCGTTGGCCGGCGAGACGGTCGAGGGCGCGGACACCTGTCTTGCCCTGGCAAGCCCCGTCGAGAAAGCCTTCTTCGCCAGCCAACTGGACCCGCAGGACTATCCCATTACCCGGGCGTTGATCGCCACCATACGGGACGGTAAATCGCTGTCCATCGACTTTTCGGCAATCGATTTCGCCTGAGCAATCATCTGAAAGGCCAAGATCATGACGAGCGAAGAGAGCCCAAAGATATCCGTCGGCCTGGGTTGCGACCACCTGGGTCTGGCGATGAAGAACGACCTGAAGGACCATCTTACGGCGCAGGGCTTCGCGGTTACCGATATCGGTGTCGATGACGAGGCGCCGGTCGACTACCCGGATATCGGTGCTGAACTCGCGCGCCGTCTCGCTGATGGCGCCTTCGAGCGCGGCATTCTGGTCTGCGGCACGGGGGCCGGCATGGCAATTGCCGCCAACAAGGTGCCGGGCGTGCGCGCGGTCTGTGTCATGGACCCCTACACGGCCGAACGGGCGATCGCGTCGAACAATGCGCAGGTGATCACCTTCGGTGCCCAGATCATCGGCCCTTCCGTGGCGCGCATGCTGACCGACATCTATCTCAGCAACGATTTCCAGGGTGGCCGCTCGGCGCCGAAGGTGGCAAAACTGGAAGCGCTCGACCGCTAGGATCTGTCTTGCTCCCGCCCCCCTGCTATATCGGTATCGACCTCGGCACCTCCGGTGTGCGGGCGGTGATGACCCGTGGCGAGGATGAAATCGTTGCGCAGGCGCAAGCGCCTCTTCCTGCACCTGAAGGAAAGGACGGCGAGCGGCGGCAGGATGCGGCCCTTTGGTGGGAAGCGGTTGACCGTGTTCTCTTGGCGCTTGGGCAACAGGCAGCCCTCGAGACGGTGATCGGCCTCTGTGTTGACGGTACCTCCGGTACGATTCTGCTCTGCGACACAGGTTTCCGGGTTCTGGCGCCTGCCCGCATGTACAATGATCGCTCAGCCGTTACCGCAGGCCGTCGGATCGATGCCGTTGCGCCTGAAGACAGTATGGCCCGCGGCACTGGTGGCTCCCTCGCCCGCTTATTGGCGCTGCTGGAGGAGGTCGGGGACGCCGACCCCGCTTTCGCTCTTCATCAAGCAGACTGGATCGCGGCGCGGCTTACCGGCCATTTCGGTAGAAGTGATCACAACAACTGCCTGAAGCTCGGCTACGAGGTGGGCGCCGAGCGCTGGCCGGATTGGATGAGCACGCTCGATTTCGATCTGTCCCTTCTGCCCGCGGTAGCCGCACCCGGCAAACCGCTCGCGCCGCTGCTTCCGGAGATGGCGCAGCGCTACGGGCTGCCGCCGGATTGTCAGGTGCTGCATGGAACCACCGACGGCAATGCGGCTTTCCTCGCCGCCGGTGCCTTCGAGCCAGGTAATGCTGTCACCTCCCTCGGCACGACCCTCACTCTGAAGCTTGTCTCCGAGAATCCGGTTTTTGCGCCGGGTTACGGTGTTTACAGTCACAAGCTGCTCGGCCATTGGCTGGCCGGTGGGGCCAGCAACAGTGGTGGCGCAGCCATCGCCAGCCACTTCTCTTTGGCTGACCTAGAGCGCCTGACACCCAGCCTGAGGCCGGAGACACCGACCGGCCTGGACTATTACCCCCTGCCCGCGCCGGGCGAGCGTTTTCCGGTCGCCGATCCTGAACTGACACCCAAGGTCTCGCCACGGCCGGACGATGATGCCGCCTTCCTGCAGGGGCTCTTGGAAGGCATCGCCCATATTGAGCGGGACGCCTATGCGCGTCTGGCGGCGCTCGGCGCCACGCCGGTGCGCCAGGTGACGACAGTCGGCGGCGGCGCCGCAAACGATGCCTGGACCAGAATCCGCGAGCGGGTGCTCGGCGTGCCGGTTACGAGAGCGGCCAATACCGAGGCAGCCTTCGGCACGGCACGTCTGGCGCGCCTCGGCCTGGAAAGAGGCTGAGCCGGGAAACACCCTGGCCCGGCGGTTCAGTCCAAGCCCATGCAGTTGGCATAATACGTCACGGTAGCCGGCCAGTCGGAGAAGATCCCTTCAATGCCGACGTCCTGCGCCAGAACGTGAAGCAGCTCGAACATGGCGCCATCAGAGTCCGTGACCTCTTTGATCGACTGATAGTACCAGCCGCCACCGGCACCGAGAGGGCCAGAGCGCTCCAAGGTCCAGGTGATGATGTTCAGATCCGCCTTCTTCGCTTCTTCTGCATAGGCTGACGGAACAATCCGGCCGTCCTCCACGGTCACAAGCATCCACATCGGCGGCGCGATGTAGTTGACGCCCATCCCCTTCAAGCTCTCCATGCTAGGCTCAAAGGTGGCCGGCTTCATGGGATCGAAACCATCGAGGTTGTAACGACTGTCCAAAAAAACCGCCTGTTTGCCGAACTCCGGCTCGTTCTCGATCCAATAGAGCACATCGTCCAGATTGAAGGATTGCGCCCAGACGTCAGACGGCGGAATACCCGCTGCCTTGTATTCATCAATCAGCTTTTGGGCATAGTCTTCCTGGCTGAAACCCTCAAAGGGCATCTCAACAGACGGCGATTTCAATTCGGGCGTGAACTTCGCACCCAGATCACGAAACAGGGCGATGGATTCCGCATGAGTCATAAGCCTGCCGGCGCTCGCGGCATAGAGATCGGTGCGCCAGCTCGCGGTGCCGTTCACGTAATCATCGACGGTCCGGGCTTTCTTGTCGGCGGCATCCATCTTGCCGTCCAGGGTTCGGAACTCCGCCAAGGTGATATCGCTCGCGCGGCACTCCGCTGTTGCGTTGTTGTCTCCGGATGCCGGCGAAAAGCCGGTGGTACACTTGGACGCCAGGGGCGATTTAAGGATGTTGGTCGTCGTGTGCAGGTCGTTTTGAGCGTGACGGCAAACCAGCTCCTTGTCCTTGGTAAAGGTAACGTCGCACTCCAGAATACCCGCCCCCATGCGTGCCGCTGCCGTATAGGACTCGACTGTGTGCTCCGGAAACATCAAAGGCGCGCCGCGGTGCCCGATCGAGAAGAGCTTGCGCTCCATCGGTTGCCCCGAACAAGCCAGCAGTTGTGATTTCAGGGCTCCCTCCTCCATCTGATCGACGAGGAAAAGCGGTCGCGGCCCCAGGTCTGCATCGGCGGCGATGACTGGAGCGGCTGTTGCCATGCAGGCCAGTGCAAGGAATGCCGACTTAACGTACTTCATAATCCGGGCTCCGATTCACTACAGTCAGAAAAGGACAGTTGGGCAAGGAAGCGTGATCCCTATGTGACGCAAGCGTGACTCTGGGATGAAAAGGCCGGCCGCAAATCTCACGGGAAACGCAAGCGCCGGTCTCTGGACTGTTGCCGCTTCTCAAGTACATTTTCTATACTGACGGCGAAGAGTGTCGAAAGCAAATTCAGCCGCCAGTGTGGGGCAGCGGCTGACCATGTTCGGGGGAATGAATGGACGGCGACCAGACAATGGTTGTCAGCGATCAACGGCTAGCAGCCTTGTTGCAGTACTGGCGAAACCTGAAAAACAAGGGGCGGCTGCCGTCGCGCAAGGCGCTCGACCTGACCGCGATCTCCAGCGGGATTGTGCCTCACTTCTTTGTTTACGATGTCAGCCGCGATCCCCTGGACTATCGAATGCGCCTTGCCGGGTCGATGCTCTGCGCCACCGTCGGCTACGAAATGCGCGGCAGGACTTTCGATGAGATTCATCCGGCGGATCAGGCCGCCGCGATCCGGGAGGAGTTCGACGGAGTCGTTCACAGCGGCCGGCCACACTATGCCGAACGCTCGGCGCAGTGGTTGCCCGACAGGGAACTCGCTTACCGCCGGTTGTTGCTGCCTTTCGCCGAGGATGGTGTTACGGTCGACAGCCTTGCTGGCGCTTCATTGTTTGAGCTGGAACAGGCACCGCTCTTCTAGCGCTATCCTTTGGAGCCGATGTTCCGGCGTTACTCCGCCGCGGCAATTTTGGCGTGCTTTTCCCTTGCCGCCGCTTCCTTCTGTGCCTTGGCAACCGCTGCCTGCGCCGCATCGGTGTGGGCGAACATCTCCAGAGACTCGTCTTCGCCGTGGTCGGTCACCGGCGTCAATGCCAGATCGGTGTAGTGTTTGTTGGCCGGATCGCGCTTGACCCGCTGGCATTTGATCCAGAGCGTGATGGCAAAGCCAGCGAAGGGAATGTAGGTGCTCAGAGCTTCCCAGACGCGGCGGGGATAAAACAGCAAGGGCGATTCCACCGGCAAGCCTGAACGCCGCTGGGTACGCACCTTGCGCCGGAAGTAACCACCCTGAAGAGGATGAACCTTTTCGTAGCGGATTGAACCGGCGAACTGAAGCGCATGCGCCCAGATCCGCTCCGGCTTGTTGCCGCTGACCACCATCCGTTTCATCAGGGTTTCGAGATGATCGTCTGAATAATACAGGTCCCAGGCTTTGTTATAGATGCCCTGCCACTCGTCCTTTGTCATAAGGGAATGGCCAGTGCAGACATGCTCCAGATCATAGATGTTCATGTCGGGGTCCATGGGGACGCCGCGCTTGTGCAGATTCTGGTGATCTTCTGAGCCCGGCAGCGGTGTCAGGCAGAAGAACTCCAGGATATCAATGGGCAGCTCGCGCTTGATGACCTCGATGTCGTGAACGATCTTTTCCGGTGTGTCAGCGGGGAAGCCGAGGATGTAGCCCGCATAGGTAAGGATCTGATGGTTGCGCCATTCCTGCAGCATCAGCCGGTACTCGGTGATGCGGTTCTGGCGTTTCTTGGCTGCCATCAGGTTGTCGGGATTGATGTTTTCGAGGCCGATGAAGACCCGGGCCACCCCTGCCCGCTTGGCTTTCGCCACGAAGTTTTTGATCTTGTGGCAGAGCGTATCGACCTGAATGATGATCGAGAACGGCAGGCCGGTCTCCTCCTTCAGATCGCCGAGACGGTCGAAAATCGCTTCCCAGTTCTTGTTTCGGGCGAAGTTATCGTCGGTGATGAAGAACCTGTTTATCCCCTGCTCGATGTTGGCGCGCACCAGCCGCTCGACGTCATCGGCCTCGCGGAAGCGCGACTTGCGGCCTTGGACATTGATGATGGTACAGAAGCTGCACTGGAACGGGCAGCCGCGGCCGGCGTCGAAACAGGCGACCGAGCCGCCATAGCGCCGGACCATGGACTCCGGCAGATAGGGGGTCGGCTGGTTGTCGATCCCCGGCAGGTCGTTCATGTAGTTGTAGATCGGCTTCAAGTCGCGGTTCAGCGCATCCTGATAGAAAAGGTGCAGGCGCCCCTCCCCCTCGCCCGCATAGAGCGAGATGCCGAGGTCCAGCGCTTCCTGAAGATCTGGCGGAAGTTCCGGCAACATGGAGAGACAGCCACTGGGATGAAATCCGCCGATGGCGACCTGCAGGCCGGCTGCGCGGAACTGACGGGCCATATCCATGGCGCGTGGAAACTGATTCGATTGAACGCCGACCAGGCAGACGATGCCTTTCACATCCGGCTCCGTCATGCGTTTGATAATGGCCTTGATCGGGATGATGGTATTGGTTTCGTCGTAGGCGTTGAGTTCGATGTCAACGTCTTCGCCGAGCAACTTGCGGTCAATGACATCCAGGGTGATGCCGTAGAGGCTGGAGAGGGTATTTGAGGGGACCCAGGCTTTAGCCCACTGGATGACGTAACCGTCATCGTCGTAGTGCGATGGCTTGATCAGCTCGATACAAAAGCGCTGCTTGCGGCCATTGGCGGGCATTTTTGACCCCTCCGAACCCCCATTTGCTCTATAACTACCGCATTTTGACTAGAAAATATACCGGTAAGCGCCGAGCGAAGGAGGCGTCGGGGGTTAAAGCGTCACCCTGAAACGCAAAAAAGGGGTACGTGTAGCCGTTTTGGCCCGATTCCATGCGTAGGCGAAGAAATGGGATGCTGCCGGACCCGGTCACCGGACCCGGCAGCGCCTGGTCGGCTTTACTTGACCGTGATGGTGATTCGCTCCGACATGACTGGCGGGTTATGGGGAATGTGGCTCCAGTCCGCCAAAACCAACTGGAGGACATGGGTGCCGGCCGGCAGCTCGATGGTGGTTTCTGTCTGGCCGCCGCCAAAGTGGATATGTTGATCGTCTGCAGGAATAGGCTCGTTGAGTTCCTCACCCTCGATCGCTTCGTTGATGATCAGGTGATGATGGCCGGTCTTCGGCTTGTCATCGACACCGGCAGGCGCCACGCCCATGCCGGAAAGCCCGAAGCGTATGGTGACGGGTGAAGCGACAGTCTGGCCGTCTTCCAGGCCTATGAAATAGACTTTGGCGCCCGGCGGAGACGGGGTTTCGCCGGCAAGGGCGGCACTGGCCGCCAAAATTACGCTCGCGGCGGCGATCACAGGAATGCGCATGGAACTCTCTCCCTTATCAATTTAGATTCCATGACCGGGTTGGCCATGAATTGACCTTTGAAACACCTTTGAGCCGGAATTTATTCGCTTGATCGGGAAAAAAGCTGCAAGAGCACGACTGGCGCAGGAGATTCAGCAACTCCACGCGCGGCTCTGGCGATACTGTCTCGCGCTCACGGGAGAGCGGGCATCGGCAGAAGATCTCTGTCAAAGTGCCTGCCTGCGTGCTCTTGAGAAGTCAGATCAGTTTCAAGCTGGAAGCACTTTTGATCGCTGGATATTCCGGATAGCCAGGAACCTCTGGTTCAACCAACTGCGCGCCGAGAAGGTACGCCGTGGCGGCGGTCTGGTGGCAAGCGAGGACATTGCCGCTCCGGAGAGTAATTCAGATGCAGAGACGAATATTTTTCATGCCGAAGTGTTAAGAGCGGTGATGGCTTTGCCGGAGGCGCAGAGGATTACCGTCTTCCTGGTGTATGTGGAAGGGTTCTCCTACAAAGAGGCTGCAGAGCACCTTCAGATCCCAATCGGTACGGTGATGAGCAGGCTTGCCGCGGCGCGGAGCAAACTGGCAGCGCTTGCCCCCCACAAGGATGCGGCCGCCCGGCGCAGCGTTTAGGCGAGAGATGGCATCGGACAAAACAGGCGCAATGGACGTCAGCAATGAAGAATTGGTCGGCTATCTTGACGGCGAACTCGCCGCCGAGCGAAGCGAGACCATACGCATCGCCTTGGAGGCCGACCCCGCGCTGCGCACGCGCCTGGATGCGCTGAAGATGGATACCCCAGCGGTTCGCGCGGCCTTTGATGACCTGTTGAATCATGCACCGGCCGGAACCTTTGGCGAGGCCACGCCGGCGCCGTCTCGCGCGATTGGCCGCCGCTCGGTTCTTATCGCAGCGAGTTTGCTGGGCGCTGTTGTACTGGGGTTTGCTGCCGGCCGTTTTTCACCATCGACCGAAACCGAAGACTGGCGTATGGCGGTGGCGGAATACCAATTGCTCTACCGCAGCGACACACTCTCTCACCTGGTCAGGCAGCCGGGTGAACTGGAACGCGAGCGTGCCCGGGTCGTCGCCAAGCTGGGGCTCGACATTCCGGGCTCAACCTTGATGAACCTGGAGGGGTTGAGTTATCGCCGGGCTCAGCTGCTGGGTTTCGAAGACGTGCCCCTGGTGCAGTTCGCCTATCTCGACGACGATGAACAACCTCTCGCCTTCTGTGTGGTTCCGACCACAGCAGCGGATCGCCAGGTCGAAAGCCAGAATCTCAAGGGGCTTGCCGCGGCCTCCTGGGTCTCGCAGGGCTACGCATTCCTGGTCATCGGCGATATCGCACCGGACCACGTCCGCAGAACGGCGGACACACTTGCCGGTGCGATCGGCAAAGGGGCCTGACGGCAATCAGATCTCGGTAAGCGGTCCGTAGGCCTCCGGCCGGCGGTCGCGGAAGAACTGCCAGAGGTTTCGCACCTCCCGCACCATGTCCATATCCATGTCTGCGGTGACCAATTCGTCGTCGTCTTCACTGGCCTCGACGAGGAACTCACCGCGTGGATTGACGACATAGCTGGAGCCGTAGAATTTGCCGATATCCCAGGGCGCTTCGGTGCCGACCCGGTTGATGGCCCCTATGTAGCAGCCGTTGGCGACGGCCGAGGCCGGCTGTTCCAGCTTCCAGAGATACTGGCTGAGCCCAGCTACGGTCGCCGAGGGATTGACGATGTATTCCGCTCCGCTCAGTGCCAGGGCCCGCCAGCCTTCTGGGAAATGCCGGTCGTAACAGATGTAGACCCCCAGCTTGCAATAGGCAGTCTGGAACATCGGCCAGCCGGAGTTGCCGGGCTTGAAGAAGAACTTCTCGTAGAACCCGGCGACCTGCGGAATGTGAGACTTGCGGTACTTGCCGAGATACTTGCCGTCGGCATCGATCACGGCGGCAGTATTGTAATAGACGCCCGTGATATCCTCCTCGTAGATCGGCACCACGATCACCATGGAGTGCTTCTTGGCGTATTCCTGCATCAGCCGCACGGTCGGCCCGTCGGGGATCTTCTCCGCTGCCGCATACCACTTGGCATCCTGACTGGGACAGAAATAGGGCTGGTTGAAGACTTCCTGCATGCAGAGGACCTGCACACCCTTTTTGCCAGCCTCGTCGATCAGCGGCAGATGCGCTTCGTTCATCTTGTCGCGGATCGCCTCCGGGCTGTCGCCGGTATCCGCTTTCAACGCCATTTGAATGAGGCCGGCACGCACGTTTGCCATCGATTTGAGCTCCCCTGTTTTCATGCTGCTTTTGACGACAGACGGCACTGCAACCGCAGATCATCAGGCTTGACCAATTGGTCAGGAAGTTTAACGCGCGGCGATTCACTGGCAAGGGGATTGTTCGTGCTAAACCAGAGAAGAAAAGGGCTTGGCCGGCAAAAGCGGACTCGCATCGCAGGGCGACATGGTGCAAAATTGACCAAATGGACAGCTTTCTGTTCGCTCACGAAGCAGCCGGAATGCGGGTCCAACAGGGAAACAAGAAAGAGCCGCAGGCAGAGCAAAATGCCGCCGTGCGGCCCAATGTGGCAACAAGCCCGGCAAGGGAACAGCCCGCGGGGCAACAGGAGGACGATCCATCATGGCGATCTTGATCAAAGGCGGCACCGTGGTCACGGCAGACCATTCGTTCAGGGCTGATGTCTTGACCGAGGCGGACAAGATCGTGGCGGTTGGTGAAAATCTCGAAGCTTCCGGCGGCGCCGAGGTGATCGACGCCGGCGGGGCCTACGTCCTGCCGGGTGGTATCGATCCTCACACCCACATGGAACTGCCGTTCATGGGCACCGTGGCTTCGGAGGATTTCTTCTCCGGCACCACGGCGGGCATGGTGGGCGGCACCACCATGATCATCGATTTCGTGATCCCCAGCCCTCAGCAGGATGTGCTGGAGGCCTACCACACCTGGCGCGGCTGGGCGGAGAAAGCCGCTGGCGACTATTCCTTTCATGTCGCCATTACCTGGTGGGACGAGACGGTGAAGGAGGCCATGGGGACCCTGACCCGCGATCACGGCGTGAACTCCTTCAAGCACTTCATGGCCTACAAGGGCGCCATCATGTGCGATGACGAGGTTCTGGTGAATTCCTTCACCCGGGCGCGGGAACTGGGCGCCATCTGTACGGTTCATGCCGAGAACGGCGAGCTTGTGTTCCATTTGCAAAACGAAATCTTGAAGAGCGGCATCACCGGGCCGGAAGGGCATCCCCTCTCCCGCCCGCCGGAGGTTGAAGGCGAAGCGGCAAACCGCGCCATCCGCGTTGCCCAGGTGCTCGACGTACCGCTCTACATCGTTCACAACTCCTGCATCGAATCGCTCCAGGCGATCACCCGGGCGCGCAACGAGGGCCAAAGGGTTTTCGGCGAGGTGCTGGCCGGGCATCTGCTGGTGAACGACGAGGTCTACCGGGACCCGGACTGGGACACCGCCGCCGCCCATGTAATGAGCCCGCCGTTCCGGCCCAAAGAGCACCAAGAGGCCCTATGGCGCGGGCTGCAGGCCGGGATGCTGCAGACCACCGCAACCGACCATTGCTGCTTCTGTGCACCGCAAAAGCGCATGGGCCACAACAACTTCACCCAGATTCCCAACGGCACCGGCGGGGTCGAGGACCGGATGCACGTGCTCTGGCATCATGGCGTGAATTCCGGGCGCCTGACCATGAACGAGTTCGTGGCGATTACCTCCACCAACGCCGCCAAGATCTTCAATATCTATCCGCGTAAGGGTTCGATCTCCGTCGGCGCCGATGCCGACATCGCGATTTGGGACCCGGAGAAGGAACGCACCATCTCTAAGGATACGCACCACCAAAACGTGGACTTCAACATCTTCGAGGGCATGACCGTCAAAGGCATCAACACGGTCACCATCAGTCAAGGCAAGGTGGTCTATCAGGACGGCGACGTCCGCACCGAAAGAGGTGTGGGGCGCTACGTCGATCGACCGACCTTCGCGCCTTACTACGATGCGGTAAACCGTCAACGTGCGGCTCATGCGCCGACGGCGGTGAACCGTATGTAACCTTTCCGGTGGATCAGGCCGGATTGCAGTCAACACACTAAAAAGACAGGGGAGCTTGGGGTATGACGTCTCTGAAAAAGGGGAATGGGAAGCTATGGGAAAGTCTGGGTCGCCGGGGAGTCCTGCGGGCCGGAGCTTTCGCGATTGCGGCAATGACAGCTTTTGGTCTCTCAACGACCAATGCCCAGGCCGAAAAGCTGAAGGTGGCGGGCATCTATACCGTGCCTATTCAGCAGAAGTGGGTCGGTACCCTTCACCGCGCCCTCACCGCCGCCAAGGAACGCGGTGATATCGAATACAGCTTCTCAGAGAAGGTCGCCAACACCGACTATGTCCGGGTGATGCGCGAATACGCCGAGAGCGATGTCGACCTTGTGGTCGGCGAAGCCTTTGGGATCAGCCGCGAGGCCCGCAAGGTCGCCGACGATTATCCGGAAATCGCCTTCCTGATGGGCGATCCCGGTGGTCCTCACGGCGAGAACTTCTCGGTCTTCGACAACTGGATCCACGAGCCCTGCTATCTGATGGGCGTGGTCGCCGGTACCATGACCAAGACCAACAAGATCGGCATGGTCGGTGGCTTCCCGATCGGTGAAGTCAATCGCCTGTTCCATGCTTTCATGGAAGGCGCGCGCTCGGTCAATCCGGACGTGGAATTCAAGGTCTCCTTCATCGGCTCCTGGTATGACCCGCCCAAGGCCAAGGAATTCGCCTTCGCCCAGGTCGAGTCCGGCGTTGACGTACTCTATGCCGAGCGCGCCGGTGTCGTGGATGCGGCGCGGGAGAAAGGCATCATTGCCTTCGGCAACGTCAACGACATGAACAAGGCTGAGAACGGCACCGACGTGGTCGTCGCCTCCGCCCTCTGGCACATGGAGCCGGCCATCGACTATGCCATCGGCCAGGTGAAGGCCGGGACCTTTGCGGCGGAGAACTATAAGGAATGGACGATGATGAAGGCCGGCGGCGCTTCGCTCTCGCCCTTCTATGAGTTCGCGGACAAGATCCCGGCGGAAACCAAGGCCAAGGTCGAGGCCCTGGCGCAGCAGATCAAAGCCGGGGACTTCGTCGTCCAGACCAACGACGACGAGCCGAAGTCGACGTTCTGATCTGACGCTTCCGGACGGCGGAGCGGCGGCCATATAGGCGCCGCTCCGCCGGAACTGGCTGCATTCTTGCTTGGGGGATTTGGGAAATGCCGGAGGCGCAACAGCCTGCCGCAGTAGAAGCCGCTGTTCAGCCTGTGCTGCGGCTGTCCGGCGTTACCAAGCGTTTCGGCGCGCTGACCGCAAACAACGCCATTTCCCTGGACCTGCAAGGCGGCGAGATCCTGGCCTTGCTGGGCGAGAACGGCGCCGGCAAGACCACCCTGATGAGCATCCTCTTCGGCCACTACGTCGCCGATGATGGCGAGATTGCGGCCTTCGGCGCCCCCCTGCCCGCCGGATCGCCCAAGGCGGCCATCGCCGCCGGGATCGGCATGGTGCATCAGCACTTTACGCTGGGCGAGAATCTTTCGGTTCTGGACAACATCGTCCTCGGCACCGAGCCGCTCTGGGCCTTGGGCCAGAACAGCGGTAACGCAAAGCAGAAAGTCAACGAACTGGCCGGACGTTTCGGACTCGATATCGACCCACAGCGCCTGATTCGTGATCTCTCTGTCGGCGAACGCCAAAGGGTGGAGATCCTGAAAGCACTCTACCGCGGCGCCCGCATCCTGATCCTCGACGAACCGACGGCTGTCCTGACGCCGCAGGAAGTCGAAAGCTTCTTTGCCACTCTGAAGGCGATGGTGGCCGACGGGCTGTCCATCATTTTCATCTCCCACAAGCTGAACGAGGTCATGGCCATTGCCGACCGGGTGGCGGTGTTGCGCCAAGGCAGTCTTGTGGCCGATTTCCCCATTGCAGAAGCAAGCCGGGAGAGTTTGGCGGAAGCCATGGTCGGCCGTGCCGTGGAACTGCCGGAACGCGAGACGCAATCGGCGGGCGACACGGTCCTCAATCTGCAGGACGTCAGCCTGCGCGACAGCGCCGGTAAAACCTTACTGGACAATGTCAGCCTGACCCTTAAGGCGGGCGAAGTGCTGGGTATCGCCGGCGTTTCGGGCAACGGGCAAGGACCCTTGGCCGATCTGCTGTCGGGTTTGGCAGCACCTGACGCGGGCGCGCTTCAGGTTCTGGGGGATAGGGTCACGAAGGTATCGCCCGCCGCAATGCTGAACCGCGGGATCGGCCGGGTGCCGGAAGATCGCCACGCGACCGGCGTCATCGGCGACTTTTCGGTGGAGGAGAACCTCGTTCTCGAAGTCTACGGCGACAGCCGCTTTTGCCGCTTTGGCTTCTTGAAAGGCGCGGCGCTGCGGCGCAATGCCGAAACCCTGATCGAGGACTTCGATATCCGCGGCGCCGACCCGCAGACCACCACCCGCAGCCTTTCCGGCGGCAACATGCAGAAGGTCATCCTGGCCCGTGTTCTGACGGAAAAACCCCGTGTGATCCTGGCCAACCAGCCGACCCGCGGTCTGGACGTCGGAGCGGCGGCGACCGTGCAACGCCTGCTTTTCGCGGCCTGCGCCGAGGGGGCCGGTGTCATCCTGATTTCCGAGGATCTGGAAGAGCTTTTGCAGATGTCCGACCGTGTCGCCGTGCTCTACCAGGGAAGGCTGAGCGATTCCATGGCCGTCGAGGAGGCAGATCTGAGGACTCTCGGTCTGATGATGGCGGGGCATGGCCCGGGAGAGGTTGGCGATGCGCCTTGAACCCCGCAGCCACGTGCCGCTCTGGCTGAACTTCGCCGCCCCGCTCTCGGCCATCGCCCTGGCGTTTCTGCTCTGCGCCCTGCTGATCGCTTGGGCCGGGGCACCGGTGCTCGCGGCTTACGGCGCGTTGCTGAACGGCGCCTTCGGATCGGTCTTTGCCCTCAGCGAGACCCTGACCCGCGCAGCCCCCTTGATTTTCACCGGCCTTGCCGCCGCTGTCGCTTTCCGCGCCAAGCTCTGGAACATCGGTGGCGAAGGTCAACTCTATGCGGGGGCCCTGGCGGCAACCTACGTCGGCACCGGGCTTGTCGAACTGCCGCCTTTCCTGATGATCCCCTTTCTGTTCCTGGTCGGCGCCCTTGCCGGTGGCCTGCTGCTGCTGCTGCCGGTGATCCTGAAACTCAAACTGCGGGTCGACGAGGTCGTCACCACGCTGCTGTTGAACTTCGTCGTTCTGCTCTTCGCCAACTACCTGCTCTTCGGGCCATGGAAGGATCCCCTGGCCATGGGCTGGCCCCAGGCTGCGCCGATCATCGACGAAGGCGTCCTTTCGCCGCTCATTGCCCGAACCCGGCTCCATTCAGGGCTGATTTGGGCTGTTTTCTTCGCGGTTTGTGCCTGGGCCTTTATCCGATACTCGAAGTGGGGTTTCGAGATCCGCGCCGTCGGCAACAACCCCACCGCCGCCGGTTTCGCCGGCATTCCCTTGGGGGCAACGGTTCTGCGCACGGCTTTGCTGTCCGGCGGTCTGGCCGGGATGGCCGGGGTCTGTGAACTGGCGGGGTTGAAAGGCTACCTCACCCTCGATCTGTCGCCGGGCTTCGGTTACACCGGCATCGCGGTGGCCATGCTGGCGGGGCTGCATCCTCTCGGGGTCATCGCCTCGGCGATCTTCATCGCGGCGATCTACAACGGCGCCGATGCCATGAGCCGCGCCATGTCGATTTCCAACTACCTGGCCGATGTGATGACCGCCACGGCGCTGCTGCTGGTGCTGGCCTCGGTGCTCTTCGTCCGCTACCAACCGAGATTGCGGTAGATGGATATCCTCGAGATCTTCGTCTCCCTCGGCTTCTGGGCCGCGCTGGTGCGCATGGCCACGCCGTTGATCTTCGGCACCCTGGGCGAGCTGATCTGCGAGCGCGCCGGAGTCTTGAACCTGGGGATCGAGGGGATCATGACCATGGGCGCCATGGTCGCCTGGATGTGGGTCTATCAGGGCGGCGATCTCTGGACTGCGGTGCTGGTCGCCGCCGTCTTTGGCGCCCTCTTCGGCCTGCTGCACTCGGGCTTCAGCGTCTATCTCGGCGTTTCCCAGCATGTGACCGGCATCGGCATCACCCTGCTGGCCTCGGCCCTCAGCTATTTCGCTTTCCGCATGCTGCTGCCCGATGTCACCACGCCGCCGAAGATCGATCCCTTCAAGCCCTATCCCATTCCCGGCCTCTCAGAACTGCCGTTTCTGGGTGAGGTGCTGTTCACCCAGAGCCCCCTCACCTACCTCGCTTTCTTTCTGGTGCCGGTGGTGGGCTACGGGCTCTATCGAACGCCCCTCGGCCTTGCGCTGCGTATGGTGGGCGAAAACCCCATGGCGGTGGAGGCCCAGGGCATCGATGTGCACCGCCTGCGCACCGCGGCGGTGATGCTGGGCAGCGCTTTTATGGCGGTCGGCGGCGCCTTCCTCACCATCTCGGTCTTTGACGCCTTCTACATCGGCATGATCAACGGCCGCGGCTGGATCTGCGTCGCCCTGGTGATCTTCGCCTCCTGGCGGCCGGGCAAGGCGCTGCTCGGCGCCCTGTTGTTCGCCGCCTTCGAGGCCCTGCAGATCCGGGTGCAGCAGTCCGCCTCGGCTTTCATTCCCTATCAATTCTTCCTCATGATGCCTTATGTTCTTAGCATCCTGGCGATGATCGTCATGTCGCGGCGGGCGGCCTATCCCAAGGCCCTGCTGGTGCCCTTCCGCAAGGGCGAGCGATGAATAGGAAACTCAAAGTCGATGGGTTTTTGCTTCGATGCTTCGTTGTACTGATCTTCATAATCACCACTGGAAACGTTGGTATGGCGCGGACGGCAGTTTCGACGTACTGCATCGCCATCGCTGCTGATCACGATAAAGACAAGCTCTTTCTGGCAGAACGGTTTGATGACTTTGCTCGGAAAGCGGGCTTGTTTATTGACCGCAGCCACCCGTTGGTACGAACTTACACGCCAGAAGATGTCGCAAGCCCAGTACAAGCCAGCGCAATGATCGATTTAACGATGATGGGACCGCTTGGTTCTATACTTACCTATAAACCGCTACGGGAATCGTCTCCTGCTGAGTTGCTTGATGAGTTAAGGCAGTTCGTTGCGGATAATATCGCGCCTGAGCATCAAATCAGGCGATGCGATGAGATAGAGGGATTCACGCCACCGGTATTGTACTTCTAGGAAGTATTGATAAGCACCGGTTGGTGCTTCGCCGACTTGTGCCAAGCGGCTTGGAGGAACACACGCTGGCGCCTTTGCGCAAAGGCGAAAGATGATGAGTAAAACACCCTTCGAGACGCGCTCCGGCGAGCGCTCCTCAGGGTGAGGACACGTTGAAGCCCTCGTCCTGAGGAGGGCCTGAAAGGCCCGTCTCGAAGGACGGAAGCAAGTTCGGAGATTTTTGATGCTCGATCTTATTGTCCGCAACGCTAGCCTGCCGACCGGCAGGATCGGGCAGGATATCGCCGTAAAGGACGGCCTGATCGCCGAGGTTGGACCCGGCATCGAAGCCGGGGCGGCAGAAACCATCGACGCCGCCGGACACCTCGTCACGCCGCCCTTCGTTGACAGCCACTTCCACATGGACGCCACTCTCAGCCTCGGCCTGCCGCGCCTGAACGAGAGCGGCACCCTGCTGGAAGGCATTGCCCTCTGGGGTGAACTGAAACCGCATCTGACGGTGGAGGCGCTGAAGGAACGCGCCCTGGCGCTCTGCCGCTGGTCCATCGCCAAGGGAACGCTGGCGATCCGCAGCCATGTCGACATCTGCGACGACCGGCTGCTCGCCGTGGAGGCGCTGCTGGAGGTGCGCGAAGCCGTCAAAGACCATATCGACCTGCAGCTCGTCGCCTTTCCACAAGACGGTTATCTGCGTTCGCCGACCGCCAGGGAGAACTTGAAGCGTGCGCTCGATAAGGGCGTCGATATCGTCGGTGGAATCCCGCATTTCGAACGGACGATGGCCGAGGGGGCGGAATCCGTGCGCCTGCTCTGCGAGGTGGCGGCAGAGCGTGGCCTGATGGTCGATATGCACTGCGACGAGACAGACGACCCGCTGTCACGCCACATCGAGAGCCTGTCTTACCAGACCCAGCGCCTCGGGCTGCAGGGACGGGTCACCGGTTCCCACCTCACCTCCATGCACTCCATGGACAATTACTACGTCTCCAAGCTGCTGCCGCTGATGGCGGAGGCGGGCGTCCACGCCGTCGCCAATCCGCTGATCAACATCACGATACAGGGGCGCCACGACAGCTATCCCAAGCGCCGCGGCATGACCCGGGTGAAGGAGCTGCTGGCCCAGGGCATCAACGTCTCCTTCGGCCACGACTGCGTCATGGACCCCTGGTATCCCTTGGGCAGCCACGACATGATGGAAGTTGCCCATATGGGCCTCCATGTCGCCCAGATGACGGGTGTTGAAGAACAGAAGACCTGCTTCGCCGCCGTCACTGCGAATGGCGCCAAGACCCTGGCTTTGGAAGGTTACGGGCTGTCGCCGGGCTGCAAGGCCGACATGGTGATCCTCCAGGCCGGTGACGTGCTGGAGGCGCTGCGCCTGCGCCCGGCCCGCCTCACCGTCATCCGCCGCGGCCGGATCATCGCTGAAACCCCGCCGGTGGAATCCCGGTTGAAGGTGCTGGGCAATGAGGCTATCGATTTCATGAAGAAATAACCTCCCGAGGAAATCCCTTGCCCCAACTCGATCTCGCCTTTGCCCGTTCGCACTTTCCTGCTTTTTCCGAACCCTCCCTGAAAGACTGGGCGTTCTTTGAGAATGCCGGGGGGTCCTATGCCTGCGGGCCGGTCATCGACCGCCTCACACGCTTCTATCGCGAGACCAAGGTGCAGCCCTATGGTCCCTTCCCCGCTTCGGAAAAGGCGGGAAAGGAAATGGATGAGGCCCGCACGCGATTGGCCGGCTATCTGAACGTGGCCGAGGACGAGTTGCACTTCGGGCCCTCGACGACGCAGAACACCTATGTCTTGGCCCAGGCCTTTCGCGGCAGTCTGCAGGAAGGTGACGAAATCATCGTTACCAACCAGGATCACGAGGCCAACTCCGGCGCCTGGCGGCGCCTTGCGGACAGCGGCATCGTTGTCCGCGAGTGGCAGGTCGACCCGGAAAGCGGGCAGCTCGACCCGGCGGACCTTGACGAGTTGCTGAGCAAGAAAACCCGGCTTGTCGCCTTCCCGCACTGCTCCAACATCGTCGGGCATGTGAACCCGGTGGCCGAAATCGCCGCCAAGGCCCATGCCGCCGGGGCGGTGGTGGTGGTCGATGGTGTTTCCTATGCGCCCCATGGCTTCCCGGACATCCAGGCCCTGGATGCCGACATCTACCTCTTCTCGCTCTACAAAACCTATGGGCCGCATCAGGGGCTGATGACCGTAAAGCGGGCGCTGGCCGAGCACCTGGAAAACCAGGGCCATTTCTTCAACGCCGGCAACATCCTGAAGAAGCTCACGCCGGCGGGCCCGGACCATGCACAGATTGCCGCCTCCGCCGGTATCGCCGATTACTTTGACGCCCTCCACGATCACCATTTTGCTGATGGAGACGACATCGACCCGGCAGAGCGCGGCCGCCGGGTCCATGCTTTACTGGAAGGCCAGGAGAAAACGCTACTCGCGCCGTTGCTGGACTATCTCCGGCAGCGCAACGACATCCGCATCATGGGCCCAAGCGACCCCGCGGTCCGCGCACCGACTGTTGCAATCCACACGAAGAACAAGCCGGCCCCCGAAGTTGTTGAGGGCATGCGCAAGCACCGCATTGCCACCTGCGTCAGCAACTTCTACGCCTACCGTCTGGTGGAAGCCATGGGCGTCGCGCCGGACCCCGGCGTGCTGCGCCTCTCCTTCGTCCACTACACCAGCCCGGAGGAGATTGACCGGCTGATCAAGGCAATGGAGCAGTCGCTTTAAGCTCTCGCGAGAGAACCAAAACCGCTAGTTTGCCACGTCAGCTCGTACTCTCGACTGTCAGAAGGCTGATCCTGCGGTCACAACGGTTTGTGTCGATGGTAAATCTTGGCGTGACGTGCTCATATTGAAGAGTGCGCGGACTAATGTCATTGCCATGAGACTACGGCCCGCGATCGGAACCTTTTTACTAGCTTGTGGCAATCTACCTGAGGGGATAAAGAAGCGCTCACCCCTGAGCTCAACGGAAACCTCAGCTCTGCCATCACCTTTTCTGGCTACAAAAATTGGAACCAGACAGCCATTTTTTTTTAATTTCGTAACAGAGGTAAGATCATAGATAGAGTATCTCCTTGGGTCACAGTCTTCTTCTGTGTCAGAACGCAAGTAGATTTTTTGGTACGACACCAGCCTTGCTTTCGAACCATTGAGGGGCATTTCCGCTCGAATGATCTGCCCAAGATAAAAAATCATCCCCTGCGGAGAGCGTAAGTGCACCTCAAAAGACACTTTTGACTCTATGTCTTTGCTTTGCGATTCAGCTATAGAAGAGCTGGTAATAGTTCCATTTAAATCTATCGACTGCTCTCTGTTTGCTGTTTCTCTTTTGAATTTGTAGTCAAATATCTCACTAGCCGAAGCATTCCGTGACGCCGACAAGTTTGGGAGAAAATCGAGGCGGCTCTTGAACTCTGCCCCGAGGGAACTCTCACTTGAAAGGAAGTATCTTAGGTCCTTTGTCTCCTTGAGCTTTAGCGGCCCATCGTGAGCTGCTGCCACAGTCTTCAGCTTATCAAGCTCCGACAGTGTTACCAATGGCCCTACCCGATCACCGGGGACTTGTAACTCAAAAAGCTGCAACTCTGCTGCTCTTAAAAGCTCCTGGAACTCCCTAAACCTTTTCTCGTCATCTGGTTCGTTCACAATCTCGCACACCAACGAAATCTTACTTTCTCTAGACTCTTCCCAAACCGGCTTTGTTTGAACTGAAGGAGCTTCAAACTCATCGTCAGTTGACTTCCAACAAGGTGTCCCGATTGACTGTGTAGTCTCTTCAAATGCCTCAGGCACCTTCATGACAATTTTATCGATTAATAAGTGGAGGAGTAGTTCCTTGGGCCAGCCTCGTTCCCAAAGAAGAAGGGCAATCCTTGGCGTAACACTATTTACGATTCCTTTCTGGAACTCGTCTGTCGCCAGAGGGACAATTTTGGTTGAGGGACTTGTCTGATAAGAGGCGGATGGTGAGATGCCAAACTTCGACTCAGCATCGCCTCCGAAGGGAACATCAGCAGACCCACTCACCTTAACAGTAAAGCTGCCACGCATCTCGCTAACACCGGTAAAGGTCATATCTTCTCCGCGATATGCACGTGCGATGTTTAGCAGAAGCAATTCTTTATCAACTTTGTCGGCAGCTCGATTGTAATCAAGTGCAGTTTGCTCGATGCCTGCCTGCAATGTGCAAGCACCAAGCGCAAAGATGATAGCTGTACTCAAAAGCCATTTCAGATCCCCCACTTCTCCCTCCCTCTGAAATTGTCGTTTTTGTCCTCGATCTTCCCAAGTTCATTAAGGTCAGTATTTTAGTAAAAAAGAATATCGCGCTTTAGTTGTATTATCAAATACTATTTTATGGACGCTCGTGTGGTTTACTGAACGAGACTATTCATTTGAATATTCGTTAAAAAAAAGGGGGGAGCGTCGAAACGCTCCCCCCTCCACCCCCCGGAGTGAATGGCTTACATTCCCGAAGCTTTCTCCCAGACCGCGTGGGTCCAAGCTCCCTCCGGCTTTTTGGTGATGACCGGGGTCGACGCATTCGCGAGAAGCGTATCGACCGTGCGGTCATAGTCCGCTGGCTCCAGATAACCGAGGCCCTTGCTGGAGCCTTCCAGCAGCTTGGCGATCTCGCCCATCATCCGGCGCTGGTGCTTTTCGGTCTGCGCACCGGTTTCGTCGTTTTCGAGAACGATATCCGCCGCCTCGTTGACGTTGTTCTTGGCGTATTCCCAGCCCTTCAGGGAAGCGGCGACGAAACGCGCCATCTTGTCGACGAAGGCCGCATCGTTCAGGTTCTCTTCCATGACGTAGAGGCCGTCTTCCAGTGTGGCGACGCCCTGATCTTCGTACTTGTAGATGATCAGATCATCCGCTGTCAGGCCCGCATCGATGATCTGCCAGTACTCGTTATAGGTCATGGTGGAGACGCAGTCGGCCTGCTTCTGGAGGATCGGATCGACATTGAACCCCTGCTTCAGGACCGTCACGCCATCATCCCCGCCTTCCGTCGGCAGGCCGAGCTTGGCCATCCAGGAAAGGAAGGGATACTCGTTGCCGAAGAACCAGACCCCCAGGGTGCGCCCCTTGAAGTCGGCCGGCGAGGTGATGCCGCTGTCCTTGCGGCAAGTCAGCATCATGCCGGACTTCTTGAAGACCTGGGCGATGTTGACCAGAGCTACGCCCTTTTCCCGTGATGCCAAAGCCGAGGGCATCCAGTCGATGACCACGTCGGCACCGCCGCCGGCGATCACCTGCGGCGGAGACACATCGGGGCCGCCCGGCTTGATGGTGACGTCGAGTCCGGCTTCCTCATAGAAACCCTTGTCCTGGGCCACGAAGTAGCCGGCGAACTGGGCCTGGGTCACCCACTTCAGTTGCAGCGTCACCTTGTCCGCGGCGCTGGCCGTGCCTGCGGAGAGCAGCAGTCCCGCCCCTGCCGCCAGCGAAATCAGTTTTCTCATCTTGCCTCTCCTCTTCATTGAGATTTGTATTTTTCTTGAGATTTCCTCACCAACTCGGCTTCCAGTCGTTTGTTTTTGTTTCCTTATCGATAGGACGGATGCCAGAAGGTCGTGGCCCGCTCCGCCAATGCCAACAGCCCGTAGAACAACGAACCGGCGACCGCGGCGACGGCGATGGTGGCCCAGACCATCTCCACGTTCATGCGGCCGATTTCGGTCGAAATGCGGAAACCCATGCCGACGATCGGTGTTCCGAAGAATTCGGCCACGATTGCCCCGATCAGCGCAAGCGTAGAGTTGATCTTCAAGGCGTTGAAAATGAACGGCAGGGCGTTGGGCAGCCGCACCCGCACCAGGGTCTGCAGATAGCTGGCGCCGTAGGAGCGCATGAGGTCGCGTTCCATCGCCTGGGTCGCGTGGAGCCCCGCGATGGTGTTCACCAGCATGGGAAAAAAGGTCATGATGACAATGACGGCAGCCTTGGACTGCCAGTCGAAACCGAACCACATGACCATGATCGGCGCGACGCCGACGATGGGCAAAGCGGAGACGAAGTTGCCGAGCGGCAGCAGACCGCGTTGCAGGAAAGGCACCCGGTCGACCAGCACGGCGACCAGGAAACCGCTGCCGCAACCCATGGCAAAACCGGTGAGCACCGATTTCACAAAAGTCTGATAGAAGTCCGCCTGCAGAGTGTCGGTCGAGGCCATGAAGACCTCGGCGATCCGTTCCGGCGATGGCAGCAGCACAGAAGGCACACCAAAGCCGGTGACGCCGACCTGCCAGAGATAGATCAGCCAGGCGCCGAAGAGACCGGGTACGAGCAAGGCAGCAAACCCTTTGCTCTCTTTTTTCCCTGCGGCTTCGGACAGCATGGAAAGGGTTCGCCAGACAAGAAAACCGAGCCCGAAGACAAAGACCCAAAGACCAAGCCCGCCGGTGCCTACCGGAGCCTGCGGCCCCAAGTCGTTGAGTTGGCGATCGATCGCCACCAGCGGCAACCAGCCGCCTGCAAGGCAGGCCGACAGCAGAAAAACCCCGACCCAAAGGCCGCGCGGGGCGATGAAGGCCTGGACGGCGGCGGCCAAGGTCACGATCCCGAACACAAGCAGCAGGGTGGGAGCGGATACCCAGGAAACAGTGTTCCCGGCGCTGTCCTGGCCAATAGGAAAGCCCAGGGCAATCACGAAGAACAGGAATGCCAGGAGACTTGACCGCTCCTGGGTCCAAGCGGTTCCGAATCTCGTCATGGCCGCGCTCCCGAGCGGCGCAGCACAAGCTTCTCTATCCCGCCCATGGCGGCGACCAGCATCCCCGCCATGGCGGCTGCAGTCAGGAGCGCCGCCCAGATCTGCACCGTCTGGCCGTAGTAGCTGCCGACCAGCAGGCGCGCGCCGATGCCGGCCTGGGCGCCGGTCGGCAGCTCGCCGACGATGGCGCCGACCAGGGAGATGGCGATGGCCACCTTCAGACTGGCGAAGAGGAAAGGCACCGACGAGGGCCAGCGCAGTTGCCAGAAAACCTGAGCCTTGCTGGCGCTGTATGTGCGCATCAGATCCATCTGCAAGGGATCGGGGGAGCGCAGGCCCTTTACCATGCCGATGGCCACCGGAAAGAAACAGAGATACATCGAGATTAGCGCCTTGGGCACCAGACCGGTAAAGCCGATGTTCCCCAGCACCACGATGATCATGGGGGCGATGGCCAGGATGGGGATGGTCTGAGAGGCGATGATCCAGGGCAGCAGCGAACGGTCGAGGGTGTTCACATGAACGACGCCGACGGCCAGAACGATGCCCAGCAGGGTACCCATGGCAAAGCCCAGGAGCGTCGAGGAGAGCGTCACCCAGCCGTGATAGATCAGGCTGCGCTTCGAGGTGACCTTGCGCTGAAGGATCGATTTATTCAGCTCTTCGGCCACCTGATGGGGCGCCGGCAGGATCGGCCGCTCCATGGCCATGGCATCCCCGGCGAGGCGGGAGATCGACCAGTCCTCTCCCCCCCGTTCGTAGCGGTCGATCAGCAGGGGCGCGTTCAGCCAGACCGTGCCGAGATACCAGAGCAGAAATATCGCTACACAAACGACAGTCAGCGGACCCGTACGGCCGGCAAAAGCCCGGGAAAGCAACCCGGGTGTGGATTGGGAAGGCCCGGTGAGAGCCTCAGTCGTCATAGCTGTGCCCGGCTCTGAGGCCTTCGCGGACCCGGTGGGCGATCTCGGCGAATTCATTGCTTTCGCGGCTATCCAGACTGCGGTCGGGCGGCAGGTTGCAGTCGATGATGTCGATGATGCGACCCGGACGCGGCGACATGACAACGATCTTCGAAGAGAGGAAGACCGCCTCGGGGATCGAGTGGGTGACGAAAACCACCGTTTTTCCGGTGCGCTCCCAAAGGCGCAGGAGCTGCTCGTTCAGATGGTCGCGGGTGATCTCGTCCAAGGCGCCGAAGGGCTCGTCCATCAGCAGCAGTTCGGGCTCGAAGGAGAGCGCCCGGGCGATGGAAACCCGCTGCTGCATGCCGCCGGAAAGCTGCCAGGGGAACTTCTTCTCAAACCCGCCAAGGTTCACCAGATCGAGGTAACGCGCCGCCCGCTCCTGCCGCTCGGCAGAGCTCATCCCCATGATCTCCAGGGGCAGCATGACGTTGCGCTCCACCGAGCGCCAGGGGTAGAGCGCCGGGGCCTGGAAGACATAGCCGTAGGCCCGGTCCCGGCGCGCTTCTTCCGGTGAAACGCCGTTTACGCTGATGGCGCCAGCGGTCTGATGCTCCAGATCGGCGATGACGCGCAGCAGCGTGGTCTTGCCGCAGCCCGACGGGCCGATAAAGGATACGAAATCCCCGGCGTTTATGGTGAGATTGACCTCGGAAAGCGCGTAGACCGGGGCATCGGCGGTCTGAAAGGTGAGCGAGAGATTCTCGACCTTGATGACCGGCCTAGCCTCTTCAGCCGCCGTTTCCGTTTCCCCCTGCTGCATCACCGCCTCTAACGCCATCCCCGCTATCCCCCGCTTTGCCGGGGCTTGGCGCCATTCCTGCCTGTCTGACCGGAAAGGTCAAGCACTAGCCCGCTCCAACATGGCATGGAGCAGCACATTGCAGCCTGCCGCCAGATCCGCCGGTGTTGCGCTTTCCGCCTCGTTGTGGCTGACACCGTCCTCGCAGGGCACGAAAATCATGGCGGTGGGCGCCACCCGGCTGATGTAACAAGCGTCGTGGCCGGCGCCGGAGATGATGTTCATGTTGCCGTAGCCGGCGGCTCCGGCGGCGTTCTTCACCGCTGAGACACAGTCGGGATCGAACTTGATCGGCGGGGAGTACCAGATGTTCTCCAGTTCGGCTTCGATGCCCACGGGGTCGCAGATCTGCGCGCAGGCCTCTCGCAGTTCCTTCTCCATCTGGCTGAGCGTTTCGTCATCGGGATGGCGCAGATCGATGGTCATGAAGACCGAACCGGGAATCGTGTTTCGCGAGTTCGGGCTGACCTGCATCATGCCGACGGTCGTGACCGCGTGGGGCGCATGGGCCAGGGCAATGTCGTTGATCGCCGTCACCAGCTTGGAAGCCGCAACCAGGGCGTCTTTCCGGCGGTTCATCGGCGTCGTCCCGGCGTGGGACTCCGACCCCGTCAGGGTCGCCTCAAACCAGCGCTGCCCCTGGGCGCCAGTCACGACGCCAATGGTCTTCTCTTCCGCTTCCAGGATCGGGCCCTGTTCGATGTGAGCCTCGAAGAAGGCGCGGATCGGATGTTCGCCCGGCGTTTCGTCACCCTTGTAGCCGATACGCTCCAGTTCCTCGCCAATGGTCTTGCCCTCGACATCTGCCCGGGAATGCCCGTATTCCAGGTCGAAGACACCGGCGAAGACGCCGGAAGCCACCATGGCCGGCGCGAAACGCGACCCCTCTTCATTGGTCCAGACGGAAACCTCGACGGGCGCGGTGGTCTCGATATCGTTGTCGTTCAGGGTGCGGATCACTTCCAGGCCGGCCAAAACCCCGAAGACCCCGTCGAACTTGCCGCCGGTGGGCTGGGTGTCGAGGTGACTGCCGGTGGTGACCGGGGCCATCGAAGGGTCGGTTCCCGGACGCCGCGCAAAGATGTTTCCCATCTTGTCGACGGTGATCGAACAGCCGGCTTCCTGGCACCAGCGCACGAAGAGATCCCTGCCCTCGCGGTCGAAATCGCTGAGGGCAAGGCGGCAGTTACCACCGGCGACGCCCGGCCCGATCTTGGCCATTTCCATCAGAGTGTCCCAAAGACGGTCCTGATTGACTGTCAGATTCTTCAGCGTCATCGATGGTTCCCCTTATTCCGCAGCGTTCTTGTTCATCGGATTGCGCGGGTCCTGTGTCCAGTTCATGTAGTCCTTGCCGTTGTCGACCTCGACCATGGTGATGCAGTCCTCCACCGGGCAGACATGCATGCAGAGGTTACAGCCCACGCATTCAGCGTCGATCACCTCGTAACGCCGGTCGCCGCCGTATCTCTGGGCGGCGATCGCCTGATGGGAGGTGTCTTCGCAGGCAATATGGCATAACCCGCATTTGATGCAGAGATCCTGGTCGATCTTTGCGACGGTCTCGAAGTTCATGTCGAGATACTGCCAGTCGGTGACATTGGGCACGGCAGCCCCCCGAAAATCCTCCAGGGTCTTGTGGCCCTTGCCGTCCATCCAGTAGCCGAGGCCGTCGACCATATCTTCGACGATCTTGAAGCCCTTGTGCATGGCTGCCGTGCAGACCTGAACCGAACCCGCACCCAGGCTCATAAACTCGGCGGCGTCGCGCCAGTCGCTGATGCCGCCGATCCCGGAGATCGGCAACCCGGCGCACTCCGGGTCGCGCGCGATTTCCGCCACCATATGCATAGCAATGGGTTTTACCGCCGGACCGCAGTAGCCGCCGTGGCTGCCCTTGCCGGCCACCGTCGGGGTCGGCGCCATAACATCCAGGTCGACGGACATGATGGAGTTGATGGTGTTGATCAGGGAAACGGCATCGGCGCCCCCGGCCTTGGCCGCGCGCGCCGGGCCCAGCACGTTCGTCACATTGGGCGTCAGCTTTACGAAGACCGGCATGCGGCTGTGCTTCTTGCACCAGCGGGTGACCATTTCGATGTATTCCGGAACCTGCCCGACGGCTGCGCCCATGCCGCGCTCCGACATGCCGTGGGGGCATCCGAAGTTCAACTCCACCGCATCGGCCTCGGTGTCTTCGACGGCCTTTAGGATGCTGCGCCAGTTTTCTTCCTCGCAGGGCACCATCAGGGAGACGACCATGGCACGGTCGGGCCAGTCGCGCTTCACCTGTTTGATTTCCCGCAGGTTCACCTCCAACGGCCGGTCGGTAATCAGCTCGATGTTGTTGAAGCCCGCCATGCGGGTGCCGTTATAGGTCATCGCCCCGTAGCGCGACGAGACGTTCACGATCGGCGGATCTTCGCCCAAGGTCTTCCAGACCACGCCGCCCCAGCCGGCCTTGAAGGCGCGGACGACGTTGTACTCCTTATCGGTCGGCGGCGCGGAGGCCAGCCAGTAGGGATTGGGCGACTTCACACCGGCGATATCGCAACGAAGGTCAGCCATTTTGTCTCTCCCGTACCGAGTTCTTTCGCTCTGCGTCTTCTAGCCGCGCAGATAGCGGTTGATGGATTCTGCCGCCAGCTTGCCGTCCTGGACCGCGGCGACGGTCAGGTCCTCGCTGACGGACACACAATCGCCGCCGGCCCAGACGTCAGGCAACGAAGACTGTCGTTCGTCGTTCACGGCAATGCAGGCGCCGTCCATCTCCAACAATTCCGATCCGCCATTTGCTTGCGGCAACGGCAGCATGGTCTGGCCGATGGCCTTGAAGACCATATCGGCAGCTATACTGAAAGCATCCCCTGTGCCCGAGAGGCGTCCATTGCCGTCGAGTTGGGTGTATTCGAAGACGACATCTGTGATTCGGCCGCGCGCGCCCCGCAACTCCCGCGGCTGCGCCCAGTGCTTGATCTTCACGCCGTTGACCTGGGCGAACTCCTGTTCGTGACCGGTCGCCGACATGGCATCCGCCCCGCGCCGGTAGACCAGAGTGACATCCTCCGCGCCGAGACGTTTGGTCTGCACGGCGATATCTATGGCCGTGTTGCCGCCGCCGATAACCACCACCTTGCGCCCGACCGGCAGGGACTTCAGGTCGTCGCTCTGCCGCAGTTCGGCGATAAAGTCGACGGCGTTATAGACACCGTCCAGGTCTTCGCCTTCCAGCCCCAGGGCGCGCACACCGCCCTGCCCCATACCCAGAAAGACCGCGTCATAGTCGCGGCGTAGATCGGCCAGAGAGAAGTTCTGGCCGAGTGCCTGATCGTTGCGGATCTCGATGCCGCCGATCTCCAGGATGAAGTCGACCTCCCGCCGGGCAAACTCGTCCGGCACTTTGTAAGCCGCGATGCCGTATTCGTTAAGGCCGCCGGCCTTGGGCTTGGCTTCCAGCACAACGACATCATGCCCATGCATGGCGAGACGATGGGCGCAGGAAAGCCCCGCCGGGCCCGCGCCGACGACAGCGATTTTCTTGCCGCTGGCTTCGGCACGGTTGAAGGGATGCACGCCCTCGTCCATCAGGGCGTCGGTTGCGTAGCGTTGCAACAGGCCGATCTGCACCGGCTTGTGTTCCTGGGTGTTGCGCACACAGGCTTCCTGGCAGAGCACCTCGGTCGGGCAGACCCGAGCACAGGCGCCGCCCATGATGTTCTCATCCAGAATGTCCTGCGCCGCACCGCGCACATTGTCGGTGGAGATTTTGCGGATGAAGCTGGGAATGTCGATGCCCGTCGGGCAGGCCTCGATACAGGGCGCGTCGTAGCAGAAATAGCAGCGGCTTGCCTCGACCAGAGCCGCCTTGCGGTCCAGCGGCGGATGCACGTCGTCGAAATTTTCCGCATAGGCGGAATCGGGCAGACGCCCGGCCGCGATGTCCGGTTGGTTATCCATCCTGATCTCCCCGATCATATGACTGCTTACGCTCTTTCGGCGCCTTGCTTATTCGTCGTATAAGACTGTAGCCTTACCTTGACCAAGCGGTCAAATAATTTTGACCAACTGGTCAGGTTTTGCCAGTTGGTCAGGTTCCGAAAGACAGATGCCTCGGCGCAAAGACGAGCCGACAGAAGGTGATGCAGGTTCATGTCCGAAACCGCAGCAAAAGAAGGCCCCGCTAGAGAGGCCGAGAAAGAGGAAACGGGTCCGGGGCACATTCGCCAGCGCAACAGGACGCTTATCCTGACGGCGGCGGAGGAGATTTTCGCCGAGCAGGGGTACCGCGGAGCAACGACAGCCGCTATCGCCGAGCGTGCCGGTCTGCCGAAAGCCAACGTCCACTATTACTTCGGCACCAAGGAAGCGCTCTACCGGGCAGTGCTTGACGACATTCTGACGCTTTGGCTTGGCGAGCTCGACCGTCTCACCGAAGACAGCGATCCCGCGGATGCCCTGGCCGACTACATCCGCGCCAAGATCGTCCACTCCCGCGAGCGCCCCCTCGCCTCCCGCGTCTATGCCAACGAGATGATCCGCGGCGCCAAGCACACCCGCGATTTCCTGAAACAGGACCTGAAGAGCCTGGTGAAGACCAAGTCCCGGGTTCTGGAAAGCTGGGTGGCCCAGGGCAAGATGGAGCCGGTTGATCCTGTGCACCTGTTCTCTATCATCTGGGCGGCGACGCAGCACTATGCCGACTTTGAAGTCCAGGTCAGCGCCCTGGTCGGCCGCCGCCAGATGACGGCCAAGGACTATGACGAGGCGGCGGAGACCATCGTGCGTATGGTTCTGCGTGGCTGCGGCCTCAACTATGGGAAGGGCTGAAAATGACCGGTCGCTTGGTCGTTAAAGTCGGCGCCAGCCGGGCGGAATGGTGGCGTGAAACTCTGCAGGGTCTGCTCCCGGAATTCGAGTGCCGGGACTGGGACGATGCCGGCGACAAGACGACGGTCGACTACGCCGTGGTCTGGAGACCGCCGGCCGGCGGCCTAAAGACCTTTCCGAACCTGAAGTGCATTGTCTCCATGGGCGCCGGCATCGATCATGTGCTGGTCGATCCGGAGTTGCCCAAGCATCTGCCGATCATCCGCACCGTCGGCGACGACCTGCGCCAGCGCATGCGCGAGTACGTGGCGCTGCATGTGCTGCGTTTTCACCGCCGCCTGCCGGACATCATGGCGGCGCAGCAGCGCAAGGAATGGGACCAGGTCATCACGCCCCCGGCGCCGGAGCGCCGTGTTGCCGTGCTCGGCCTCGGTAACATGGGGGCCGAGGTGGCGCACACCCTGGCCGGTCTGGGGTTCGATGTGCATGGCTGGTCACGCAGCCCCAAGACGCTGGAGGGTATTACCTGTCACTACGGCGATGCCGGTCTGTCTGAGCTGCTGCCTCTGGCCGAGATTCTGGTCTGCCTGCTTCCCCTTACCCCGGCGACGACAGGAATTCTTAGTAAGGATCTCTTCGCGCAATTGCCCGGGGGCGCCTGCGTGATCAATGTCGGGCGCGGCGGGCACTTGGTCGAAGAAGACCTGATCCCGGCCCTGGACAGCGGCCATCTGGGCGGTGCGACGCTGGACGTGCTGCATGAAGAACCGGCGCCGGAGGGCCATCCCTTCTGGACCCATCCGAAAATCCTGCTCACGCCACACATCGCCAGCCTCATCGATCCGGAGGCCGGCGCCAAGGTGATCGCCGAGAACATCCGTCGCTTCGATGCCGGTGAAGAGGTCCCGGCCCTGGTCGATCTCGCCCAGGGCTACTAAGCGTCTCTGACAGCTGGACAAAATAGGTAAGTCCAAGGTGAACCTTCCCGTTGATCCGACGACGTACTATCTTACAGGAGTTGGAGACAGGGTCGGATCGGGGAAAGCGTGCGGGGATTCCGGGCATTTGCATTGACTGTTGCCGCCATGCCCTTGGTTTTGTTGACCTTGGGAATGCCGACGGCTGTGCAGGCGGAGACGCCGAGAGGCGCTTCACTGGTTATTGAGGCGGCAAGCGGCGAAGTGATTTCCGCTGAAAACGCCACCCATCCCTGGCATCCGGCCTCTCTCACCAAGATGATGACCGCCTATATGGTCTTCGACGCCCTGGCCGACGGGCGGCTCAAGCTCGACCAGAAGGTTCCGGTTTCCAGACATGCGGCAGCCCAGCCGCCGACCAAGCTGGGCCTGGGGCGCGGCAAGGAAGTTCCGGTGAAGGTGTTACTGGAGGCCCTCATTGTGCGCTCGGCCAACGACGCCGCGGTGGTGCTGGCCGAAGCGGTCGCCGGGGACGAAACCGTCTTTGCCGCGGCAATGACCCGCAAGGCCCGGGCGCTGGGCATGTACGCCAGCCGTTTCATGAATGCATCGGGCCTGCCCGACCCCGACCAGATCGTCACTGCCCGCGACATGGCGATCCTGACCCGTGCCTTGATAAACGACTTCCCGGAGCGCTTCGCCCTTTTCAGCAAGACCCAGTTCGTCCTCGGCGGCCGTGTGCGGCCGACGACGAACGGCTGGATGGCCGGCTACAGCGGCGCCGACGGGATGAAAACCGGTTTCACCTGCGGGTCCGGCTACAACCTTGTCGGCACGGTGGAGCGTGACGGCCGCCGCCTCATCGCCGTCGTCCTCGGCGGCAAGACCAGTGGTGCCCGCAATGCGCGCATGACCAGACTGATGAACGCGGCTTTTGCCGAACCCGTAACGCCCACGGAACCCGGCTTGCAGATGGGCGCTCTGCCGAAGGTCGCCAATGCCACCGCTCCCTATGTGCTGCCCGCCGGACAATGCGCCGTGGCCCCAGCGGTCGGCACCGCCGCAACCGACCGCAAGCTGCCGGGCTGGGGGCTCGTTCTCGGCTCCTTCGCCAGCAAGGCTGAGGCACAGGCGGTCATCAAGGGCCATCAGAAGTCATTGAAGGATGTCACCAAGCGGGGCCGTGCGGCAGTGGTCGCGAAACTGCGCCATGACCCGCAGCTTTATACGGCCTTGTTGGTCGACCTGGACCAGCAAGCCGCGGGCCAGGCCTGCAAGCATCTCTGGTCGCTCGGCAGCTACTGCCTCACCGTGCCGCCCAAGCTGCTGAACAATCCGGACACCCTTTGGCGTTAACTGCCGCGCCAAACATTTCGTAACATTGCCAAAGTGATGGCACCTCTTTAGCATCCATGGCGAGGGCCTCAGGCGCACGGCGGAAAACACAAGAACCGTTCCTGTTCGGTCCCCCCTTGTTCCAAAAAAGGGTTCATCTCAGAACCCGAAACCCGAGGCAAAGCCTCGGCTCTTCATCTCAAGCGGGAGGAAAACCATGCGGATGTTTCGTACCAGCGGTGTGATTGCGGCAACGGCGGCGGCGGTCTTGCTTTCAACCGGCGCGGCCATGGCGGCCTGCGACTGGAAGCCCGAGCGGCCGGTCAGCTATGTCGTGCCCTGGGGCGCCGGCGGCGGTACCGATGCCAACTCGCGCATGCTGGCCAGCATGCTGGAGAAACACTTCGGCGTGCCCTTCAATGTCGTCAACCGCACCGGCGGTAACGGCGTGGTCGGCCACAGCGCCATCGCCAATGCGGAGCCCGACGGCTACACCATCGGCGCGGCGACGGTGGAAATCACCACCATGCATCACGCCGGCCTGACCGAACTGAGCCACACGGATATCACGCCGATCGCCCTGGTCGACATCGTGCCGTCCAGCGTTCTGGTCGCAAAGGATTCCAAGTTCAACAGCCTCAACGACCTGATTACCTATGCCAAGGCCAATCCCGGAGAGTTGACCGGCTCCGGCACCGCCCAGGGCGGCATCTGGCACCTGGCTCTGGCCGGGATGCTGCAGTCCGAAGGCCTGGACCCTGCCGCCATCCGCTGGGTGCCCTCCAACGGCGCGGCGGCGGCCATGCAGGAACTGATTGCCGGTGGCGTCGACGTCGCCACCCCTGCCCTTTCCGAAGGCAAGGCCCTGGTCGAGTCAGGCGAGTTGAAGGCGCTGGCCTACATGCATGACGAGCGCATGTCCGCCCTGCCCGACGTTCCGACGACCAAGGAACTCTTGCCGTCGAAGTGGACCCTTGCGGCCTTCATCACCGTTAGCGGCCCCAAGGGCCTGCCGGAGGAGATTGCCTGCAGCTATGAAAAGGCCGCCTTGGAAGCCTTCGGGCAGCAGGACTGGGCCGACTTCAAGGCCTCCCGCGGCGCAGAGGTCGTCATGATGGGCAGCGAGGATCTCGCCTCCATGATGCAGGTGACCTCGGACAACCTGGGCGCCACCATGAAGGCCATCGGCCTCGCTCAGTAACGCATAGCCTTGCACGGCGGTCCCGTTGTCGGCGGGGCCGCCGTTCTCTCCCCAGCGGCCGGACGCGAGCCGGCGGCGCGAGGAACTCTCAATGAAACTCGGCGATCTTCCGCTCGGGCTTCTGGCTTGCCTGTTCGGTTTGGCGGTCATCTTCGAAGCTGCACGTTTTCCGGTCATGGCGGGTATGGCCTACGGACCGGAGTTCTTTCCGACCATCATCGGTGCGGGCTTTTGCATTTGCGGGCTGTTTCTGGTCAGCGGTGATCTGCGCTCCCGCCTGACCGGCAATCGCCCGGCGCTGTTTGCTTTGGAACCCGCATTGCACAGCGGCAAG
The DNA here is from genome assembly GCA_028280305.1 of Pelagibius sp. Classification (GTDB taxonomy): domain Bacteria; phylum Pseudomonadota; class Alphaproteobacteria; order Kiloniellales; family Kiloniellaceae; genus Pelagibius. Next base: position 239,089 of record JANQMC010000012.1, on the reverse strand, counting down.
GCGGTTCTGCGGGCTTTTGCGGTACTCATCTCCGTGGTGCTGTTTGTCCTGCTGGTCAAGCCGCTTGGCTTCCTGCTGACCCTAAGCTTGCTGATGCTTTTCCTGTTGCGCAGCCTCGCCGCCGGCTGGCGTGTCAGTCTCTCTCTTGCCGTCTTGCTGCCTTTCGCGCTGCATCTTTGCTTCACCGGATTACTGCGGGTGCCCCTGCCCCGCGGTGTCATCGAATCCCTGTTGTTTTAGACCGATACGATGCCGGAGACGCTTGCCACCGCCCTTGCTTCTGTCCTCACTCTTGAAGTCCTGCTGACCATCTTTCTGTCGGCGCTCTACGGGCTCTTTGTCGGCTCGATACCCGGCCTGACCGCGACCATGTCGGTGGCTCTGCTGGTGCCCATCACCTTTTTCCTGGACCCGGTGCCCGCGGTGGCGGCGATTGTCACCACCACGGCCACTGCCATCTTTGCCGGTGACATACCCGGCGCCCTGCTGCGCATCCCAGGTACTCCGGCGTCTGCGGCCTACGTGGATGAGGCCTTTGCGCTGACGCAGAAGGGGGAAAGCGAAAAGGGCCTTGGCACCAGTCTGGTGACAGCCGTTATCGGCGGCGTCATCGGCGTGTTGCTGCTGACCCTGTTTGCCAGTCAGCTCGCCAGCATCGCCGTCCGGTTTTCATCCATGGAATACTTCTGGCTCGGGTGCCTGGGTCTCAGTGCTGCGGTCGCGGTGGCCGGCAAATCGGTCTTGCGTTCCGCCCTCTCCCTGCTGATCGGCCTGATGATCTCCACCGTCGGCATCGACATCGCCACCGGCCATCCACGTTTTACCTTCGGCGCCATCGACCTGTTGGACGGGGTTTCCTTCATCCCGGCGATGATCGGCATGTTCGCGCTCAGCCAGGTACTGCGTACCGTGACCACGGATCTGCAGACGGAGACGGTCATCACCAAGATCGGCTCCTTGTCGCGTTTCATGGTCGCGACGGTGCGGCGTTTCTGGCTGAACATTCTGCGCTCCAGCCTGCTTGGCAACGTACTGGGCGCTCTCCCCGGCGCCGGCGCCGACATTGCCGCCTGGATCTGTTACAGCCTTTCCAAGCGTTTCTCCAAGACACCGGAGAAGTTCGGCAAGGGTTATGAAGAAGGCGTTGCCGATGCCGGCGCAGCCAACAACTCAGCGGTGGCCGGCGCCTGGGTTCCGGCGCTGGTGTTCGGCATTCCCGGCGATTCCGTGACCGCCATCGGCATCGGCGTTCTGATGCTGAAAGGCATCACCCCCAGCCCCCGCGTGTTCCAGACCGATGGCGATCTGGTCTACGCCATCTTCTTCGCCTTCATCATCGCCAATCTCATCATGCTGCCCCTCGGCATGCTTGCGATCCGCTCGGCCCGTCGTGTGCTGGCAATTCCCAAACGTGTGCTGATGCCTTTGATCCTGGCCTTCAGCATTCTCGGCGCCTATGCCGTCGACAATACGACCTTCTCCATCTGGATCATGCTGGTTCTTGGCCTGCTGGCCTATTTCATGGAGAGCAACGACATCCCCATCGCCCCGGCGATTCTCGGGATCGTCCTCGGCAAGGTGATCGAAAAGAATTTCCTGATCACCATGATCAAGACCCAGGGTGACCTTCTTGGGTTTTTTGAGCGCCCCATCGCCGCCGGTCTCGGCGTGGCGACGATTGCCCTTTGGCTCTATCTCTGTTTCAGTCCGCTGCTTCGGAAATGGCACGGAAAAACATCATAAAAACAACAGTAAAGAGAGAATATCTCATGAACAATCTAAAGAAGCGTGTGCTGGAGAAAACCCCCACATATGGCGCCTGGTTGCAGTTTGCCTCGGCCAACGTTGCAGAGGCCGTGGCCGCCTCCGGCATACCCCTGGTCCTGATCGACAACGAACATGCCGGCGCCTCGCTGGAAACCACCCTGGCCATGATGCGCGCGGCGGAAGCAAACGGCGGTGAAGTCATCATCCGCGTTCCTTCCAGCGATCCGATCTATCTGAAACGAATCATGGAGCTTGGGCCCAGCGGCCTTCTTGTGCCGCAGGTCGACACGGCGGAGGAAGCTGCTGCCGCAGTTTCTGCCTGCCTCTATCCGCCGCACGGCCGCCGCGGCTTTGCCCGCTTGGTGCGCGCTTCGCGATACGGCCAGGTTACCGACTACGCCAAGGAGACCCACAAGGATTTTACCCTCATGGTGCAGATCGAGACCGGAGAGGCGGTTGCCAATGCGGAAGCCATCGCCTCCGTCGACGGTGTCGATATGCTGTTCATCGGCCCCTATGACCTCTCCGGCGCCATCGACGAGTTGGGCGCGACCGGCAGCCCGGTGGTCCAGGACGCCATTGCCAGAGTCGAAGCGGTGGCAAAGGCGACAAAGACGGCTCTGGGGACGGTGCCGAGGGCGAATGCCGACGCGAAGGCGCTCTTCGAGATGGGCTATACGCTGGTCATGGGCATATCCGATACCGGCGCGCTGCGTGCCGGACTTGCCGGAGAACTGGCATCAATTCCGGACTCTGCCCGTCTGATCAAAGCCGACTGAGCGCAGCGTCAGCGTTTACTGGCCTGTTCTTCGGGGCGCTGATAAGCCGGATGGCTTTGGCAGTTGCCCTTCGCGTCACACTCGATCCAGGAACCGTTGGCTTTGGCACAACCGTAGCCGCCGAACCCGTAAACACCGTAAGAGGAATCACCTTCGCCTTGGCAGTTCACCTCGACCTGCACCCGCGTAACCGTTAGCTTTTTCGCTCCGGCGATAGGCACAAGCGACTCGGCTGCCATGGCAGGGGCAACGGTGCATGCGGCCAAGGCGACAGAGGCGGCGAACAACAGATTTCGATGGACGCTCATTTTGGCATTCTCCGATTTGTCGCGGCTGCGAATCTGATCCCGGCGACAGCCAAGGCCCGAAGCACTACGGTAAATGTTTACAGGTCCGGCGTTTCAGCCTTTGCTCACGACACCGGGGTTCTGGTTTCATTTGTCCCAGAAAGGCGACTGTACGGTTTCAGGCTGTCTCAGACCCAGGTCCGTCCGGTTAGGCTGGCGGGCCGATTGGAAGGCTACGTTTGATGAGTATGACGGAAAGAGAGAAGGCCCTGGCGGGGCTGCCCTACAACATTCTCGATGAGGAACTGCTGGGTATCCGGGCAGGTGTCCGCCAGGCGCTTCATGTCCACAACCACTCTGTTCCCCTGGATGAGGAAGGTGTCACCCCGGCCTTGCGGGAGGCACTGGGCGCTGTCGGTAAGAACGTCTTCATCGAAACACCCTTCCACTGCGCTTACGGCGTGAATCTCTTCCTGGGCGACGATGTCTATATCAACAGCGGCTGCGCGATCCTGGACTGCGGCCGGGTGGAGATCGGCGACAAGACCATGCTGGGACCGGCAGTGCAGATCTACACGGCAATCCATCCTCTTGATCCGGTGGAACGCGCCAAGGGCACGGAATCCACGGCGGCGATCACCCTCGGCCACAATGTCTGGATCGGCGGCGCCGCGGTGCTCTGTCCCGGGGTGACCATCGGTGACAACGCCGTCGTTGGCGCAGGTGCGGTGGTGGTGAAGGACGTACCGTCGAGTGTCGTTGTCGTCGGCAACCCGGCGACAGTGATCAGGAGGATCATGGTAGACGATGACGCCTGACGAACTGGCGACACGCCATCCAAGACTGTACCACGTGAGCGAGCCGGGGGCGCATGAGAGCATTCGACAGCACGGATTGCTTTCCACGAGCGCTATCCTGGATCTTTTTGAGGTCGAGACGCAGGAGCGTCAGCGGCTTACGACCGCCCGAAGGGCAACGGCGGTGCCTCTCAAGCACCCCCTCTATGGCACAATGATTCTGAATGACAACTTGCCTCTAAGTGAAAAGGCGCTTGAAAACTGCCTTGATGATGGCCTCACCCCTTCCGACTGGCTGCGGACCCTGAACAGCAGGGTTTTCTTCTGGGCAGACGAGACCGGCCTTCAACGTTTACTGGGCGCCAAAATGAACCGGGGGCGACAAAGAGAAGTTTTGGTGTTCGACACGCTTCTCGTCGCTCAGGCTCACATGGACACGCTCTGCCTTAGCCCGATCAACTCGGGCGCCACAATTCGAAAACCCGCGCGGCGTGGGCTTACCACCTTCACACCTGCAAAGGACCACAGCTATGCGCAGTGGCGCCGGCTGCGCGGTAAGTCGGACAAGATTGTCGAAGTCACGGTCGATCACGCGATACCACGTGCCAGGGAGTTCCTGGTCGACGTCCAGCTCAGATCGTAGCCTGAAGCAGTCTGTCCAAAAATGGGGCTTTAATGGTTTGGAGGAATGCTGATGAACGAGAGACTCGAAACCGGCGCCTGCTTTTGCGGTGCGATTACCGCGGAACTGCGCGGTGAGCCGCTTTCGGTGGTCTACGATCACGACGATGATTGCCGCCGCGCTGTCGGTAGCCCGCTCACGATCTGGATCGGTTATCCCTCCGGGCAGGTCAGCTTTATCGGCGGCGCTCCCAAGACCTTCTCAAAGACTCCAGGCGTGGAACGCAGCTTCTGCGGTGACTGTGGAACGACCATCGCTTATCGCGATGCGGGTATCCCCGGCGAGACACACATCTGCATCGGCTTCATGGACAACCCCGAACGGTTCCCGCCAGAGGGCCACGCATTCTGGCACCTGAAGCTGCCCTGGATCGAAATGACCGACAGCCTGCCAAGGATTGAGGGGACATCGCGAGAGCGGGACCCCGCGATTGGCGATCCCGTTCTCCGGAAATGTGGTTAGCCCGTCTGCGGCGCCCTAGAACGAGACGCAGTTGGCGCTGTCGACACGCATGACGCTTTCCTGGTCGAAGCGGTCTTTGTAGGCGGCGCGGATATCTTCGATCTTCGCTTCTGATTCATCCGAGGGAAAGTAGAGGATGACCAGGACGATAGAGCCTTCCTTGGCAATTTCGCCCGTGCTGTTGCGCCATTGCCCGTAACCACGCAGCACCGTGAGGCCGTCGGGAAAGCGCGGCGTCACCTCCTCGTCCAGAAAGTTGCCCCAGGCAGCGTCGCTTACCGTCGAGCCGTCCTTCTGGGTCGTGCCGAAATAAAGCTCCAACCGGGCCATGGAAAGATAGTCGGTCTGGCAGGTCGGCAGCGCAACCTGCGCGGCGGTCGGACCAGGGGTGCCAACCAGGCCGCCGGCAACAACAGCCGCCAGCAGCGCGGCGGCGAAAAGGCGCGAGAATGTCATCGAAGCTGTCTCCCAAGATACCCGGATAACCTAGATCGGATCATGTTTTGACGGAACCACTTTGTGGTTGCGCCAAAACATGTGAATCCGATCGACATCAAACAGGTAGAGCAGATTCACCGGGTTGATGGATCGCTTTCAGCGATTCATCAAACCCGGATCTGCTCTAAGAGCCAACTATAGACCGATCCCGCGCCGCGGGTCCAAGAACTACATCAGTCGCGCGGTGCCGGAGACCCGGATCGAGCTGCCCGGCTCGGCCGGGATCTCGGCGGTCAGGCGCGACTTCATGCCCATGTCCTCGCCCTGGACAATTTCAATGCGGCCCCCGTGCGGCCACCCGATATCGCGCAGATAACCGGCCAGAGCGGCCGCTGCGGCGCCGGTTGCCGGATCTTCGAGAACCCCGCCGGACGCAAAGGGATTGCGGGCGTGGAAACGCTGTTCGGTCTCCGCATAGACCAGCGCAATGGTTACCAGTCCGGCGGCATTCATCAGGCCGCGCCCGGCGTCGAGGTCATAGAACATCGCCGCCAGTCTGGCGCGATCCTTCAGGGCCAGCACCAGGTGGGTCGCTCCCCCCTCGGCAAATCCCGGCGGGATGCGTGGATCCAGGTCCTTTACGGTAAGGCCAAAAAGCGCCAGTGCCTTCTCCACGAGTTCCGCCTTCGCGGGCGCGCTTCGGGTTGGCGGCGACTGCAGGGCGGCCGCAATGGTGTTTCCGTCGCGCCGGCCTTCGACCGTGATCTCGGCGGCGTTCAGCACGAGTGGATAGATCCCGTCGCCATTCTGCAAGGCAAGCGCGGCGCCGAGTGCAATGGTGGCGTGACCGCAGAAAGGTACCTCGGATTCCGGCGAGAAATAGCGGACCCGCCAGCCTTCGCCTTCCCTGGCAGCAAAAGCCGTTTCGGAGAATCCGACCTCTGCGGCGATGCGCTGCATCTCGTTGGCTTCCGGAAGGCTTTCGTCAATCACGACGCCGGCAGGGTTGCCGCCAATATCACCGTCCGAAAACGCTGCGATGCGAAGGATTTCCATAAGCCTTTCCCTCTTTCCGAAACTGGGTCACCCGCCCCTGCACGGGCGACGCTGAAATCACCGGACTCTAACCCCGGTCAACCCGGCTTTACAGAAAACGACAAAGGTGATTTGCTTTCTTGATCGATGTTTTAAAGGGAAAAAGCAGTGAAACCTTTAAAAAGCAAGCTATCTACCCTCGATGACATCGACAAGAAGCTGGTTGATGCTTTGGCTGAGAACGCCCGCAGTTCCATGCGCGACCTGGCCGCGCTGGTCGGTATGTCAGCGCCCAGTGTGACTGAGCGGGTCCGCCGCCTGGAGGACGTCGGGATCATCCGCGCTTTCACTCTGGATCTTGACGCTCAAGCGCTCGGTTATGCGCTGCAGGCCATCGTCCGGGTCAAGCCTCTGCCCGGGCAGCTCAAGAGAGTGGAACGCCTGATCCAGGCGATCCCCGAGTGCATCGAATGTGACAAGGTGACCGGCGAGGATTGTTTCATTGCCCGCTTCTGCGTGCCGGAGATTGCCAGTCTGGACGGCCTGCTGGAGGGGCTGGAGGAACGCGCCGAGACGAACACCGCCATCGTGAAAACATCACCGGTGCCGCGACGCTTGCCGCCGCTGGCCCGATAGTTTCAAAGTTCCCTATTCCCGCTCAAACAATTGGATGTTGCTCTCAATGCAAGCCTTGCTGCTGGAAGACAGTCTAATACTGCGTCTTCGAGACTTTGATGACCCCGTTGCAGGTCCAGGAGAAGTGGTTGTCGATGTTGCGGTCGCGGGCATCGGCGGTAGTGAGTATCTGGGGTATCGCAACCCCGGACTACGCCCTCTCCCGAACATTATGGGGCATGGTATTGCCGGGGTGGCGCCGGATGGCGGCCGTGTCGCCGTGAATCCCTTGCGCGGCTGTGGGGCCTGCGCCTTCTGCTGGAGGGGTCAAGCACAACTCTGTGACTCCTGGTCTCTGATCGGTGTCCAGTCGCCGGGGGGCTTCGCCCAAAAGCTCTCGGTACCCGAAGACTCCCTCGTCGCCTTGCCCGACAGCATTACATGGGAGCAGGCCTCCTTCATCGAACCCTTTGCCAACGCCGTTAACGCCTGGGATCTCGCGCAGGCGGACCCCTCCGCGGCCATCGCGGTCCTTGGAGCCGGAAGTCTTGGCCTGGGTGTAGTGGCGAGCGCGTCAGCGGCAGGCTGCAAGATCATCCAAGTCAGCGACAATTCTGCACCTCGTCTAGCCGCAGCGGCAACGCTGGGTGCGGAGGCGATATCAAAACAGATGGCCGACACCTACGACATCGTCTTCGATACGGTAGGTTCGGCGGAGTCCCGCCAAGCTGCCGCTGCGCTGACCGCGAAGGGCGGCCGCTGCATTTTCATGGGCTTCGCCACACCAACAAGCGAGATTGACTTTGCAGAACTGATCCGTGGCCAGAAGCAGTTCATCGGTGCTTTCGTCTACTCTGCCACGCAATTCGAGCGTGCCATTGCGCTTGCAGGCAAAACCCAGAGCAGTTGGGTGCAGAACCTGTCGTTTACAGACGTCGAGCCCCTGCTGAAGCGGTATCTCAAGAACGATTTCTCGACGCTCAAAGGCGCTTTGCGCCCCAACGGACATCAGTAGCCGTCCAGCCCAGCCGTCAGTTAAGGCGGGGTGAAGCCGCGGCCAGAAATGCCGCGATACTGAGAAGGATCAGGGCCACACCACCCGCCATGAAAGACGCACCGATGGAATAGAGTTCGGCCACGGTCGCACCGATGAAGGGGGCGACCAGCATGACCGAGACCGTCACCGCTTCGCAGGTCGAGGCGACACGGCCGATGCGCGACGGGTCTGATTCCCGTTGGATAATCGTCTTGAAGGGGACCACCACCACCGCCGTCGCCGCGCCGAGCAGGGCAAACAGGAAAACATAGACCGTCCAAGGCAGTGATTGACCCGCCGTCGGCGCCAAACCCAGAAAAATGGCGATCGGACCGGATATCAGATAGCCCGCCCCCATCAGGACAAAAGGCCTGCGTTCGCCGGACCATGCCCCTAGCACTAGCGAAGCTAAAACGCCGCCACCGCCTGCCGCAGCTATGGCAAGGCCGAAGACGGCCTGATCATAATCCAGCGCCCGGGTCAGAAGCGGAATCAGGGAGTCGTAGAGAAACAGAAAGAAGTACCCCATCGCCATGAGCAGGAGGCCGATCAGCAATGCGGGCTTGCGGCGGAATTCGGCCAAACCCTCCCTGACGTCTTTGAAGAGTGACTTTTCGGCGGAGCGTGGCGTTGTAGAACGCAGGCGATTCCCAAGGCCGAGCAGGATACCGGCAGCCAGGAGGGAGACGCCGGCGTTGGCCAGAAAGATATTCTGCGGCGACAGAAACAAAAGCAGCAGCCCGCCGAGTGCCGGCCCCACCACCTTTGAGGCCTGGTTGATCGCATGACTGATGCCATTGACCGCCATAAGGTCATGGGTCGGCACCAGGATCTGGATTGCCGCCTGTTTGGCGGGGGCGAAGAAGGCATCGGCCGTGCTACGCAGAAACACGATCACCAGCAGGATGGCGGCATCGGGTGCAAATGCGGCAGTAAAGGTCGCGAGGGCACGCCCGAGATTGCTCAACACCATCACCTGTTTCAGGTCGGTCCGGTCGATGATCGCGCCGGCCAAAGGACCGATGAGTACATAAGGCAGTGCCATGGCGGCGGCCAGCAAGGCGAAGGCCGTCGGACCCGCATTCCAGGTGAAGGCCAGTAGAGCGCCGACGGCGACGAAGTCCAGCCAGTCGGCGAAGTCGGCCGGAAGCTGCGCGCCCAGCAAGCGGGATACCCCGGGATGAGCAACTGCCGATGAGAGACTTCCCGACTTCGCCATAGAGGGTTACACCTGGGTTTGTCGTCTAGGCACGTACGCCGATAGTCTCACCGCCCCCTGTGCCAATCTCGAAGGGATTTGATGTCGCCGCGCCTGCCACCGGTGAAGACTTGTCGGCCATGCCCCAGCAGTTGCCTTTGCCGTCCCGCAACACACCGGAAGGGCAGGAATAGAGTTTGGGAAAGACCATGTACTGGGCAACTTCCAGATCGAAAGTCTTTGCCAGTTCGGCCAGTGCCGCCTCCCCCATTGCCGGATCAGCCCGCACGGAGCCCCGCGCCGAGGCGTCGATGCGCGGCGTGTGGAAGGCTTCCTCAAGGCTCATCCCATAATCCAACAGCAGGGCCGTAATCTGTGCCGTACAGGGCACGATGTGGTTGGCGCCGGAGGCCCCGACGGCGAACAGCGCGTCGCCGTCGCGGGTCGCAATCGTCGGGCACATGTTGGACGAATTGATGCGCTTGCCGCCCGCCATGGAAACCGGGTTGCCGGGTCTGGGGTCGAAGTAGGCGATCGAATTGTTCATCAGGATGCCGGTCTCCGGCAGGACCACGCCACTGCCGAAGCGGTTCAGCAATGTGTAGGTCAAGGCCACCATGTTCCCCTCGCCGTCCACCGCCGACATGTGAGAAGTACAGCCCGCCTGTTGATCCAAGCCGACCTTCTTCTTGTGGGTGGCAAAGGCTTCGTCGAGCCCGCGGGCATAGGCGGTCCAGGTTTCTGGTCCGACCTTTGCCCCCGGCGTCAGGTTTGCCTCGACATACGACAGCATGTCGAGCAACCGCGGGCCGCCTGAGGCTTCGCCGGCCGTATGGATATCGGCGCCGCGGTGCCGCCCGCTGAGGGGTTCATGCTCCTCGACGGTGTAGGCCGCCAGATCCCCGGCCGTGATGCGTGAACCGCCGGCCTGCAGATCCGCAGCGATCTTCTTGGCCAAATCGCCGTGATAGAAGCTTGCCGGTCCCTCTTCCGCCAAGCTCTTCAAAGTGGCCGTCAGCGCCGGCAGAGGCCGATAGGTCTCCGGCAGCGGCGGTATGCCCTCCGGCAGATAGATGGCCGAGGCCGCCGGATCGCGGCGGATCAGATCCATGGCCAGGCCGATCTGCAAGGTCGTGTGCCAGTCGACCGGCAAGCCGCGTTCGGCCAAGGCAATCGTCGGTGCGAGCACCTCGGCCCAAGTCAGTCTGCCGCAGTCGTCGAGCGCTTTGGAAAGCCCGGCCACGGCCCCAGGCAGGGTGATCGCGCCATAACCGCGCACATTCGCCTGATCTTTCACCCCGGGATAGCCCATCAGAGAATCAGGTTCCTCGGGATCGAGCGGATAATCGTTCTGATCAATTCCCTGCGGCAGAACGCCCTGGAAGTTGTAGACGCGGGCCTTCTTTTCCCGCGCCGACCAGAACAGCAGAAAGCCGCTGCCGCCCAGACCGCACATCCAGGGTTCCACCACGTTCAGCGCCATGGCGCAGGCAACCGCCGCGTCTACTGCATTGCCGCCCTTGGCCAGCATCGCCGCACCGGCTTGGGCGGCCTGCCAGTGCTGCGCCGCCACTGTGCCGTCTGTTGAGGATACCGCAGCCTTGCGGACTTGCCATTGTTCGACGTTTTCGTTCACGCGCGCTACTCTCCTGTGTTTGAGGTCGGCCCTGTACTTGAGGTGGGCGGCGCCGGGGAACCGAGGGAGACAGAGGGTGAGCTATATCATCAAAGACATGCCGCGTCAGGTCGATCCGGCGCTTGTGGAGAAGGCAGGACGCGCCGAGACAGCCACCATCGGGCATCGCCGCCACATGGGCTTCGTCGACAAGGCCATCCAATGCGTGCTTCCCGGACGGCGTATTGCAGGCACGGCGGTGACCCTTGCGTTGCCGGGCCAGGATTCCACCTTGCTGCATCACATCATCGCGTCCCTCCGTCCCGGCGACGTGCTTGTGATCGACCGGCTCGGCGATCACAAACATGCCTGCCTCGGCGGCGGCGTGGCAGCGGCGATCAAGGCCAGTGGCTGTCTGGCCGTGATCATCGACGGGCCCTGCACAGACCTGCCGGAAATCGAAGACCTGGACCTGCCGGTCTGGTGCCGCGGCGTCGCGCCGATCACAACCCGGCTCTATGACATCGGCGGCAGCTTCAACGTTCCGGTCTGCTGCGGCGGTGCAGTGGTCAATCCTGGCGATCTGATACTGGCGGATTTCAGCGGCGCCCTGGTCATGCCGACGCCGGAGGCCGAAGCCGACATAGACTGGGCGCTCGGCAAGCAGGAAGCCGAGCCCGAAGGACACAAGCGCCTCTTGGCCGGCGAGAAACTGGGCGAGCGAACCGGCGCCAGCGCCATGGTCCGTGCCAAACTCTGACTGTCTATGTGGCGTTCAATTCGACGCGTCTAGCGAAGCAAGCCCTCTTTTTTTGCCGGAGCGCTGGATCACCATGAAGCCGGCAGCAACGATCATGATCATGCCGACGAGGGTAGGACCGTCGGGCAGATCCGAAAACAAGACAGCCCCCCAGAAGATGGCAAACAACAGATAACTGTAGTCGAAGGTTGCGACAGTCGCCGGCGGGGCGGATTGATAGGCTTTTGCGGCCGCCGCGCTGGCCGCTACCAGCAAGATTGCGAGGGCGGCAAGAACAGCCCAGTCCCAAGTGGCCATGGACACCCAAGGCCCCAGCAGAAAAGGATTGGCTGCAACGCGCCATGACGCAAGTTCCAGCCAGCTAATCCCCACGCTTCCGGCGATGCCGAACAGCATCAGCAGGCCGCAGAGCCAGAGCGAAAGAACGAAGGGGTTCTCGTCCGAGCACTTGCCGCGTGTAATGATCATGGCGAGTGCGTAGAAGGCCGCAGAGAGGATGGGAAGCAGCGTGGCGTAGGAGAAAGCGTCGCTTCCCGGGCGCACGATCACAAGGACCCCGAAGAAACCGAGACCGATGGCTGCGCCGCGCCATCGCCCGACCGCTTCCCCAAGGAGCAGCGCGGAAAACAGCGTGACAAACAGGGGCGCAGTGTAAAGCGCCGCTGCGGCAACCGGCAGACTGAGATTGGGCAGTGCGAAGTAAAACAAAATCCACATCAAAACCAGAAGCAGAGAACGCAGAAAGACCCAACCGGCGTTTTCCGCCATCACGGTCAGCGGCTGCCCTAAAATGCGCAGAACCAACAGGCAGAGCGGGATCGCGAACAAAGAGCGGACAATGAAGACCTGCCAAAGGGATAGCTCGGCACTGATCCATTTAACCAGTGCATCGCCAAAGGACAGCATGAATACCGAAGCAACGATCATGTTGATTCCAATCAGCATGGAATCCGGACGGTCCGCGTTGGAGGGAGTCATCGTTTGCCGCCTTGTTCTGAAATTCGCCGTTCCAGTAAAGAATGAAGGCTGCTAAACTATTATTTCAAATGAGTTCTCCTCTTTTTTGCATTACGCAAGGTTATGAATAAGCTCGGCAAATCCCTCCCGCCCCTGGCCAGCCTTCTGCCTTTCGAGGCGGCAGCCAGGCTGAGGAGTTTCACGCTGGCGGCCGAAGAACTGCATGTGACCCAGGCGGCGGTCAGCCGCCAGATACGGGCGCTGGAAGACGACCTTGGGGTTCGGTTGTTCGAGCGTCGGCAAAGGGCCGTGTTTTTGACTCCGGCAGGTGAAGATTTCAGCCGCAGCGTCTCCGCCGGCCTTCAGGGCATCGCGGCCGGTGCCGGCGAAATCCGTGGTAACCGGCGCAGCGGTGAAGTGATTCTTTTTGCGGAGCTTTGCTATGCCTTCTACTGGCTGATGCCGCGCCTTTCTGACTTCAACCGGCAACACCCGGGTATCGACGTTCGCATCACGGCCTCTATCCGGCCGCTGGGCCTGTCGGATGAAGACTTCGACATCGCCTTTCAGACTTCAGGGCGGGACAGTGCTTCGCACGCCTTGGTCTTTTCCGTGCCCGACGAAGTGTTCCCGGTCTGCAGTCCCGGTTATCTCGCCGACCGTCAAATTCCTCTTGCCTTGGACGATCTGCCCGCGCATCGCCTGCTGCATCACAAGGTCGATGCACAAGACTGGCTTGAATGGGACGAGTGGCTCGCCAAAGCCGGCCACAACGTTCGCGTTGGCCACAGAGGCAGTGTCTTCGACAGCTATCCGGTCATGATTCAGGCAGCCGTGGGCGGCCACGGGATCGGCCTGGGTTGGAAGCGCGCGGCCGAGGAGCTCCTGAGTACCGGACAGCTTGTCAGGCCGTTTGAAGAAAGCGTCCTTCTGGAATCGGAACTTTCCATCTACCGCCACCGCAAGTGTCAGATGCGCCCGGAGGTGAAAGCACTGTTAGCCTGGCTTAAAGCCGAACTCGATTGACCGGACCGCGCCTGCTTGACAGTCTCCACCTGCGCCTAGCCTGGTGGAAGGGGCGCTCTTTCTGGGATTGAAGCAACGATGACGAAGGCATTGATTACGGGCAGCGCCGGCCATCTGGGTGAGGCGCTCATGCGCCGCCTACGCGATGAAAAACATGACGTGCACGGCCTCGATATCATCGGATCTTCCTTTACCGATGATATCGGCTCCATCGTCGACCGCGCATTCGTGCGGCGTTGCATGGCGGATGTGGACGTCGTTATTCATGCGGCAACGCTGCATAAACCCCATGTTGCAACCCACAGCCGTCAGGATTTCATCGACACCAACATCACCGGTACCCTCAACCTTTTGGAAGAAGCCGTTGCGAAGGGGGTCAAAGCTTTCGTCTTCACCAGCACCACCAGCGTCTTTGGTGACGCCTTGGTTCCGCCCGCCGGGGCGCCCGCGGCCTGGGTGACGGAAGACACCGTGCCGGTCCCCAAGAATATCTACGGGGCGACAAAAGCGGCTGCGGAAGACCTCTGCCAGCTCTTCCACCGCAACCAGGGTCTTTCCTGCATCATCCTGCGAACCTCCCGCTTCTTTCCCGAAGAGGACGATAACCGGGCAGTGCGGGACGCCTATCCGGATGCCAACCTCAAAACCAATGAACTGCTGTTCCGCCGGGCGGATCTGGAAGACATCGTCTCCGCGCACCTTCTGGCAGTGGAGAGCGCCGCATCGATCGGCTTTGGCCGCTATATCATCTCCGCCACGACACCCTTCACGAAACAGGATCTTGCGGCGCTGCGCAGCGACGCACCCGCTGTCGTGCGTCGAGAATTTCCGGACTTCGAGGCCCTCTACAGCCAACGCGGTTGGCGGATGTTTCCCGGCATCGACCGCGTCTATGACAATACCCACGCCCGCCGGGCGCTCAACTGGCAGCCACGCTTCAACTTCGGCTATGCCCTGGAGCGTTTGAGAAACGGCGACGATCCGCGGAGCGGACTCGCCCGACAGATCGGCGCCAAGGGTTATCATGCCGAGACCTTCGCAGAGGGCCCCTACCCGGTCGAGTGAGGCTTGAACCAAAGGCAGCGTTGCTATATTCGTTTATGTCATAAACAATAAACCTGCATGCTTAAAAGAAGAGAACCCGGCTGATCAACAGCCGCGCAAACTGGGAGGAAGTCATGAAGCATCTGTTGAAGCTGCTCTTTGCCGTCGCCCTGGGCTTTGGGGTCAGCGGCCTCGCCTCGGCACAGGAAGTCACCCTAAGGGTCCATCATTTCCTGCCGGCTCCCGCGCCGGTGCCGAAGAATTTCATCACGCCCTGGGCGCAGAAGGTCGAGGCGGAATCGAACGGCCGTATCAAGGTCGAGGTCTATCCGGCCATGCAGCTCGGCGGAAAACCGCCGGCGCTCTTTGATCAGACAAAGGACGGGGTGGTCGATATCGCCTGGACCCTGCCGGGTTATACCCCTGGCCGATTCCCCGGCACGGAAGCCTTCGAACTGCCCTTCATGCCCGCCTCCGCAGAGGCGACCAGCCAGGCCGCCTGGGACTTCTATGACAAATATCTGCGCAAGGAATTCGGTGCTGTCCACGTGATCGCGACCCATGTCCACAGCCCCGGCCTGCTGCATGTCAAAGGCGACGGCGTTACCAAGCTTGAGGATATGCAGGGCTTGAAGTTGCGCGGGCCGACGCGCCAGGTGAACAACCTGCTCTCTGCGATGGGCGCCACGCCGGTCGGCATGCCGGTGCCTGCGATGCCGGAGGCGCTGTCGAAAGGCGTCATCGACGGCACGGTCATTCCCTGGGAAGTTGCCAAGCCGTTGAAGGTGGCGGAGTTGGTGAACAGCCATACCGACTTTGACAGTTCGCGCGGGTTCTATACGGCCTTCTTCGTCTTTGTGATGAACAAAGCGCGCTACGATGCTCTACCGGAAGATCTGAAAGCCGTCATCGACGCGAATTCCGGGCGCGAGACGTCGCAGTGGGTCGGCCGGGTGATGGATGAAGGCGACGCGCCGGGGATCCAGGCTGCTGAGGCCGCGGGGAATGCAATCCGCAAGCTGCCGCCAGCGGAAGTGGCGCGTTGGAAAGCCGCTGCCGCCCCGCTCGTCGACGCCTGGGTCGCTGAAATGGACGGCAAGGGCTATGACGGCACAGCCATGGTCGCCGAAGCCAAGGCCCTGATCGCCCGCTATGCCGGTGTCGAGTAGTCCAAAGCGGGTAAGCAGCTCATGACAGTCCTTGTTGCCGGCGCCGGGATTGGTGGTCTGACCCTGGCGCTCAGCCTGCACCAAGCCGGCATCCCGGTCCGGGTCTTCGAAGCGGTGCGCGAATTGAAGCCGCTGGGTGTCGGCATCAACCTGCAACCCCATGCGGTGCGTGAGCTCACCGAGCTCGGATTGCTCGACCGTCTGGACGCGATCGGCCTTAGAACCGAGGAAGTCGCCTATTTCTCTACGGGCGGCAGACCGATCTGGCAGGAACCGCGGGGCCTGGATGCCGGTTACAACTGGCCGCAGTTTTCGATCCACCGCGGTCATCTGCAAATGATGCTGCTGGAGGCGGCCCGCGAGAGACTGGGCGACGGCGCAATCCGCAGCGGCGTGGCCGTAGAGACTTGGCGGGAAACGGCAGAAGGGGCCGAGGTTGGCCTGATGGACAGGGAAACCGGCGCGAGTCTCGGCAACGAAAAAGGCGCCGTCTTCATCGCCGCAGACGGCATCCATTCCAAGGCGCGGGCGGCCCTCTATCCGGACGAAGGACCGCCTGTCTGGGGCGGTATTATGATGTGGCGCGGAACCACGAAGGGGCCGCGCTTTCTCGGCGGCCGTTCCATGGCCATGGCCGGCTGCAAGGCCCGCAAGTTTGTCTGCTATCCCCTCGCCGACGACGGTGATGACGGCTCGCTGATCAACTGGATTGCCGATCTCGCCTTGCCGCCGGAAACCCTTTGGAACCGGGAGGATTGGAACCGCCCCGGACGCCTGGAAGATTTCCTGCCACGCTTCACGGATTGGACCTTCGACTGGCTCGATGTGCCTTGGGTGATCCGCAATGCTGAGCGCGTTTTCGAGTATCCCATGGTCGACCGTGACCCCCTGCCCCGCTGGACTTTCGGGCCGATGACCTTGCTGGGCGACGCCGCCCACGCCATGTATCCCATCGGCTCTAACGGTGCCTCTCAGGCAATCCTTGACGCCCGGGTACTGACGCGGGAGATACTGGCCAGAGGTCCCGGCCCGGAAGCCTTGCAAGCTTATGAAGAAGAGCGCCGTCCGGCGACTGCCAAGATCGTCCTCGCCAACCGCGGTGATGGACCGGATAAGGTGTTGGATATCGTGGAACAGCGTGCGCCCCAAGGCTTCGACAAGGTCGAAGAGGTGCTCAGCAGGGAAGAGCTCAAAGAGACGGCCGCTGCATACAAGAGGCTGGCCGGCTTTGACGTCGAATCCCTGAATGCTCGCGCATCGATCGTTGCGGCCTAGACCGTGAACGACAGCGCGATAGGCGGGATCGCACCCGCTTTGGAGGCCCGGGCCGGCCGTGTCATCGGCCAGGTGGCCCGGGGCCTAGCGCTGGCGGGCGGGGTGGTGTTGACGGGCATCGCCCTGATGACGGTCATTTCGATTGTTGGCCGGGGTTTCAGCTTTGCCGGGCTTGGGCCCATTCCCGGCGACTTCGAACTGGTCGAAGCCGGCTGCGCCGTCGTGGTCTTCGCCTTCCTTCCCTGGTGCCAGTACCGCCGGGGCCATGTTACGGTCGATATCTTTGTTTCCCGTCTTTCGCCCCGTATTCAGGCCGTCCTGACTGTCCTTGGAAACAGCCTGCTCTCGCTTGCCGCCTGCCTCATCGCCTGGCGGCTTTGGTACGGCATGCTTGACAAGTTTTCCTATCAGGAAACCACCATGATCCTGGGGATGAAACTCGGCTATGCCTATGCGGCGGCTTTCCCAGGGGCGGCCTTCTTCGCCGTGGTCTGTCTCTACACGGTTTGGCGCAGCCTCAACGAAGCGATCAGGGGCCGCGAGGAACGATGAGCGGGCTGGCGCTCTCAGGGCTGGCCTTTGCCGTCATGCTGGGCCTCATCTTCCTGCGCATGCCCATCGGCGCGGCCATGCTGCTGACCGGGCTGACCGGCACCTGGATCGTCACCGGCAGCCTCACCCCCGTGCTGGCCCAGATGAAGTCGCTGACCTACGACACCTTTTCCAGCTATTCGCTGTCCATCGTGCCGCTGTTTCTGCTGATGGGCCAGTTCGCCGCCAAATCCGGCATGTCGGAGAGCCTGTTTCGCGCCACCGCCGACTGGCTCGGCCACCGCCGGGGCGGCGTCGCCATGGCGGCCGTCGGCGCCTGCGCCGGTTTCGGGGCGGTCTGCGGTTCCTCGCTCGCCACGGCCGCCACCATGGGCCAGGTAGCCTTGCCGGAGATGCGCCGACTGCGTTACTCCCCGGCGCTCTCCACAGGGGTGCTTGCCGCTGGCGGGACCCTCGGCATCCTGATCCCGCCTTCGGTGATCCTGGTGATCTACGCCATCCTCACCGAGCAGAACATCATCAAGATGTTTGCCGCCGCCCTGGTGCCCGGCTTGCTGGCCGCTGCCGGCTACATGATCACCGTGGCGGTCTACGTGCGCCTCTGGCCGGACGCCGCCAGTACGGCCCCGCGCGTCCCTTACACCCAGCGCCTGCGCACCCTGGTCGGCGTCTGGCCGGTAGTTGCGATTTTCGCCCTGGTCATCGGCGGCATCTATCTCGGCTGGTTCACCCCGACCGAGGCCGCCGCCATCGGCGCAGCGGCGACCGGCATCTATGCCTTGGCGGTGGGGCGCTTGAGCCGCCGGGACTTTGTCGACTGCGTGCTGGCGGCCGCTTCGGCAACGGCGATGATTTTCTTTATCGTGCTCGGCGCCCAGACGCTCAACACCTTCCTTGCCCTGACCCAGACGCCTCAGGCCGCCGCGGACTGGGTGATCCAGTCCGGTCTCTCCCCCTGGATGGTGCTGACCCTGATCCTCGCCTGTTATCTCGCCTTCGGCTGCGTCATGGATTCCCTTTCCATGATCCTGCTGACCATCCCGATCTTCTTTCCCATCGTCATGGCGCTCGACTTCGGCCTCTCGCCGGAAGAAACCGCCATCTGGTTCGGCGTTCTGGCGCTGATGGTCGTCGAAATCGGCCTCATCACGCCGCCGGTGGGCCTGAACCTTTTCATCATCCACTCTTTGGCCGGCGACATACCCATGGGGCAGACCTATCGGGGCGTGGCTCCCTTCATCGTCAGCGATGTGATCCGCATCGTTATCCTGGTCGCCTTCCCATTCATCACTCTCGGCCTGATGCGGGCGATGTTCTGAAATGAGCACGGCGCCAAAACACCTCGACTACGGCCTTTTGAACAGCCTCGGCGGTCACCTCTTCCGCCACGCATTCCTGCGCGGCCAGCAGGTCTTCGCCGAGGTCTTCGCTGAAGAGGCCATTACGCCGCTCCAATTCATGACCTTGGAACTGGTATCGCGAAATCCCGGTGTGACTCACAAGGATGTCTGCGCCGCCATGGTCTCGGCTCCCTCGGTACTGACGACCACTCTAAAGCCGCTGATCAAAGAAGGGGTTTTGCTGCGTGAGCGTAAGGACGGCGATGCCCGGCGTATCGGCTACCGGCTTTCGCCCAAGGGAGCGGCCTGGTTCGCGAAGATCCGAACCCGGATTGATGAAGCGGAAAACAGGCTCTTCGAGGGATTGGACAAGACCCAAAGAAACAGTCTGCTGGCTGCCCTCAGGCACCTCACCGGACGCTCCGGCGACATTCTTCCGCCGGCGGACTAAAGGCGTTCAGCGTTCCTGTAATGCGAGGCGAATGCCGAGCGCACAATAGATGCCGCCGACCACCTTGCCCTGCCACCGCAGAACGGTCGGGTTCCGGCGCAGGAAGTTGCCCAGGCTGCCGGCACCAAGCGCGCAGACGACGGTGCTGAGAAGCCCCATCAGAACGAACAGCACGCCGAGGATCGCCAGTTGCAGGGCCACGGCGCCGTTTTCCGGCTGCACGAACTGCGGCAGGAAAGCCAGGAAAAAGAGCGCGGATTTCGGGTTCAGCACCTCGGCCAGGGTCGCCTGCCGGAAGGCCTGGCCCGCCGTCAACCGGCTTGTCTGCAAACCGTTGGCCAGCGGCGCCTTCTCAAGGATGGCGCGGATGCCGAGGTAAACCAGATAGGCCGCCCCCAGATACTTGATCAGGCTGAACAGAAAGGCCGAAGCCAGGATCACCGCCGAGATGCCGACGATGGCCAGCGCCGTATGGATCAGGTCGCCCACGGCAATGCCCAGGCCTGTCGCCAGACCCACACGCGTTCCGGAGCTGCTGGCCCGCGCAATCGTCAACAGGACCGCCGGCCCGGGAATGAAGACAAAGCCGAAAAGAACGGCGAGATAGGTGATGAGAGTTGTTTGATCGATCACGTTGCGGTTCCTGTCAAACACTGCGGCTCTGCGCCGTCGCCGTCAGTTCAACACAGGAAAACTGTCAATTCAATCGCCCTGTATGTTTGCGATTTTAGTTGAAGATGACGGCGGTATCCGGCCCCAGCACCAGGTTCGGCAGCCAGAGGGTCAGCGCCGGCAGGTAGGTGATGAGAATCAGCACCACGATGAGCGGCACCAGGAAAGGCAGCACCGCCATGGTCACCTTCTCGAAGGGCACCTTGCCCACCTCCACCATGATGTAGAGGCCGATGCCCATGGGCGGCGTGGCGATTCCGATCAGCAGTGCCAACTGCAGGACGATCCCGAAATGCACGCGGTCGACCCCGAAGCTGTCGATCACCGGCAATAGCATGGGGACGAGCATGAGTTTCGCCGGGACGCCCTCGACCACGCAGCCGATTAAGAGGACGAAAATCAGCATCAGGCCCAGGAAGACGGCGCGGCTCTCGGTCAGCGCAAAGATCGCGTCGCCGAGCTGCTGAGGGACCTGTTCGATGGCCAGCAGCCAGCCCATGGCGATGGAAAACCCGATGATGATCATGATGACTGACGTCATCATCATGGTGTCGGTGAGTGCACGCCATAGTTTCTCGAAGGTCAGGCTGCGGTAGCAGGCGCCCAGCACCAGAGAATAGAGGCAAGCCAGCACGCCGGCCTCTGTCGCGGTGACGAAGCCGCCAAGGATCGAGCCCAGGATGATGCCCGGCGCAACCAAAGCCAGAATACCGTCGATGCCGCTGCTGACGACCTCGCTGCCCGAGGCTTTCGGCTGGGTCGGGAAGTTGTGGCGGATCGCCAGGAGGCGGTTGAAGGTCATCAGGGACATCCCGACGATGAGGCCCGGCACCACACCGGCCAGGAACATGCGCTCGATCGACTGCTGGGCCAGGAAGGCATAGACCACAAGGCCGATGGAGGGTGGGATGATCGGCCCGACCACCGCCGAACAGACGGTCACCGCCGCAGCGAACTCGGCTTTGTAGCCGCGTTCCTTCATCGCCTTGATCTCGATGGTGCCGAGCCCGGCGCAGTCCGCCACCGCGGCGCCGGAAACTCCGGCAAAGATCATGGACGAAAGCACATTGACCTGTGCCAGCCCGGCCTTGAAATGGCCCACCAAGGCATTGGCGAAATTGAAGATGCGGTCGGTCATGCCGACCACGTTCATCAGATTGCCGGCCATGATGAAGAACGGCACAGCCGCCAGAGAGGGCTTGTTCACGCCCTCCAGAATCTGCTGCGGGACGATGTAGAGCGCATCCGAAAAATCAGAGGTCGCAAAGGCCAGCAGCACCGCCGCACCGATGGCCATGGAGACCGGGACCCTGAGCAGGATCAGCGCGATAAAGCCGATGAAGAGAACGAAAGCCATGGTTCAGCGGTCCCCTAGCTGTCCACGGCCGGCAGCGTGTGCGGTTCCGGCCAGCCCAACCAGGTCTTCAGAAGGTCCAGCACGGCATTCGCGAAAATCAGCAGGCAGGAGATGCCGAGGGGAATGGAAAGGGTGTAGCGTTCCAATTCCCCCCAGGGCGTGACCACCGCATCGATGACGCCGACCTGGGATTCAATGATGGTCGGCATCTGCCAGAGGATGACTCCGGTCACCGTCATCACCACCAGGGCCACGAAGTAGCGGGTCCCGGTCATGGCCCCCTGCCCCAGCCGCAGGACGACAAAGTCGACGGCGATATCTTTGCGGAAGCGATAGACCGCATAGAAACCGAAAAACGACATCCAGACGAAGAATTGCATCGTCCAGGGCCAGATCCAGTAGAAAGAAAGATCAAGCGGGCGCAGCAGGATGGTCGCCGCCGTGCCGATCAACATCAGCAGCAGGCAAAGGTTGGCGATCACGAGAAAAAGCCGACCGAGCCCTTCCAGCCACAAATCCAGCTGAAAGGCGAACCGCGCCAGCGGTCCGCCTTCTCGGTGTTGTCCCCCCGACACGCCCCTTACTGCGGCGTCCGGGTGGCCTCGACCATCGCCAGGAAGCCCTTGGGCAGTTCGCCCTGGGCTTCCAGATCCTGATAAAACTGCGCCATGGAGTCGACAAAGGGTTTGCGATCCACACTCACGAAAGTGACGCCCTGCTCCTTCATGCGGGCAATCGACTCTTCGGCTGCCGTACCCATGATGTCGTGGCTGTAGACGCCGGCATCGGTGTAAGCGCGGTTGAGGGCATCCTGCAGTTCCGAGTCCAATTTGTCGTAGGCTGCCTGATTGGTCATGAAACCGATCGACTGATAATACTCGTCGTGACGGACCACATGCGGCGCCACTTCATAGAACCGCATGGATTCCACCAGGGCGATGGGGCTGTTCACCGCACCGACGATCTTTTTATCGATGGCCTGATAGACGTCGGTCCAGGCCAGGGTCTTCACCTCAGCCCCCAGATGGGTCCAGGTGGCAATCGCCGTTTTGTTGGGATGCATGCGCAGCTTTATGCCTTTCATGTCGTCATAGCTGCGCACATCTTCGTTGGTGACCATCACCCGGTAGGGGCCACGGATGATTGCCGTGGGATCGCCCAGCACGCCGACACCGGCCTGTTTCGAGGCCTCGCCGAACCAGTCCTTGGCCATGTCGCTGTTCATGAAGCGCACCCAGTGGTCACGGTCGTCGAACAGGAAGGCGGCGCTGATCCAGGTGATTTCCGGCACCCACTTTTTCATGTAGGTGGAGCCTTCGGCATAGAGGTGCACGGTGCCGAGCTTTAGCTGCTCCATCACCGCATTGGTCTTGCCGAGTTGTTCGTTGGGGTACATTTTGATCTTCAGCTTGCCGTTGCTGTACTGCTCCGTGAGATCGGCAAACTTCTGGAAGACCTTCCCCTCCGGGCTGTCGGGCGGCATCTTGTGGGCCATGCGCCATTCTTCGGCGGCTTGGCTGGCCGAGACGCTCAGACCGACCGCCAGGGCGGCCGCCAGGACGGCTGAAACACTGCCTTTCATGCTAAACATCGCTTCCCCTCTATTGCAGGCGACGCTCTTTTCAGCATCGCGTGGTGCTGCGGCGCATGGGCCGTGGCAGGGGCCGGTCTTGACCGCCGGGCTGCAGGATCGGATTGCGCCGTCGTTCGCTTTTGCAGAAGTTGAGCGATCATTAGATCGTAACCTATGATCGCCGGTCAATAGTGCCCGGACCCAGCCAGGAACCCTGGGTGGAAGCTCTTGCGGGACTTTCGGCCCATCCTTGCGTATTCTCCAGGCTTGGCTTGACGGTTACATCTGGGGAAAGAAGCCTGCGCACAAACAAGCGGCAGAATTGGAGAGGGAGACGCAATGGCCGAGAAAGTCTTCGCCTCACAGGGCGATCTTGAAGAAAAGACCATCACCTTCGAGGCACTGGACGACGGTCTCTACGCCTATACGGCCGAAGGTGACCCCAACTCCGGCATCATTATCGGCGACGAGTCGGTCATGGTTGTCGACACGCAAGCGACGCCGGTCATGGCGCAGGGCGTCATCGACCGTATCCGTGAAGTCACCGATAAGCCGATCGACTATGTGGTGCTGAGCCACTATCACGCGGTGCGCGTTCTCGGCGCTTCTGCCTACGGGGCGAAGCACATCATCTCCAGCCGTGACACCCAAGATCTGATCGTCGAACGCGGTCAGCAGGACTATGAGTCCGAAGTCGGTCGCTTCCCCCGGCTCTTCCAATCGGTCGAGACGGTTCCCGGCCTGACCTGGCCGAACATGATCTTTGAGAAATCCCTGACCCTGCATCTCGGTAAGCGGGAGGTGCAGATTTTGCAACTGGGGCGTGGTCACACAAAGGGCGACACGGTGGTCTGGCTGCCGAAGGAAAAGGTGCTCTTTGCCGGCGACCTCGTTGAATTTGGCGCTACACCCTATACCGGCGACGCCTACCTCAAGGACTGGCCGGAGACCTTGGGACGACTGCGCGAGCTGGGTGCGGAGAAGCTGGTGCCTGGACGCGGCGCGGCCCTGAAGAATGCGAAAGAGGTGGAAGAAGGCATCGGCGGCACCCAAGCTTTCCTCACGGAGATGTATCAGTCGGTCGCGGCGGGTGTCGCCGCCGGGAAACCCCTGAAGGACATCTACGGTGAAACCTTCGCCCGCCTTGAGCCGCGCTTCGGCTCCTGGGTGATCTTCGAACACTGCATGCCTTTCGACGTCAGCCGCGCTTACGACGAAGCATCAGGCCTTGAAGATCCACGCATCTGGACCGCGGAGCGAGATGTCGACATGTGGCAGGCGCTTGAGCGCGACTGACTAGCAGTTTTTATGCCCAAGACTTACGAAAACCCGCGCTATCCCTACCGGCGAAGCAGTGATCAGGACGGCGCCCGGGCGCATCACCGAGTCATTATCGTCGGCGCCGGTCTGGTCGGCCTCGCTGCCGCTGTGGACCTTGCCGTTCATGGCATCGCCACGGTCGTACTCGATGACGATGACACGGTCAGCTTCGGGTCCCGGGCGATCTGTTTTGCCAAGCGCAGCCTGGAAATCCTGGACCGCCTGGGCATCGGCGCAGAGCTGCTGGAAAAAGGCGTTACCTGGAACCGCGGCAAGGTCTTCTTTCGCGACCGTATGATTTACGACTTCGACCTGCTGCCGGAGGGCGGGCACCGCTGGCCGGCCTTTATCAATCTTCAGCAGTACTATGCCGAAGAGTGGCTGGTCGAAAAAGCGGAAGCTTCGGGCCTTGTCGACCTGCGCTGGAAAAACCGGGTGATCGGCGTCTCAGAGGACGGTGACGGTGCAGCCCTTGAGGTCGAAACGCCGGACGGACCCTACCAACTGAGTTGCGATTATCTCTTGGCGGCCGACGGCGCGCGCAGCAGCGTGAGAAAGCTCCTTGGTCTCTCCTTCGATGGTCAGGTCTTTCACGACCGTTTCCTGATCGCCGATGTGGTTATGAAGGCGGATTTTCCAAGCGAGCGCTGGTTCTGGTTCGACCCGCCCTTCCACCCGGGTCAGTCCGCCCTGCTCCACCGTCAACCGGATAACGTTTGGCGTATCGACCTTCAGCTCGGCTGGGACGCCGATCCGGAAGAGGAGAAACGTCCGGAGAAAGTCGTTCCCCGCCTACGCGCCATGCTTGGCGAAGGCATTGATTTCGACCTCGAGTGGCTCTCCGTCTACACCTTCCAGTGTCGGCGCCTGGAAAAATTTCGCCACGGCCCGGTTTTCTTTATCGGCGATTCCGCCCATCAGGTTTCGCCCTTTGGTGCCAGGGGCGGCAATGGCGGCCTGCAGGACAGCGACAACCTCTGCTGGAAGTTGGCGGCGGTGCTGAACGGTCAGGCACCCGACCGACTGCTGGACAGCTACGACCTGGAACGAGTCCCGGCCGCCGACGAGAACATTTTGAATTCGACCCGCAGCACCGATTTCATCACTCCGAAGAACGATATCAGCCGCGTATTCCGGGACGCGACTCTGGAGTTGGCCGAGAATCACCCCTTCGCGCGCAGCCTGGTGAATTCCGGACGCCTCTCACAGCCCGCTATGCTTTCATCATCGCCACTCGTGACAGCCGCCAAACCAGACACCTCCGTTGCCTTAAGCGCCGGATCACCCTGTCCCGATGCTCCACTGTCTCGCGGAGGCGAAAAAGTATGGCTGCTTCAGTTGCTTACGGGTGATTTCGCCGGCATCAGTTATCAGACCTCAGCGACTCGGCCATCCCATGGCGATGAACTGGCAAAGCTGTGGTCTTCCTCAGTGGCGCTGCCAGTCCTGACGGTCACGGACAAGGAGTTGGGCCCGGACACGCAAGCGGATACCTTTTGGGATGCCGAAGGTGTTTTTGCGAAGCGCTTCGGCGCCCGCGCCGGAAGCTTCTATTTGATCCGTCCCGACCAACACCTGGCCGCGCACTGGCCAGCGCTCTCCGCTGAGGCTGTTGCAGCAGCCTTGAAAAAGTCTCTGGCACTGGAGGACCCATGCCTAAACACCTGAGGGACGATCCACGGATCGCTGCGCCTGATGAATTTTATGAAGCCTTGACGGCATTGCACCGCGATCTCGCATTTGAGGAGAGTGCCAAGGTAAATGCGAAACTGGTGTTGCTGCTCGCCAACCACATCGGTGACATGAATGTGCTGCGGGAGGCCATTTCGGCTGCGCGCTAGCGCTTGATCAAGAGCCCCTGACCAGTGGGAAGTTCCACAATCTGGTGGCCACGGTCACCTGCAAAGATGTCTTCGGCGCGCTTTTGCTCCTGATATCCAACCCATCCATAGTCATCGAAAATGACGAATCCCCCCGGAGTAACCTTGTCGAACAAGACCTCCAAAGCCGCGATCTCCGACTTCGACGAATTAAGATCGACATGCAACAGGGCAATTTGCTCCGGGCAAGCCTCCGCGAAAGAGTCGGGAATTATTCCCCGCACTACCTTGATGTTGGGATAGGCGGCGAAAGTTCGGACGACATGACTGTAGATTGCGTCCGGGTCCTCTGCAGTCTCTTCTTCATAACGCGCGTTTGAGCGGTTTTCCGAGTTGAGCGCCTCAGGGATTCCCGCAAAAGTGTCGTAGAGAAACAGGTTTTTCTGAACCGACGCAAAGTTCACATAGTCAGCGACAACGGCGAACGAAAACCCTCGGTAGACCCCACACTCGACATAGTCCCCCGGAACCGAGAGGCAGTGCTCAGCCGCCCAAGTCAGGATATGCAGCCGCCACCCCAGGGACTTCTCCTGGTCCGATTGGGCATGGCGATCAAAGGCGGCCCGGAACCTCTTATCCGTCAGGAAGCCCGCAGTTCTTTGGAGGGCGATAAGGTTGTCCTGGGCGTAAACCCTTCCAAACATGCGCCGTAGCGCCTTCAAGGAGTCCTGAAAGATCGACTTATCGTTACCTTCAAACTTGCCATAGAACATACAGCACCTCGATTGAGCCGGGTCGCAACGGGTTCTGCGAAACAAAAGGCCCTGCATTACGGGCCCCGGCGCAAAGAACCCATCGATCAGGCTCCTGCCTTATGCACGAGGGATCAAGGTACTGCAACCTGGAGAAACAATAGACCTGCAGATCGTTCAATCGAGACCGGTCTCAAGCTTGGAGAATTCCTGAGCCTGGCAAGGAGGTCAGAAGCGGGTGCGCAAACCCAGTGTTACAAGGTTGCGGGTAAAGTCCCTGTCCTCCTCGTCCGACCAACGCTGCTCGAACTGGTAATCCGCAGCCAGCGAGACATAGCGGCTAATCAGGTATTCGCCGCCGATGCCGAGGATTGCCCGGTCGTCGATGCGGTCGGTCTCCCGAAAGTCATCCTGAACGTAACGCGCCTGGGCATTGACGAGGATGTTGTGTTGCAGTTCGTGTTGGACCTCTCCGCCGACAGTCGTCCGCGTTCGTGAAGACGAGCCCGGCTGATTGGACGCGATGTCTTCTCTCGCCAGGCGCCCCTTCACCGTGGTCAGGGCGGTCACGTACCAGGTTGCGTCGCCATCGACGATGAGATCCAGGCTGTCATCGAAATCCGGATCTTCGAAGTCGTTGGCGATGAAACCGACATCCAGACCGACATGAAACAGTCGCGTGACCTCGGTATCGAAGCCGACCGTCGCCCCGACCGCTTGGGAGTCACGATTGTCACCGTCGTCGTCCAGATCGTCGAAATCCCGTACACGGTAAAAGGGTTCGAACTTCAGATCGGTGATCGCGGAGAGCTCGTACCCGCTTGGCAATCCGAAGCGATACTGAATACGGTCTCTGTCGGCATCACCGGAAGAGATGTAGTCATCGCGCCGAACCGAAACCTCACTGCCGATGAATACGCGGTTGAAGCGGTGGGTGTACCGCAGCTCCGCAAAGTAGCGGTCGAATTCGGTTGGTTCGTCATCGCCGCCGTCATCTTCCGGATCATCTCGGCCGACCACACGTCGACTCTGTTCCGCGGTCGCCACCAGTTCGTTCCGCTCCGCCAGATCCAGACGCAGGCGGGGCCGAACGACGTACTCCGTCCTGTCCTGGTCCCCGTTGTCGAGGAAAACCTGGTTGCGAACCTGGCCCAACACTCTGAGGTCGTGCCGCGACCATTCGCTTTGGAGACGCAGGGAGGCCGCTGTGGAGGTAATCAGATCGTCTTGGGTATTGCTCTCGTCGGCAAAGATATTGTCGTCGTAGGTCTCGCTGACGGACAGCCGTGGAAACAGGCGAAACCCGCCGAGGTCCAATCCCTTGGCGTCATACCCGGCACGTGGCCGGTCTAGCACGGCAACAGGCTCGCTACCCTCCTGCGCATAGCTATCTAAGTCCCATAGTAGACACGTGGCAGCGCACAGCAGGTATAGACTGCCGCGTCTCAATGCCGCCGGCTTTCGCGAAGCCGCGGCCAAGCGTAAAGAGTTTAAGATCTCTGCCGCCTAGAAAAGTCGTTCGTAGACAGTAATGACATCGCCCGGCTGGACGTAGGTAAGAGGGTCGGCGCTGAACTCCGCCAAGTCCCCGTCAACCGTGCGTGTAATCGAAACGACATCCCGGTCGGCCCGGAAAGTGAAGCCGCCGCTGATGGACACTGCCGTCAGGACCGTCATGCGCGGTACGTAGGCATACTGACCCGGCGACTTGGTCTCACCGAGAATGTAAAACGGCCGGTAGGTGACGATCTCGGCGGTGGTGTTCGGGTCCACCAGGATGCCCTTGCGGAGTTCAGTCGAGATCTGCTCTTCCATCTCCCGCACCGTCATATCCTCGGCATGGACAGCGCCGATAAGGGGCACGGTGATGTAGCCCGAATCGCTGACCAGATACTCACCGGTCAATTCCTCCTGACCGAAGACCACAAGGCGAACCCGGTCGCCGGCACCCAAACGATAGGGTCCCTCCTCTGCCTGTGGAAGAACGGGTAAAGACCCAGGTCCAGCGGAACAGGCCACGACAAAAAACGACAGCGCTGCAGCCGCCAGCACCCTGGCGGCAGCGCTTCCCCCGATTTGCATCATTTCCTCCTCTAAACTCTCAAACCAACAAACCCGGCCCAAGCCCCGATCAGGCCGGTCAAATTAAATCAGTCGCCGGATTGCCAGGCGTTGGCGGCACGGGATATCCCCGTACCCGTATTGCGGCCGTTTCCGTAGCGCGCCAGGACATCGTCCATGTGTCCCGCGAGGTCGCCACGATCCAGCGCAAAGGCGATCTGAGCTTCCAGCAAGCCCTCCGGACTGCGGCAATCAAAGTGCCGTCCGGCAAAGGCCAGCGCCCGTGACGGCCAGACCTCTGTCATCGACAGGATTGCCTGCCTGATGTCCAAACCCTGCTGGCGCTCCAATGCCGGAAAGATATCGGGTTGCAGGATGTAGCGGCCGGCGGATCCAGCGGCGATGGCGGCAAAACTGCCTTCACGCTCACAAAGGCCGTTGTCTGCCACGGCAACTACATTGCCTGTCCGCGTTCGATAGTGATCGATCAACTGAGACATGGCGGGTTTTTCGCCAAGCAGCATGTCGGAGGGGACCAGCACCGCGAAGGCTTCTTCGCCGATCAGGTTTCTGGCCGTCCAAAGTGCGTGGCCGAGCCCCTGTGAATCACCCTGGCGGCAGATCACCACCTGTCTTGGGCGGCCTGCCGGACCCCAGGCGCTGGGACGGCCAATTACCCGGGCCGCAGCGGCGCCCTCCTCTTCGGTTCCTCGGGCAAAGTGATCTTCAACGATCGCCAGGCCCTGTTGGGTGACGAAAATCAATTCGTCAAAGCCGCAGGCCAAGGCTTCTTCGACGGCATACTGGACCAGAGGTTTGTCGACGACCGGCAACATCTCGAGGGGAACGGCGTGAGAGGCGGGTTGCAGGCTGTCGTCGCCGAGCCCTACAGGAATGACCGCCTTACGCAGGCCCACTGCCGCTGCCGTCACCGCTCCCGTACTTGCCGCTATACCTGGCCGAGTGTCACCCATTGCAACCCTTTCCTTGTTCAGTAAACGTCGCGATGTCCGAGAAAGACAAAGGCCGTGCGAAGCAGAATGAAAAGGTCGAAACTCAGCGACCAGTTCTCGATGTAGAAAAGGTCATGCTCGACGCGGCGCTCGATCTTTTCGACCGTATCGGTTTCACCGCGCCAACCGTTCACCTGGGCCCAACCGGTAATGCCCGGCTTAACCCTGTGCCGGGCGGCGTAGGCATCGACAGCGTCTTCATAAAGGTGTCCGCCTGCCTTTGCCGAAGTGGCATGAGGCCGGGGGCCGACCAACGACATGTCGCCTCTGAGAACGTTGATGAGCTGAGGCAGCTCGTCGATGCTCGTCTTGCGCAAGAAGCGGCCGACGCGGGTAACGCGGCCGTCGTTACGGCTGGTCAGAACCTCGGCATTCGCATCAGACAAATGGTGATGCATTGTGCGGAACTTCCAACAATCGAAGAGATTGTTGTTGAAACCGTAACGCTTCTGACGAAAGAAGACCGGACCCGGCGAATCGAACTTGATCGCCAGGGCGACGACTGCAAAAAGCGGCAGCAAGGCAATAAGCAGAAGCCCGGCAAGCACGCGATCCTCGATGGTCTTAAGGACAAATGACCACCCCGATATCGGCCTGTCGAACAACCGCATCATCGATAACCTGCCCACCCGGGTAAAGCCGCGGTCGGGGAAACTGAAAGCGGCGAGGTCCGGTGCGAGACGAATGGGGACGGGCGTCGGCTCCAACCTGCGCACCACTGCCCGCAGCCGCTGATCCGCCGTTCCCGGCAAGGCGACGATCACCTGGTCCACCTGATCCTGCCGGATCATACCGATTAGCGTGTCGACGTTGCCAAGCAGGGGAATTCCCTCGCTTTCCGGCGGAACCCGGGAGGCACGATCATCGGCAAACCCGATGATCTTCGTGTTCGCATCACCATGGCGCTGAAGATAGCTCGCCAGCCTGCGGCCCTGTTCGCCGGCGCCCAGAATCACGGTGCGGTTGGCAAAGCGGCCTGCCACCGCAAGGCCGCTGACCCAGCGGCGCAGGGCGACGCGGCCGAGAACCAAACCCACCCCGGAACCGACAAACCACGAGAGCGCCCAGGCACGGGAATAGGTATCAGAGATCTTGATCAGAAAAGCGGCGGCCAGAAGCACACAGAATGTGACGGCCCAGGCTGTGGTCAGGTTGCCGTAGGGAATGCGTTTGGCGAAAAGAAAGTCATCCCGGTAGACATCGAACCGGTGAAGAAGATAGGTCGCCACGACCATGGCGACGACGATGGCGCCCAGATACTTCGGATAGTAGAAGCCGGGGTCACCCGGCTGACGGACAAAGAAAAGCACCAGCCCGACCAAACCGATAATCAACAGGTCGCTGGTTCGAAAGACCAAGTCGACGGCAACCCGCGAGATCGGCCTGACGACCCGCCTTGTCTGCCTACCCGTCAACGCCGACAGCACAGCGTCCATTACACAATCCCCCTGTTCATATCAGCGGCACTGCGTTCCTTAGGTCATCCTCTGCACACATGATCGCTCTTCCAGGCAACCTTGTCGGCGACACAGGCCTCGAACACCGGAACCGGTCGAGACATCCCTCACTACTGCACCGCAAAATTCTTACCACCTCCGCGTTCTTCAATTTGTGATTTCGCTTGGGCTAAGTTGTGACCTTTTCAGGTGTCCGCGCAAAGACACTGGCACTCGAGAATAAATTGTGCGACCGCGAAGATGCTTTACGGTAGCAATCGACATCGCACTACATGGGTGTGGCTGCCGGCTGGCATCGCAAGGGAGGAGGCCGCGCCTTGAAAGTGGAATCTGGGTGCGCGTCAGTGGGCATGCGGGAGAGACCGGCAACGTCCCACTTCATCATCATCGGCGCGATGAAGTGCGGGACGACCAGCCTCTACCGTTACCTCGGCGCTCATCCGGATGTCGGTCTGTCGCGCGAAAAAGAGACTGACTTTTTCCTCGCGGAACGCAACTTCGCCAGGGGGGTCGGCTGGTACTTTTCCCAGTTCAGCGCCGGCGCTCAGGTCTGCGGAGAAGCCTCACCCAACTACACCAAGTATTCAGAGTTTCCCGGCGTTCCCGAGCGGATCTTCAAGACGTCGCCGAATGCGAAGCTTGTCTACATCGTCCGGGATCCCGTGGATCGCTTTCTCTCCCAATACCTTCATCACCTGACCACCGGCGAGGTGCGCATTCCGCAGCACGATATCCTGAAGTCCGAGGCGGGCCGCAACTATCTTGCCTGCAGCCGCTACTACCAACAGATGGTGCAGTACCTGCGCTTTTACCCGCAGGACAGGATCTTCGTTGCTTCCTTCGATGAACTCTGCGACGCGCCGCAAGCCCTGCTGCGGCGCCTCTTCGCTTTTCTCGGCGTCGACAGTGAGGTGACGATCGAGGATCTGGGCCGGGTGTACAACCAGCGCAGCGAGCTTGAGGGTTTGCCGGCCTGGTATTTTCAGGCGCGGCGCTCGCCCTTCTTGCGCGCCATGAAACACCGCCTTCCCCCGTCGGTTCAAAGTGGCTTGAAAGAACAGCTCCGCCGTTGGCCACAGCGCCAGATTCCGGTTATCGACGAGGAGCTTCGCGCAAGTCTGCGGGGCCTTCTTCGCGAGGATGTCGCCCGCTTCCGGCAAGTGACCGGTATTCCCTTCGACAGCTGGTCGCTGTAGGGCGTCATGGCCGGACTAACGCATCCGCAAGCGACCGCAGTGTCCGCCCCTGTCCCGAGAAAGACGGCCTGGGAGCAGTTGCTGCGCAAGCTCGAATGGGCACTGCTCTTCTTCGTGCTGCTAGTGGCGGCCTATGCACTTTCGCAGTACCGGCCGCTCGAGACCCTTTCCTGGTACGTCATCTACCTGGCAGCCCTGGGGCTCTTTGTGTTGCGCTATGGCAGTTTCCTGTCGGCTGTCTTGCTGACCGGCCCTCTGTTGCTTTGGCCCCTGTTGGCCGGCCTGTCGTACTTCTGGTCAGACAATCCGTCCCAGACTCTGCGCTCGACCATTCAACTTTCCATGACCGTGTTCATCGGCGCCTATATCGGCAGCCGGTTCTCGCTTCACGATCTTTGCAAAACGCTGTTCTGGGTCCTCCTTATCTGCGGACTTGTTTCGCTTGCCGCCCTTCTCGGTCAAGCGGCGTTTTCCTATGATCACAACGGCATCGCCCGCGGTATATTTCCGCACAAGAACGTGCTGGGCGGCCGGATGGTGCTGCTGCTGATCTGCTCGACCCTCCTCTTCGCGGTCGCCTGGCGACGTCTCATGACGCCCTTTGCGGCCATTGTGGCACTTTTCCTGATCGCCGCCAGCCAATCGGGTACGGCAATCCTGATGGCGCTGGGTCTCTGCACGGTTATGCCGGTTTTCCTGACCTGGCGCGCGCCGGCACCTCTCCGTCTCATGAGCTATCTGATCGGCATGCTGGCCGCCGCAGTCATTGTCTGGATCATCTTCGCCTACGATATCGACCCGGCCGGCGTTGCGCTTGACGCCCTGGGCAAAGAGCGCACGCTTACCGGCCGCTCCGTGCTTTGGGACTTCGCCATGGGCTTGATCGATCAGCGTCCGCTGCTGGGCACCGGCTTTGATGGTTTCTGGGACGGCAGAGACGGATCACACAGCAGCTACATTCAGCACGTCTTCGGACAGGACATCAAAAACTTCCACAACTCCTACCTCGACATTGCGGTCCAGCTGGGGCTTGTCGGACTTGGCGTGACGCTGTTTACCGGCCTGTGGTACGGTCTGCGCGCGCTGTGGGGCCTCCACCACGGTGTGGATGCCGTTGCGGCGCTGCCCGCCTTTATCTTCGTCTTCGTGACGGTCTACTCACTCAGCGAATACGCGCTGTTCCGTCAGCATTCGCTGATCCAGATCCTGCTGGGGGCCACCTTCGTGATGGCGGCACGCTTCTTGGAAGAGAGCAGCCTTTCTAGGCAGGGGTCGAACCCAGGCGTCCCTGCCACAGCCGCCGCCAGGTTTCCGCCAGAAGCTGGGTCGAGACATAGCTGAAGACATGCCAACCCTTCAGGCTCGCAAGCAGCGCCCGAAGCCAACTCCCGCTCTTGACCTCTTCTATGAAGACACGCCACTGAAGCCTCTGATCAATAGATCTTTTGTGCTCACGAAGTGCCGGCAGAAAATCATCGCTTCGACCGGTCCCGGCATGCTCCAAAAAGCGTTGGTCGACCGATTGCAGACGGCGAAGGTCATCAATGCTGTGTGCGGCCGTCAGTGAATCGGACCGCAGGCGGTACCGGTACAACGGCTCCTGGCAGAGGAAGAACCTCCCCTTTGCGGCGAAGCAGTCGAGATAGAAGGCAAAGTCTTCAGCGAAACGAAGGTCTTCGTCATAACAAAGGCTGTTCTCCTCCAAGAACTGCTGCGCGATAAGCGGCTTCAAAAAGCCATAGCTCTTCCGGGGCCGCTTCGGGTCCGGCAGGTTGCCACGCAGGAAGTCCGCCGAGGTTATCGGTGCGCAGCTTGCCGCTTCGCTGAGCGGAAGCATGGCTTCGCTGTGCCCCGTTTCATCTTCGAGAAGGAGGTTGTCGGCCAACAGGTCAGCCCCGGCATCCTGAGCCATCCCGACCAGCCGGCTCAAGCGATCCGGCTCAAAGGCGTCATCGGCATCCAGCAGCGCGATCCAGACCCCACGGGCTTCAGACAGGCCGCGATTGCGCGCCGCGGCCGGGCCACCGTTCTTCAGACTGGCAATGGCGCGGATGCGCGGATCGGCCGCGGCAAGTCTTTCGGCAAGAGTTAGGGTTCCGTCCAACGAACAGTCATCGACGATGATGGCTTCCCAATCCGTCAGGCTTTGCGCCACTACGGACTGAACAGCCTGAGCGAGGAAGGCTTCGGCATTGAAAGCCGGTAGGATCACGGAGACCAGAGGGCGCTGGAAAGCAGCCTCCGCCCCGCCCCCAAAGCTCGCCTCTGGCGCTGAAACTCCTCGACTGGGCATTCCTGCGGCAGCTCCTTCGAATGGCCGGGAGACCTGAGATTTCGAGCCGCATCCTACAGCCTCGAGGACGCCTCTCAACTGGAACATATTTGTGGCATGCTTGCCTTCGTGAACCGCCTCATATTATTGAGATTAAAGAGAAAGCCGAGATGGTGCAGCCTGTCTCGCCGACCGGCAAAAAACCCGGGAACAGCCGTGAAAGACGGTCGAACGGAGAGGCTGTAAAAGAACAGGCGACCATGTGAGGGAGATGTCCGTCCTGACCGCGAATATGAGGGTCAGGAGGTCTTGGCGCCATCGTTCGGGTTCGCATCCCCGCACGGACCATGCCGCTTGAGACGCTTCGTTCGTGATCAGAAGACAAGCGGGAATCAGTCGATGACATCTGAAAGTTCGAACAAGCTTATCGTTCTCGAGTTCAACGAACTCTGTCCGCCGCTGCTGGACAAGCTGATGGCCAAGGGCGTTCTGCCGAACTTCCAACGGCTCTATGATCAGTCAGAGGTCTATGTCTCGACGACGAGCGACGAAAGCCTTGAGCCCTGGGTTCAGTGGGTCAGCTACCACACGGCCCGGCCGCAAAGCGTGCATGGTGTTAACGAGCTCGATCAGGGGCACTGCATCACCCTGCCCCAGCTCTGGGATCATTTTGCCGAAGCCGGCAACGAGACGCTTGTCTTCGGCGCCATGAACGCCGGCCCGTCCCGGAACGAGCGCCTGACCATTGTGCCGGATCCCTGGTCCCGGCAGGTTGCGCCTTCCGACAAGGAGTTCGCGGTTTTTCACGACTTCGTCTCACACAACGTCGCCGAGCATACAAATCCCGATGCCCAATCCGGCGCCCGCCAGGCCCTCGCCTTCGGGCGTTTCCTGATGAGTCACGGCCTGTCGCCGGGTACGCTGGGGCGAGCTGTCGCCCAGGTGCTGCTCGAAAAGATCGGCAGGCGGGATCGCCGTTGGCACCGGGCCACCATTCTCGACCTGCTTTCCTGGGATGTTTTCAAACACGCCCTGCGGAAGCGCCAACCGCAGGTCGCCTTCTTTTTTGCCAATTCGGTCGCCTTCTACCAGCACCGCTTCTGGCGCCACATGGCCGCAGAGGATTATGCCAACAGACCCGCCCCGGCAGAAATGGCCGCCTATGGCAAAGCGATTGAAACCGGCTATCGGGCTCTCGACTCATTGGTGGGTGAAGCGCTGGACATCGTCGGCGAAAGCGGCTCGGTCGTGCTCGTTACGGCACTGAGCCAGGAAGCAAACCTGAAGTACGAGGACATCGGCGGCAAATTCGTGCATCGCCCGCGCGACTTCCAGAAGCTCTTTGCCTGGCTCGGTGCGGCAAGCGGCGCTACCGCGGAGCCGGTCATGACCCATCAAGCCTGGGCGAGCTTCAAGAGTGATGCCGATGCGGCCGCCTTCGGTGAACTGTTGGATGGTGTGACTGCGGGCGGCGCAGCGGTCTTTTCCTGGCGGCGCGACGGCGCGAGAGTCATGTTCTGGTGCGCGTTCATCCGGCCCGTCGCGGATGACATGAAGATGCAGGATCGGAGCGGTCGCAGTACCGCCTTTACTGAGTTCTTCGCACCGGTCGGCTATGTAAACAACAGCCAGCACCATCCAGAGGGGGCATTCTGGGTCAAGAGCCCTGGCCGCCCTCATCGCGTTGAGCTCACCAGATTACCGCTGGAAACCGCCGCGACGCTGACCATGGGGTTGCTTGACGAACGCCCGCCGGCCCGCGATGCGGCCTAGAGCGTGCTCCTCGTGGAACATATTTGTGGCATGCTTGCATTCAGTAAGCCGCACATACTATTGATATAAAAGCGAAAAAGCTGCCGACATAAAGTGCCACCGCCGGGCTCCGCGCGGCAGGCCAAAGCAGCGCCGCTTCGAGGAAATGCCGTGCTTGGCAGGGCCCCGTTCGCCGGACGCCCCAGCAGATTGAGGTACGCGCTTGGCAAGCATCAGGCGATCATTGGTTCTTTCCTTTGCGCAGCGCTATTCGGCTCTGGCGATTCAGTTCGCCAGCATGGTGCTGCTCGCCAGACTGCTGAGCCCGGAAGAGTTCGGTACCTTCGCGGTCGCTGCGGCCCTGGTGACCTTGGCTAACGTCCTCCAGGATTTTGGCGCCGGGAACTACTTGGTCAAAGAAACCGAGCTGACCCGCCCAAAAATCGAGACGGCGTTCAGTCTGGCACTGGTGATCGCCTGGCCTTTGGGACTCCTGTTGTTTCTTTCTGCGCCCTTTCTCGCCGAGTGGTATGCGAACCCTGCCGTCAACGAGGTGCTGCGGCTACTTAGCCTGACCTTCATTCTTGTGCCCTTCAGCACCCCGGTGCTGGCGCTGATGCGGCGGGATATGCAGTTTGGCCGCCTTTACGGCGTCGGTGTGGCTTCAGCCGCAGCCACGGCCTCCGTTTCCATCAGCCTTGCGCTTCATGGGACCGGCGTTACCAGCCTGGCTTGGGGGCTCCTGGCCGGCAGTCTTGCCTCGACGGTACTCGCTCACTGCCTGAGGCCGGGATACCTGTTTCTGAAACCCGGCGTATCCCACTGGGCCGAAGTCCTTGGCTTTGGTGGCCAGTCGGCGGCGATTGCCGCTCTGAGTGAGCTCGGCAACCAGGCGCCGAGCTTGGTCGCCGGGCGCCTATTGGGTTTCGAGGCCACAGGCCTGCTTCACCGCGCGACGGCGACCATTCATATCTACCGCAAAGGCGTTCTTGACGGGCTGATGCCCGTGCTGCTTCCCGCCTTTGCCGGTAAAGTACGCAGCGGCATATCGTTGAAGCCGCTTTATCTGCGCGGCATTTCCTACCTCACGGTTATCGGGTGGCCCTTCTCCCTGGTTCTGGCCCTTCTCGCCCACCCCCTGGTAAGGGTGCTTTTCGGCGATCAGTGGGATGCGGCAGTTCCGGTGATCCAGGTGCTCTGCCTGCTTGGCGTCGTAACCCCCTTTATCCATCTCAATCGCTCGCTCTTCATCGCGGTTGGCCGGATCGATATCAGCTTGAAGATCCAGCTTATCGTTCAGCCTCTCAAGATCGTTCTGGTCGTTGTCGCTGCGACACAAGGGCTGCTCCCTCTCGCATTTGCCCTCTGCCTGCCACCTCTTTTGAATGCCACCATCTCGCACGGTTACCTGACCAAGCTGCTCGACTACGGCATAGCGGACCTTCTGCAGGCCGGGCGCCAGAGCCTGGCTGTCACTTTGCTCGCGGCAGCTGTTCCGTTGGCGGTCATAGCCGCTTTGGGCGCTGAACCGGAAAACAGCCTGCTAGCTTTGGCTCTGGGTGGGCTCGGCGCTTTCGCCGGCTGGCTTACCGGCCTGATGGTTTTTGCCCACCCCGCCAAAACCGAAATCGGCATCGCGGTCTCCCGGGTTCTGCCCGGTTTCGTCAGGGCATCCTAGGAGTATCGCCATGACGGCAACCCAGCACACAACCTCTGCAAAAACGCCCAACCTGTTTCTCGTCGGCGCCGCCAAATGCGGTACAACGGCCATGGCGAGTTACCTGGGGCAGCATCCGGATATCTTCTTCTCCAATCCCAAGGAGCCGATCTTCTTCGGCCGCGATCTCGAACACGGCTGGCGTATGCGCGATCTGGAGGCCTATCTCGATCTCTTCCGCGCCGCGCGGAGCGAACGCTACATCGGCGAAGGTACGGTCTGGTACCTCTACTCCCGCACCGCCGCCCAGGAGATCAAGGAGTTCAGCCCAAACGCCAAGATCATCGTCATGCTGCGCAACCCAGTCGATGTGATCTATTCACTGCACGGGCAATTTCTGTTCAGCGGCAACGAAAGTCATGGCGATTTTGACAAGGCCCTGCGCGCGGAGGAAAAGCGCAGACGCGGCAACGCGATTCCGCGTGCCGCCCACTTTCCGGCAGGTCTGCTTTACTCCGAGGTGGTCCGCTATCGCGAGCAGATCGAGCGCTTTCAGAAGGCTTTCGGCCGAGAGAACGTGGAAATCGTCATCTATGACGACTTCGCGAAGTCTTCGCAGGAAAGCTATCAGCGGGTGCTTTCCTTTCTCGACCTTCCCACCGATCACGACCCGGAATTCGAAGTGGTCAACAGCGCCAGGGTCATCCGCAACGTCGCACTGCACCGATGGCTGATCAAGCCGCCGCTTGATCTCTGGAATCCGGAACGCTGGCTGCCGCGGGGCCGCCTCGCCCACGGGCTGCAGTGGCGCGCGCAAACCCTGCGCGGCCGCCTCTACGACATGAACCTGCAACAACGCCGCCGTCCGGCCATGCGCCAGGAAACGCGCGCCCGCCTGAACCGAAGCCTCGCCCCGGAGGTAGAGTCCCTCAGCCACCTGCTGGACCGCGATCTGACCGCCTGGGTAACGCCATAGCCGAACCAGGAAAACGCTGTCCTCTGTAACAGCCGATACGAAGGAGAGTCGCGTCATGTCCCGCAGTTACCGCATAGCCTATATCGTCGGCCTGCAACACTGCGGCTCAACGCTCCTGGACTTGCTGCTGAATGCGCATTCAGAGGCCGTCAGCGTTGGTGAGCTCTTCGAACTTCATGAGTATGCGCATGAACTGAAGCCGAAAACCGAGCAGACGCGCTTTGGTTCTTCCTGTACTTGCGGGGCCGACAGTATCTGGGAATGCGCTTTCTGGCAGGCCATTAACGACCAAGTGGAGCGCCGCTCCGGACTGACCCTGCGGGAACTCGACCTGCGGGCCCAGGACCCTGTGCGCTTTGCGGATCACAACCGCCTGTTCTTCGATTCTCTGGCCGATGTTACCGGGGCCAAGTTGATTATCGATTCCAGTAAACGATTCCACCGCCTTGCCGGACTGCTGAAGTACACCGATTTGCCGGTGACTCCGATTCATCTGCTCCGTGACCCCAAGGGCCAGATCTACTCCTTGGTGAAACGGGGTAAGGCCTCTGTCCTGAGGCCCGCCGCCTACTATCGCCAGACAACACTCAAGACCTTGAGGCTGCTGCGCGATGTCGAGTCGATCCGACTGCGCTACGAGAATCTCGTGGCCGACCCAGAACCCAATCTGAATGAGGTCATGCTGTCTCTGGGGCTGGACTACCAGCGCAGTCAATTGAATTGGGCGGAGGCTGAACGCCATAACCTCGCCGGGAACCGAATGCGCCGGACCAGCAGCAGCGCCATCACGGTGAAAGATGAATGGCGCGAAAAGTTAGGACTTTCCCGCCAGGCGATGATCACGATGCTGACCTTGCCGGCGACCTATGCCACCCGCCACTACTGATCAGGCCAGAAGCTAAATCAGCCGCCCCCGGCCTGGCGGGCCGGCTTCAGGGCGCGGGCAAGGCCATTGCTCCAGCGCGCCGGCATAACGAACTGGGTCAGCAATCGCAGGGCATAGCGGGTGGAGATGTAGCCTTCCCGCCGGCAGCGCCAGATCCCTCTTAGAACCACACCCGGGTCGCTCCAGATGAATGCGGGCATGCGCGAGGCAAGCTGGGTCGCAAACTTCTGTCGGCTGTGAAAAGGCATCAGTTCCCCTGTGGTGGCAAGCCAGTTCAGGGACAACAGAAACTTCGGACGATAGCTCATGCGGTCCGCGCGCGCCTCGGCATGCCAACGGCTGAGCGGCTCGGGATGAAACCGGAAACGCGCGCCCTGCTGCTGCAGGCGCAAACAGAAATCGACATCCTGATGAATACGCAGATCGTCGGTGAAACGGACGGCCCGGGCGAGTGATGCCGACATCAGCAAAGAAGAGGTATGGATCAGGTTACCGCGCCAGGGAAAGAGATAGTCCCCCACGCCTTCATCAGGCGCCATGGGGCGTTCCGGCAGCAGAAGACGCTCCTCGCCACGATCCATCACCACCTGACTGTAGTAGACGCAGCCCGCCGGCCGTCCGTCCGCCAGGTAGTTGGCGACCTGC
This sequence comes from Pelagibius sp., assembly GCA_028280305.1. Classification (GTDB taxonomy): domain Bacteria; phylum Pseudomonadota; class Alphaproteobacteria; order Kiloniellales; family Kiloniellaceae; genus Pelagibius. The sequence goes on along the minus strand of JANQMC010000012.1, from coordinate 198,395 downwards.
CGGGTCAACTTGTCCGATGTCCAGACATCGTCCGAATCGAGAAAAGCGACAAGTTCACCCCGCGCTGCATCGATCCCCGCGTTGCGCGCTGTCGCGCCACCCCGGTTTTCCGGCAAGGTGATCCAGCGCAGCTTTTCGGGTTCAAGTGGTGGGAATGAAAGGGAGACATCGACGGTCGAGGCATCATCGACAACGATGATTTCCAGTTCCTCGTAGTCCTGAGACAAGACGCTGTCGACAGCGCGCTGCAACTCGGCTTTCCGATTGAAGTTCGGAATGATCACACTGACCAGGGGGGAATCCGTCATGCTCTAGACCTTGAGGCCGAGATAGCTTGTTTTCAAGTGGCGAAACGCCCGGCGCGTCGGATAATAGGCACCGGGCAGTTGGTCGCGAAAGGCCACCTGAGGCCAGCGCAGTGCCCGACCGACAACGCTGGCCACCGACACGTCCGCCGGTTTGTAGTCGCGGTAGGGTGTCTTCATGAGATAATGATAATAAATACCCTTGTGCGGATGTGTGTTACCGAAGTGCCAGGGCTTCGATGGCGTTGTGTAATGAATGATGGCCGGATCGTCGACCAGATGCCGGAACTCTTCATAGCGCAGCGACAGCGCTTCCGGTTCGCACCACAGCATGGAAGTCTGAAAGTTCCACTGAGGCGCCAACTCGGCGAACTCGCCCAGGAAAACTGCGTTCAAGGCATCCTGATCATGGGCATAGAGATGCGCATGATGCGCCTCAATAAAGCGGATCAGGCGCGCCGTCCCATCGGCCTCACGCCAGCGCCGCAGATTGATCAAAAGCACCCCCGCATTGAAGTAGTCAGCGTCCGGCGGCAGATCGAGATCGTCATGGCGTACAAAGAAGGGATTGGGCGCAGCCGCAATCACCTTGTCGCCGATATCGAAATCCCACAAAGGCTTGATGTCTTCCTGAACGACGAGATCGCAGTCGAGATAGAGAACCCGCTCCTCGCTCTCCGCCAGGATTTCCGGAATGAAGATCCGCAGATAGGATGCGTGGGAAATGTGGCCGTCTGTGCGGAAATGGCTGTAACGACTGATATCGAAGTCTTTAAAACGCAGCCGCACATTGGCGAAGCCGTCGACCACACTGCGCAGGCGGGCTTTGTCCTGCACCGTCATATTCAGGGTCACGACAAGGATGTCAAAAGTGTTGCCGCGGTTGTTTTCGAGCAGGGAAACCAGAGTGACGGCAAGGTGCTGGCTATAGCTGCCGTCGACCCCGAAAATAAGCTTGATCGGAGATACCGCCATCCCAGTCAGTCCCCGCTGCCGCGCAAGGCTGCGGACGGTTGCGTATAGGCGAATTCCCCGTCCTCGTTCATCTCCCGCAGTTTGCCGGCGTGGCCGCCGCCAATGAAGGTGTTCAAAGTCATGATGAGGTTCTCAATCTGGCGCTTCGGATCGATTTCAGGCCGCCTCGCATAAACCAGGGCGGCCGCCGAGGCTTCGTCATAAGCGCCGTCGTCGCTCCAGAAGCTGCGTACCGCCTCGGCCCAGGTCTCGGCGGGAGCATCATGCGCCAGGACAAGCCCGCCCGGCCCCACCGCTTCCGGCAATCCCCCGCGGTTGCTGGCAATCGCGGGAATACCGCTGAAGTGAGCCTCCGTCGCCACGCGGCCCCAAGCCTCCTCCCACTGGCTGGGAATCAGCAGGCAACGCGTCGCGGCATAGATTTCCCGCATGTCGTGGGTCCGGTCCTGCAGACGAACGTTGGGATGGGCGGCGACCCGCTGTTCCAGATCTCGGCGCTCCTGTCCATTCATCGGCCAGCCTTCGACAAAACAGAACGGGATCTCGGGGCAAAGCCGGGCGATCGCAAATGCCAGATCCGCACCCTTGACGGCATGGGGATTGATGAAGGTCACCTGCCGCGGCTGAACCGCTGTCGTGTAGCGCGCCGCCCGGAACAGTGGCCGGATGACCGTTGGGCTCGGGCCGAAGGTCGCCTGAAAACGCTGAGCAACGAAGCGGGAATTAGCCAGGTAGCCGAGGGCCGGAAAGTCCGCCGGGTCGCCGCCCAGTTCATGGAATTCAACGTCCCGCAGGTAGACCATGGTAGGCAGCCCCGCTTCGACGAACCCTCTGGCCATACGCAGCGGTTCGCCCGACTGCACCAAGGCCACGTCCGGGCGCGACCGCCTCAACAGGCGGTCAACGTGAAGATGGGGAAACCAGGCCCGGGAAACCTGATAGCCCGGCATCCGGTCGGACAAAAGCGGACGGCGCATCAGCTTCATGACGACTCGATTACGCAAGGCCAGCCATCCGTTGCCCTGAAGCTGCGCCAGAACGCTGCAGTCATGCCCCGCTTCCTGAAGCGCGAGGATGAGCTCGTGGCTACTCGATTCCGATCCGCCCACACGCTGCGGCAAGTAGCCATGCCCGGTCGCGAAAAGAATCTTCATGGGCCGACGTCCCGCAGCAAGGCATATCTGCTTATCCACTGGCATTCTTGCCACAATCTGCCCAAAATTCGGGCGCAGTCTCGGCAAGCTGGCGCGAGGAGAGATCCGGCGGCTGCCGCAGGTGCACTAGCGACTTGAGACATCATCGAACCAAGCATCTTTGAGGGAAGAGCATGAGCGTCACGTCGATGGTTTGGGATGAAACCACCCAAGAACGCATTCGGCAGGCAATGCGCGGCGAAGAGGATGCGGGCCTTGCATTCGCCCTTGGCGCGCGCACCCTTGCGCTCCTGGTCGTCGGCACCTGGCTTGCCATCGAGCTGCCGATGCCCAGAGTCGGATACTATCTGGGACTGATCGGGTTGTTTTTCGTCCTTGGCGCGGCGCATTACATGACCCGGCGCAGGAGCGACAATCCAACGGCCTGGACCGCGCTCTTTATCGCCATCGATTCCTCCCTGCTGGCGATCGCGCTGATCTTTCCCAATCCCTTGGCCGAGTCCAACGCTTGGCCGATCCAGGGCAATCTGCGCATTCATAACGACCTCTACCTCTATATCTGGCTGGCGCTGGCGGCCATCAGCTATTCGCCCTTCCTGGTGGTCTGGACGGGCATCACCACCATGGCGGCCTGGAGCCTGGCGACCTGGTGGGTCACCACGCTGCCCAACACCATCACCGAATTGAACCAGCACCTGGCGACGCCGGCCGATCCGACCTGGACGGACGAGACTTTCGGGATGTTCTTCGACCCCTATTTCGTCAGCCTGACGGCTTGGCAAAATCAGGTTGTTCTCTACCTCATTGCCACGGCTCTGGTGGCCGCCGCCGTGTGGCGGTCGCGCAATCTTCTGGTGCGCCAAGCACGGACCGAGCGAGCCCGAGGCAACCTTGCCCGCTTTTTCTCCCCGAACATGGTGGAACAGCTTGCCGAGAGCGACGACGCCCTTTCGGAGGTCAGGTCCCAGGAGGTCGCGGTACTGTTCATCGATCTCGTCGGCTTCACCCGCTATTCCGAAAGCCTGGCGCCGACCGAAGTGATCGAGCTGCTGCGTAGTTTTCACCAACGCAGCGCCAAGGTGATTTTCGAGCACGGCGGGACGATCGACAAGTACATGGGCGACGGCATCATGGCGACCTTCGGAACCCCGGAACCCGGCGCCAAAGACGCCCTCTCGGCTCTCCATTGCGCTCTCGCCCTTAGCGATACACTGGCGGCCTGGAACCGTGAACGTCAAGCGACGGGGGACGCACCGATCCAGACGGGCATTGGCTTGCACTTCGGCGCCGCCGTCGTCGGGGCGGTCGGCGACCCCCGCTGCCTGGAGTTCACGGTTGTCGGCGATACAGTGAATGTCGCCAGCCGGCTGGAGCGGCTGACCCGGCAGCGCAACCACCCGATCATTGTCAGCGGCGACACGATCGGGGTGGCGCAGGCTCAGGCCGAAACCGACGGCGAAAAAGCGCTGCTGGATCGTTTCGAACAGATCGAAGATGCTGAACTGCGCGGACGCAGTGCGCGTCTTCCCGTATGGTCCGCAAAACATCAGGCAGATTCGTTGATCACCCCGGTAACGGCGGAGACTTAGCTTCCGGTTGCAGCGTTCGGCAGCGGTTTGCGCCTCGTAGAAATCAGACAAGGCGCCGCTCTCCGGACAAGCGCTTACGCAGGCTTTCCAAGCCATAAAAAGCGAGATAGGGCGTGAGGTTCGGGTTGCGGGCGAAAATGGAACCGGCATCCCAGACACGGCGGCGTTTGACGGCCTCCTGAAATTCCATCAGCCGGATGTTCAGATCGACAGACCACTGGCGCTTATTCAAAGCGGCGCGAAGATCGGCGCCACCCTGCGGTGAGGCGCGCAGCAGGTCCAGGCGGTTGGCGGTACTCAACTGATCCAGGTCGTCCAGGGTGAGCCCACGGGACAGCGAACCCGGGCGTTGGGCGTAGAAGTAGCCCGCTTCCGGTACCACCAGAAAACGCCCTCCGCAGAGCAAGGCGTCGAGAAGGAAATGATAATCCTCGGCAATTCGCAGGGCTTCGTTTTGCTGCAACCGGTGTTGCTCGACAAAGCGGCGGCGAAACAAGGGCTTCAAATACCCAAGTTTGAAACCGCGGTAGAGGAAAAGATTGCCTCTGACGAAGCGCGCCGCAGAGACGGGCCCGGCAAAAATGGAGTCTTCTGCCTTTAAGGCTGTTCCGGTTATCGCTCCGCCCGGCATGGAGACAAAACGAAGGTTGTCGGCAATGATATCCGCTTCATCTTTCTCCGCACGGGTAATGAGGGAACGCAGACGGTCGGGCGCAAAGGTGTCGTCGGCATCAAGCAGCGCCAGCCACTTGCCCTTTGCTGACCGGAACCCGAGGTTCCTGGCCGCCGCGGCACCGCCGTTTCGATCCCGCTGCAGCAACTTTACTCGGCTGTCGTTCCGCAGGTAGCTTGCCGCGACATCGAGGGTACCGTCTTTGGAGTGGTCATCGACGACAAGAATCTCAAAGTCAGTCAGGCTTTGCACCAGAAGCGAATCGAGTGCATTGGCCAGGGTCTCTTCCGCATTGAAGGCTGGTAGGACTATGGAAACGCGGGGCGTCATGCTGCTGCCGCCTTGTGCCTAATAGTATTTGCGAAAGCTGCGGTCGGCGTAGCCGACCGTATAGGGGTTCAGCTTGGCGCTGCGCGTGATCTTGGCCTGGGTCATCACCGTACCGGCGATGTGCGCCCGCCCCTTGCGGAGCCGGTCTATCGAGGCTTGGACGAAGTTCTTCGGCGTTTTGTACCAGCGCACGATCATCACGACCTGGTCGGCCAGTTCCGCCAGGGTCGCTGCATCGGAGACGGCCAGCACCGGCGGTGCGTCGATGCAGACCAGGTCGTATTGCTCCGCCGCCGCCCGTACGAACTTGGAAAGTTTGGGGGATCGCAGAACCATGAGGGGGTCCTCCACCCGGGTGCCCGGTGCGATCACGGACAGCGACGAGCCTTCGTCCATCTGTACCGCCTGCTCCAACGGACAGTCCGCCAGAACGAAATCAGAGAGACCGAGGCGGGGTTCCTGCTCAGAAGCGCGAAGGTCGCAGTCGATCAACAACACGTTCATGCCGGCACGCGCGAGCGAATGGCAGAGCGAACGCGAGAAGACGGACTTGCCTTCATTGGGCACCGAAGACGTCGCCAAAAGGACATTGCCCAGGTTCAGCGCCCTTCGGTCGACCCTGAGCGCCGCGAAAACGCTCTTGTGCGCTTCCGCAAAGGCCGAGTTGGGCTCCTCTCCCAGGAAGCGGTCGAGCCCGAACCCGGTCAGGTTACGCGCCGCAACCTTTGGGATCACCGCCAAAACCGGCAGCCCCAGCGTCGATTGCAACTCCTCGGGGCCGCGATAGCCGCGTACCGAGAGTTCCAGCAACAATATGATCAAAGCACCCAGCCCGCTGCCGGCCACCAGGGCCATGGCATAGTTCAGCCTCGTCTTCGGGAAAGACGGACTGGTCGGAATACTGGCAAGCGCCAGGATTCGCGACTGGGCCTGTTCAAAATCGATCTGCTCCGTCTGCTTGTACCGGTTGAGGAAAGAGGCAAAAACTTCCCGGGTCGCTTCGGCTTCCCGGTCCAGCGCCCGCAGTTCGATCTGTGCCGCGTTCAAGGTGTCGGAGTCCTGTTGAAGCGCATCGAGCGACGCCTGAATCGAACTGACCCGTTGTTGAGCGATATCCTTTTCGTTCTGCAGACTTGCCAACAGGCTCTGAGCCTCTTCCAGCATCTGCTGGCGCCGCTTGTCGAGTTCGGACCGCACGGCGACGACTGATGGGTGCCGGTCGCCCAGGGTCGTCAGCAGCTGAGACTCCTGCTGGCGGAGGCGCATTTCCTCGAGCCTGAGGGAATCGATCACCGTCGACTGGACCCCCTCGAAGGCTGCGGTCTGGCCCCGGCTGCGCATGGCGGCCTGCACCCGGGCCAGACGCTCGTTCACCGTGTCCAGTTCCAGCTTTGCGTCGAGGTGCTTTCGACTGAGGGCAAAGGTCTGTTCGGCCAGTAATTCACCATCCCGCTCGGAAATGATTGTCGTGGAGGCGCGAAACTCTTCCACCGCCCTCTCCGCCGCCTCGACGTCTGCCCGCAAATCGGCGATGCGGCCGCTCAAAAAAGTATTAGCGCCGGCCAGGGCATCGGTCTTTAGACGGACCTGGTCGCGGATGTATTCCTGTGCCACCGCATTGACGACCTGCTGCGAAAGAAGCGGATCCTCGGTCGTGTAGGAAACGGCAATCACCCGCGAAGAGCCCTGAATGCCAACGTCCAGATTCCGCAAGAAGCGGTTTACGATCCTGGTCTGGCCCCGGCTCTGCTGTGCCTCTTCGCCGTTCAGGTCCCAGGTGCCCGGCGTTTCCGCCAGTTCTAAGCTTCTTTTCTCCGCCGGTTCGTCTTTCAGCAAGGCGATGACCGGCCTGAAGAGACCCTTGATGGTCGACCTCAACTCACGCGCCAGACTCCTTTCGCGTGGTGCAAGGGAAGGATTGAACTCGACGAGCGCCGCAAGCCCGAGGCCATCAACGACCTGGCGCGCCAGGGTCGGTGACTGGATGATCTGTACCTCACTCTGCATGGTCTCCAAGCTGACCGGCAGGCTGGAGACAACCGACTCGATCTCGATCACGTTCTTCTGACGCGGCTCGACGATAATCGTCGCCGATGCCGTGTAGCGCGGCGTGATGACCCCGTTCGCGACGATGGCAATGCAGAACGCAATGGCCAGCGTCGCGATAACGATCGCCTTGCGTCTCCAGAAAATAGCGAAGAGCTGGGGAATGGACAGGCTCATAAGGTCGCCCCCCGGCCGCCCCGGCAGATGTCGGAAGGTCGTCATTGGTTCTTCCTGCCTTGTGTCCTGCATGGCCCGTACCCGACATCACGCGCGCAATTGCCCGCTTCCGCCCCTGCTGGAAGCGCATCATGGGATTCTCCACCACTCGGCGGCACCCATGATTTTGAGAACTTTATCAGAGACATGGAGTAGATCTTTCGCTTTGCGGGCGATGTTCGACAAAAGTCACAGAGCCCGGCATCTGTTCGCTCTGATGGATGGCTTTCATGTGCCGTGCACTTCTTGATATTCGCGATAGTCGCGGCCCAGGGTGCTGGCCAGGATGCCAAAGCCGCGGCAAAGGGTGTAAAGCGGGCGAACGATGCGCTCTCGCCGGCCGAAGCCGAGCACCAGCAGATTGGCCAGAAAAAGGCCGCCGCCCGCCCCGACGCGCAACAGGCCGCGCAGAAGATTGCCAGTTCTCAGCCACAGCGAACCTTCATCGCTTCTTATGAAAAGCGCCGCCTCGATGTTGCCGGTGCGATACCAGCGTTTCATCAACCACCCCAGGCTGGCGCGGCTGCGCGGCACCGTTTCAAAAACCACCGCGTCAGCGGCATAGACAATGCGTTCTCCGGCGTCCAGAAGCCCGCGAAACAGCATCGTGTCCTCGCCACCGGTCAGCGCGTAGCGATGATCAAAGACGAGGTCGTGCTGCCGCAGCACCTTAAGATCGATCAGAACATTGGCGGTGTGGGCATCATCAAGTGAGGCGCCATCCTCAAAGCTATGGCTTTCAAAGAACCGGCCGGAGACGATCCAGTCAGGTGTCCCGGCAGGAAAGACCGGCTGCACCGCACCCAGAACAGCGGCGGCCCCACTCTCGTGCCAGCGGCGCAGCAACGCCTCCAGCCATCTGCTGTCCGGATACTCGTCATCGTCGATGAAGATGATGGCATCCGATGCCATGGCGCCGGCTTTTGCCAGGGCGGCATTACGGGCAAAGGTGATGCCGCGCCGCTTCTCATTCAGGTAGTGAAGCGGCCAGTGATAGTTCTCGGCGAAATCCTGAACGATCTCTGCCGCATCACCGCCTGAAGTGTTGTCGACAATGACCACGGCCACGTCGACATCGCCGCAGTCTTCCAGCCGAAGCTCCGCCATCGCCTTGAGGAGTTGGCGCAGACCTTCGGGCCTTTGATAAGTCGCCGCGCAGAGCGTTACACGCATGACACAGCAGTCCCTGTGTCGGCCCGATAAGCTGTCAGCCGAGGTTTCCCGGCAACGGCATAAAGCTGACGATGTTTGATCAGATGATCTCGACGAAATCCGGATTGATTGACCGGCGCCGCATTCTCGGCGTCACGCTGCTGACGCTTTGCGCAGGCGCCCTTCTCGTTACCACGGCGCTTGCCGCGCGCAAGCAGGCGCCCACCGCCTTTCTTGATAACCTTGTGAGCCATGAAAAGGTTCTTTGGCGCAAATCGCACAACTGGGCCAACGATTGGGCCAAGAACAACACCGGATGGCGCAAGGAGAACGTTCGATTTTCCGACGGAGTCCTGCACCTTGACCTGACCCAGCGCCCCGTTGCCGGAAGGCCCTTCGCCGGCGGCGAGTACCAGTCCCGCGCTTTTTTCCACTACGGCCGCTACGAGGCGCGAATCAAGTCGGTTGCCCGCGAAGGCCTCGTTACCAGTTTCTTCACCTACACCGGCCCGACCTTCAACGGCGATCCGCATCACGAGATTGATTTCGAATTCCTCGGCAGGTCGCCCCGTCAGGTTCAGTTGAATTACTACACGGACGGCGTCGGCAACCATGAAACCCATATCGATCTGGGTTTCGACGCCTCCGAGGACTTTCACACCTACGCCTTTGAATGGCGCCCGGACTCGATCCGCTGGTTTGTCGACGGCAAGCTGGTTCACGAAGAAAAGGGTGAACGCGGCCCCCTGCCCTCGCACCCCGGAAAGATCTACTTGAACCTCTGGGCCGGACAGGGACTGACGGGCTGGCTCGGCGACTTCGTCTATCCGGGTCAACCTTTGACGGCGGAGTTTGCCTGCGTATCGTTCCGCGGCCTGGACAGCGACGAACCTGGCTGCGACGACTGAACAGGGCTGTCCCTCGAAGCCGTCCATCATCCGGTCTTTCGGCTGCTCTGTGGCAGCTCCCAGGTCTGGAACCTCTCGCCCCAGACTGATTTCACCAAACCGACACCTGTTGCCGCCATCGCCCTCAGGATCTCCAGGACTTTTGCCGCCGGACCCAAAGGCAATTGGCGTGCGGCCCAGTAGGCGCAAGCGAGGGCCGGTGGCAGCAGCAAGGCCCCGGCTGCAAGCCCCATCGTCCAAAGCGCCGCCATGGCCGCACCGATGCCCAGCACCACGAAATAGATACCGAACCAACGCACCAGCTTGTGGGAGGAATATTTGAAGAGGTTTAGTGGAGAGAGCCGGCGAAGCCGCGGCCAGAGCAGGCGATGACAGTTGAAAGCCTGGCAGGCGATCCGAACCTTGCGCCGGAATTCATCCGCGCTGTCGGTCGCCGAGCGCTCCCAGGCCAGCACCTCGGGCACCCGAACAACACGATAGCCGTCGCAGAGAATGGAAAGGGAGACGAACATGTCGTCGATGATGTCCGGCGGCACCACCGGATAGAGACTGCGCCGCACCGCAAAGAGCGATCCGTCGGCTCCCATCGTCGATCCGCTCCGGCTCTCAAGGGCCTTGATCTTCTCCTCGATACGCCAGTAGAGCGCGCCCGTCGCCGCCGTCGCGCTTTCATTCGGGTTGGTATAGACAAGCCGACCGCAGACGCAGCCAACCATGGGGTCCCGGAAAGCTTTGCGCACTGCGGTCAGGGCTTCCGGCTCGACCATGACGTTCGCATCGGTGAAGAGAATGAAATCGCCCGTGGCTGCCTGAACAAGGGTATTCATGCCATGGCTTTTCCCCAGGCGTTGTTCAGAAGCAAAAACCCGGATCCAACTCTCTTCAGCTTTGAGCAACGCCGCGGTCTCATCGGCACTACCGTCGGAATAGGCGAGAATCTCAAGATCGGGGTCGGCCGCGCGCAGGCGCCTGAGGTTCTCGATCTTCTCGGGTAACGTGATCGCTTCGTTGTAGGCGCAGAAGGCCAGCGACAGCTTGGATGACACCGGATCCCGGGCGATAGGGCGATCGTCCTTCAGCGGCCGTCTTGGCGCCAAAGTCAGCAAAATAGGGTAAATCACATAGGGATAGATCACCGCCAGAACCGAGAGTCCGAGCAGGATCAAAGCGAAGACCGGCAGCCCAGCTTCCATCCCCTAATCCCCCGCGCCGTCTTCGGTCCGCGCCCTAAGGGCAGTGCTGTGTTGATGAGATGCCCGGCCGGCACCCTTCCTCGCCGCCAGTTCAAGGATCGACTCACAAAGGTCCCGCGTGTCGTAGAGATCGCAGAATTCCTGCGTCGGAAGCGCAAGAATATGACTACGCCGGGCGCTGTGCTCATCCCAGGAGTACCACTTCAGGAATGCGGTCAGATTATCGAGCAGCGGGCCGTCGAAATTATACCCCAAGCCCAACTCGCGAACCTTCTCGCCGGTCTGCGTATCCTTCGCGGCCAGAGCGACTGAACCAAAGAATCCGCCTTCATAAACCCGATTGGGTAACAGCCACTTGGAGTTGGTTCCCTCATCCAGGAAATCGAAAGCCCAGGTCAGATGGACTCTTTCGTAAATCGCAGAGAGATCATCCGGGTTTCGATATTCGCCGTCGTAGATCATGTTCGGGTGCTCGGCGATGGCCTCCTGAAAATACTCCATGCCGGTCTCCGTCGGATAGCCGCGCATGTAGATCTCCACCGTTTCCGGCAGGCGCTCGGCCAGGCTGCAGAGGATGTCGAGGCTCTTCGGACAACGCAGAGTCCCGAACCAGCCAATGGTCCATTTACGGCTTTGGTCGGCAGGCCGGCATTGCCCTGGCGCAAGGTCGGCGGGCCGGCCAACAGCCTCGGCCTGGGCGAAGCTGATCTTGTTCTCCAACAGGAAGATACGCCCGCGATAGTTTTGAACCGGCTTGAAGTACTGGGTGACGAAACCCGGCGAGGAGACCACCAAAAGTGCGCAGCGGTCGAGCAGCCGCCGCTCCAACCAGCGAAAGATGCGGTTACGCAGCTTTGAGCCGATGAAAATGCGCTGGACGTCCAAAACCTCGTACACCACCGGCGCGGAGGACCGCGACAGACTGCGCGCCAGCAGCGCCAGGGCGCACATGTCGATGTTTCGTGCGTAGAAGAAGGTCGCCTCGCGCAGCTTCCGCCGTTGCCGAACGAGCGTTGGGAGCGCCTGCAGCAGCTTCAGTAACCGCCTTCCGTAAGCCCGGTCTTCCGTCGTGCCCAGATGATGGTTCTCCCAAAAGGGCACGAAGTCCTGGTTGAACTTCTCCCGGCGAAAGCTGAAGCCGATCACCTGCAGGCCCAATTCGGAGAAGGCGCGAACGCGCTTGATGACCGTGCTCTCGGCCCAGTCATGGCCAAAGAAAGCAACGGTCCCCGTCAGTTGATCGGGTTCCTTGACGTTTTCCGTCATCGTCGCCTCCTGGGCCTTAGGCGCGGGCACGAAGGGCATCGCTCCCGGGGGGCGTCGCCAGGGACCTTTCCCAGTCGATGGCCGTGTTGATGATCACATCGATGTTGTCGAAGCGGGGTGACCAGGAAAGGGTTTGTCGAAGGGCGCGTGTGTCCGCGACCAAGCTCGGCGGATCGCCGGGCCGTCGTGGGGCGCGTTCCGGGTTGAGTGGCCGGCCGGCACAGCGCTCCACCGCTTGCAGCACTTCCTGTACGGAGTAGCCGTGCCCATAGCCGCAGTTCAGCATCAGGCTCCCGCCACCCGACTCGAGATAGTTGAGCGCCGAGAGATGGGCGGCCGCCAGATCCGAAACATGGATGTAGTCGCGCACGCAGGTTCCGTCCGGCGTATCGTAGTCGTCCCCGAAAATAGCGATCGACTTGCGGCTGCCGGCCACGACCTGGCTGGCAATCTTCACCAGGTGTGTCGCCACGGGACCGAGTTGGCCGCTTCGTCCCTGGGGATCGGCGCCGGCGACGTTGAAGTATCGTAACGCGACAAACCGTAGATTGCTCGCTGCCGCGGTGTCGCGCAGCATCCATTCGGTTACCAGTTTGGAAGTGCCGTAAGGGTTGATCGGCTTCGTTTCGGTCGTCTCCGGGATCGGCGACGCAGCCGCGGCACCATAGACGGCCGCGGTGGAGGAGAAGATGAACTGATCGACCCCCTCCTCTACGCAGGCTTCCATAAGGTTCCGGCTGACCGCAACGTTGTTTTGATAGTAGCTGAGCGGCTCACTCACCGATCGCTCCACCAGAATGCTGCCGGCAAAGTGGATAACGGAATCCACATCAAAGTCTCTGAACAGCGTTCGAAGCAGCTCCCGGTCACCGGCATTGCCTTCGATGAAGGGCACATCGACCGGGATCACGGAGCGGTTGCCCGTCGAAAGGTCATCGAGCACGATCACCCGGCGTCCAGCCTGACGCAGGGCAAGGACGGCATGGCTGCCGATGTAGCCGGCACCACCGGTAATGAGAGTTGCCTTGTCAGATGCCATCGCCGAACCACTCCAAATTGGCGCACACTCCTCGGTCGGCGCCAGCTGTCGCTGGCACCGAAACTCCGCCTCTCCTCCCAAGATTGCCTACTTGGTCGACGTCCGGCTTTGGATCGCGGACTTGCAGTCGGCGCCTGTATGACGGCCCTCCTACAGTCTCGGTCCTTCCGGCGGCTTCAATGACATTGCGCGGTTTACCCGTGCGTTTGTTCTTCCAGTTCCAATGGCAGGATCAGTCTTAGTCTTCCGGCAAGCGTGGCGCATGTAGCAAATATCGGGCAGCCGTCGAAGACACGGTAAGCACCGCTTCCGGACCATGCCCGGTATTGAAGATCTGTTCCTGGGGTCGGATGGATTTGGCCGTGGTCGTGCCGGAGGCCGATCAGTTCACCGTAAAGGCGGAGGAGAGAAAGCGGTCGCCCGGACCCGGACGAGACTGTCCGCTTGGCCGATGCCAGCCGGATGCGAACATAACGGCATAGTATGATTGACTTTTAATCTACGCTAAGTTGCAAGCTACGGTTGCGTTCTGGTCGAATTTGTTTAGACTCTGTTTATTGGGCTGTCGGCGGAGTCCCCGCCGGTGGTTGGGGACCAATCATTCTTGCGAAGCTGGGCGCATGGAATTCAACGATCGCATTCGATCGAAGGTGATTCGCCTTCTGTACGACTATTGGACCGCCCTTCTCCGCGAACGCCCTATTCCGACCCGGGAAGACATTGATCCCCGGCGCCTGCCGGAACCGGTAATCCCGCATCTCGGTCTGTTTGATGTGGAGCACGATCCGCGGCGCTATCGCGTAAGGCTTATGGGAGCCAACATTGTCGCATGGTACGGCTGCGACGTGACCGGTCGCTATCTGGACGAGATCGACCTGGGCCCCGACCCCGGACCGGGATTCGCGATCCTCGATCACGTGGTGCGCTGCCGCACGCCTGCCCACATGATGGGCGAATACAACAAGCAAGACGGCCGGCATATCCGTTACGAGCGATTGGTTTTGCCGCTTTCGAGTGGCGGGCAAGAGGTTGGCATGCTGCTCGGCGCGTCTGACCGCCTCTCGGACCAAGGAACATCGAACCCCAAGGAATCGACCCCGAAAAGAGCCAAAGGAGCCTGATTTTCGCTCGACTCCGCAAGCAGTCGCCATGTCCTAACGAATTGTTAAGATTCGCGCTTCAGGCTTAAACAGTCCCGATCCGTTTACGCGTATCGGGAGAGCAAACTGCAAGGATGAGTCAGAGTCTTGTCTCAAACAGCAGAGTTGGCCGCAACGGCGCCGATGCATGAAAACCGCGAGTGGCCACGCTACACCGCGCAGCGGTCTTTCACGCTTTCCGTGAGCCTGGAAGGAAAGATCCTGCCTTGCAGGGTCTCGGACGTCTCCCTCGGCGGTGCCCGCCTGACCTTCGACGATATGCTTCCTGGAGATCCGCGAGAGGGCTACGCTGTGGAACTCAGCCATCCGGATGCACAAACGGTCGTTTGTGAGACGGTCTGGCAGAGTGACCGTGAAATCGGAGTCCAATTCGACTTTTCAGAAGACTCTCTGGGATTGATCTCGGTCTGCATTCGAAACACGACGGACCTGAGCCAAGCGGGCCAACCCTGATTCGGTACTACAGCAGGCCGCTGTCACTGCCGGTTCGCCGGCGCCCGCCTCACCGGCTCGATTAAGCCCGTATCTTCGGAAAGTTGCGGTGCGGCTATTTCGCCGAAAGTGCCCGCCTCACACTGGCAACCCAATCCGCCGGATCGACGAATCCGCCACCCGCAACCGTACTGTGCGGCGTGTCGTTGGCCGGCTCACTCTGAGCAAGGTTCACCGCCTCCTGCTCCCGTTCGACCAAAACCTTGTTGAGCGGACGAATAGGACGACGAAGATAGGGACTGATGAACATTGCTCGATTTTTCACGCCAGGTTTATCCACAGGGTTATTCCCCGATTTGTCCACAAGATCTGGTGGTTACGGGGAATGCTCGCACCAGATCCGCAGGCTGTCAATTGAACGCCCGGCCAACATCCTGTGGAACTTGGGGGTAACTCAAATAGCCTTTTGGTATCAAAGCTTAAGGCTGGCAGCACTACCTTTGGTTACATGGATTTGGTTAAATTCAGCGGAAAACCTCACCGCTTCGCCATTCACTTGACGAGTAACTCCCGCGCTTCGGCAATGATGACGAGTGCCTGGTAAAGCGCCTCGTCGGCGTCCAGGTCACCGGCGCGCAACGATGTTTGCAAACGCGCCTCAAGTGCATCCAGGTCAAGAGTCGACTCAGTCGGCATGACGCTCCGCAGCTGCGCAAGGCGAAGACGGCCCAGCTCTCCGGCATCGGCAATAGAGGCGCCGGCAAGCTTCAGCGCATTGATAACAAGACGGATGCGATAACGGGCATCGCCGGTCAGCTGCGGCATCACCGACTCTGTGATCTCCTGGCCAGCCAGAGCCAGCAGCCTTGCGACATCCGCTTCGCGGTCGCTCATAACGTCACCCTCCAAGAAGAAGGTGCGGTACAGCGGAGAATCTCGCTCTCCAAGAGCGGTGGATACAGCCGGCCCGTCAACGCCAGTTCCAGAGAGTCCTCGGCGCCCGACTGGGTGCGTTCACCCTGCTGCAGAGCAATGACCGCCCAGCGGATGTGCGCCATGACCTCCCAGTAGGCGACCGCCTGGCGGTCGACGGTTTCCCCACTGCCGTTCTCATAACCGCGATAGAAGGCTTCACGCGAGCCGATGCCGCCGGCTTCCAGTTCCGGGCGCGCATAGCGCCAGCACTTGGCGCAAAACCAGCCGAGATCGCTCATCGGATCGCCCCAATCACAGAACTCCCAATCCAGAATGGCGGTCAATCCCTGGCGGTCGACCATGTAGTTTCCGGTCCGGAAGTCCTGATGCACCAGAACAGGGTCCCGGCTTGGCGGCGCATGGCTCTCGCACCAGCGCAGGCCCCATTCCAGGGCAAGAGAGCGTACCTCCAAACGATCCAGATAGTCTCGGTAGCGCGCGACGGCGGCCAGGGCCGGCTGTGCTGCTGGTGTTCCCAGAAACCCCAAGTCCGTCCGCGGTGGGCGGATCCCATGAATCTTTGCAAGCTCCGCGCCCAGACGCTCCGCAAGGCGCTCTCGCTGGCCGCCAAGGTCGGCCTCCTTCATAAGACGGTGCGGAGCGGCCGTACCCTCGGCGCGCGCCATGACATAGAAGGTTTTGCCCAGAACCCGGGGGTCCTCACAAAGCCACAGCGGTTCGGGCACCGTGACGCCGGCACCGAGGGCAGTCTTTAAAAGCGCAAACTCCTCCGCCCGGCTGCGGCTCACGGCAACGCCGGAGGCGGCATCGGTGCGTAGCACCACTTGCTGATGCCCTGCCCTGGGACCCCCATGGACACGCAGGTCGAGCAGCCAGTTCTCCTGAATTGCACCGCCGGTGAGGGCACCGGCGTCCTCCAGCGTAACCGCTTCGGCACCGCTGGCCTCGGTGAGGAAAGTCTCCAGCGCGTGCTTGTTTTTGGCGAGGCTGTTGTCGGCGAACTCCACGGTCATTTCCAGGACCAGAAGTCTCGGCCCTCCTTCAGGAAAGCCCGCGCGAGCACCATCTTGTGGACTTCCGAAGCGCCGTCCACCAGGCGGGCCTGCCGCGCATAGCGATACATCCATTCCAGCGGCGTATCCTTCGAATATCCGCGTGCGCCCAGCAACTGGATCGCCGTATCGATGACCTTATGCAGGGTCTCGGAAACCTGGATCTTGGCCATGGAGATTTCCTTACGGGCGAAGTCGCCGCTGTCGAGCTTTACCGCCGCGCGCATAGTAAGCAAGCGGCCAACCTCGATCGCCATGGCCGCTTCGCCAAGCAGCCACTGGACTCCTTCATGCTCAGCCAGGGGCTGCCCGAAGCTTTGCCTTTCGGCCACATGGGGGCCGGCGATCTCCATGGCACGCCGGGCCATGCCCAGCCAGCGCATACAGTGGGTCAGGCGGGCAGTTCCCAGGCGGATCTGGGTGACTTTCAGGCCATCACCGACCGCCATCAAACGGTCGTCATCAGGCACCTGAAGGTCTTCCAAAAGCAGCTCGCAATGGCCGCCGTGTTCTTCCGGCCCCATGATGGGGATGCGCCGCCCGACTTTCAGTCCGGGCGTGTCGCGGTGAACCAGGAAGGCGGTCAGGCCCTTGCGCGTATCCTCGGAGGTGCGGGCGATGATGATAAAATGCTCGGCAACGCCGGCGCCGGTGATGAACCATTTGTGGCCGTTTAGAAGCCAGGCATTGCCTTTGCGTTCCGCGCGGCTGCGCATGAGACCGGGGTCGGAGCCGGCACCGGGCGCCGGTTCCGTCATGGCAAAAGAAGAGCGCACCCTGCCCTCGACGATCGGCTGCAGCCAGCGTTCCTTCTGGGCTTCGGTCGCCACCTTTTCCAGAACGATCATGTTGCCGTCGTCCGGCGCGGCGGCGTTGAAGACCACTGGTCCGAAGATCGAGCGCCCCATCTCCTCGTAGCAGGCCGCCATGGCGCCAACGGGCAGTTCCAACCCGCCACGGCTTTTCGGCATCTGCGGGGCCCAGAGCCCGGCAGCCCTGGCTCTTTCCCTCAGCGGCTCCAGAAGGTCCGGTTTGATGTTCTCATGGGCATCATAGCTCTCCGGATCGCCCTCCAAGGGCATGATCTCGGTCTCGACAAAGGCCCGCAGGCGCTCGCGAAGCGCGTCCACCTCCGGGGTCAGGGAAAAATCCATGGAGCTTCCTCTTGCTGCCGCCTACAGCGCCGCCGACTGAGCGCCGTCGACGACCAGAACCGATCCGCTGATATACCGCGAGGCGTCGGAGGCCAAAAGCAGCAAAGGCCCATCCAGATCCTCCGGCTGTCCGAACCGCCTTAGGGGTATCGACTTGCGCAGTTTATCGCCGGCCGGGCCGGCCAGGAAATCCGCGTTGATCTCGGTTTCGATGTAGCCCGGCGCCAGAGCGTTGACCCTGATGCCGTGACGGGCCCATTCGACGGCCAGCGCGCGGGTCAGATTCACGAGGCCGCCCTTGGAGGCACAGTAGGCAGGTATCTGCTGGCTGCCGGCCAAGCCCAAGACCGAGGCGATATTGATAATCGAACCGCCATGGCCCAGATGCGCCATGCGGCGGCCAACTTCCTGGGCAACCAGCCAGGCACCCTTTAGATTGGTGTCCATAACACGGTCCCAACCCTCTTCGGTAACCTCGAAAGCCGGCGCGGTTTCAGCGACACCGGCGTTGTTGATCAGAATCGAAAGCGGGCCAAGTTCGGTTTCTGCGACCGAAACGCACTCCGTGACAGAGCCCTGATCCGTCACGTCGAGGCAGAGCGGGATGGCACGGCCGTCCCGCGCCTCAATCTGCTTCTCAAGTTCCACCAGGGGCTCGAGGCGTCGCGCTGCTACAGCCACCTTCGCCCCTGCCTTGGCCAGTAGCAGGGCAGCATGGCGGCCGAGGCCGCTGGACGCCCCGGTGACCAGCGCCGCCTTGCCGGTAAGGTCGAAGGCGTTCGATGCCTGGGTCACAACGCCTGCGCACGCTCGCGAAGAACGAACTTCTGAATCTTGCCGGTGGAGGTCTTCGGCAGCGGCCCGAAGACGACCGTCCGCGGTACCTTGAAGCCCGCCAGCATCTCACGGCAAAAGGTCACGATCTCCTCGCTTTCCGCTTCCACGCCTTCCCGCAGGGTGACAAAAGCGCAGGGATGCTCGCCCCACTTCTCATCGGGGCGCGCCACCACGGCGGCTTCCAACACTTTCGGGTGTCGATAGAGCGCCTCCTCCACCTCCAGGCTGGAGATGTTCTCGCCGCCGGAGATGATGACATCCTTGGAGCGGTCTTTCACCTCGATATAACCGTCCGGGTGGATCACCGCGAGGTCCCCGGTATGAAACCAACCACCGGCGAAGGCCTGCTCGGTGGCGCTGGGGTTCTTCAGATACCCTTTCATGACGGTGTTGCCCCGCAGCATGATCTCACCCAGGGTCGTTCCGTCCCAAGGCACGGGTGCCATGGTATCCGGCTGCATCACTGTCGCCCCTTCCAGGGTCAGGTAATTGACACCCTGACGCGCCATCTTGGCGGAGCGGCTCCGCATATCCAGTTCCGCCCAATCGTCCTGCCAGGCGCAGACCGTGGCCGGCCCATAACACTCCGTCAGGCCATAGAGGTGGGTGACGCGAAAGCCCTGTGCCTCCATTGCTTCGATCACCGCGCTCGGCGGTGCCGCCCCGCCTGTAGCGCATTCCACGGTCTGATCGAAGATCACCTTGGCACTGTCCGGCGCATTGGCGAGCAGGGTCAAAACGATGGGCGCACCGCACATATGGGTGACCCCCTCATCGCGGATCAGCGGATAGATCACCGCCGGATCGACCTTGCGCAGGCAGACATGGGTCGCACAGGCCGCCGTCACGCCCCAGGTAAAGGTCCAGCCGTCACAGTGAAACATCGGCAGGGTCCAGAGGTAGACCGAGTCGCGCCCCAGTCCGAAAGTGATCATGTTGCCGATCGCATTCAGATAGGCGCCGCGATGGTGATAGACCACGCCTTTCGGGTTGCCCGTGGTACCGGAAGTATAAAGCAGAGAGATCGACTGCCATTCATCCGCAGGATCCTGAAAGCTCTCCTCCGGATCGCCTTCGGCCAGCAGCGCCTCATAGTCGAGACCGCCCAGCAGTTCCCCGCCCTCGGCCATCGGATCGTCGATGTCCACCACCAGGGGCGTTCGCTCGCAAAGCGCCAGAGCCTCTTTCACCACCGGCGAAAACTCGCGGTCCGTCAACAGGACCTTCGCTTCGCCGTGGTCGAGGATGAAAGCAATGGTCCGCGCATCCAGACGGGTGTTGAGCGAATTCAGGACACCCCCCATCATCGGCACGCCGTAGTGGGCTTCCAGCATCGGCGGCGTGTTGGCGGCCATGATGGCAATGCAGTCGCCCTGTTCGAACCCGCGCTTTCTCAGTGCCGAGCCCAGCCGTACGGAGCGCTCGCAGAATTCCTTGTAGGTGAATCGCTGATCGCCGTGAATCACGGCCACCTTGTCGGGATAGACCGCGGCCGCCCGGCGCAGAAAAGTGACCGGCGTCAGCGGTGCCGTGTTGGCATTGTTGCGCGCCAGTCCGGTGTCGAAGACCCCGGGCTGCCCGGCCCTGCCGGTTGCCCCATCGGCCGACCCATCAGCCATATGACCTCCCCATGCTCGCCCTTTTGCCCCATCTTTGGCTTTGGCGCTTATCTCCTTTATGGTGGGTGCTTAGCTACCCTCCGGTCAAGCCCCCGGTCAACCGCCAAGGCACCGGAAAGCCCAGCGAAAAGGCAACGTTCATGGTTCAGATTGACATCTTTTCCGACACCATCTGCCCCTGGTGCCTGATCGGCAAACGCCGCCTGGAAGCCGCTCTGGCCATGCGACCCGATCTGGAGGTGCAGATCCGCTGGCGGACCTTTCAGTTGAACCCCAACATGCCGGCAGAGGGCATGGAGCGCAGCGCCTATCTAAACCTGAAGTTCGGCGGCGCCGAGAACGCGAAGATGATCTATGACCGTATCCGCGGCGCCGGCGCCGAAGATGGCATCGACTTCGCCTTTGAGGCCATAGGCCGCACCCCCAACACCTTGAAGTCCCATCGCCTGATCCGCTGGGCTGCCGACAAGGAAGCGCAGACCGCGCTGGTAGAGGCCCTGTTTCAGGCCTACTTCTTCCGCGGCGAGGACATCGGCGACGACTCGGTTCTCCTGGCCGCCGCCAAAACCGCCGGGCTCAATGAGACCGAGGCTGAAGCCTTCCTGAAAAGCGACGCCTTGTTGGCCGAGGCCAGCGAGGAAGACCGCCAGGCCCGCGCTCTCGGCATCGATGGCGTACCCTGCTTCATCTTCAACGGGCGTCACGCAGTGGCTGGCGCCCAACCGCCCAAGGCCCTGGCCGAGATGCTGGACATCGCCAAGCAGGAAATGGAAGCCCCCGCTGAAGCCTAAGGATCATTCGGAAAGCCCGAAATCCTCGAAGCGGTCGATGGCCGCCCGGTCGTAGCCCAGGCTGGCCGTCATCAACTGGCGCGTATAGGGATGGTTTGGCTGATGACTCTTGAGCAGGCCGACATCCATCGCCTCGACCACCGCACCGTGGTTCATGACGGCCAGTTCATCGCACATATGGGCGACCACGGAGAGGTCGTGGCTCACCAGGATGTAGGTCAGGCCGCGCTCCGCCTTTAGCCGCTGCAGCAGATTCAGGACCTCCGCCTGGACCGAAACGTCCAGAGCGGAAGTCGGTTCATCGAGCAGCAGAATGCGGGGTTCCAGAATCAGCGCGCGGCCGATGGCAACCCGCTGGCGCTGGCCGCCGGAGAGCTGATGCGGATAGCGGAAGCGGAACTGCGGCCCCAACCCAACCTCCTCCAAGACCTGTTCGATCCGCCGGTCGGGATCGCTGAGACCGTGGATCGCCAGCGGCTCCATGAGGATGCGGTCGACCGTATGGCGGGGATGCAGCGAACCATAAGGGTCCTGGAAAACCATCTGGACCAGCTTGTAGAAGGCCTTGTCCCGGCGCGGTGTCAGCGCCTTGCCGGCAACCGTCAGTGCACCGCGCCAGTCCGGATTGAGGCCGCTGAGCGCCCGCAACACGGTGGACTTGCCGGAGCCGGATTCACCGACCAGACTGAAGGTGGTGCCCTCCGTCACCGAAAAGGAAACGTCGCGCACGGCATGAACACGGTCGGCTCCCTTGCCGAAGATCACGTTCAGATCGCTGGCGGTAATCATAGCCGTCACAGGCCGTGCTCCAGCCATTCCGGATCGCGCCGCAGAACCGGCAGGTCACTGCCGTCCCCGTCGATCTTCGGCAGGCAATTCAACAGTCCCCGCGTATAGGGGTGCCGGGCGGCGGAGAGGTTTTTGGCATCGCAGATCTCCATCACCCGTCCGGCATACATGATCACGACCCGATCGCAGAAGGAGGCGACGAGGCTGAGGTCGTGACTGATGAAAATCAGCCCCATGCCGCGTTGGGACACGAGGTCATCGAGGATCGCCAGCACCTGCAACTGCACCGTCACGTCCAGCGCCGAGGTCGGTTCGTCGGCGATCAGCAGGTCCGGATCGGGAATCAGCATCATGGCGATCATGATGCGCTGGCCCATACCGCCGGAGACCTCATGCGGAAAGGCGCGGTAGACCCGCTCCGGATCGCGGATGCGCACGGCGCGCAGCATGTCGAGAGCGCGGCGCTTGGCCTCGTCCTGAGGCACGTTCTGGTGGACCCTGTAGGCTTCCGCAATCTGTTCGCCCACGCGCATGACCGGGTTAAGGGAGAACTTCGGGTCCTGCATCACCATGGAAATACGCTGGCCGCGGATCTCCCGCATCTGCGACTCGCTGAGGCTCTGCAGTTCGATGCCATCGAATTCCAGGCGCCTAGCGCTCACCTGGCCGGGAGCCGAGACGAGACGCAGGATCGACCGCCCGGTCATGGACTTGCCGGAGCCGGACTCGCCGACGATGCCAAGCTTCTCCCGCCCCAGGGAGAAGCTGATCCCGCGCACGGCCTGGACCAGCCCTTTGCGGGTTGGAAAGTCGACTTTCAGGTCCTCGACCGTCAGCAGCGGTGTGTCGCTCATCCCTGCCCCCCGGTCTTGGGGTCAAGCACGTCCCGCAGGCCATCGCCCAGGAGGTTAAAACCCAGGCTGACGATGAAGATCGCCACACCCGGCACCGTCGCCACCCACCAGTAGGTCGGCAGCACCTTGCGGCCGCTGGAGATCATTGCCCCCCACTCCGGCAAGGGCGGCTGAGCGCCGAGACCGAGAAAACCGAGGCCGGCGGCAATCAGAATGATCCCCGCCATGTCGAGGGTCACCCGAACGATCAGGGAAGAGGTGCAGAGCGGCACGATATGCGACCAGATGATCCGCATACGCCCTGCCCCCTGCAGCCGCACAGCGGAGATGAAGTCGGAGTTGCGGATGGTGATCGTTTCGGCCCGGGCGATGCGCGCATAGGGCGGCCAGGAAGTAACGGCAATGGCGATAATGGCATTCTCGATACCGGGGCCGAGGGCGGCCACCAGCGCCAGGGCCAGCACCAGCTTGGGAAAGGCCAGGAAGATATCGGTCATGCGCATCAGCACGGTGTCGGTCCAGCCGCCGAGATAGCCGGCAGTGGTACCGACGGCCAAGCCGATGGGGGCAGCGATGATCGCCACCAGAACGACGATATAGAGCGTCAGGCGGGAGCCGTGGACGATACGCGAGAAGATATCGCGGCCCAACTCGTCGGTCCCGAACCAATGCTGTGCCGAGAAGAACTGCAAACGGTCCGCAAGCACCTGGGCATTGGGGTCGTAGGGGGCGATCACCGGCGCGAAAATCGCCAGGATGATCAGCAGCAGGACGATACCGAGACCCAGCATCGCCAGGTGATTGGATCTGAAGGCCAGCCAGCCGACATAAGCCCGGCCCACCCGCGCCTGGCCACGCGACGCGGGCGAGGAGCTAAGCAGCCAGGCCCGCAGGCCGGTCGTTTCCGGGCTTTGCGTTTCGCTGCTCATCGTGCCCGCGGATCCAATAGCTTATAGAGCAAGTCTGACAGAAGATTGATCCCGATAAAGACGGCGCCGACCACCATGGTGGCGCCAAGCACGGCGTTCATATCCGCGTTCAACAGCGACTGTGTCAGATAGAAACCAAGGCCCGGCCAGGCGAAGACGATCTCGGTCAGAACCGATCCTTCCAGAAGATTGGCGTAGCTGAGGGCGATCACGGTCACCAGAGGCACCCAGACATTGCCGAGGGCGTGCACCCAGATCACCCGCCATTCCTTCACGCCCTTTACTCTGGCGGTGGTGATGTATTCCTGGCTGAGCTGCTCCAGCATGAAAGAGCGGGTCATGCGGCTGATGTAAGCAAGGCTGAAGTACCCAAGAATAACCGACGGCAGGACGAGGTGGCTGGCCGCGTTCCAGAAGATGTCCCATTCCCCGGCCATGGCAGAATCGATCAGCAGGACGCCGGTCACCGGATCGACCATATCGTCGTATATGAAGTTGAGGCGCCCCGGGCCGGGGACGAGGTCCAATGTGGCGTAGAAGAGTAAAAGGCCCATCAGGCCGAGCCAGAAAACCGGGATGGAATAACCCAGCAGACCGACGACACGGATCACCTGATCTGGCCAACGTCCCTGGTTGACCGCCGCGAGGACCCCCATGGGAACGCCCAACAGAACACCGAACAAGGTCGCGACCGTGGCCAGTTCCAGGGTTGCCGGAAAGACCCGTTTGATGTCCTCCAAGACCGGATTGGCCGTCAGCACCGATTCGCCGAGATCGCCCTGCAGGACGTCCCAGACATAGATGGCGAACTGTTCGTAAAGCGGCAAGTCGAGGCCGAGTTCGATCCGCACCCGCTCCACAACGTGTTCCGGGGCGCGATCGCCGACGATGGCCAACACCGGGTCGATGGGGACCACGCGGCCAATGATGAAGGTCACAAAGAGCAGGCCGAGGAACGTCAGAGCGACGGTCACGACCAGATTGAGCGTCACCCGTAATGGACGAGGCAGGGAAAGGCCGCCGAAGCCCTTCCCTGCCCTGTCTTCTCTATCGACTCCTAAAGTCACCTAGATCGGAACCCGTCTAGTCCTTGGTGACTTCGTGATACTTGTTGTCATCAAAGGCCGGGCCGATGATGAAGCCCTTGGTGTCCGCCCGCGTCGCGGCCACTTCGGTCTGCTGGAACATGATGACGAAGGGCGAGGTCACCTGGTGCGCCTTCTGAATCTCCAGATACAACTCCGCCCGCTTGGCCGGGTCGCGCTCCAGGATCGCGGCATCGGCCATCTTGGTCATCTCCGGGATATCCCAGGAATTGCGCCAGGCCAACGGCTTGGACTTGGCATCGTCGGAGTTGTCCGGATTGCGCGCGAAGGTATCGGCGTTGGTATGGGGATCCTGATAGTCGGGGCCCCAACGGCCGATGTAGATGTCGTGGTTGCGCGCCCGATACTTGGTCAGGGTCTGCTTGCCGTCGCCGGGAATGATTTCCAGGTTCACCCCTGCCTGCCCGAAAGTGGCCTGAATGGATTGCGCCATCTCCAGGATCGGCGAGACGTTGCGGGTATCCATGGTGATTGTGAAGCCATCGGGATAGCCAGCCTCGGCAAGCAACTCCTTGGCCTTGGCAATGTCCAGGGTGAAGGGCGTCGACTCCAAGGCGCCGAGGAAACCGCGCGGCAGGAAGGCCTGATGCACCTTCATGAGGTCGCGCACCACGGTGCCTTCCATCCCCTTGTAGTCGACCAGATACTTCAGCGCCTGACGCACTTTAGGATTGGCGAGAGCCTCGTTTTTCTGGCTCAGACCCAGATAGTAAATCGCGCCCTTGACGCCTTCTTGCACGGCGAGATCAGGATTGCTGCGGACGGTCACCAGTTGGTCAGGCCCCAGGTTGCGGGCAACGTCGATATCGCCCTTCTCGAGAAGCAATTGCTGGGTCGCCGGTTCGACGATGTGGCGGGTGATGACCCGCTTCATGGCCGGGGCGCCGCCCCAATAGTCGTCATTGCGGTCGAGGGTCAAAGACTCGTTCGGCTTCCACTGGCGCAACTTGAAGGGGCCGACACCAGCATAGTTCGTACGCAGCCATTTATGGCCGAGGTCGCCGTCTTCTTCATGTTCCATCACCGTCTTCTTGTCGACGATGGAACTGATGGTCGCCGTCAGGCAGTAGAGCACGAAGGTTGGCGCGTAGGCTTGGTCGGTTTCGATGACCAGGGTCATGTCATCGACGGCGCGGATCTTCTCCGCCACATTGTCCGCCGTGAAACCGAACTGGGTGAGAATGAAAGCCGGCGGCTTATCGAGAATGATCGCCCGCTGCAGCGAGAAGGCCGCGTCTTCCGCGGTCATCGGGTTGCCGGAGGCAAACTTCACGCCCTCGCGCATTTTGAAGGTGTAGGTCTTGCCGTCGTTGGAGATGGTCCACGATTCGGCGGCGACGCCGTAAATCTCCGACACGTTTTCGTGGTTGTAGCCGATCAGGCGGTCATAGGTGTTTCCGGCGTACTCCGCAGCCGTAAACTCAAAGATCTCAGCCGGGTCCAGCGAAATAATGTCGTCGATCTGAAAGGCGATGACGAGGGTGTCCCGCGGCGTCTTGGCCAGCGTAGGTGCCGCCGTCACGGCCAAAATGGCTGCCACGACACAGGCGAATAGCTTTCTCACGTTACGTCTCCCTGAAGATTGCCCCTTGGGATTATGCCCTTGGAAAAAAAATAGATTTTTGCGGGCGACGCCTCACATTGGGCCGAATGGCTCTCTCTCGCGAAGCTCGGTTAATATTATCAAGGGATCGCCGTTGGTCCAGCGTTCATCTGGTGTGGAAAGATATCGCTATCTCAAAGCGATGCGACTGCGAACCGCCTTCCCGTCTAGGCTGCAAGCTTGACCAGTTCGTCCAGCATCAGCCGGACACCGCGCACCCGGGCCGCGTCGCTGTCCCAGGCGCGGCGGTAGACCATGGTGTGATCGGGGCGCAGCTTCACCTCGCCGGCCTGCTGCTGGATGAAGGTGATGAGCCCGGCGGGGTTTGAGAAACTGTCGTTGTGGAAAGCCACCGTGGCCCCCTTCGGCCCGGCATCCAGACGCGCCACGCCGGCATCCCGGCAGAGCCGCTTGATGGCCATGATCTGCAGCAGGTTCTCCACCTCCACCGGCAAGGGCCCGAAACGGTCCACCAGTTCCGCAGCGAAAGAATCGATTTCCGCCCGGTCCACCAAAGTGGAAAGGCGGCGGTAAAGGCCCAAACGCAGGTTGAGATCGGTGACGTAGGTTTCTGGAATGAGGACCGGCATCCCGATGTTGATCTGCGGCGTGAAGCTTTCGGCGGCTTCGGTTTCGGCGGCAGTACCGCCACTGCGCGCTGCCGCCACCGCCTCTTCCAGCATCTGCTGGTAAAGCTCAATCCCCACTTCACGAATCTGGCCTGACTGTTCCTCACCCAAAAGATTGCCGGCCCCGCGGATATCCAGATCGTGGCTCGCCAGTTGGAAACCGGCCCCCAGATTGTCCAACGTCTGCATCACGTTCAGGCGCTTTTCGGCCGCGGCGCTCAGAATCCGGCCGGGTGGCAGAGTCAGATAGGCATAGGCCCGCACCTTGGAGCGGCCGATCCGCCCTCGCAACTGATAGAGCTGAGCCAGGCCGAACATATCGGCGCGGTGGATGATCATGGTGTTGGCGGTCGGGATATCGAGACCGGATTCGACGATGTTGGTGGACAGCAGGATGTCGTACTTGCGGTCGTAAAAGTCGGTCATCACCGCTTCCAACTGGGTCGGCGGCAACTGCCCGTGGGCCACCGCAACCTTCACCTCCGGCACCAACTTTTCCAGCCGCTCGAAGAGCTCGGTCAGGTCTTTCAGTCTCGGACAGACATAGAAGGTCTGGCCGCCGCGATAGTGTTCGCGGAGGATCGCCTCGCGCACGATGACCGGATCGTAAGGCAATACGAAGGTCCGCACCGCCAGTCGGTCGACCGGTGGCGTGGCGATCAGGCTCATCTCCTTCACGCCGGACATGGCCATCTGCAGCGTCCGGGGAATGGGCGTTGCCGTCAGGGTCAGCACGTGAACATCTTCGCGCAGCGCCTTCAAACGCTCCTTCTGCTTCACGCCGAAGTGCTGTTCCTCATCGACGATCAGCAGGCCGAGGTCCTTGAAGGCCATGGACTTGGCCAGCACCGCATGGGTGCCGACGACGATCTCGACGCGCCCCTTGGCGAGATCCGCCTTGGTCTCATTGGCCTCCTTGGCGCTGACGAGCCGGGAAAGTTGGCGGATCTGCACCGGCAGCCCGGCAAAGCGCTCCTTAAAAGTCCGGAAGTGCTGGCGGCAGAGCAAAGTCGTCGGCACCACCACGGCGACCTGCTTGCCGGCCATGACGGCGAGAAAGGCCGCGCGCAGGGCGACCTCCGTCTTGCCGAAACCAACGTCGCCGCAGACCAGACGGTCCATCGGTTTACCCGCCGCCATGTCGGTGACCGTTTCCTCGATGGCCCGCAGTTGGTCCTCCGTCTCGGGGAAAGGAAAGCGGGCGCAGAACTCGTCGTAAAGGCCTTCCGGTTTCTCCATGGCCTCGGCCCCCTTAAGGGCACGGGCCGCAGCCAGCTCGATCAGGGCGTGGGCCATGGCCGCAATACGTTCTTTCACCCGCGCCTTGCGGGTTTGCCAGTTCACCCCGCCGAGACGGTCCAGATCCACCGTTTCGTTGTCGGCGCCGAAGCGCGACAACACTTCGATGTTTTCCACCGGGACGAAAAGCTTGTCGCCGCCGTGATAGATCACCTTCAGGCAATCGTGGGGCGCGCCACCAACATCGAGGGTTTCGAGGCCTTCGTAGCGGCCGATGCCGTGGTCGACGTGAACCACCAGATCCTTCTCTTGAAGGTCGGAGATCTCGGTCAGGAAATTCTCGGCCCGGCGCTTGCGCGCCGTCGGGCGGGAAATGCGCTCGCCCAGGATATCCTGCTCCGTCAGGAAGAGGACCTCGCCCAGGCGAAAACCGCGTTCGATCTCCAGGATTGCGAGGCCGAGCTGTCCGGGCTTCAGGTCCGCTATCTCCGCCCAGGCCGCGACCTGCCGGGTCTCCAACTCGCCGTGTTCTTTCAACAGCGCCGCCAGACGGTCAAGCGCACCGGCGGAGAAAGCCGTCAAAACGACTCTGCGTCCGGCCTTCTGCTGGTGCCGGATCTGCTGGTCCGCCGCTTCGTAGAGATTGCCGGTGCCGGCGGCGCGTTGCTCTGCGAAATCGAGACCGGGCAGCGCCCCGGCATCGCGGGTCCCGTCCCCTTCCGGCGCGGCAAAGGGCGTGAACTGGCCGCCGGGCCGCTCGGCCAGAACCCGGTCCCACTCCGCCCCATCGAGATAGAGCAAGGCAGGCTCTATGGCCTTATAGACCCAGCCGCCGGTCTCACCACCGCCTTCCAGCTGCTTACGGGCGTCATGGAAATCCAGGATCGTCTCAAGCCGGGCATCCCGTGCCTCGCTGGCCTGATGATCCAGGGTCACGCCGGCCTCCGGCAGATAGTCGAGCAGGGTCACCAGGCGTTCGTGGTAGAGCGGCAGCCAGTGTTCCATGCCGGGATGCACCCTGCCGGCGCTGACGGCTTCATAGAGGGGATCGTCGCGCACGGCGCCAAAGGTCGAGCGGTAGACCGTGCGAAAGCGTTCGATTGCCGCCGGGTCCAGAATCACCTCGCTGACCGGCTTTAATGTGACCGCCTCGACCTGCTCCGTGGTGCGCTGGGTCAGGGGGTCGAAAAGCCGCAGCGTCTCCAGATCATCGCCGAAGAAATCCAACCGCAGGGGCTGAGCCTGGCCGGGAGCGAAAACGTCAACGATGCCGCCGCGTACCGCAAACTCGCCGGGCTCGCTGACGGTCTCGACCCGGTAGTAGCCGTTTTCGGCAAAGAAGCCGTTCAGGCGCTCCGCCGGCAGGTTTTGACCGGCGTGCAGTTCCAGAACCCGGCCTTCCAGCGCCTCCGGTGGCGGCACGCGCTGCAGCAAGGCGTTGACGGTGGTGATCACGACCTGAGGCGATGCCGCGCGCGGTGCGATCAGCCGGGTCAGTACATCCAACCGCTGGGCAACGATGTCTCGATGCGGACTGACCCGGTCATAAGGCAGACAATCCCAGGCCGGGAAAACGAGGGTCTCGACCGCCGGCGCGAAGAACCGCAGGGAATCGGCCATGCGGGCGGCCTGGGCGTCATCGCGCGCAACATGCAGCCAACGCCCGCCCGGCGCGTCTTCCAGCAGGCCGGCCAGATAGAGTGCATCGGCCCCAGGTGCAGCGGAAGCGATTGTTGGCCGCACAGACGCGGAATCGTCCGTTGGCGCCGGGGCGGAAACAGGGTCACTCATCGGTTGTGGATCTTCTTCAGGCTGGCTAGCGTTTGACAGGCTTGTATTCGAAGTCCAGCAGCAGCCGCAAGACGTCATGGTCGAACTCCGTCGGCGGTTGCGTACGGCCCAGAATCCAGTCATAGACGACCGGCTCCGGCACGTCCAGCAGGGCCTCGAAACGGCTGAGTTGCTGGGAATCGAAACCTCCCAGGTGACTGTCGGCAAAACTGCCGATCAGCAGGTCCATCTCCTGCGTACCACGGTGCCAGCTTCTGAAGCGCAGCCGTTTGCGGCGGTTTTCAATCGTTTCGGTCATGTCATTGCCCTTGATTTGGCATAGGATATAGAGCGATCTCACCTCTTTGTCAGGCACTTCCCGGCCAGCCTCTTCGATAGACCCGTCCAGACCTGTGCGCCCCGAAATCCTCTTTCCGCTCTTTGCCCCCGCCACCAGCCTGCCCGGCGTCGGGCCGCGCTATGCCAAGCTGTTTGAGAGCCTGGTCGCCGGTCCGGCGGTGATCGATCTCAGCTGGCACCTGCCGAGCGGTATCATCGACCGGCGCTACGGGCCGCCCCTCGCCGAGGTCATCCCCGGACGCATCGCCACCCTCACCATCGAGGTGGGCGAACACCGCGCGCCGCCGACCCGCCGCCAGCCCTACCGCGTGCTTTGTCACGACGCGACGGCGGCGTTGGAACTGGTGTTCTTTCACGCCCACCGCGATTACCTGATGAAGATGCTGCCGCCCGGTCAGACACGGGTGGTGAGCGGCAAGGTGGAGGTCTTCAACGACCGCCTTCAGATGACCCATCCGGATCATATCGCCGGACCGGAGGAAGCCGAGAGCCTGCGGGCGGTAGAGCCCGTTTACCCCCTTACCGCCGGCCTCAGCCTGAAAGTCGTGAGCAAGGCCGTTCATGCCGCCGTGGAACGCGCGCCTTCCCTGCCGGAGTGGCTCAACCCGGCCCAAAAGGATCGGGAAGGCTGGCCCGACTGGCACGACGCCCTGGGACGGGTTCATGCCCCCAGGGATGAGGCCGATCTTTCCACACTCGCGCTGCCCCGGCGGCGTCTCGCCTATGACGAATTGCTGGCCAACCAACTGGCCATCGCCCTGGTGCGCGACCGCCAACTGCGGCAAAAGGGCCGCCGTCTGAAGGGCAGCGGCCACCTGCAGGAAAGGGTGCTGACAAGCCTGCCTTTCGCCCTGACCGGATCGCAGCGCCAGGCCGTCGCCGAAATCACCGGCGACATGACGGCGGAACACCGCATGCTGCGGCTGCTCCAAGGCGACGTGGGCAGCGGCAAGACCGTGGTCGCCCTGCTGGCCATGCTCGCGGCGGTCGAGGCCGGGAGCCAGGCGGCGCTCATGGCGCCGACCGAAATTCTTGCCCGGCAACACTTCAAAACCATCGCCCCGCTGGCCGAAGCAGCCGGGGTGAAGCTGGCTTTGCTCACCGGGCGCGACAAAGGCAAGGCGCGCGCGGCTATTCTCGCCGGCCTCGCCGAGGGTGAAACCGACCTCGTCGTCGGCACCCATGCTCTGTTTCAGGAGGATGTTGCCTTTCGCGACCTCGCCATGGCGGTGATCGACGAGCAGCACCGCTTCGGCGTCCATCAGCGTTTGACCCTTACCGGCAAGGGCCAGGCTGTCGACGTGCTCGTCATGACGGCCACACCGATCCCGCGCACCCTGATGCTGACGGCCTATGGCGATATGGATTCCTCACGCCTGACCGAAAGGCCGCCGGGCCGCCAACCGATCGATACCGTGACCCTCTCCCTAGACCGCCTGCCGGAAGTGGTCACCGCCGTGGAACGTGCCCTGGCCAAGGGCGCCCAGGTCTATTGGATCTGTCCGCTTGTCGAGGAGTCGGAAAACAGCGACTTGGCCGCCGCGGAGGACCGCCACCGCGCCCTCGCCCATCATTTCGGCGATAATGTGGGCTTGGTCCACGGCCGCATGAAGGGCGCGGAAAAGGATGCGGTGATGGAGCGCTTTGCCGCCGGCGAGACCGGGGTTCTGGTCGCCACCACCGTGGTCGAAGTCGGCGTCGACGTGCCCAAGGCCACCATCATGGTCATCGAGCATGCCGAGCGTTTCGGCCTGGCGCAGTTGCACCAACTCCGCGGCCGTGTCGGCCGTGGTGCCGACAAGTCCTCCTGCCTGCTGCTCTGGCAGGGGCCTCTGGGCGAAACCGCCAAGGCCCGCCTTCAGATCCTGCGGGAAACCGACGACGGTTTCCGCATCGCCGAAGAGGACCTGCGCCTGCGCGGCGCCGGCGAGCTGCTCGGGGTGCGTCAGAGCGGCCTGCCGGAATTCCGTTTGGCCGACCTTGCAACCCACGGCGATCTGTTGGCCACAGCCCGCGACGATGCGAGGCTGATCCTGGACAAGGATCCCGAACTGGAAGCACCACGCGGTCAGGCCCTCAGGGTCCTGCTCTATCTCTTCGAGCGCGATGCGGCGGTGAAATTCCTGCGGTCAGGGTAGGGCCTGAAAAACGCTTAGCCGCTGTGAGCGAGCGGTGGCTGACTCTCGTCCGTCGCAGCATCCTCGACCACTGAGGGGCGCCGGTCGGGCGGCGTGACAATACCGCCGGACACCACCATCTTGATGCCCTCTTCGACGGTCATCGTCAGGCTCTGAACCTCATTGCGCGGCAGGAAGAGTAGGAAGCCGGATGTCGGGTTCGGGGTGGTCGGCAGAAAAATGTTCACCGTATCTTCGGGCGTCCAATGCTGAATGCCGTGCTCTGCCGGCCCGGTGATGAAGCCAAGTGCCCAGCAGTCCGGCCGCGGGTATTCAAGCAACACCACCTCGCGGAACGCCTGGGACTGTTCCTTGAACACGGTTTCCAGGATCTGCTTTACGGCACTGTATAGGCTGCGGATCACCGGCATCTGCGCCAGCAGGCGCTCGCCGCTGGCGATCAGCGACCGTCCGACCAAACCGGCGGTCAGGAAACCGACAAGAATGAGTCCGACCACGATGACCAGGACGCCCAGTCCCGGCAGACTGAAGGGCAGATAGGTCTCGGGGTTCCATTGTGCCGGAATGTGGCGCACCACCCGGCTGTCGACGAAGGATACGAACTCCCAGGCCAGCCAAACCGTGATGGCGATCGGCGCGGTCACCAGTACACCGGCAAAGAAATAGTTGCGCAGCCGGGTGATGAAACCGGCCCGTTTTTTCGGCGGCGCTTTCTTGCGGCGGCGCAGGTTGCCCTTCTTGCCCAAGGTCTTCTCGGCCTGCGCCTCCACCTGTGCCTTAGCGGCCTCGGCGTCGAGCGTGGCCTCCTCTCCTTCGTGTTCCCGGTCCGGAATCACGATGCCGCTGGAGATGACCAGCTTGATACCCTCTTCCACCGTCAGGTCCAGGTGATGGACATCCTCGCGCGGGACGAAAAGCAGAAAACCCGTCGTTGGGTTGGGCGTTGCCGGGATGAAGACATTGAAAACAGTCTCGGCGGTCAGGTGCTGAACCTCACCCACCGTTTCGCCGGTGATGAAACCAACCGCCCAACACCCACGCCGCGGGTATTCGATCAGAACGACCTCGCGAAAGGCGGTGGAAGACTGGGAAAGCACCGTCTCAAGGAGTTGCTTGGTCCAACTGTAGACCGACCGGATCACCGGCAGGCGGCCGACGATGCGCTCGCCAAAAGACATGGTGAGCCGGCCGACATAGCCGGCCGCCAGGAAGCCCACGAGAACAAGGAACAACAGAGCCACGATAAGACCGAGCCCGGGAACACCGAAGGGCAGATAGGTCTCCGGATTCCACTGCGGCGGAATTATCGGCGTGACCCGGTTGTCGATGAAGGTAATGACCCGCCAGGTCAGCCAGAAGGTGATGCCGGCGGGCGCGGTGACCAGCACACCGGCAAGGAAATAGTTCCGTAGCCTTGTGCCAAAGCTCACCTGCTTGTTCTCAGACAAGTCTCCCAATCCCTCCTGGTGGCAGCTTGATCACCGCCAGATGCCTGTTCGGCCTCGCCCCGGCTTCGCGCCGGCCGGCCAAGACCGTCCACCCATGCAAACGAGGGCCTGCAAACGACCCCATGCACCACTTCCCCGACTTAGCCATGATATGGGAATTCGCAGCTGAAGTACCAGTGCGCAGCAATGCTGCCGCCAAGGTGCCTGTCAGGCGCTAAGGAAGCGCTAACGCAAGGTGCGGGAGCCGGCAATGCCGGATCTCGGTCTCAAACCACCTGTCGGGAGAGAGTTTGGTGCGGCTGAGAGGACTCGAACCTCCACTTCCGTACGGAAACTAGCACCTGAAGCTAGCGCGTCTACCAATTCCGCCACAGCCGCAACGCTGTCAGGAGGGATATCGTCCACTCCCACGATCCGAGCACTTGGGGCCAGATGGTGCGGCTGAGAGGACTTGAACCTCCACGGGGTTTCCCCCACAGCGCCCTCAACGCTGCGCGTCTACCGATTCCGCCACAGCCGCAGATTTCCGCTGGTCATGGCCACCGGCTCGAAGGCGGTGTTATAGCGTCCTGCGCCAAAAGGGCAACGGAAAACTGCGCCAAAAAAGCGCTGGACGGAGATCGGCACAAAGGTTCACCATAGCAGGCGATGCAGCTCTAAGCCTTTGGTCCAAAACCTTTCTTTTTTATCCAGGAGTCGCAAAGTCCCGTGAAGATATTCTGGCGCATCGCCGTGCCCGGCGTTCTTGCGACCGCCGCCTTGATCGGCGCCCTGTTCTTCTGGTGGAGTCGGGGCGGACTCGACATCAGCCTTCATGGCATGATCGCTCTCTCCCTCGCCTGCGTTTTTTCCCTCTTGCTGGGCGGCGGGCTGATGTTCCTGGTGTTCTATTCAAGCCGGCAGGGCCATGACGACGAACATCACCGCGGGCCGGAAATCTGAAGAGAAATAACCCTTTAGAGCGCTAACTCCCTGCCTTGACACAAAAAAATCACCCTGCTTAAACAAACCCACCCGTACCTTTTCACTCAGGGTATGCCTGCGGGGATTTGAGACCCTGCCTCCCTGTACGACTTCATGTCTACCAACCCCCGAAGACGGCCGGGGCTCTTCAGTTCCCGCAGGCACCCCTTCCAGACATCATGCCTCTTCGAACGTCCGACGCCGATTTTTGGCGCCCAGCTCCTGCACAGCGCCGCCGGTCGTTCCGCGGGCAAATCCCTTGTAGTGTGAAACGGCCAGCGCCATCATGGGGCATGAGTGAACCGATCCAGTTCGACCTTGCCGCTTTTCGCGAGCGCTTGGTCCAACGCCGCGTCGAACTGTTGGATCTGGCAGCAAACAGCGCGGAAAGCCGCAGGCCGGTTGAACTTGATCAGACCAGGGTTGGCAGGCTGTCAAGAATGGATGCGCTTCAAGGTCAGGCCATGTCGCTTGAGGCTGAACGCCGCCGTAAGGCTGAACTTCAGCGTATCGAAGCAAGCCTGAAACGGATCGAGTCGGGGGACTATGGCTACTGCGTCACCTGCGGTGAGCAAATTCCGCTCAGGCGTCTGGAACTGGATCCGACCCTGCCGACCTGCGTCGACTGCGCCGGCGCCACGGGCAGCCATTAGGATGCACCGGGTCTTCACCCCCGTTTCGTCCGTTTTTTTTCGCCTCGCTTGCCTGGCATTGGTTTTCGGTCTCGGACTGGTCGGCGGCGCCGAAGCACCCGCTTCGGCTCAAGGTCTCTCCGCCGGCCAAAAGACCGAATGCTGGCGCGGCTGGGGCTACATACTCGACGGCCAGTCCCGCGCCTATAAGAGCGAGGAAATGCTGGTGGTCACGCTCGGACCGACACTCTGGCAGGCCGGCACGCCCGTCGAGCTGTTTCTGCTTGATCGCGCGAGCGGTCACATGTCGGAACTGCCGCCGATCAAAGTGATCCCCGAGAACCCGCGGATGTACTATCGCGGCCGCTTGAACTATGTCGACACGCTGGCCGCGATCGACGGTTCCGCGGACCTGATGACGCTGGGGCTCAGCCATATCGAGCCCGCCGCGCCAGGTATTCCGGCAAAAGAAGACTACAACCGCTGGGCCTGCGGCTTCGGCGAATAGGCTGAAGGCCAACGCCTCAAAAACTCCGCGCCGAATTCTTATAAGTATTAAATCTACTTTTATTTAAATTTATATCAAATAAAGACGATTATGGTTAACAAATAATAAATTTTTAATTGACATTTTGTTAATAAGCCCATAAATTCTTACCACTTCTTATTTTGATGCAAGCTGCCGATTTAATGGAACGGAAGACGGGGCGATGCTTTCAGTATTGCAGTGGCTCTATGGGCCCAATGCAGAATCCGATCCCTACTACCTCCTGCTTCACGACTTCGTTGTCCTGATGCCCTGGTGGTATCCCTACATGTGGCTGGGCATCATCAGTGCCGTCGTCGGCTGGCGTGCCTTGCGGCGCTTCGGCCGCAACCGCCAAAATCGGGCGGGCCTCAAGCGGGTTCGGGCGAGGGTCCACCGGCTGGCCGACGGAGCGGGCGGCCAGATTGCGCTTCCCGGTGCCGCCAATGACGACCACCCTGCCCTCAGCGGACGCCGGCGGGCCGCGGACTGATCCCGAGCCGGATGGCCCCCACGGCTTCCCCGCAACGAACCCGGCAAGAATTGCCCCTGTCCACCGCCTCTGCCCGTCGAAAACTGCCTTCCCGCCGCGTGATGCCGGGCCCCAGACGCTGAAACCTGGGGTTCTTCGGCGTCGGCAACTGGCCCGCCGATTGCAAAGCTTAGGCAACCCGGGCCTTCGGCTTCCGGGTCAATGCGAAACCGGCGCAAGGGCCATGAACCATGAGCTTTCCCGACCTCTCAGAACACGACCTGCGTTCGAACCCGACGCTGCAATGGTTCCACCGCTCCAGCGGTAAACCGCGGCAGGCCCTGCGTATGCTGGAAGATGCGCTGGCGGTCCCCGAGCCCGAGCAATCCAGTGTCACGGCCGGCCAGTTTGTCGATGAGATCGACGACACGATTCAGGAACACAGCCGCCGCGAAGTCATGTCGGTGCTGGTGCATCTCAAGCAGCGTGAGGTCAAGGCGCTGGTGCGCCGTACTGCTCATGCCAAGGGGCGTTACCTGGCCGCCTTGATGGAGTTGCCGCGCAATCAGGCGACCCGCAAGTCGGCAGTGGAAGAGGTTTCGTTGCTGCGCCGGGAATATGAGGAACTGGAGATGGGCCTGAAGACCCTGCGCCAGTTAATCCTGGACAGCGACATCGATATCATCGGGGTTGAATAGAGAAGCAATGGATCAGGGCCCGCGCCAGGGCCCGCCTCGATCAGCCCTGCCCCATTCCTCTAAGCGTTCCGGCTTTCAGGAAACCCGGTGCTCGCCCGAGGCGGATCGGACAGGTTTAGTTCAGGTACAGAACGTCGCTGTCGGGCTTCGGCATCTGCAGGATAACCGCTTCCGAGTTCCCACTCAGACGGCCGAGAAGCTCCTCGGTCTCCTTCGGGCAGGCATTAACGACGTCAAGGGCCAAGTCGCCGTTGGCGTTGACCCGCGCGAAAATTCCCGCTCTGAAGGCATCGACGATCCAACGGGCCGGATCGAAGCCTGAATGCAGTGTCATTGCTTCAACCTCACTATGCTTGCGCACCCACACAGCCTGCACGTCTTCCTTTAAAGATCAGTTACCTAGCGCTCAAAAGCTGAGCAGCCCCCGTCGACTTCGAGCTTCCAGTCTGCCCGCCAAAATCGTTGCTTTCTGTGGGATTCCGCACCCTTTTTGGGTTGCGACAATCGAGCCTGCTTTAGACTCTTGCAGCCGGCCCTCTAAGAACCAATTCTCAACGCATGGCTTCAAAACGACGCCCCAAGCCGAATCGGCCCCCTCTCCTGGCCCACGAGAAACAGGCTCTGGAGATGGTCTGGCGCCACCTGGCCGTTGGATTCCTGGCTGCTGCAGTGTTCTGCACGGCCATCCTGGCCAGTGATCTGGCCGGATTGCGCGGGTTGATTTTCGGAAGCGATCAGCCCTGGTTGGGTTTGGGGCTGCTGTTCTTTGGCCTGTTTATTACCTTTGGCTCGGTTGCCCTCGGCATCAGCCTCATGACCCTGAGGAAAGATGATAAAGACTAGCGCGCAGCCCTTGAGGGCAAGCGTTCGTCAGGCCAAAGCACCAAGCTCCTTTGGCCGCCGAGCCGCCCAAACCGATCGTGCTGCCGGGAATGTCACCGTAACAGTTGTTCCCTGCCCCGGATCACTTGCCAGGGTCACTGTGCCGCCATGCAGCTCAGTGAGGGCCAGCGCGAGCGGCAAGCCCAGTCCGGTTCCCGGCCGGCTGCGCTTGTAGGCATTTTCAATCTGCCGGAAAGGCTTGATGGCAATAGCGATCTCATCAGCCGTCATGCCCACACCGGTGTCTTGGATGGCAATCCGGAGGCCCCTTTCAGGCCCAACATCCATCGAGACGGTCACCTTGCCGCCGGGCTTGCTGAACTTGACGGCGTTGGACACCAGGTTGATGACGATCTGCTTTAAGAGGCGCGGATCACCATGAAAGTCCGGCAACCCGTCGGTTTCCTGAAGCTCCACGTCGATGGCCGTCGACGTCGACTGCATCGATACCAGACGTATGGCGGCCTGGATGCTGTCCCTTGGCGTAAAGATCTCTTCCACCAACTCCGCCTGGCCGGATTCGATCTTCGAGAGGTCCAGAATCTCATTGATGATGCCCAGAAGGTGTTTGCCGGACTCGCAGATGTGCGTCGCGTATTCCTGATACTTCGGGTTACCCATCGGGCCATCAACCTGGTTCACGATCACTTCGGAAAACCCGATGATTGCGTTCAAGGGCGTGCGCAGTTCATGGCTGATGTTCGCCAGAAATTCGGACTTCGTGCGATCTGCCAGCTCGGCCTCCTGCTTGGCCGAGATCAGACTCCGTTCGGCTGCCCGGCGCTTTCTCAAAGACGCCCTCAACCGCGTCATGATGCGGCGGCTGCGCCGGAACTCCTTTGCCAGGGCGCACCAGCGCCGCCAGGAGAACCAGAGGAATGCGATGGCCGCAATCCCAAGCGCCAGCGGCAACTCATCCAGTTCCATATCCTCGTGCTGATCGGCCCAGGTCTCCCAGGCCTCCGCCAGGTCAAATTCCTGGAAGACGGCGAAGGCCACGACTACCGACCCCAGCACGATGGCCAGATCAATGACCGCCGTTCGGTTACTGGTTCCCGAAGTCCACCTGAGGATCTTCTTCAAAGCAGAGCCTTTTCTGCGCGACCGCGTTGCCGGTGCGAGAGGTGTTGATTGAAAGACCCTGCTTAAAGGATTGTAGTTAAATCACTATTAATAATCTTGCGTATTTTGCTAATCATTTCGATGATTTACTTAAAGCGATCTCAGGCAAGAAAATCTAAACCAGAACGCGCCACAATCATCGTGAACAAGAAAACATACGGCGAAACTTCCTATCCCAGGTTGGGCCGCAGCCCATCGCGAAGTCCTGATGGAGTCGCCGGGCAACAGTTTCGGGAGTTCACAATGGCGAACCACATGATGTTCTGGCGTTCTGCGGGTCTGGACGAAGCGATTCGGTCCAACCTCTCTCCTGTCGCCAAAAACCGGCAGTTCCGAAAGGCGTCCTGGATCCGCCATACTGCGGCTGAAACAGCAGCCTTCGAGCGGAGCCTGACAAAGCCCGGCACATCGCCCTGGCAGAAGGTGCGGCTGCCTCTTCACTGACAGGGCCGGGCTGACAGGGCCAGACTGACAGGGCCGGACTGACGGGCCGGAAAGCCGGATCGGCGGCGAACACCGCCGGCTTTTGCCGGGCATCGGTTACTGTGGAGAAATGGTGAGCCCGCCAGGGATCGAACCTGGGACAACCTGATTAAAAGTCAGGTGCTCTACCAACTGAGCTACGGGCCCCCCAAGGGGATTTGCGGCATCTGGGGGACTCGGGCCAACATTCTGCGGTCCCTGCCCCTCCGACGCGGCGCGCGCACAATAGTGCCGGCCCCCGGTCCGGTCAACCGGTGTGAACCCTAAAAAAGGACGTCCCGAAACCGCCGGAAACCCTGGCTGTTTCCTGTCCCGCTTGCGGCTTGCCGCAGCCCCTGTTTGACCGGGCTATTGCTTGAATGTCTGGAGCCTCTTGGCGGCCGCCTTGCCGTCTTCCTGTTCCAGGTGGAAGCGGTCGCGCAGACGGGCGGCAACATCGGCGCCGACAAAGCTGGAAATGTCGCCGCCCAGGCGGCCGATCTCCTTCACGAAGCGGGACGAAATGAACTGCTGTCGCTCCGACGCCATCAGGAACACCGTCTCGATGTCGGCGTCCAGGCGGGCATTCATGCTGGCCATCTGGAACTCATACTCGAAATCGGAAACCGCCCGCAGGCCGCGGACCAGTACGGAGCCGCCGACCTCCTGGCAGAAATGGATCAGAAGGTTGTCGAAGCTGCTCACCTGCACTTCGGCGCCATGGGTTTCCATCCGCCCGATCTCGTCGCGCACCATCTCGACCCGCTCGTCGATAGTGAAGAGCGGCCCCTTGCCGGCATTGCGGGCAACCGCAATCACCAGCCGGTCGACCAGCTTGCAGGCCCGGCCGATAATGTCCTGGTGTCCGTTGGTGATGGGATCGAAGGTGCCGGGATAGACACCGACCAGCGGCTCTCTCATGATCCTTCGATCTCCCCCAGCTAGGTTGCCCCGGGCCCTGCAGCCGGACCCGGTCCGCCCTCCCCGCCGGATACGGGATCGTCGGAAACGGTTTCGTCTTCGTCGTCCGTCTCTTCTTCCGGCAGGTGGGCCACGGAAACAATACGCTCACTTTCGTCGATGCGAAACAGCATGACGCCGCGGGTAGTGCGGCCGGCAATGCGGATGTCCTCGACCGGGCTGCGAATCAGCTTGCCGCCGTCGGTCACCAGCATGATCTGGTCGCCGGGGCCGACCGGAAAGGCGGCGATCACCCCGGACTCCCGTCCGCCGTGACGGCTCAGGTCCATGTTGCCGATGCCGCGGCCGCCACGGCCCGTCAGGCGGTATTCGTAGGCCGAGGTGCGCTTGCCATAACCGTCATCGGCAACCGAGAGAATGAACTGTTCGCTCTCGGCCAGTTCGCTGAGCCGGGCCTGGGACAATTCGATGCCATTGTCGGATACGCCGTCGCCATCGCCGTTCTCTCCGCGCCGCTTTGCCGAGGCGTAGCGCCGGTAGGCATCGCGCTCTTCGGTGCTCTCGGCTTCGCCCGAACGCAGGATGGTCATGGAGATGACCTTGTCGCCCTTACCCAGTTTGATACCGCGCACGCCGGTCGAGGTGCGGCCGGCAAAGACCCGGACGTCGGACACAGAAAAGCGGATGCAGCGCCCCCCGGCGGTGGCCAGCAGGATATCGTCATCCTGGGCACAGGGCCGCACGGCCACCAATTCGCTGTCGCCGTCTTCCAGCTTCATGGCGATCTTGCCGTTGGCCATGACCCGCACGAAATCCGACAGCTTGTTGCGCCGGACATTGCCGTCCGAGGTCGCGAAGACGACGTACATCTGGTCCCAGGTGGTCTCGTCCTCGGGCATCGGCATGAAGGTGGAAATCACCTCGCCCTCAGCCAGGGGCAGAAGGTTGATCAGCGCCTTGCCGCGCGCCTGGGGCGTGCCGACCGGCAGGCGGTAGACCTTCAGCTTGTACACCATGCCGCGGGAGGAGAAGAACAGCACCGGCGTATGGGTGTTGCAGACGAAGACCTGGCTGACGAAATCCTCGTCGCGGGTCGCCATGCCGGCCCGGCCCTTGCCGCCGCGCCGCTGGGCGCGATAGGTCGACAGCGGCACCCGCTTGATGTAGCCGCCGTGACTGACTGTCACCACCATGTCTTCGCGCTGGATCAGATCCTCGTCTTCCTGTTCGAAGCCGTGATCGGAGATCAGCGTCCGGCGCGGCGTGGCGAAACGCGCCTTCATGTCGTTGAACTCTTCGCGCAGGATCGACAGCAACTTCTCACGCGAAGAGAGGATTTCCAGGTATTCCTTTATTTCTGCAGCAATTTCCTGCAGCTCGGCGGCGATCTTCTCACGCTCCAGCCCGGTCAGGCGCTGCAGGCGCAGTTCCAGGATCGCCCGCGCCTGGGCCTCAGAAAGGCTGTAGCTACCGTCTTCCTCAACCACCCGGCCCGGCTCGTCGATGAGCGCGATCAGCGGCGCGACATCCTTGGCCGGCCAGCGCTGCGCCATCAGGCCCTCACGGGCCGCCACCGGGTCAGGCGCGGCGCGGATCAGCGCAATCACCGGATCGATGTTGGCCACCGCAATGGCGAGGCCAACCAAGAGGTGCGCACGATCGCGAGCCTTGCCGAGGCGGAAGGCCGTGCGCCGTGTCACCACCTCTTCGCGGAAATCGATGAAGGCGCCGATGATGGCGCGGAGATCCAGGACCTCCGGCCGTCCGCCGTTCAGCGCCAGGATATTGCAGCCGAAAGAGCCCTGAAGCTGGGAATGGCGGAAAAGCTGATTCAGCACCACATCGGGCTCCGCATCCCGACGCAGTTCGATGACCACGCGCAGCCCCTGACGGTCGCTTTCGTCGCGCAGGTCGGCGATACCCTCGATGGTCTTGGCACGGACCAGCTCGGCGATCCGCTCCAGCATCCGCGCCTTGTTCACCTGAAAAGGCACCTCGCTGACGATAATCGCCATGCGGTCCTTGCGGATTTCCTCGATCTCGGTCTTGGCCCTGACGCGCAGGCTGCCGCGCCCGGTGTGATAGGCATCGCGGATGCCGGCACGGCCGAGGATGATGCCGCCGGTCGGGAAATCGGGTCCGGGAATGTATTCCATCAGGCCGTCGATGGAGATATCCGGCTTGTCGATGTAAGCTAGGCAGCCGTCGATCACCTCCCCCAGATTGTGGGGCGGGATGTTGGTCGCCATG
This sequence comes from Pelagibius sp., assembly GCA_028280305.1. Taxonomy (GTDB): domain Bacteria; phylum Pseudomonadota; class Alphaproteobacteria; order Kiloniellales; family Kiloniellaceae; genus Pelagibius. The sequence continues at coordinate 155,775 of JANQMC010000012.1, read as the reverse complement.
CCCACGGCGATGCCGCCGGCGCCGTTGACCAGCAGATTGGGAAAACGCGCCGGCAGGACCACCGGCTCCTTGGTCGACTCATCGTAGTTGTCCTGGAAGTCGACGGTGTTCTCGTCGATATCGTCCAGCAGCGCGTCGCTGGCCACCCGCGTCAGCCGCGCCTCGGTATAGCGCATGGCCGCCGGCGGATCGCCGTCCATGGAACCGAAATTGCCCTGCCCGTCGATGAGCTGCAGGCGCATGGAGAAATCCTGCGCCATCCGCACCATGGTGTCGTAGATCGCGGAATCGCCATGGGGGTGGTACTGACCCATGACGTCACCGACGACGCGGGCCGACTTGCGGTACGGCCGGTTCCAGTCGTAGCCGGCTTCCTTCATGGCGTAGAGGATGCGCCGGTGCACCGGCTTCAGGCCGTCGCGGACATCCGGCAAGGCCCGCGCCACGATCACGCTCATGGCGTAGTCGAGGTACGAGCGTTTCATCTCGTCCTCGATGGTGACCGGTGTTATGTCGTGATCGAAACTCGGCTTAGACGGATCGGACAAGAGAAAAGGCCTTAGACAACGAACCCAGAAGGAACCTGGAAGCAGGGCCCGGACCCAGCGCCCGAACCGGAGGAAAGACGGCCCGCCGGGGCCGGCAGAACCAGGAAATCATGCCAAATCGCCGAAGTTTCTCTGGTCCCGGAAGAGCGCCTGACCACTGGCCTTTCGACGCCCGGAAACCCCCCGCGATTCGTTGGATTGATTATAACAATCCCGTAAAAGAACGACAACTCCCGCGCCTGCGAAACGGGCGTGGTTTTTCCTTTTATTTCAGGATGTTAGAAATCCGTCGTCTGCACTTTTCCGGAGCCGCCGCGCAAGGCTTGCCATGGCGCGGGCCGAACCAACCTTGGGCTGTGTCCCGGCGGCCCGTTCACGCCAATATGGTTCGGCAAGAATCGTCGGCTCTCACACTGAGAACCGGCGACGTCCGGAAGTGTCAGCGCCGCCGCCCTTAGAACGGGATTTCGTCGTCCAGATCGCCGGCCGGGCCCGATCCGCCGCCGGAGCTCCCGCCCGAGGAACCGCCGCCGAAATCGCCGCCACCGCCGCTGTAGCCGCCCTGGTCGCCGCCGCCGAAGCCGCCGCCACCACCGTCCTGGCGGCCGTCCAGCATGGTCAGTTCGCCGCGGAAGCGCTGCAGCACCACCTCTGTCGTATAGCGATCCTGCCCGGATTGGTCGGTCCACTTGCGGGTTTGAAGTTGACCCTCGATGTAGATCTTGGAGCCTTTGCGCAGGTACTTCTCGGCCACTTCGGAGAGCTTTTCGTTGAAGATCACGACCCGGTGCCACTCGGTGCGCTCGCGCCGCTCTCCCGAATTGCGGTCGCGCCAGGTCTCCGAGGTCGCGACCGAGAGATTGGCGATGCGGGTGCCGTCCTGGGTGCTGCGGATTTCCGGATCGCGCCCCAGGTTGCCGACCAAAATGACTTTGTTGACGCTCCCCGCCATAACGACCTTCTCCAAATTCTCAGGTTGATTTCAATAAGGGCGCCCGGCCAAGGGCCGTGAGACTGTAGCGCGGCTGGCAGGTCTATGTCAGCAATGGCTTATCCGCAAGGCCGCAATCGCGATCTGGGGCTCGATTTTCCCGGTCCCATCATCCATATTGCTCTCTGCCGGTCGTTTTCGACCAGGGTATCCAGACAACAACCCCCAGCCTCGAGAGGCCGTGCCGATTTGATGCCAAACGGTCCGCAAGGTCCTGTGATCGCGATTCGCGGAGCGCGCGAACACAATCTGAAAAATATTGACGTCACCCTGCCCCGCAACAAGCTGGTGGTGATCACCGGGCTCTCCGGCTCGGGCAAATCCTCCCTCGCCTTCGACACCATCTATGCCGAGGGCCAGCGACGCTATGTCGAATCCCTCTCCGCTTATGCGCGCCAGTTCCTGGAACTGATGCAGAAGCCGGACGTGGATTCCATCGAGGGCCTGTCGCCGGCGATCTCCATCGAGCAGAAGACGACCTCGAAGAACCCGCGCTCCACCGTCGGCACGGTGACCGAGATCTACGACTACCTGCGCCTGCTCTACGCCCGGGTCGGGGTGCCCTACTCCCCCGCCACCGGCCTGCCCATCGAGAGCCAGACCGTCAGCCAGATGGTCGACCGGGTGATGGAGATGAAGGAGGGCACGCGCCTCTACCTGCTGGCGCCCATCGTGCGCGGCCGCAAAGGCGAGTACCGCAAGGAACTGGCCGACCTGCAGAAGCGGGGCTTCCAGCGGGTGAAGATCGACGGCGAACTGCACGAGATCGAAGAGGTTCCGGCCCTCGACAAGAAGCGCAAGCACGACATCGAAGTCGTGGTCGACCGGCTGATCGTCCGCGAAGGAATCGAATCGCGGCTCGCCGACAGCTTCGAGACGGCGTTGAACCTGGCCGACGGTCTGGCCTTCGCCGAGGATGCCCAATCGAAGGCTGGGGGGTCCGGCGAGCGCACCACCTTCTCGGCGCGCTTTGCCTGCCCGGTCTCGGGCTTCACCATCGACGAGATCGAACCGCGGCTGTTTTCCTTCAACAACCCCTTCGGCGCCTGCCCGTCCTGCGACGGCCTGGGCGTGACCCTGTTCTTCGACCCCGAGCTGACAGTGCCGGACGACAAGCTGCCGCTCAGCGGCGGCGCCATCGCGCCCTGGTCGCGTTCAGCGACCCCCTCGCCCTACTACCAGCAGACCCTCGACAGCATCGCCAAGCACTACAAGGTCTCGACCCGGACGCCCTGGAAGGAACTGAAGAAGTCGGTGCGCGACGTCATCCTCTACGGCTCCGGCAAGACGCCGATCACCATGGCCTACGAGGACGGGCTCAGAAGCTATAAGACCACCAAGCCCTTCGAGGGCGTGATCCCCAACATGGAACGGCGCTGGCGCGAAACCGACAGCGATTGGGTGCGCGACGATCTCAGCAAATACCAAAGCAACCAGCCTTGTGAGGCCTGCGGCGGCTTCCGCCTGAAGCCCGAGGCGCTGGCGGTCAAGATCGACGGGTTGCACATCAGTCAGGTGGCCGAGTTCTCGGTCGCCGAGGCGGCGGACTGGTTCTCCAAGCTGTCGAAGAAACTGAAGCCCAAGCAGCGGGAGATCGCCAGCCGTATCCTGAAGGAGATCAATGAGCGGCTGCGTTTCCTGATGGACGTCGGCCTGGACTACCTAACCCTCAGCCGCGGCTCGGCGAGCCTCTCCGGCGGCGAGAGCCAGCGTATCCGCCTCGCCTCGCAGATCGGCTCCGGCCTGACCGGGGTGCTTTACGTGCTGGACGAACCCTCCATCGGTTTGCATCAGCGCGACAACGCCCGCCTACTGGAAACCCTGAAGCGGCTGCGCGACCTGGGCAACAGCGTGATCGTGGTGGAACACGACGAGGATGCGATCCGCTCCGCCGACTTCCTCGTCGATATGGGCCCGCGCGCCGGGCGCAAAGGCGGCCAGGTGGTGGCCATCGGCAAACCGAAGGAAGTCATGAAGGCGCCGGACAGCCTGACCGGCCAGTACCTGACCGGCTTCCGCCAGATCGCCATGCCGCCGCTGCGGCGTGAGGGCCATCCCGGCCAGTCGATCAAGATCCTGAAGGCCGAGGAAAACAATCTCCGCTCGGTCACGGCGGAGATTCCGCTCGGTACCTTCACCTGCGTGACCGGTGTTTCGGGCAGCGGTAAGTCCACCCTGATCATCGAGACGCTTTACAAGGCGCTGGCAAGGCGACTGCACAAGGCGCGCGCCAACCCCGGCAAGCACGAGGGCATCGAGGGCCTGGAGTATCTCGACAAGATCATCGACATCGATCAGTCGCCGATCGGCCGCACACCGCGTTCCAACCCCGCAACCTACATCGGCGCCTTCACGCCGATCCGGGAATGGTTTGCCGGCCTGCCGGAATCCAACGCCCGCGGCTACAAACCCGGCCGCTTTTCCTTCAACGTGAAGGGCGGCCGCTGCGAGGCCTGCCAGGGCGACGGCGTTATCAAGATCGAAATGCACTTCCTGCCCGACGTCTATGTCCAGTGCGACGTCTGCAAGGGCAAACGCTACAACCGCGAGACTCTCGAGATCACCTTCAAGGGCAAATCCATCGCCGATATTCTCGACATGACCGTCGACGAAGGCGTGGAGTTCTTCAAGGCCGTCCCCTCGATCCGGGTGAAGCTGGAAACCCTGCAGAAGGTCGGCCTGGGTTACATCCATATCGGCCAGCCGGCCACCACGCTCTCGGGCGGCGAAGCGCAACGCGTGAAACTCTCCAAGGAACTGTCGCGCCGCGCCACCGGGCGCACGCTTTACATCCTGGACGAGCCGACCACCGGCCTGCATTTCGAGGACGTGAGCAAGCTGCTTGAGGTGCTCCAGGCCTTGGTCGACCAGGGCAACACCGTGCTGGTGATCGAGCATAATCTGGAGGTCATCAAGACCGCCGACTGGATTCTCGACCTCGGCCCGGACGGCGGCGACCGCGGCGGCCGGATCGTCGCCGCCGGCACGCCGGAGGATGTCGCCCGGGTCGCCAAGAGCCACACCGGGCAGTATCTGGCGCCCTATTTCAAGGCGGCCAGCAAACCGCGAAGAAAGCGGGCATGAGCGAAGGCACCATCACCTGCCGGATAGCGACTGCAGCCGATCATGCTGCCGTCGCCGGGCTGTTCTACCGCTGCGATCTGCATTACTGGGGCGACAAGGCCCCGACCGCTGAGGCCATGGCAGCGCACGTCCGTGATCACGTGCTGGCCGAGACGGCCAATGTGGAGATCGTGCTGGCGGAACGGGAGGGCGCCGCAATCGGCTTCGCCAGCTTTGCCGTGCTTTACCCGGCGCCGGACCTGGGCGGCGCTCTTTTCCTGAAGGATCTCTTCACCCTTGCGGAAGCCCGCGGCAAAGGCGTCGGGCTCACCTTGATGCGTGAACTGGCCAGGATCGCGGTGGCACGCGGTTGCGTGCGTTTCGATTGGACGGCGGAAGACTACAACCCCCGGGCCATGGAGTTCTACGAACGCATCGGTGCCCGGCGGGCGACCGAGAAGGTCTACTACCGCTTCGACGGTGACGCCCTGCGGCATTTCGCCGAAGAACGCTAGGCTTCCAGCCCCTTGCCAGCAGCGGGGCTGGCCCGCACACTCCGGGGTTATGACGACCGTCGATCCGCAACGCGATGCCGCCGCAAGCCCGGAACTCAGCCAGCATGCGCGGATCAGGGCCCAACCGGTCATCGACTGGCTGACCGACATGGGCATGCGCCGCAGCCGCATCACCACGCTGCACGACGGCTTTATCCGCGAACTCATCAACCTCGGCGTTCCGGTCGCGCGCTCGACCCTGCATATGCCGCAGCTTCATCCTCAGTTGCGCGCCGTCACGGTGCTTTGGGAGGCGGAGGCCGGCGGCGCTATGGAGATACCGCGGGCCCACGGGGTCGAACAGAGCAGCTTTTTCATGACCAGCCCGGTGCGCCTCATCTATGAGGGTGGCCCCGCAATCCGCCGCCGGCTCGCCGAACCGGGCTGTCCCCAGGATTTTCCGATCATCGAAGATCTGGTGAAGGAAGGTTACAGCGACTACACCGCACGGCCCTTGCCGTTCAGCAACAAGCAGATGAACACGCTAACCCTCGCCAGCAGGCGCGAAGGCGGTTTCGACGACCTCGACATCGCGACTGTGGATGCCTGCCTGCCGGCCTTCGCTACGGTGCTGGAACTGCGCAATGTCTATCGCACGGCGCGCAACCTGCTGCAGACCTATATCGGACCGCGCAGCAGCGGCCGGGTGCTGAGCGGCACCGTGAAGCGCGGCGAAGTGGAGCGCATCAATGCGGTGATCTGGACCTGCGACCTGCGCGACTTCACGGGGCTCTCAGAGCGCCTGCCGATGGAAGACGTCATTCTGCTGCTCGACGATTATTTCGAGATCATGGCCCAGCCCATCGCCGCCAACGGCGGAGAGATACTGAAATTCATCGGCGATGCCATCCTGGCGATTTTTCCGATTGAGGAGCAGCAGGAGGGCGATGCTTGCCGCGCCTGCGCGGCCGCCATGCAGGCGGCCCAAAGTGCGCTCGAGGAGGCCATGGCGGTGCAGCCGCAGCGCCGCGCCGAAAACAAACCCGAGTTCCGCTGCGGCGTCGCCCTGCATGTCGGCGATGTGATGTACGGCAACGTCGGCGCCGCCGACCGCCTTGACTTCACGGTGATTGGCCCGGCCGTCAATCTGGTCTGCCGTATCGAAACCTTGAATCGTGACCTGGAAGTCCCGCTTGTCTATTCTGCCGACTTTGCCCGCCTCTGGACTGGGAAAAGCCGTAGCCTGGGTTTTCATGACCTGAAAGGCGTCCGTGAGGCGAAGGAAGTCTTCACCCTGGCCGATCCACCGCTTGCCGGGCCCGGCGAGTAGGGCTATTTGCTGCTGTATTCAGCAGTATGCGTGAACTAGGCTCAGAGCATGACAGACAGCCAGATCAAACCCATCCACGTTATCGGCGGCGGCCTGGCCGGCAGTGAGGCTGCCTGGCAGATCAGCCGGGCCGGGGTGCCTGTGGTGCTCCACGAAATGCGGCCGGTCCGTGAGACCGATGCCCATCTGACCGACGGGCTGGCGGAACTGGTCTGTTCCAACTCCTTCCGCAGCGACGATGCGGAGAACAATGCGGTCGGGCTGCTCCATGAGGAGATGCGGCGTCTCGGCTCCCTCATCATGGCGGCCGGCGACGCCACCAAGCTGCCGGCCGGCGGCGCGTTGGCGGTCGATCGGGTGGCCTTTTCGGACCGGGTGACGGCGCAGCTCGAAGCCGAGCCGCTGGTCACCATCGCGCGCGGTGAGGTTGAAGGCCTGCCGCCCGAGGACTGGGACTCGGTGATCGTTGCGACCGGCCCCCTCACCTCTCCGTCCCTGGCCGAGGCGGTCGGCAAACTGAGCGGCGAAGACTATCTCGCCTTCTTCGATGCCATCGCGCCCATCGTCCACAAGGACTCCATCGACTTCTCCCAGGCCTGGTTCCAGTCGCGCTACGACAAACCCGGGCCCGGCGGCGGCACCGCCGACTACATCAACTGCCCGTTGGACGAGGAACAGTACAAGGTCTTCATCACGGCCCTGATCGAGGGCGGAAAGACCGATTTCAAGGACTGGGAGAAGTCGACGCCCTATTTCGAGGGCTGCCTGCCCATCGAGGTCATGGCCGAACGGGGCCCGGAAACGCTGCGCTTCGGTCCGATGAAGCCGGTCGGTCTGCACGACCCACACCAGGACAAGCGTCCTTACGCCGTGGTGCAGTTGCGCCAGGACAACGCCCTGGGCACGCTCTACAACATCGTCGGGTTCCAGACCAAGCTGAAGTACGGCGAACAGACACGGATCTTCCGCATGATTCCCGGCCTGGAATCTGCCGAGTTCGCCCGCCTCGGCGGCCTGCACCGCAACACCTTCATCAATTCACCGCGGGTGCTGGACGGCGCGCTGCGTCTGAAAGCCCTGCCGCGGCTGCGCTTTGCCGGGCAGATCACCGGCGTCGAGGGCTATGTGGAATCCGCGGCCATCGGGCTGATGGCCGGGCGTTTCGCCGCCGCCGAACGCCTCGCGCAGGACTTCGTCCCGCCGCCCGCGACGACGGCCCATGGCGCGCTGCTGGCCCACATCACCGGCGGCGCCGATGCCAGCACCTTCCAGCCGATGAACGTCAACTTCGGCCTCTTTCCGCCGCTGACCCCGCCGGAGGGCAAGCGCAAGGTGAAGAAGAAGGAGCGCAAGCCCGCCATGTCGGCCCGCGCCCTGACGGACCTCGCCGCCTGGCTGGAAACCCCCGCCGAGGCCGCCGAGTAACCTCTTAGTACCGCCCCCGCAGGGCCCACCAGGCAAGGCGCCAGATCTGGCCCGGCGCCTCCCGCTGCAGATCCGGGTGGAAAGGGTCGTAACCGACCTTAGCCAGCCGCCTCAAATGACGATCCGCCAGCGGCGCCAGCAGCAGAGCCGGGAGCGCCCTGCGCGGGACCGAGCCGGCAGCGCCCCGCGCTTTCTCCAGATGGGCCTCGGCAGCACCGGCAAGGGCCCGCGCCACTTCGGCCAAGGCATCGGAACTCTGAAGTTCGAAAATGGGCCCCGCATGGAGATCCGCCGCGTGACAGAGATCCACCGGCAGATAGAGGCGCTTCTGGCGGGCGTGGAAGGGTATTGCGCGCAGCAAGCCAACGAGGGCCCAGGCAATACCGACCTCCCGGGCTGCCTCCTCCGCTTCGGCGCTTTCCACCCCCAGGATCCTCAGAGCCAGCGTCTGAAGAACGCCGGAAGTGCCATGGGCATAACCCTCCAGTGCAGCCAGGTCTGCCGGCGGCTGGTCTTCCAGATCGAATTCCCTAGCGTTGATAAGGGTTTCCAGCCCGGCACGCGGCAGGCCCGCTGCCGCCACCGCCCCGGCGAGTGGTTCCACGATCTCATGGGCCCGCGGGGTCCCGGCGTAAATCCCTTCCAGGCTCTCGCGCCACCATTGCAGCCGGATGTGACCGAGCATGGCTTCGCTCACGACCTCCGCCGTTTTGGCGATCTCGTGGTTGAAGGCATAGAGCGCAAAGAGATACTCCCGCCGTTCAGTCTGCGCGAAGAGCGCCGTCTGGTACCGGTCGCGGTCGTGGCGGCGCAGGTCGGCAATCAGGCTGTCGGCAATCAGGCTGTCGGCCGTCCGGCTCTGGGGTTCCGTCACCGGCGCTGTCTTTCGCGGCCGACGGCGGATCTGGCGCCCTCTTGGCAAGGCTGCAAGCAGGCCCTAATATTTTCGCAGCGAATCCAAATGGCTACGGCGATCATCTGATAGTCATTTCAAGTAAAGAAAAGCGCTCATCTGCTTTGGTCGGTAGACTTAGCGCAGGAAATCTAGGAGGGGAATAAATGGCTGGCATACTGACATCTCTAAAGAACACGGTGATCTCCGGCTTTGTCTTGGCCGTGCTTCTGGCCCTGATCTATGCCGTCATGCAGGGCTACGACGGCTACAGCTTCGGCGTCTTCTTCTTCCGTTGGCTGCATGTTCTGAGCGGCGTCATGTGGATCGGCCTGCTGTGGTACTTCAACTTCGTCCAGATCCCCAATATGCCGAAGATTCCGGACGAACAGAAGCCGGCGATCGGCAAGGTCATCGCTCCTGCCGCTCTCTGGTGGTTCCGCTGGGGCGCCATGGCGACCATTGTCACCGGCATCATTCTGGCCGCCATGAACGGCTATCTGATCGAGGCGTTCCTGCTGGGTCTGACCGACGGCGTGCCCAAGCACACCGTGATCGGCATCGGCATGTGGCTGGGCACCATCATGTTCATCAACGTCTGGTTCGTCATCTGGCCGAACCAGAAGCGCGCGCTGGGGATCGTCGAGGCCGACGCCGACACCAAAGCCAAGTCGGCCCGCACGGCGATGCTGTTTTCACGCACCAACACCCTGCTGTCGATTCCCATGCTCTTTGCCATGGTGTCCGCCCAGAATCTTTTCTAAGGCGGAGACGGCGCTCAAAGACGCAGGACCGGGGCCATTGGGCCCCGGTCTTTTGCTTTGCGGCGAGATAGCAAAGCAATTGCGCGAATCATTCGCATTTGCATTTTTGCCGTGGCTCCCTATCTTGTCGCTTGAAGGATCCCAGCCGGAGGCACACTACTTTCCATGCCCACGACAGATATCGCGGAGGACCGCCCGCCTGTGAATGAAAGCCAGGGCCGAGGCCGGATTGAGATCAATGACCTGCGGACCATCGATTTGCTGCGCAGCCGACGCTCGGTGGTGGCGAACCTGATCGGCGAGCCCGGACCAAGTAGGGAACAGCTCGATCTCATCCTGACCGCGGGCATTCGGGTGCCCGACCATGGAAAAATCGGCCCTTGGCGGATGCAGGTCCTGGGCAAGCAGGCACAGGCGGCGCTGGGCGATGTGCTGGTACAAGAGTTTCTGGCGAAGTTCCCCGAAGCCAATGAGAAGCAGGTCGCCTTTGAGCGCAACCGGCCGCAACGCGCGCCAAACCTCATCGTTGTCAGTAGCCGGCTCAATCGACAGCACAAGGTGCCTGAGATCGAACAGCTGCTGTCCTGCGGCGCCGTCTGCACCAACCTGCTGAATGCCTGTGCCGCGCTTGGCTTCGCCGCGCAGTGGCTCACCGAATGGCCGGCTTACAACGAGGCTGTGAAGGCGGCCCTCGGCGTTCCCGCCGATCAGCATATCGTCGGACTGGTCTACATCGGCACCGCCGCGGAGGCGCCCGGCGAAAGGGTTCGCCCGGACCTGGAAACGGTTGTCGATTTCATGGAAACCCTGCCGGGATCCGCTGCCCCCGGGGCATAAAACGCACAGCGGTCTGGTGAACAGACCGCTCTTTGCCAAACTGTCATGCGTTTGCCATCCGAAAGCTGGTATCAAGCAGGCGGCCGGCATGGCTGCGCCCTGCACCGATGCGTTTCTCCGGGCGAGCGGCAACTATCCTCTGGACATTTGTCCCTCGCTTCCTAATTCACGGGATAGAGAGACGTTCCGTTTCGGAAGAGATCAATCAAACACAGTAGAACGAGAGAGAGACCGCATGGCCTTCGAGCTTCCCCCCCTGCCCTATGCCCCCGACGCCCTGGAGCCGCATTACTCGGCCAACACCCTCAGCTTTCACCATGGCAAGCATCACCAAGCCTATGTGACCAAGCTGAACGAGTTGATCGACGGCAGCGAACACGCGGACAAGTCCCTTGAGTCGATCATCACGTCGAGCAGCGGCGGTCTGTTCAATCAGGCAGCCCAGGTATGGAACCATACGTTCTTCTGGAACTCCATGAAGCCCGGCGGCGGCGGTGCGCCCTCCGGTGCCCTCGCCGAGGCGATTGATTCCACCTTCGGCAGTCTCGATGCCTTCAAGGAGAAGTTCAAAGCGGCCGGTGTCGGCCAGTTCGGCAGCGGATGGGTCTGGCTGGTGAAGGACGGCGGCGAGTTGAAGATCGTCACCTCAGCCAATGCCGAGACACCGTTAACCGAAGGCCAGGTTCCGGTGCTGACCTGCGACGTCTGGGAACACGCCTATTATCTGGACTATCAGAACCGGCGTCCCGACTTCATCCAGTCTTTCCTGGACAATCTGGTGAACTGGGAGTTCGCCGCGGCCAACTACGACGACGTCAGCAGCGCCGCAGCCGAATAGCCAAGACTGCAACAGTCGCCACTGAGAAAAGAGGGTCCTGACGGACCCTCTTTTTTTGTCGCCTGCGCGTTCGAAAGCGCTGTCCGTGCTCTAATCCTCACAGCGCCCGGCGGCGTCACGGTCGCGCTCGTAACACTTCGTTGACGGAAAGGACGGCAACCAGAATTCGCGGCGGCTTACCCAGCTCTCGTAGGTGGGAACCAATTGGTCGGGGGCATCGAGGCTTCCCAGGTGCACTTCGACTTCGTCATCTGTGCGTGCGAAAACCGAAGAGCCGCAGTGCGGACAGAAGTGCCGCCCGTCTTAGTCGCGCGTTTCGCCTTCGATCTTTACCGCATCCTGAGGAAATACCGCAGCGGCGTAGAAAAGCGCCCCATGATGCTTGCGGCAGTCGAGGCAGTGGCAAAGGCCGACCCTGTAGGGGCGGCCCGACGCTTCTATCCGCACCTTGCCGCAAAGGCAGCCGCCGGTGAATCGCTCCATGTCATATCTCCTTCAAAGTCACCGCCGGTGGCCGCGTCAGCCGCCGATGCGCCGCCCTGCTTCACCGACACTTGCCGCGCTGCCGTGCTCAAGCTCGCCCATTATGTCATCACGCAAACGGCGCGCGGCGGGGCTCAACTGAACCGCTTCGATCAACGCCATCTCCGTATCCTCAAGAGCCGGCAGTGCGCAAGCCTCGCTGTTCAGGATCGTCAGATCCGCAGGCGCCATCTCTTTTGGTAGCACGGTCACCCCAAGGCCGGCACGAACCGCGGCGTGGGCACCCGCCAAAGAACCGCAAGTATAGGCGATGCGCCAGCGCCGCCGGCAGGCATCGAGCGCGACGGTCATTCGTTTTCGATACACACAAGGCGACGGCGACACCACCAGCGGCAAGGGCCCCTCGCCCAGGGCAATCTGCTTGTCGGCGGCAATCCAGACGAGAGGCTCCCGCCAAACCCCGATGCCCTCACTCGCCGCGGCGGGTTCGCGCTTCACCAAGGCAATGTCCAGCCCACCGCTGTGGAAGCGCTCCAGGACCTGAAGCGTCAGCTCGCAGGTCACTTCCAATGCCACCTGCGGATGGCTGCGGGCAAAGCGCGCGAGAACGGAAGGCAAATGGCTGGTGGCGAAATCCTCAGGGGCCCCCAGGCGGACGACACCTGAAAGTTCCGGTTCGCGCACCCGCGCCGATAACTCCTCGTTCAGGCTGAGAATACGCCGCGCGTAATCGAGGATCAGTTCCCCTTCGCCGGTCAGGGAGAGATGCCGCGGACTGCGCTCCAGCAGCTTGACCCCCAGGTGCTGTTCAAGCCGCTTGATCTGAAGCGAGATCGCCGACTGGCCCCGCAGCAAGCGCTCGGCTGCCCGCGAGAACCCACCGCTTTCCACGACTGCGACAAATGCCCTCAGGAGCTCCGGGTCCGTCGTTGCGGGTGCTGTCATGATGAGAATCCAATAATTGATTTTCTCAATAATAAGATCGTTAATAATCAATTTCAACAATTTAAGAACATCACTTAGATACAGCGCAGATTGTCCGAAGCGAGGAGTACCCAGGATGACTGTGCAGTTGAAACCCGGCGATTCCGCCGAATTCCAGGCGCTAAGTGGCGGCAAGGATGCCACGCCGGTGACCGTTGCCTTTGGCGACGGCATTGGCCCGGAGATCATGAAGGCAAGCCTCAATATCCTGATCGCCGCCGGAGCCAAGATCTCCATCGAACCCATCGAGATCGGCGAGAAAGCCTATCTGGCCGGCAATACCGCCGGTATCGAACCCTCGGCCTGGGACAGCCTGCGACGGACAAAGGTTTTCTACAAAGCACCCATCACCACGCCACAGGGCGGCGGATTCAAAAGCCTCAATGTGACGGTCCGCAAGTCGCTCGGCCTCTTCGCCAATGTCCGTCCCTGCACCGCTTACGCGCCCTTTGTCGCCACCAAGCATCCGGGCATGGACGTGGTGGTCGTGCGCGAGAACGAGGAAGATCTCTATGCCGGGATCGAGCATCGGCAAACCGACGATGTCTATCAATGCCTGAAGCTGATCTCACGGCCCGGCTGCGAGAAGATTGCGCGCTACGCTTTTGAATATGCAAAGGCGCAGGATCGTAAGAAGGTCACCTGCTTCACCAAAGACAACATCATGAAATTGACCGACGGCCTGTTCCACAAGGTCTTCGACGAGGTCGCAGCCGAATATCCGGAAATCGAGAACGAACACTGGATTGTCGATATCGGCGCCGCCAAGCTGGCCGATACGCCCGAGGCATTCGACGTGGTGGTCATGCCCAACCTCTACGGCGATGTCCTGAGCGACGTGGCCGCGCAGATCGCCGGTTCGGTCGGTTTGGCGCCCTCAGCCAACATCGGTGAACACTGCGCCATGTTCGAGGCAATCCACGGCTCGGCTCCCCGCCGCGCCGGCCAGGACATGGCCAACCCTTCGGGCCTGCTGCTGGCCGGTGTCATGATGATGAACCATATCGGCCAGTCCGATGTCGCCGAGAAGGTTCATAACGCCTGGCTGAAGGCCATCGAGGACGGACTCCACACCTACGACATCTTCGATGCGGAAACCTCGAAGCAGAAGCTCGGCACCGCGGCCTTTGCCGAAGCCGTCATTGACCGTCTCGGTCAGAAGCCGGCGCAGCTTCAGCCCGTGACCTACAATGCCGAGGCAAAACCCTTTGAGGTGCCGCGCCCCACGTCAAGGCCGGCCGCGAAAAAGGAGCTGGTCGGCATCGATGTCTTTGTCGACTCGACCAAATCGGCAGAGGCCCTTGCCGCCGACATGCAGCATGCCGAGTCCCCTCTTGTTGAGCTCGCCATGATCACCAATCGGGGCGTCAAGGTCTGGCCCGGCGGTCTGCCGGAAACCTTCTGCACCAACCATTGGCGCTGCCGTTTCATGGCCAAGCCCAACAAGCAGATGAACAAAGCAACAATCGTAGAGTTGCTCAGCAACCTGACCAAAGTGGGCGTCGACTTCATCAAGACCGAGCAGCTCTTCACCTTCGACGGTGAAATCGGCTACTCACTCGGCCAGGGTCAATAAAAAAGTCCGGGCGTTGACAGGGAGGAGTGGGGAAAGGCGGGCCTTCTGACGGAGGCCCGCCCTTCTCTTTCAATCGACCGCGATGACGGCGGCAGCAACGCGCCGGTCTTCTGCAGCAAGCACATTGTAGGTGCGGCAGGCGGCTCCGGTATCCATAGGTTCCAGGGCCACCCCCCTTGCCCGCGCCGCCTCCGTCAGGTCGGGATCGATGAAGGCCATGGCCGTCCCACAGCCGATCAGCAGCACCTCGATAGCGGGATCGGCGGAAATCACAGGTTCGAGATCGTCGAGAGAGAGGGTTGTGATGTCGGTGACGTCCCAGGCCAGCGTCCGCTCCGGCAGAACCAGCGTCGAGCCGCTGTAAGCCTCTCCGGACACGCGAAACCCGCCACCGCCATAACCTTCGATGATCTGGCGGTCCTGAGGGATCAGGGGGGTCACATCCATAACCGTTCCTTTTATTCGCAGGACAGCGGCCGGCTTTCTGGACGGCGGGTCAGGCCTTGGCGGCAGCGCCCTTGGAGGCGGCCTCGTCCTCTTCATTGCCGCGGCGCAGCTTCATGAAGGACAACAGCGGCACCGCCAGCGCGACCGAAGAATAGGTGCCGATCACCACGCCCCAGATCAGTCCGGCAGTAAAGCCGCGGATCACCTCGCCGCCGAAGAAGAACAGTGCCCCCAGAGCCAGCAGGGTGGTGAAAGAGGTCAGCACCGTGCGGGACAGCGTGAGGTTGATCGACCGGTCGAGCACCTCGTTCAAGGGCACTTTCTTGAACTTGCGCAGTGTCTCGCGCACCCGGTCAAAGATCACCACGGTATCGTTGATCGAGTAACCGGCGATGGTCAGCACCGCCGCCAGGGTTGCCAGATTGAATTCGATCTGGGTAATCGCGTAGAAACCGACCGTCGCTATCACGTCGTGGATCAGGGCCACGAGGGCCGCCACACTGAAATGCCATTCAAAGCGGAACCAGATGTAAAACGCGATTCCGAGCAGAGCCAGGACCGTTGCCAGCAGTCCGGCCTGCTTCAGTTCTCCGCCGACCTTGGGGCCGACAAACTCCTGGCGCCGCATCTCGATACCCTCGCCGAGGGCTTCGCGGACCATCTGGATCGCCTTGATCTGTTCGGCCTCTTCACCGGCCTGCCGTTCGATGTTGATCAGAACGTCGGTCGGCTCGCCGAACTCCTGCAAAGTGACCTCACCGAGCCCAAGGTCGGAGACCCGTGCGCGCAGGGCGCTGAGATCGGCCGGGCCCTCGGTGCGGATCTCCATCAGGATGCCGCCGCGGAAGTCGACGCCGAAATTGAGCCCCTGGGTGAAGAACAGGCCCACTGACCCCAGCATCAGACAAGCCGAGATGACCAGGAAGAGGCTCCGGCGCTTGATGAATTGCAGGCCGTACTCAAGCGGCAGGCTGCGAATGATTGCCATGGTCCCTGCCCTCCTAGATCGCCAAGGTGTCAGGCTTGCGCTGACGCAGCCAAAGCACGACAAGGGATCGGGTCAACATGATCGCCGAGAACATCGACGTCAGCAGCCCGATGGCGAGCGTAACCGCGAAGCCTTTGATGGGGCCGGAGCCGAAATTGAACAACAGCAGCGCCGCGATCAGGGTCGTCAGATTGGAGTCCATGATCGTCGAAAGGGCCCGTCGATAACCGGCATCAACAGCCGTAACCGGGCCGCGGCCATTGCGCATCTCCTCGCGAATGCGCTCGAAGATCAGCACATTGGCATCCACCGCCATACCGATGGTGAGGACGATACCGGCAATGCCTGGCAGGGTCAGCGTCGCCTGCAGTACCGAAAGCGCGGCCAGCAGCAAGACCAGGTTCACAAGAAGCGCGGCAGCCGCCATGGCGCCGAAGAGGCCGTAGATCGCCGCCATGAAGATGACCACGAACACGAGACCGAGGACAGCGGCGATCTCGCCGGCGCGGATCGAGTCCGCCCCCAAGCCCGGCCCGACAGTGCGTTCCTCGAGATAGGACAGCGGCGCCGGCAGGGCGCCCGCACGCAGCAGCAGGGCAAGGTCCTGCGCTTCCTCGACGGTAAAGGTGCCGGAGATCACGCCGCGCCCGCCCAGGATCGGTTCGCGGATCTGCGGCGCCGAAATTACCTTGTCGTCCAGAACGATGGCAAAGAGACGCCGGACATTTTCCGTCGTCGCTTGGCCGAAACGTTGCGCACCCACCGTATCGAAGCTGAAGCTGACCACCGGAAGGCCGTCCTGGAAGGTCGCCTGAGCATCCACCAGGCGATCGCCGCTGACCATCACCCGCTTGCTCACCGGATAGGCCTCCGGCTCGCCCGGGCCGGGGTCATCCGCCTCCAGCAGTTCCACCGACGGCGGCAGGCGCCCGCCGGTGCCAAGGCTGTCATGCACGAAGCGGAAACTCAGGACCGCCGTCTGGCCGATCAGCGCCTTGATGCGTTCCGGATCGTCGACGCCGGGCAATTGAATGAGAATTCGGTCTTCGCCATGGCGCTGGATGGAAGGTTCCTTGGTGCCCGTCTCGTCGATCCGGCGGCGGATCACTTCGATCGCCTGATTGACGACGGCGGTGGAGCGCTCCTGAATCGCCTGCTCCGACAAGGCAACCCGGAACACACCGTCATCGACGTCGACATCCAAGAGCCGCGGGATCAGCTCGACGATCGCCTGCCGCGCCCGGCCGGAATCCTCCGGATCGTTCAGCGTGAAGCCGGCCTCCAACCCGAACAGCCCCCAGCCCGAGGCCTGAATACCGCGCTGCGACATGGCGCTGCGCAGTTCTTCCACCAGGTTCTCACGGTCTTCCTCGAAGACGGACGGCAGATCCACCTCGATCAGCAGATAAGAACCGCCGCGCAGGTCGAGGCCCAGGTTCACCTGTTGGTGGGGCACCCAGCCCGGCAGGTCTTCCGCCTGCTTGCTGCCAAGCAGGTTGGGAGACGCATAGACGAAACCAGCCAGCACAATCAGGATGATCAGAACGACTTGCCAGCGCGGGATATGAACCATGGCGGGGTGCTTTCTAGTAAGGCCCGGACTTAGGACTTGTCGCCCGGCGGCCGGTTGCCGCCGAAAAGCCCGCCAAGCAGGCTTTTGGGGCGCGCCGCGCCGGCATCGTTTGCGGGCTTCCCACCATCGCCCTTGGCCGCCGCCGCTTCGGTGCGGCTCGTGACATCCTGAATGGTGTGGCGCATCGCCCGGACACGCACGCCCTCGGCCAGTTCCAACTGGACCTCGGACTCGTTGATCACCTTGGTCACCGTGGCAATCAGCCCGCCGGCGGTCACGACCTTGTCGCCGCGGCGCAGGGCCTGAACCATATCACGGTGCATTTTCACCTTCTTTTGCTGCGGACGGATCAGCAGAAAATAGAAGACGACAAAGATGAGGATGATGGGCAGGAAGGATGTGAAGAGATCGGCTCCACCGCCACCTGCGGCCTGGGCATAGGCCGGCGAAATAAGCATAAGTTAGACCTTTTCCGAGCAGTCAGACCGGCGGACTATAACCACAAGCGCGCGAATTGCAACGTCACCTGGAAGCGCCGGAAACAGGCCAGAGCGGGATTGACCGGGCCCGGTCCAGCCATTAGATTTTGCGCCGAAATTCAACCTCTTGGCCGCCGTTCTTAGGGGCATCAATGAACAGTCCAGAAAACCAAAGCCTCACGCCGCTGCTCCAGCGTATCGCCGAGGCGCTGGAACGACTCGCTCCGGTCGTCCCTTCGGCCATCGATCTGGATGCCGCCGACGCTTTCATCTGGCATCCGGAAAGCGACCGGCTGGAGCCGGTGTTGCACATAAATCGGGTCGACTTCGCCCTTCTGCAAGGGATAGAGCGGCAGGCGGAGACCCTCTTCGAGAACACCCGGCGCTTTGCCGAGGGCCTGCCGGCCAACAATGCCCTGCTCTGGGGCTCCCGCGGCATGGGCAAGAGTTCCCTGGTGAAGGCCGTCCACGCCCGCGTGAACGAGGCCGGAAACGGCAAGGGCCGCCTCGTCCTGGTGGAAATCCATCGAGAGGATATTCCCAGCCTGCCACGGCTGCTGCAGTTGCTGCGCCAGACCCACCGTCCCTGCGTCCTGTTCTGCGACGACCTCAGCTTCGATGGCGAGGACGCCAGCTACAAATCGCTGAAAGCGGTCCTGGAAGGCGGCATAGAGGGGCGGCCGGCCAACGTGATCTTCTACGCCACCTCCAATCGGCGCCATCTGATGCCCCGGGATATGATCGAAAACGAGCGTTCGACGGCAATCCATGCCTCGGAGGCTGTCGAAGAGAAGGTCAGCCTCTCCGACCGCTTCGGCCTCTGGCTCGGCTTCCACAACTGCGATCAGAATACCTATTTCGCCATGATCGAGGGCTACGCCAAGCGCTACGGCCTGGCGATCCCCAAGGATCAGCTACGTGCCGAGGCCAAGGAATGGGGCGTCACCCGCGGCGGCCGCTCCGGCCGTGTCGCCTGGCAGTACATCCAGGACCTCGCCGGCCGCCTGGGCAAACGCCTGGAAGACTAGGCCCGCCGGATGACAGACCCTTCGAGACGGCACTGACGCGCCTCCTCAGGGTGAGCGCTTGTCTCTCAATCCTCATACTGAGGAGGGCCGCAGGCCCGTCTCGAACTATGCCTAGCCTTAGGGCTGCGGCGCTTCGGCGCGGTCGTTCATGCCATAATCGCGGACAACAGAGGCGATGCGCAGACGGTAGTCCTGAAAGATGTCATGGCGCCCCCTGCCCTGCGCCGCCTGGTGCTCCGCATGATTGCGCCACCGGATCAGGGCTTCCTCATCGCGCCAGAAGGACAGGGAGAGGATCTTGCCTTCGTCGGTCAGGCTGGCAAAGCGTTCCACCGAGATAAAGCCGTCCATCTGCTCCAACTCGCTGCGCAGAGACGCGGCAACATCCAAGTAGTCACCCTTTCGCCCCTCTTTGGGCCGCACCTCGAAAATCACAACATGCACGGGCTCTCTCCGGATGATGAAAGACTCAGGTAGACTCGCAGACGCGAAGGTCTGAGGCCAGGCTCGGCCCTATGACCGCGGTCGAAATATGCCTGCTTCAGTTTGTGGCAGCGGTGGTCGGCCGCGGGCCCATCATGGTCTCCGGGTTCACGGCACGGGTCCCGCGCCGCACCTCGAAGTGCAGTTGAGGGCGGTCGACCGAACCACTGGAGCCAACCCTGGCGATGCTTTGGCCGCGGGTCACCACATCGCCCTGGGTCACCAACAGCCGCTCGTTGTGGGCATAGGCGGTTATCCAGCCGTCGGCATGCTTGATCAGCAGCAGCTTGCCGAAGCCTTTCAGTTCCTCGCCGGCATAGGCGACAACGCCGTTCTCCGCGGCCCGCACCGGCGTGCCGCGCGGCGCGGCAATATTTATTCCGTCATTGTGCTCGCCGCTTTTCTTGCCGCCGAAGGACGACAGAACCGGACCCTGTACCGGCCAAAGGAAGGTCGATTTCGCCCGCGGCGGCGGTTTGCCGACAGGTCCCGGCCTGGCGACGACGGGTTCCGCAGTCGGCGCTTTCGCTATCGCCGGCCGGTTTGCAGAAGGCCGCGCCGCCGGCGGTTTCGGCAGGCCCGCGGAACGGGTGGTGGCGGCAGCCGGGTTCTCCGCAGATGGCCGCGCCTGCGGCGCGGAAGAGATACCGGCGGTCGCCGTTTGGGTTCCCATCTGCGGCAGGATCAGTTTCTGCCCGAGCGGGATCGTATAAGGCGCCTCGATACCGTTCAGGCGCACCAGCTCGCTGCGGTCGACGTCGTAGCGCCGCGCTATATTGAAGATCGTATCGCCAGGCGCCACCACGTGGATCTTGGCCTGCGGGATCGTCAGGCTCTGGCCGAGGGTCAAGCGGTAGGGAGGTTGAAGGTTGTTGGCGTCAATGATTGCCCGGATCGGCAGACCGAAGCGCCGGGCGATGCCGTAAAGACTGTCACCTTTGCCCACCAGGTACCGTCCGTCAGCGGGAATGGCCGTGGTTTGAGCGGCAACCTGCTGGAGCTGCGCCGGCGGCGGCGCCTGCTGTATTGGGGTCGCTTGGGCCTGAGGTTGCGGGTTCGCCGCCTGCTGCGGTTGCGCGTCGCCGAGCGGCGCGAGCTGTTCCACCTCTACGGCGGAACCGGGCAGCGGCGATGCCGCCGTTTCAACAGGCTCGACCCAGGAGGCGAAATTCAACGGCGGCGTCGGCTTGCGTTCCGGCAGCCTTGGCGGATCCTTCGGCGTCTGGAAGTCAGCCGCCCGGTAAGTCGGCGTGGCCAGGCAACCCGACAGCGCCAGGGCCACACAGCCTAAAACAAGCGTTGCTCGCAGTTTCATGCCAGCCTCCCGCCCCTCTGGGCAAAATAGGCCTCGTCGTCCGGCACCCCTTCCACCAGAGGCACGAAGCGCACATCGCCGAGATGCTCTTCGACGACGCTGTCGCCTTCGCGACGCAGGCGCAGCAGGGCTTGGTCGCGCGACGTGCGGCCCACCGGCAGAACCATCTGCCCGCCCTCGGCAAGCTGATCGACCAGGACCGAAGGCACGTCCGTTGCCGCCGCCGTTACCATGATACGGTCGAAGGGCGCCTGTTCCGGCCAGCCCTTCCAGCCATCGCCATGGCGGGTGGTGATGTTGTGCAGGCGCAAGGCGGCGAAACGTTCCTCGGCCGAGGCGCGAAGCTCCTTGAAGCGCTCCACGGTATAGACCCTGCGGCAAAGCCGGGAGAGCACCGCCGCCTGGTAGCCGGAGCCCGTGCCGATCTCCAAAACCTTGGTGCGGCGACTGGCCTGCAGCGCCTGGGTCATCTGCGCCACCACCTGGGGCTGGCTCAGGGTCTGGCCCTGGCCGATGGGAATAGCCAGATTCTCATAGGCCTGGTGGCGAAAGCTTTCCGGCGCGAAGGCTTCCCGCGGAATGCGCTCGATCGCGGAAAGCACGTCCGTATCGGCAATGCCGCCGCGGCGCAGTTCCATGATCAGGCGTATCTTCCGCGAGGCGACCATCAGGCAAAGAGCCCCTTCATTTTCTTCATGGTCGCACGGTGAGTCAGATCGAGGTGCAAGGGCGTCACGGAAATGCCGCCCCTTGCGGTGACAGCCAGGTCGGTATCCTTCTCCGACGATCTGTCGTGCTGATAGCCGCCGATCCAGAGGAAGCGCCGGCCGGAGGGGTCGAAACCCTCCGTAACGGCAGCACCTTCGTCACGGCGGCCCTGGCGGCAGATTTCGACGCCGGTCACCGCCTCTGGCTTCACCGCCGGAAAGTTCACGTTGACCAGCAGATCCTTGGGCCAGGTCATGGGGGCGAGCTTGCGCACGATGTCCGCCAGGAAAGCTTCCGCCACCTTCCAGCGGACGATGCCGTCTTCGTCGCGCTGCTGGGAAAAGGCGATGGCCGGAATGCCCAGCAGGGCCGCCTCCATGGTCGCGGCGACCGTGCCGGAATAGGTCACGTCCTCGGCCAGATTGCCGCCGTCGTTGATGCCGGAAAGCACCAGGTCCGGCAGCTTGTCGGCCAGGATGCGGTGATGGGCGACCAGCACACAGTCGGTGGGTGTGCCGTCGACGGAAAAACGCTTGGGGCCAAGACGCCGCTCCCGCAACGGCCGTCTCAGCGTCAGCGAATGGCTGGTTGCCGACTGTTCGGTCTCCGGCGCCACCACCCAGACGTCGTCGCTCAGCGTCTTGGCGAGCTTCTCCAGAACCTTCAGGCCCGGGGCGTGAATGCCGTCGTCGTTGGTAACGAGGATGCGGGCCTTCTTCAGGTTCAGGGCGTCTTTAGCCATGATCGCCGATGACCTCCTGTCCGCCCATGTAGGGGCGCAGCGCTTCGGGCACCGCGATGGTGCCGTTGCCCTGTTGATAGTTCTCCATCACCGCGATCAGACAACGCCCCACCGCAACGCCGGAGCCGTTAAGGCTATGTACGAAGCGGGTGCCCTTTTCATCCACCGGGCGGTAGCGCGCCTTCATGCGCCGCGCCTGGAAATCGCCGCAGTTCGAGCAGCTTGAGATTTCCCGATAGGCCTTCTGTCCGGGCAACCAGACCTCGACGTCATAGGTCTTCCGGGCGCCGAAGCCGATGTCGCCGGTCGACAGCACCATCACCCTGTATGGCAGGCCGAGACGCTTCAACACCTCCTCGGCGCAGCCGACCATGCGCTCAAGCTCATCCAGAGACTCTTCAGGCTTGGTGATTGAGACCAGTTCAACCTTCTCGAACTGATGCTGGCGCAGCATGCCACGGGTATCGCGGCCGGCAGAGCCGGCTTCCGAACGGAAACACGGCGTCAGGGCCGTCACCCGCAGCGGCAGCGCTTCAGCTTCGAGGATGTCGCCGGCAACCAGGTTGGTCAGCGGTACCTCCGCCGTCGGGATCAGCCAATGATCGCTGGTGGTGCGGAACTGATCTTCAGCGAACTTCGGCAATTGTCCCGTGCCATAGAGCACGTGGTCGCGCACCAAAAGCGGCGGCGCGACTTCTTCATAGCCGTGCTCCGTGGTGTGGAGGTCGACCATGAACTGCGCCAGGGCGCGATGCAGCCGTGCGATCTGACCGCGCATGACCACAAAGCGCGAACCGGAGAGCTTGGCCGCGCTTTCGAAATCGAGATAGCCGAGCGCCTCTCCCAGTTCGTAGTGCTCCTTCGGTTCGAAGTCGAACTCGGTCGGCGTCAGATGCTTGCGCAGTTCCACATTGGCCGTCTCGTCCGGCCCTTCGGGCACGTCCGGCAGCGTCACATTGGGAATGCCGCTCAAGAGGTCGGTCAAGGCAGCGGAGGACTCACGCTCGGCCTCTTCCGCCGCCGCCATTTTACCCTTCAGTCCGGCAACCTCTTCCATCAGGGCGGAGGCATCCTCACCCTTGCGCTTCGCTTCGCCGATGGCCTTGGAGGACTCGTTGCGCCGGGTCTGTATGTCCTGCAGTTCGGCCTGCACGGCACGGTGCTTGCCGTCCAGGGCGAGCACGGCTTCAGCCAGGGGTTCGAGGCCGCGGCGTTTCAGCGCGGCGTCGAGAGCCTCGGGCTCCTCACGAATCCATCTTATGTCCAACATGGGCGGTCTTGCGAATCGGGTCTGTTGCTGAGCGAATCGAAGGACTTATACGGCCCCCTCGAGGGGCCTGTCCACGACGGACTGCGCCGATTCGCCCAACAAATGCGCCCTTCCGGCCAAGCCCTGCTTCAGGGTGAAAAGCAGCCTCCGGGCCGAAGCCCTTCGCCCGATTCGATTATTTCGCCCAAGATGAAGTGATCTGTGAGGAAAGCTTAACGGAAGCCGAAAACCCGCTGAGGGAAGAAATGCGCCGTCAGGTCTTCGCCGGCGTGGTGCCGCCCTCTTCTCCGTCATCCTCATCCAGATCGTCGTCCAGGTCGTCGTACTCGTCCTTGGGACGGTTCTTTTCGACGAGCTTGGCCATGTAGATCGAGACCTCGTAGAGGATGACGATGGGGATCGCCAGGGAAAGCTGGCTGATCGGATCCGGCGGCGTGAAGATTGCTGCGAAGATGAACACACCGACGATGGCGTACTTGCGCTTGGCCGCCATGCCCTTGGAAGTGGCCAGCCCCACCCGGGCCAACAAGGTCATGATCACCGGCAACTGGAAACAGAGGCCGAAGGCGAAGATCAGCTTCATCATCAGCGAGAAGTATTCGGAGACCCGCTGCTCCAGCTCGATCGGGAGGTTGCCCCCACCGCCGGGTGTCTCAAAGGCGATGAAGAACTCCACGACGAAAGGAAAGATGATGAAGTAAACCAGCGAGCCGCCGACGAAGAACAGCACCGGCGTCGCCGCCAGGAAGGGCGCGAAGGCCGACTTCTCGTGCTTGTAGAGGCCAGGCGCGACGAACAGCCAAAGCTGCATCAGAAAGATCGGACAGCAGATGAAGGCGGCGGCGAAGAAGGCAACCTTCACGTAAGTGAAAAAGACCTCGGTGAGGTTGGTGAAGATCAGGCGCGGCGGCCGGTCGTCCTCACGGCCCTCCAGCAGGACATCAGCCAACGGCTGGGCAAGAAAGTCGAAGACCTGCTCGGCGAAGAAAAAACAAACCAGGAAGACCACAAGCAGCGAACCGACGCTCCAGAGCATTCGTTGCCGCAGCTCGATCAGGTGATCGAGCAAAGGCATCTTCTTTTCGTCGGTCACGGTGGTCATGCCGATTGCTTGCTGCCTTCTTTGGAGCCCGGTGCAGTATCGGCGGAGGTGTCAGCGGCAGACGATGCATCGGAAGATGTTTCAGCGTCGCTCGCCGCGGAGGGCTGACTGAGGGAATGCGGTGGCGCGATGTTGGCCGCCGGCTTGGTCATCACGGCAGCGGCCTTGTCGGCGCTGCTGCTCTCCGCCGCATCATCACTGCCTGCGGAGGCTTGCTTGCGGGCTTCGCTTTCGATCTCCCGCACCTCGTCGGCAACATCACCTGTCGGGTCGATGGCGTTGCTGATGGTCTGTTCCAGATTCCCGCGCCGCGTTTCCTCCAGCATCTTCCTGGCGTCATCGAGTTCGGCTTCGCGGACCATATCGTCGATGCCGGACTGAAATTCGCGCGTCAGGGAGCGCGCCTTGCGCACCCACTGCGAGACGGTCTTCAAGGTTCCGGGAAGATCTTTCGGGCCGATGACGACAAGAGCGATCAAAGCGATCACCATCATCTCGGTCCAGCCGATATCAAACATGGCCGCCCGTCATTTCAGGGGCAAGACTTAGAACACCTTAAGGAGAACTCCTCAGCCGTTTGCAGCCTTGTCCTTTTCCTCGGAAGCCATGGCGGGGGCATCTTGATCAATAACCTTGGGATCGTCTCCCTCCGCGGCTTTGTCCTTGTCCTTGCCCTTTTGGTCTTCCTTCAGACCCTTCTTAAAAGCGTTGATACCCTGTCCCATGTCGCGCATCAGCTTGGGGATCTTGCCGCCACCGCCGAAAAGGACAAGTACAACGACCAGCACGATGAGCCAGTGCCAGATACTAAAGGTTCCCATTCCGGGATCTCCTTGTTTTTTGTCATGAGGCCTCTTGAGGCGGACTATGGCAAAAAGGCCGCGACGCCGCAACGATCCTAGACAACAGGGTTAATCCGTCTCCCGCGGAAAAACAAAGGCTTGGGAGCGGTCCAGTTCCACCCGCAGGCGCTGGTTCTCCAATGGCAAAAAACGCCCGGGAACACGTGCATGGAAGTGTGTTTCCTGCTCGGGTACGTCAAGGGCGCGCAGATGGATGAGGCTGCTGCGCCCCATCAGCCGCGCCGCCATCACCTCCACCGCCCGCTCTGTGCCATTAGCGGTCTGTTCCGAAGGGCTCAAATGCAGGGCCTCCGGGCGGATCAGGATCTCCACGGTATCGCCGTCCGAAAACCCCTTGGCCTCGACCGGACCAAAGGGTGTGGATACCTGTTCTGTGGCAACAACACCCTCCAAGCGATTGATTTCCCCGAAAAAAGAAGCCACAAAAGAGTCCACAGGCTGGTAGTAAAGCGCCGCCGGCGTGCCTTCCTGGACGATGCGCCCCGCCCGCATCAGGGCGATCCGGTCGGCCATAAACATGGCTTCCTCCGGGTCATGGGTCACCATGAGGGTGGTGGTGCCGCTCTCCTTCAGCACATGCAGGGTCTCGTCCCGCACCTTTTGGCGCAGGCGGGCATCGAGGTTGGAAAAGGGCTCGTCGAGCAGCATCACCCGCGGCCGCGGCGCCAGGGCGCGGGCCAGGGCCACCCGCTGCTGCTGGCCGCCGGACAGCATGTGAGGATAGGAAGACGCCGCATCGCTCATGCCGACGCGGGCGAGCGCTTCCTCGGCGCGCGCCTGCTTTTCGCCCGACGACAGGCCCCTGAGCCCGAACGCAACATTGCTGGCCACGGTCAGATGAGGAAACAGAGCGTAATCCTGGAAAACCAGCCCAACGGAGCGGTCTTCCGGAGGAACCTCGCGCCCTGCACCGGCAACCGTTTCACCGGCAATCATCACCTTGCCGCGCTGCAGAGCCTCCAGCCCGGCGGCGACCCGCAGCGCCGTGGTCTTGCCACAACCGGAGGGACCCAACAGGCAAACGACCTCGCCCTTGGCCAGGGAGAGGCTGAGATCATCAACGGCGAGAATGCCGTCGAAAGCATGACTGACGTGATCCAGGACGAGGGCTTGCATTTTGATTCCGGCCAAACCTAAAGGGCTGACGCTTCAGGCTCTCTCCGCACCGCAGTTAGAGGCGGCAGGCCGATCCCGAATTCGATCCCACGTTTGCCTTAAAGGCTCAGGCACGCTTCTGCAAGCGGTGACGGACGCCCGCTGATCTCAGCCGTGGCCGCGTTGCGGCTCGTCTTCGGCGAGTTCGGGCGCCGCCACATCCTCACCATCATGATCCTCGGCCTCGACCTCCACTTCGTCGGCCGCTTCGGCCTCACCTTCGGAGTCCGTTTCCATGTTGTCGTCTTTTAGGCTGGTGTCGGCCTCAGCTTCAGGCGCTTCCTCCGGCGCTAGTGCTGCGGAGAGATCGACTTCATGGGGCAGCAGGTTTTCTCCGAAAGCCGGGTCCAGGGTTTCCTCTCCCTCGTCGCCCAGCGCCGCCTCGCCGCCGTCATCCTCGTCGTCGTCTTCTTCGCCGACTTCCTCCGGCGCAACCTCGCCAACCGCCGGCAGCAGGCCGCGGTCACCCAAAGCCGTGATGGCCGGGCGGTTATCGAGAAGACCGGCGGCCTTCAGTTCTTCGACTCCCGGCAGCGCTTCCAGGGATTCCAGACCGAAGTGATCGAGGAAGGACTCGCTGGTGCCCCAGGTCACCGGACGTCCCGGCGTCTTGCGCCGGCCTTTCGGCCGGATCCAACCGATCTCAAGCAGCGCGTCCAGTGTGCCTTTGGAGAGTGCCACACCGCGGATCTCCTCGATCTCGCCGCGGGTCACCGGCTGATGGTAGGCGATCACCGCCAGGGTCTCCAAAGCGACACGGGAGAGTTTGCGCACCACCTTGTTTTCAAGCTCCATACGCGGCGCAAGATCTTCAGCCGTGCGAAAGGCCCAGCGCCCGCCGCGTTTCACCAGGTTGACGCCCCGGTTCGCATAAAGCGCCTCCAGATCGGCGAGGATCGGGTCCAGCTCGGTTTCCTCCGGCAGGAAGCGCGCGAGCTGGGCCGGCGCCAGCGGCTCGGAAGATGCGAAAAGCAGGGCCTCGATCAGACGCAGGTTGTCGAAATCAGCGGTCATGAGGGCTCCTGTTGCTCTTCAGTCGCATTGCGCAGGTAAATCGGACCGAACATACCGTCCTGGCGGATCCGCAGCTTGCCGGCCTTGCACAGCTCCAGACTCGCCGCAAAGGTCGCCGCCAGGGCCGAACGGGTCATGAGAGAGTCGCGAAGGTCGGTCGGCAAAAAGGACGAAAGGGAACGCCAGCCCGGCACGCTGGTCCCGAACAGCGTTGAAAGCCGGGAAATCGCATCATCGACCGAATAGAGCTCGGTGGCACGGATTTGCAGGTTGGTGACCGTCGTTGCCCGGTCCTTGTTCCGGCCATAGGCCTTCAGCAGGTCGAAGAGGCTGGCCTCATACTGCGTCGTGGTTTTCGTCTTTAAACGCTCCGGCGTCCCGCGGGCAAAGATGTCGCTTCCGAGTTGCGGTAAAGTCATCAGCTTCTCGCCGGCATCGCGCATGGCCTGCAGACGCTGCATCTGAAACTTCAGCGCCGCCGCCATCTCAGCGCCGCTGGGCTCCTCGTCGCCGCCGGTTTCGGGCAGCAGAAGGCGCGATTTCAGATAGGCGAGCCAGGCGGCCATGACCAGATAGTCGGCGGCCAGCTCCAACCGCAGCGCGCGCGCTTCACGCACGAACTCCAGATACTGCTCGGCAAGATCGAGGATGCGGATCTGGGTCAGATCCACCTTCTGATCGCGGGCCAGTTCCAGCAGCACGTCGATCGGCCCGGCATAACCGTCCAGTTCCAGCAGCAGGCGGTCGCGGGTGACGCTCCTGGCGCCCTCCACACCTTCGTCAAAGGGAATAACGTCGCTCATATCCGTATCGCCTCCGACAGGCCGGCCAGGCTGGAGAAGTAAGGAAGCAGCCAATTCGCGGGGGTCCGAATCAGCCAATCGAACAGGTCGATGTTGATGCCCAGCCGATGCCCAAGATAGGGCAGAAGAAAGAAGCCGCCCAGCAGGATAAAAATCCCGTAGCGCTCCAGCTTGGCGAGCGGTACAGCCAGCGAAATCGGCAGGATTCCGACCGCGATGCGTCCCCCGTCCAGGGGTGGCAGCGGCAGCAGGTTGAGCACCGCAAGCACGACGTTGACGACGATGGATATCCGCAAGGTATGGGCCAGCCAGCCCGCCGCGGCATCCGGCAGCAAAGGCACGATGTTGAACAGCAGGGCCGAAAGTGCCGCCAGGATGAAATTCGCCATCGGCCCGGCGGCGGCCACGTAGACCATATCCCGCCTGGGCCGGCGCAAGCGGTGCGTCGCAACCGGCACCGGCTTGGCATAGCCGAACAGAAAGGGCGCCTTCATGATGATCAGCGCCAGCGGCAGCAGGACGGTCCCGATGGGATGGACATGCTTCAGAGGGTTCAGGGTGACCCGGCCAAGCTTGTAGGCGGTGTCGTCACCATAGGACCAGGCAATGAAACCATGCGCCGCCTCATGCAGCGTGATCGCCAGCAAGACCGGCAGCACCCAGACCGAGGCCGTATAGGCCAGAGCGGAGAGATCAAAATCCATGGATCTGACTAGCCGACATTCACGAGCTGCTCAAGCCGTCGCTGCAGCAGATCGGAATCAGCCCCGGCGGGTTGCTGCAAGCGGGTCCTGGCCAAAGCAAAGCGCCGCATCGCCAGCGGTGTCATGGCCGGCGCCACCTCGGCAATCGCTATCATCTCCTCCGCCTTGCCGTTGCAGTGCAGCGCGATGTCACAGCCGGCCTGCAACGCCCGGGCGGCGCGCTGGGCAAGGCTGCCCTGCAGGGCCTCCATCGAAAGATCATCGGAAAGCAACAGGCCCTGAAAGCCGATGCTGCCGCGGATCACTTCGGTGATCACCTTTGACGAGGTGGTGGCGGGCTGGTCCGGATCGAGATCGGTGAAAACCACATGGGCGGTCATTCCCCAGGGGGCATCCGCAAGGATCTCGAAGGGCACAAAGTCGGAGGCGCAGAGTTCCGGCAAGGCCGTACCCACGACCGGCAGTTCCTTGTGGCTGTCGACCCGGGCCCGGCCATGGCCGGGCATGTGCTTGATCACCGGCATCACCCCTCGCGCCAGCAGGGTATCGCAAACGATCTTGCCCAGTCCGGCAACCAGCTTGGGGTCGCCCCCGAAGGAGCGGTTGCCGATGACATCGCTGGCGCCGGGAAACTGCAGGTCGAGCATGGGGATGCAGTCGACATCGATCCCCACGTCGGACAACTCCATGGCCAGCAGTTCGGTGTTGATCCGCAGCGCCTCGGCCGCCCTTTCCCAATCGTGCGAAGCCAGGCGTCCGAACAGGCCCGGCGGCGGCGCCGCGCGCCACTGCGGCGGCTTCAGGCGCGCCACGCGACCGCCCTCCTGATCGATCAGGATCGGGGCATCCTCACGGCCGATGCTGGCGCGCAGCGCTGATGTCAAGTCGCGCAGCTGGTCCGGAGATTCACAGTTGCGGGCAAAAAGGATGAAGCCGAGCGGGTCGGCGCTGCGAAAGAACGACTCTTCAGCGGCCGACAGAACCGGGCCTTCACAGCCGAAAATCGCTGCCTTGGGATTCACGGAATCAGTCATTCTCACCCCGGCAATCGCCACACCCGACGCGGCTCCACCAAGCGCCTAGCGTTGTTTAACAAGACAGTCCTGATTCCTGCTTTTCAGACGGTCGCAAATCTCGGAAGCCGCCTCGCGGCTGGGGAACGGACCGGTCTGCACCCGATAGTAGGTGCTGCCTTGAACCTCGGCGGTATCGAGCGCCAAGGCGAGCGGACCGAGCAAGCTTGGATGGGCCGCCTGCAGGCGCGCCCACTCCCTGGTTGCCGCAGCTTCCGACTTGACCGAGGAAAGCTGCAGCACGATATCGCCCGGGCCTGCGCCCTGCCCCGACGATGGCTGCACCGCCGCCGTTTGAGAGGCGGCCGGCGCTGAGGCATCGCCACTCGCGGTTTCCAGAGGGGCTTGCTCCAGAAGTCTGGCTATCTGGTCTTCCTGTGGCGCAACCCCCGCCGCAGGCGGCGCGGGCTTCCGCTGCGGCAGAGCGATCCCGCTTTCCCCCGGCACCGGTTCGGCCTCGGCAGCCTCGGGATCTGCTGGAATCTCAGGAATGGACGGAATTTCGGAGCTGTCAGGCAGCGCGGCCACGGCCTCCGACGTCTCAGATGCGGATTGACCTTCCTGTGGAAGGGTTTCCGCCACGGCCGGCTCAGGCGCGGTGGCGGGATCGGGCAACGGCTCCAGGGCCTGCGGTGTCTCCGGCGGCGGCAAAAGGCTTTCGACGCGCGGCGTCCCACCGGCCGGCTCGCCGTCGTTCAATACCAGCTTGTCCTGATGTGGCACTTCCATCCCGCCGGACTGCTCGGGCCGCGTCTTCTCCGGTTCGATCTCGGCCTGCACCACGGGCAGTTGGTCTTCGGCCATTTGTCCGGTTCCCCAGGAATAGGCGTACCAGACGATCGCTCCGAAGCTGACGAGCGCCGCCAGGGCGATGACCACCGGCACCACCTTGCGGCGGGCCTGCAGGTCGGCTTCCAGCTCGGCCGTATCCTCGCCAAAAGCGCTGCGGTCGCGGTCCTGGGCGTAGACAATGCGACGCATGCCTTCCTCGCTGAACGCCGGGGCGCTTCCTGCACCGAGGGAATCAGCCGGCTCGTCGGGCCCCGCGCCCTCCCGGCCAACGCCATCCCGGCCTGCATTCATCGCCATTCAGCGCAACTCCTCCACAGGTTCGACACCAAACACCTCAAGCCCGGATGCAATCACGAACACCACCGCCTGCAGCAGGGCCAGCCGGGCTTTTGTGACCTCCGGTTCGTCGGGAAGCAGGAAGCGCAACAGGGCTGTGCTCTGCCCTCTGTTCCACTGCGCATGAAGCGCTGCGGCCACATCGTAAAGATAAAAGGCCACACGGTGCGGTTCATGCGCCTCCGCTGCCGCTTCCAACAGGCGAGGCCACTCCGCCAACTGTTTTATCAGCCCCAGCTCACCCGAGTCGGTCAAGAGATTGAGGTCGGCGCCCGCGAGAGACACAGGATCCAGATCGATGTCCGGAATCTCCTGCGCCGCCAGCCGCATTACAGAGCGACAGCGGGCGTGGGCCATTTGTACGTAAAACACGGGGTTTTCGAGCGATTTCTCAACTACTTTCTCAAGATCGAAATCGAGTGTCGCGTCGTTTTTGCGGGTCAGCATGATGAAGCGCACGACATCCTTGCCGACCTCGTCAATGACTTCACGCAGGGTGACGAAGGTGCCGGCCCGTTTCGACATCTTCACGACCTGCCCGGCGCGTTTCAGGGTGACCAACTGACAGAGCTTGATGTCGAGGTCGCCCTTTCCGTCGGTCAGCGCCTTCACACCGGCCTTCATGCGTTTCACGTAGCCGCCGTGATCGGCGCCGAAAACGTCAATCATGATGGGAAAGCCGCGACGGAACTTGTCCAGATGGTAGGCCATGTCGCCGGCGAAGTAGGTCCAGCTGCCGTCGGACTTCTTCAGCGCCCTGTCAACGTCGTCGCCGAACTGGGTCGCCTTGAAAAGCAGTTGGGGCCGTGGTTCCCAGTCCTCCGGCGGCGGCTTGCCCTTGGGCGGCTCCAGCACTCCGGTATAGACAAGGCCGCGCTCCTCCAGGGTGGTGAGGACAGCCTCCACGCCGCCGGCCTGAACCAGCGCGTCCTCTGACGAAAAGACATCCTGATGCACGCCGAGGGCCCCCAGGTCGCGGCGGATCAGGTCCATCATCGACCCAATGGCAAAGTTCCGCAGCGCCGGCAGCCAGTCTGCTTCAGCAGCGTCGCGCCACTTGTCGCCATCGCGCTCGGCGAGGGCGCGGCCGGTTTCTTTCAGATAGTCGCCGGGATAGAGACCCTCCGGTATCTCACCGATGTCCTCACCCAGGGCTTCGCGGTACCGCAGATAGGCCGAGCGCGCCAGAACGTCCACCTGCCCCCCGGCGTCGTTGATGTAGTACTCCCGCGTCACCTCAAAACCGACCTTGGCGAGCAGCGATGCCAGGGCATCGCCGACCACGGCGCCGCGCGCGTGGCCGACGGTGAGCGGGCCGGTCGGGTTGGTGGAAACGTACTCCACGTTGACCGATTGCCCCTGGCCAAGCCGGCTTTCGCCGTAAGCGGTTCCGGCCTTCAGAATCTCGCGCAAGCGCTCGTACCAGAACTGATCTTGAAGGCGCAGGTTGATGAAGCCTGGGCCGGCCACCGAGGCCTCGGTCACGTTGTCCAGGCCCGCCAGCCGCGCGACGAGAGTCTCGGCCAGATCGCGGGGCTTCATGCCGGCCGGCTTGGCCAACACCATCGCCGCATTGGTCGCCAGATCGCCATGCTCCGGGTCACGCGGCGGCTCCACGGTCACCCGGGCGAAATCGAGCCCCTCCGGCAGTTCGGCAGAGGCCGCCAAACCCTCAAGTTCACCGACAACAGAGTCGCGAAATTCTTTGAAAAGATTCATTATTTTCTTACTCGAAGATCGAAGTTCTTAGCATGCTCGTCAAGCGCATAGCGGTCCGTCATGCCGGCGATGTAGTCGGCCACGAGCCGTGCCCTGTCCTTGCCCTCGATGGCCTCGCCGGTTTCGCGCCATTCATCGGGCAGGCAGTCGGGGCGCTCCAGGTACTGCGCGAAAAGGTCACGAACCACCCGCTTGGCCTTGGTGGTCATGCGGTTGACCTTGTAATGACGATACATGCGTTGGAACAGAAAGGCCCGCAGGGCGCGGTCGTTCTGCCGCATCTCCTCCGAAAAGGCAACCAGGGGACCGTCCAGACCGCGGACCTCCGCTACGCTGGTCGGCTTGTGCAGCGCGATGCGGCGGCGCGTCTCCTCCAGCAGATCCGTCACCATGACGTCGATCATTCGCCGGATCGTCTCGTGGATCAGGCGCGCCTCGTCCAGTTTGGGATAGCGGGCCGAGACATCGGCCAGCAAAGGACCGACCAGCGGCAGTTCGCGAAGCTCCTCCAGGGGAAAGAGCCCAGCCCGCAGGCCGTCATCGATGTCGTGGTTGTTGTAGGCAATGTCGTCCGAAAGGGCCGCCACCTGCGCCTCCGGCCCCGCGAAGCTGTCGACCTCCAGATCGCGAACTTCCCGGCAGTAGGCGGCGATGGTTTCCGGCACCTTGTCGTCGCGCGAGGCCGGGCCGATCAGCGGGCCGTTGTGCTTGACGATCCCCTCGAGGGTCTCCCAGGTCAGGTTCAAGCCGTCGAACTCGGCGTAGCGGCGCTCCAGCCGGGTCAGAATACGGAAGGTCTGCTCGTTGTGATCAAAACCGCCAAAAGGCTCCATGGCCTTGTTCAGGGCGTCCTCCCCGGCATGGCCGAAGCAGGTGTGGCCCAGGTCATGGGCCAAGGCCATGGCCTCCGCCAGATCCTCGTTCAGACCCAGCGACCGGCTGATCGAGCGGGCGATCTGGGCGACCTCGATGGAATGGGTCAGCCGTGTACGATAGTAGTCACCTTCATGATAAACAAAGACTTGCGTCTTATACTTCAGACGCCGAAAGGCGGCGGCGTGAACGATTCTGTCCCGGTCGCGCTGAAAACAGGAGCGGGTCGGGCTTTCCGGCTCGCCAAAGTCCCGGCCCCGGCTTTCGGCGGGCCTGGAGGCGATGAGGGCGGAAGGAATCGGCGCTGACATGGCGCGAACCTACGGCCTTGTGTTGCCCGTGGCAACGGCGGTTTTCCGCCACTTTCCGAGGCGCAGAGCGAGACGGCTGCGGCGCCGTTTGACAACGGGGCGAGAGTCCTTACATCTTGAGTAGAACTGGGCTCCCGGGCCCTTGGTTAACAGGCCTTAAGGTCCGAGAGGTTAGCGATGGGTTCGATGCCTTCAGGAGATGCCCCGATACAGGAACTGGCCTTGTCGGCAAACGCCGCTAAGCGGGTCGCTTGGCTGATCGAGCAGGAAGGCGATGGCGATCTGATGCTGCGGGTGTCGGTATCCGGCGGCGGTTGCTCAGGTTTTCAGTACGGCTTCTCCTTCGACAAAGCGGTGAATGACGACGACCGCACCTTCGAGCGCGATGGTGTGACCGCTGTCATCGACGAGACTTCTCTGGAACTTCTGGCCGGCGCCGAGATCGACTTCGTCGAGGACCTTGGCGGCTCGTCGTTCCAGATTCGCAACCCCAATGCCACGTCGTCCTGTGGCTGCGGATCCTCCTTTGCCATCTAGATCCGGCCCGGACCTCTTCATGGGGCTTCGGCTGTGACCAGCATCGCCAGTTGGAACGTCAACTCCATCAAGGCGCGTCTGCCCAATGTGCTTGCCTGGCTGGAATCCGCCAGCCCCGACATTGCCCTGTTCCAGGAACTGAAAACCGTCGAAGACAACTTTCCGAGGCTGGAAATCGAAGCCTTGGGCTATCACTGCGCCGTGCTGGGCCAGAAGAGTTATAACGGCGTCGCCATCCTTTCGAAGCAGCCGCTGGAAGATGTCATGATGGGCCTGCCGGGCGATCCGGCCGACGAGCAGGCCCGTTATGTCGAGGCGACGACTTTCGGTCTGCGCGTGGCCACCATCTATCTGCCCAACGGCAACCCGGTCAAAACCGAAAAGTTCAGCTACAAGCTGGCCTGGATGGACAGGCTGAACGACCACGCCTATGACTTGCTGCAGAGCGAGCAGCCGGTCGTCCTCGGCGGCGACTACAACATCATCCCCCAGGATGAAGACGTCTACGACCCGCGCGCCTTCGCCGGCGACGCACTGGCGCAACCGGAAAGCCGGCAACGCTTCCGCGCCTTGCTGAACCAGGGTTATACGGAGGCCTTCCGGGCCCTGAACGATGCCCCGCATCTCTACAGCTTCTGGGACTATCAGGGCGGTGCCTGGCAGAACGATCACGGCCTGCGCATCGATCACTTCCTGCTCTCACCGCAAGCCGCGGACCGCCTGGAAAGCTGTGAGATCGATCGCGAGCCGCGCGGGAAGACCAAGGCCTCGGACCACACACCCGTCGTCTGCCGTCTACGCGACGCCGCCTGAGCCGGCTCGCCGAGGCCACCGCCCCGTGCCCTTCATTCCCCTGCATGACGACACCCCGCGCTATCTGATTGCCCGCCCCTGGACCGTCTGGTGCCTGATCCCCATCACAGCCCTCTGTTTCCTGGTCCAGATGGTCAGCGGCAGCGAGGGCGGGCTGCGGCTCATCTACGGTTTGGGCGTCATCCCGGCGACGCTATCGGGTGAAGCGCAACTCGCTGACGAGCTTGTCCTCGTCGACCCGGTGGTCACCCTGCTGAGCTATCAGTTTCTGCACGGCGATTTCATGCATCTCTTCGGCAACATGCTTTTCCTCTGGGTCTTCGGCGACAATGTCGAAGACGCCATGGGGCATGTCCGCTTCCTGATCTTTTACCTGCTTTGCGGCGCCCTGGCCGGCCTTGCCCAACTGCTGGTCGACCCGGCCTCGACTACGCCGCTGATCGGCGCCAGCGGCGCCATCTCCGGCATCCTCGGCGCCTATCTCATCCTGCATCCCAAGGCAAAGGTGCTGGTGCCGGTGATTATCATTCCGCTCTACCTGCCAGCCTGGCTGTTGCTGATCTTCTGGTTCGGCTTTCAGTTCTTCGCCCTGGCGAACGGCGGCGACAGCAACGTGGCCTGGTGGGCGCACATCGGCGGTTTCATCGCCGGCGCGGCATTGATTCCCCTGTTTCGCTACAGGGCAGTGCCGCTCTTTGGTCTGGGTGATCCGCCAGGCGGCGTCACCCTGCGCCGCGGCGTCGGCTGGCAGCCCCGCAACGGCGGCCGACGCGGCCCCTGGGGGTGATCGTTTTGGAAATGGTCTGAGAGAAGGTTAGGCCGAAGCCTTGATCGCCGGCAGCAGTTCGCCGAGCACCTCGGCAACCTGATAAGGATCATCCTTGAACTGAAGCCCGAGCATCCGTCCGCTTGTCCAGACAATGGTCGCCAGCAGGCCATCGAAACGGTCGGCGCTCAGGACGACGCTGCC
This sequence comes from Pelagibius sp., assembly GCA_028280305.1. Taxonomy (GTDB): domain Bacteria; phylum Pseudomonadota; class Alphaproteobacteria; order Kiloniellales; family Kiloniellaceae; genus Pelagibius. The sequence goes on along the minus strand of JANQMC010000012.1, from coordinate 119,452 downwards.
ACTGAGACCAAGATCTTCATTGATCGCAATCTTGGCGCCGCCGAGCGACATGTTCAGAATGGTGCAGTCGTGCTGCTTGCCGCCGGCCTCGAGCGCCCCCGGCCAGAGCACCGAACGCCGCAGGAAGCGCCGCCGCCCTTCCTCATCGCCGAAGCGGTCCAGGAAATCCTGAAAGATGGCATCCTGAACCTGCGGGTCGCCGGAGAACGTGACTTCCAGAATGTCACCCTCGCCAGCCGCGATGCTGCAGGCAAGCTGCCCGAAGTCGCGGATCGAGAGAAAAACCTGTTGGGAAACCGGCAAGCCGCCCTGCAGGCGAAGTTTAGCGCCGGTGCGGGACAACTGAATCAGCTCGCAGTCCAGAATGCCCTCGGCCGTGTGAATCCGCGCCGGTTGCATCAGGGTGATCTGCTGCTGCTCCAGTGACTGTTGACCTGTCATCGCATCGCTCGCTTGGACCGCCCGGGCCCTTTGCCCGCCGAGGCTGTTCCAAGCCTCATCCGTCGCACACTATGACCGCCCGTCCGTTAACAACTGACAAAGGCCGGAATTCTCTGAAAAAGCCGAATTTCCGGCGTTTTCGGCGCGTCAGCCCGCGACCGGCGCTTGCTCGGGGCTAAAGACCGGCCCTTGAGGCATAATTCGCAGGCCCGGGCGCAGATTCCGGAAGGGCAGTTCCCGGTTGTCGAGGATGACCGGGCCGGGAGAAACCACCACCAGCACGGCCTCGGCCAGGGGCTGAAAGTCGGCGCGAAAGTGAACCGAAGACTTGAGGCCCAGGATCTTCTGTTCGGCCGGCTCGACGCCCAGATGGCGCAGCATGGCCTGATCGGCGAGCTGGATCTTGCTGGAGGCCACAGCCACCTTCACCCCCTCCAGTTCGAGCAACGCCGTGCGGCCGAGCTGCATGTGAGCGCCCTTGTAAAAAGGCCCGGTGCCGGTAACCCGACCGTCGCCGAGACGCAGCACCTTGAACTTCGCCTGAAGGGATTCGTCGCCCGGCACGCCGGAATGGCCGCCGAGATTGACGGTTACTTCAGCCCCCTCTCCTGCCTTATGGGCAGCCTCCACTGCAGCCGGGTCATAGAGGTTTGCCACCACCGCACCCTCGGCCCGCTCGGCAATCAGCGCGCGCAGCAGGCCCGTCGTGTCGGAGTTGGCGCCGCCGCCGGCATTGTCCTGGGCATCCGCCAGCACCACCGGTTTGTCGGAAGCGGCAGCAATGCGCTTGGCTTCACGCACGGCCTCCGTTGGTGACAGGGCTTCCAGCGCAAAGGCGGACTCGCGCTCAACCGCTACGCGGTAGAGGTTGTCAGCGGCCTCCTCGGCAGCTTCCTGCGAGGTGCCGTAAGCAACCAGCGACGCCCCGGCCCCGGGAAAGTCCGCCGGGCAGAATCCGCAGGCAAAGGAAACGCCGGTAACCCCGTCGCCCTGCGCCAGCAGCTTTACCTCACGGTAGATCTCCTTGGCCGGGCCTTCGTAGGTGCAGCCGCTGGTCAGCGGAATCATGAACGGCAGTTGGCGAAAGGCCTTGAAGGCGCCGCCCGTACCCGCAATCAAAGCATCGAGATGGGCAGCCGAGCGCTTGCCGGTCGCCGCCATGTCGACGTGCGGATAGGTGCGATAGATCTCCAGGCAATCGGCAAAAGCGACCATCTCCGGCGTCACGTTGGCATGGAGATCGAGACTCACCACGATCGGCAGATCAGGGCCGACCACCTCGCGGATGCGCCGCAGCATCTCGCCTTCGCCGTCGTCGACATGCTCGGCCACCATGGCACCGTGCAGGTCGAGATAGAGACCGTCGAGATCCTTAAGGGCGGCGAGGTCCTCAATGATCTGCGCGACCACCTTCTCATAGGCGTCTTCGGTGACATGGGCCGAGGGCGTGGCCTGGGTCCAGACCAGCGGCAGCAACTCGTGCCCCTGGGCCTGTGCCGCTTCGACGAAGCCGGCAATGCCGATGTTGATCCCAGCCACCGCCTCGAAAAGCCCCGGACCACGGGTCAACCCCGGCCAGGCCCCGGGCCGCAGGAAGTCCTCATAGGTCGCCTTCGAAGGGGCGAAGGTGTTGGTCTCGTGCTGAAACCCGCCAACCGCGATGCGCGCCATGACTGCTAGATATCCGCGAAGACGTGCTTCTCGGCCTTGGCGCCGGGGTGGGTGACGGCGCCGCGATAGGCCGGGCCGACGGTGGCCGCATAGCGCCAGATCGCCCCGGACTGGTAATCGTGTTCGCGGGGCTGCCACTTGGTTTTGCGCGCCGCAAGCTCATCCTCGGAAAGATCGACGTCCAGCGTTCCGGCTTCGGCATCGATGGTGATGACATCGCCGTTCTGAAGCAGACCGATGGGTCCGCCGACAGCCGCTTCCGGCCCGACATGCCCGATACAAAAGCCGCGCGTCGCGCCGGAGAACCGCCCGTCGGTGATGAGCGCCACCTTGTCGCCCATACCCTGACCGTAGAGCGCGGCGGTGGTGGAGAGCATTTCCCGCATGCCGGGGCCGCCCTTGGGGCCTTCGTAGCGGATCACCAGCACCTCGCCCTCTTCGTACTCGCGGTTCTCGACCGCCTTGAAGCAATCCTCCTCGCAGTCGAAGACCCGGGCCGGGCCGGTGAATTTCTGATTGGTCATGCCGGCGACCTTCACGATGGCCCCTTCCGGCGCCAGATTGCCGCGCAGGCCGACCACGCCGCCGGTCGGCGTGATGGGGTCGCTGCAGGACCGCACGATATCCTGATCGGCAGGCACGGTTATATGCTCAAGCTGTTCGGCGATGGTCTTGCCGGTCACCGTGATGCAGTCGCCATGCAGGAAGCCGCCATCCAGCAGCGCCCGCATGATCACTTCCACGCCGCCGATCTCGTAGAGGTCCTTGGCGACATAACGGCCGCCGGGCTTCAGGTCGGCGATATAGGGGGTCGAGCGGAAGATCTCCGCCACCTCGTGGAGGTCGAAATCGATACCGGCCTCATGGGCGATGGCCGGCAGGTGCAGGCCGGCGTTGGTCGAACCGCCGGAGCAGGCCACCACCCGTGCCGCATTCTCCAGCGACTTGCGGGTGACGAGGTCGCGCGGGCGGATGCCCTGGGCCAGGGCATGCATCACCGCCCGGCCGGAGGCTTCCGCATAGGCATCACGGGACTCGTAAGGCGCCGGCGCCCCGGCGGAGCCGGGTACCGCAAGGCCGAGTGCCTCGGAAACGCAGGCCATGGTGTTGGCCGTGAACTGGCCACCGCAGGACCCGGCCGATGGGCAGGCCACGCATTCGATCTGATGCAGTTCCTCATCAGACATATTGCCGCTCGAATGGGCGCCCACCGCTTCGAAGACGTCCTGAACCGTGATGTCTTTGCCCTTGTGGCGGCCCGGCAGAATCGAACCGCCGTACATGAAGACCGAGGGCACGTTCAGGCGCACCATGGCCATCATCATGCCGGGCAGCGACTTGTCGCAACCGGCGAGACCGACCAAGGCATCGTAGCAGTGGCCGCGCATGGTCAATTCGACGGAATCGGCAATCAGATCGCGGCTGACCAGAGAGGACTTCATGCCCTGGTGGCCCATGGCGATGCCGTCGGTGACGGTGATCGTGCAGAATTCGCGCGGCGTGCCGGCAGCGGCCTTGACGCCGAGCTTCACCGCCTGGGCCTGACGCGACAGAGAAATGTTGCAAGGCGCGGCCTCGTTCCAGCAGGTCGCGACGCCGATGAAAGGCTGGGCGATTTCCTCTTCGGTCATGCCCATGGCGTAATAGTAAGAGCGGTGGGGGGCACTCTCCGGCCCGACGGAAACATAGCGGCTGGGCAGCTTTGCCTTGTCGAAGGTCGGATTGGCTTTGGAATCGAGCGGCATGGCCTTGGGCTCCCTCACTGATCGTGTTCTGTAATTGTCTGTTTCGGCGGAGAATAACGGCAGGCGCGCATCGCCACCATCGCGAATTGCGCATATCCCCATGCGTGAAGGGGCCGGCGAATGCCGACCCCTTCAGCAGCAGGTAATCCGAAGCTTCCGTTAGCGGAATTTGGCCAGCAGCTTCCAGGCCAGCGGCAGGCTGAGCGCGACCAACGCGATCTTCAGCAGATCGCCGGGGACAAACGGAATAAGGCCCCACTCCAGGATCGGCTTATCCCAGCCGAACAGGACACCCAGCCAGAACAGCCCCGGCAGATACATGAGGACGCTGCCGATCAGCATGGCAAGGCCGGCCGTGAAAACGTGGCGGTCCCAGCCGCGTTGGGCAAGGCCGCCGCAAGCCGCTGCCATCAGAACGTAGCCCAGCAGATAACCGCCGGTCGGGCCGGCCATGTAAAGCAGACCGATACCCTTTTCCGGCGTTCCGGCGAAGACGGGCAGACCTGCGGCCCCCTGGGCCAGGTAGAGCAGAACGGTCACCGCACCAAGGCGCCAGCCATAAGCCAAGCCGATGGCCATCACAGCAAAGGTCGTCATGGTGACGGGCACGGGGTAGAACGGCACCTGGATCTTGGCGCAGGCCCAAAGCAGCAAAGAGCCGACGACGGCCAGCAACGTAGACCGCAGAAGGCCGTTCATCTCGCCCAGCTTTCCGTGACGCGGCCAAAGCGTCGTTGCCAGAGTTCCCTGTTCCAATTGCAAAGCCGTCATCTTTACCTTTCCCCTTTCCTATCCTCATCCGGCCCGAAGGCCTTGTCACCCAGAGCTATACGCCTTCCACCCACTGCGCGCCAAGCTTCTCTTACCCCACCCTGCGATAGAGACCGTCGAGCAGCATGTCCTTTCGCGGGCCTTTGACACGCCAAAGGACACGCAAAAGGTCGGCATTCAGAGCGCGAAACTCTCCCGCATAATCATCATCACCACAACGATGCCGACAGGTCCATATTCCCGCGGTCAGGTCCAGATCGTGGAAAAAGCGTCCGTCGGTGAAGGACACCGCCGCGCGGCCAGGTGTCGGAAAATCGTAGCGATAGGCCTGGTGCGCCGCGCCGCGATGATCACCAAGCGAAAGCATGCCTTCTTCACCGTAGTCGAGGCCGCCATCCGCAGTCACGAAGCGGGCTTCGCCGATCAGCGCACCGGTCTCGTCGCGAAGGCCGTCTTCCAGGCTTCGTTCAAGCTTCCACACTCCTTCAAGAAATGCCTTTAGATCACTGACCAAAAACAGTTCTTCTGGACGATTAGCCTGACTTCGGGCCGCTTTAGGCACCGCCGAGGCGCTCCAGGGCCGACTGCAGCTTGTCCATGGCCTGCTGACCGTCCGCCAGCCGCGCACGTTGCTCCTCGACCACCTCCGCAGGGGCCTTGGCGAGGAACTGCTCGTTGGAGAGCTTTTTGTCGAGCTTGCCGATCTCGCCTTTCAGCTTGTCCATCTCTTTCTTCAGACGGGCCTGTTCCTGCGCCAGATCGATGACGTCGGCCAGGGGCAGAACCAGGGTCGATTCCTCCAGCACGTCCTGCACCGAGCCTTCGGGCACCGGTTGGTCGTAGGCGATGGTCTCCACCCGTGCCAGGGTCTTGATCAGGGTCTCGTGATCGCCGACCCGGGCCTTCGAGATCTCAGAAGCCTCGTTCACGATCAAGGCGATGCGCGCGCCCGGCGGCACGTTCATCTCCGAGCGCACGGCACGTATCTGGCCGATCATACGGACCACCCAGTTGAGAGCCGCATCGGCCTCTGCGTCGATCAGTCCTTGGTCGAAGTCAGGCCAGGATGCGGTGGTCATCAGATCCGCCCCGCCCTCCCCGGTCTGCTGCCAGAGTTCCTCGGTCAGGAAGGGCATGATCGGATGCAGCAGGAACAATGCCTTGTGCAGCACCCAGAGCGCCGTCGCCCGGGTTTCCGCCTTGGCCGCCTCGTCATCGCCCTGGAACAGCGGCTTGGCGAACTCCAGATACCAGTCGCAGTAGGTGTGCCAGATGAACTGGTAGAGCGCCTGAGCCGCCTCGTTGAAACGATAGGCCTCGATTGCCCCGCTCACCTTGGGTTCGACCTGCGCAAGCTGACTGACGATCCAGCGGTTCACGCGCTGGCCGTTGGCGGCGGGGTCGAAGTCCGGCTCATAGGCACAGTCGTTCATCTCGCAGAAGCGGGCCGCGTTCCAGATCTTGGTGCAGAAGTTGCGATAGCCCTCGATCCGGCTCTCGGCCAGCTTGATGTCCCGGCCCTGCGCCGCGAGCGCGGTCAGGGTGAAGCGCACGGCATCGGCGCCGAACTTGTCGATGAGGTCCAGGGGATCCATGACGTTGCCCTTGGACTTCGACATCTTCTGGCCCTTCTCATCCCGCACCAGGGCGTGGATGTAGACCGTATGAAAGGGCACCTCACCGTCCATGAATTCAAGGCCGCTCATCATCATCCGAGCCACCCAGAAGAAGATGATGTCGAAGCCGGTCACGAGCACATCGCCGGGGTAATAGCGCTTCAATGCCGCCGTTTCCTCGGGCCAACCGAGCGTGGAAAACGGCCAGAGCGCCGAGGAGAACCAGGTGTCCAGAACATCTGTGTCCCGGGTCAGTTCCACCGACTTTCCGTAGTGCGCCGCAGCAGCCTCGGCGGCTTCGCCCTCGTCATGGGCAACGAAGACTTCGCCGTCGGGCCCGTACCAGGCAGGCACCTGGTGCCCCCACCAGAGCTGGCGGGAGATGCACCAGGGCTGAATGTTGCGCATCCATTCGTAATAGGTCTTCTCCCACTGCTTGGGCACAAAGACCGTCCGCCCGGATTCCACAGCGGCGATCGCCGGCTTGGCGAGCGTCTCCGCATCGACGTACCACTGGTCGGTCAGGTAGGGCTCGATCGGCACGCCGGAGCGGTCGCCGTGCGGGACCATGTGCCGGTGATCGTCGATCTTCTCCAACAGACCAGCGGCCTCGATATCGGCAACGATCCGCTTGCGCGCCTCGAAACGGTGCAGGCCGCGGTAAGCCTCCGGCACAGAGTCGTTCATCCTGGCGTCGCGGTCGAAGACGTTGATCATCTCCAGGTCGTGGCGCTTGCCCACCTCGAAGTCGTTGAAGTCGTGCGCCGGGGTGATCTTCACCGCGCCCGAGCCCTGTTCCGGATCGGCATAGTCATCGGCCACGATGACGATCCGGCGGCCCACCAGCGGCAGGATCGCATGCTTGCCAACCAGATCCTGGTAGCGCTCGTCGTCCGGGTGCACAGCCACTGCTGTATCACCCAGCATGGTCTCCGGCCGGGTGGTCGCTACGGTGATGAAGCGGCCTTCCTCACCCTCGATCGGGTATTTGAAGTGCCAGAGGTGGCCGTTGATTTCCCGCTGCTCCACCTCGAGGTCGGAAATCGCTGTGTGAAAGCGCGGGTCCCAGTTCACCAGGCGCTTGTCGCGATAGATCAGGCCCTTTTTGTGGAGGGTCACGAAGACCTTCAGCACCGCTTCAGAGAGGCCTTCGTCCATGGTGAAGCGCTCGCGCGACCAGTCGCAGGAGGCACCCAGGCGGCGCAGTTGTTTCAGGATGGTGCCACCGGACTCCTCGCGCCAGGCCCAGACCCGCTCGATAAAGTCGTCACGGCCGATCTTGCTGGTATTGCCCGGGGCCAGGGGCATGCCGCGGTCAAGCTCGATCCCCTGTTCGCCCAATTGGCGTTCGACCACCATCTGGGTGGCAATGCCGGCATGGTCGGTGCCCGGCTGCCAAAGGACGTCGCGCCCACGCATCCGCTGAAAACGGACCAGGGTGTCCTGCAGCGTGTTGTTCAGCGCATGTCCCATGTGAAGGCTGCCCGTCACGTTGGGCGGCGGAATCATGATGGTGAAAGGCTTTTTGCTCTCGTCGAACTGCGCGGCGAAGGCATCGGCCTCCTCCCAGCGCGCATATTGACGATCCTCGACCTCCTGGGGCCGATATGTCTTTTCCAGCATAGCTGGCGATCCTCTTGAAGTGTCGCCGGGCGCGCGCAATTCAGCGCCCGGGATGAATTTTCGGAATGTGGATATCAGATGGTAGGGGTTTGCGCCATACGGCAGGCCCCATCAAAAACCGCCTGTTAGGCGGCCCGGCCTACTGATCCTCGGCGCGTCGTACCATCTTCTTGATCTCCTCACGGACGATCCGTTCTACCAGATCGGGGAGATTTTCGTCCAGCCAGCCTTTGAGTTCGGGCACCAGGGAGGCCCGCACAAGCTCCTCCAAGGTCCGACCGCCGCCGATGGCGATGCCGTCCGGCTGCTGGTTGGCCATGGCCGCCTTGGTGACAGCCGTCAACGAGGCGGTGGCGGCCGCGGCTGTGGCGGCGGAGACAACCTCGCTTTCGATACCGGGCGCCGCCAAGTCGGTTCCCGCTTCGCTGGGCTCGGCGGCTTCGGCCACAAGCTCCGCCTCTGGCTCTGCTTCAGCGGCGGGTTCGGGCTCCGGTTCCGGCTCGGCCGCGGCTGCCGCTTCTTCTTCGGCTTCAGGCGCGGGCTCGGCTTCCGCCTCCGGCTCTTGTTCCAGTTCGGCTTCGGGCTCAGGAACCGGTTCGGCCTCGGCTGCCGGCTCTTCTTCCGGTTCAGGCTGTGCTTCGGCTTCGGGTTCGGCATCCGCTTCCGGGGCCGCCTCTTCGGCAGCCGGCTCCGGCGCTTCGTCCTGCTCGGGCGCAGGCTCCGGATCGGGCTCCGCCTCGGCTTCCGGAGGCGTCTCCGCCCCCGATTCCGCGGCTTCTTTCTCTAGATCGACGATGCTGCCGTCCTCCGAAACCATCTTGGTCAGATCAAGGATGTTGTCGGCACCCGACGGCGGTGGCCCCGACGGTACAGCGGATTCTGCCGGCGGTTCGGGTTCAGCCGGCGCGGGTGCGGGCTCCGCCTCGGGCGCCGGATCGGGTTCCGATCCGGATTCGCTCTGCTGATCGGGGGTATCAGCCTCCGGCTTTTCCTCGGCAACGGCTTCCGCTTCGCCCTCGGCCTTCTTCTTCGCCGCGGCCTCTTCGTCTGGCTCGTCCTCAGAGATAATCCGCCGAATGGAGGCAAGAATTTCCTCCATTGTCGGTTCGTTTTGGTCTTCCGACATTCCTAAACCACTAAGTCCCCTAAGGCCCGGAAAGCCACGTTAACAGAACGGTCTTGTAACACTGCTTAAGGGGAAAGCGGAAATTTTCTGTTAACCATAAGACGGATTATTCGGGAGCGCCCGGCGCCGACAAGCCGAACCAGGAGTCCCGGACTTCACGATAATCGGTCTCCGGGTCGTAGATTTCAGCCGGAAGGCCCAAATCCCCGGCGGTCATACGGCCGACGGCCGTCAAAACCTCATAGCTTGCAACAACTTCGTCACGCTGAGCGCCGACCAGGTTTACCTGGGCATCGAGCAATTCCTGCTCCGCGTCCAGGACATCCAGGACCGTACGCGCCCCGACCGCATTTTCCTGGCGTACGCCCTCCAAGGCGATCTCGTTGGCCCGCACGGCCTCCTGGAAAGCCTGGATCTGCGCCTGCGCCGTCTGCAGGTTCTCCCAAGCAGAAATCGCATCCTCACGGGCCTGCCGCAGCGCCTCGCGGACCTGCAAGCGGCGCTGGCTGGCGATCTGCTTGGCCTCCCGGACCCGACTCGATACCGAGCCCTGCTGGTAAAGCGGTATCCGCACCTGGGCAAGTACTTCGGCGCCACGGCTTTCGCTGTTGCGGGACGCGCTCTCGTGCTGATAGCTCAATTGCCCTTGCAAGTTCACCTCGGGCAGCAATTCGCCCTCGACCTCACGCACGTTTCGCAAGGCCGCCAGCTCGGTGAACTCAGACGCCAGAACCAGAGGATTCGCCTCCTCCGCCGCAGAAACGACCGCGGCCTGATCCGGCGGCAGCGCGCCGGGTCCCGGTGGTTGTTCAAGGAGTTGCGGAAAAACGCCGATCACGTTCTCGAAGGCCGCCCGGCTGGTGGAAAGACTGCCTTGGGCCTGGATCCGGTCAGCGGTGGCGGAAGACAGGCGGCTTTCCGACTGCGCCACGTCGGTCCGGGTCACCTCGCCGACCTCGAAGCGGTCCTGGGTAGCCTCCAGCTGACGGGCCAGGACCTGTTCGTTGTTCAGGTTTAATTCCAGAACCGACTGATCGCGCCAGACATCGGCGTAGACCGTGACGCCGTCAAGCAACACTGTCTGCTCGCTGTCGGCCAGAAAAGCGCGCTGGGCCAGAACCTCGTTTTCCGCTCGCTCGGTGCCGGCGACGGTACGCCCGCCCCGATACAACGGCTGCGTAAGGGTCAGGTCACCGGTCACCGGGCTGCGCCCGACGTTATCGCGCTCGGTCGGCTGCTCAAAACTGTCGGTACCTTGGCCGGCCGATCCCGTAGCCTCCACCAGCGGACGCCAGTTGGCCAAGGCCTGGGGCACCGCCTCGTTGATCGACCGCAACTCGGCACGGGCGGCCGCCAAGGTCGGATTTGACTGATAAGCCTGGATGAGCGCTTCTTCCAGGGTCTGCGCCTGCAGCCCGACGGGTGCCCAAATCAGCCCGGCCATCATGACCGCCGCAGCGGAGAACTCGGTCCTGCGGTTACGCTGCTGGGTGTGCTCAATGGTTTGCTTTCCAAGGATAAGCTTTCCTAGCGACAAACCATGCCGCCGGCCAACAGTCGGTGACCTCATGCGAGATTCTCTCCCTGCCTTGTTGCCGGGTGCCGGATCTGGCCGCCCGGTAGGATTGCATCGAAGGTGAGTCGTTTTGGGAATCGCAAAGCGTCCCAACCCACTAAGCCCACAAACATCAAGAACATTGCGCCGCAGCCCCCAGCAGGCAACAGGCTCCAGATGTCAGAATACGAAACCGACTTCTCTTTCAAAGCCCGGCAAAAGAGGTGTCGCGGCATCGAAGAGAATCCGCGCCGCGAAGATGTTACCGGAACGCTGGATCAGCGTCGCCCGCCCGATCCCCGCCTCGTCGATGACAACCGCTGCCAGGCGTCCGCCCTCGGCCAACTGCTCTTTGATGGCCGCCGGCACCTCGCTCACGGCGCCTTGCAGCAGAATGACGTTGTAAGGCGCCTGCTTGGCATAGCCGCCTTCCAAAGGGGCCTCGACAACAACGGCATTATCGAGATCCAGTGCGTTGAGCGTGCGGTTCGCTTGCTCCACCATGCCGCGGTCTTTGTCCAGCCCGACCACCGTCTCGGCCAATCCAGCCAGCACCGCTGTCGAATAACCTGTCGCACAACCGATATCCAGAACCATGTCGGACGGGCCCGGCGCAACGGCCTGAAGCAGCCGCGCCAGCACCATCGGTTCCATGAGATAACGGCCCGGCGAGACTTCCAGGTCCTCGTCGACGTAGGCAATCCCCTGCAAGGCGTCTTCGACAAACTGTTCGCGCGGCATCGCTTCAAATGCCTCGATCACCCGCAAATCCGTAACCTTGTTGGTGCGGATCTGGCTCTCGACCATGTTCAGGCGTGCTGCTGCAAAATCAACCATGTCACCTTCCGCGCCCTGGCTGGGGCCGGCACCCGCGCAATCAGCATTCGTAAGCCCGAACGCTCTGCGAGAAGTGCAAACCCTCTGTGCTTCCTATCAGATGGACTTATAGGCGCGAAGGTCAAAGAAAACAACGAAACTGAACGCCAAAACGCTCCCCCGCAGCCGGACAAAAGCCCTTGCCGAAACACCGGTCAAGACCGCCAGTTGCCAGCTTGACCCAGCCAGGGCCGGGCAGTATAGCTTCTGCCCGCCTGCCGCGGCCCGGTGGGAGAGTGGTTATCCAGAGGATTGCAAATCCTTGCACGCCGGTTCGATTCCGGCCCGGGCCTCCAGGCTGCGGCCAGCGCCGAAGCCCTCCGCAACCAGCTCTCCAATCATCCGATACATCTGCCCTGGTGCTTACTGCGCCATAGCCAGAAGCAGGCTGTACCAGCCATAGCCGACAGCGCTGAAGAAGAAAGCGAAGGTTCCGAAAGCTGCCAGGCCGCTCGCCAGACGCTCCCAAAGCGGCGGCTCGATCTCGTTCATCCCGAAGTTGCTCATGCGCGGCTTCTCCCTGTCGCTTGGTTGATTTCGGCGGCTGTCGCGGGTTTCCGCACCGGCCGCTCGCCAGACAGGGAATTTACTCAAGCGGCTGCAATCAATCAAGAACAAAACATGAACTTCTGCATTTCTTTACCAAAAAGACAGGGATCGCCTTACACTCTTGGGACAGTGTTTGGGGGCAACAGCCGAAGATCATTTGCTTCTCGTCCGACGTCACAGCCATGTGGCGGAACCAAGGGGAGACTGGAAAATCAGGGAAGACATCCTCATCTGCCTGCCCGACAGGCTGCATCCGGTGAGTAAGATGTTTCTGGAGCGCTGGCTTTCGGGCGAGATGACGACAGCGGAATTCCTGCGCTGGTTCCATATGCCGAACTCTTCCTACCTGTCCGTCGCCGAATGCCTTCTTGCGGTGGTCGCCGGGGCGTGACAAAGCCCTGAAAATTGTGTTGTAAATTCTTTGCAGCCCAGACAGGGGTTTGATATAACCGCGCTTCGCTGATTCGGGGTGACTTGGTCAGCGGCCATTCCTGATCCGCGGTAGCTCAGTTGGTAGAGCAGGTGGCTGTTAACCACCTTGTCGCAGGTTCGAGTCCTGCCCGCGGAGCCAATATGACAGAGAGGGGCGCAGTGGCGACACTGCGCCCCTCTTTTCTGTCCTAGTTTGCGGAATTACCGGTCCCCGGAAACCCCACGACGGCGCTCCGGAAGAAATTCTTTGTGCAAAAACAATTCGCTCGCTGCGTCGAGAATTCCAGGCGCAAGGCATCGGCCCAAATACGATCCGTGCTATAGAAGCGGCTTGGGACGATTCTCTCTGACATGCCGTTTCACCAAGGAAGAGTGCCTTTACCGATGCTGTCTTTCCCGCGGTGGCAGGAAGCCGCTGTCAGAGCCAAAAACTATCTGGCCTCGGCTGAAGCCGCTCAGATGGCGGACACCTGGATCGCCGCCGGCAGCGGCAGCCGGCCCCCGCGACGCGAGAGCCTGAAGCCGGAAAACTTTCCCGCCCTGCTGCCCGACATCTGGTTGATGGATTACGAGAGGGAAAGCCGGCAACTCCGTTATCGGCTGGAGGGCGAGAACATCCGCGCCCGCTACGACGCCTCGCTGGTCGGCAGAACACTCGAGGAAACCGTGGCACCGGACGCCCTGGAGCGGGTTCGGCGCTACTTTCTGGCCTGTGTGGAAAGGCCCGCTATCTGCCTGGTGATCGGCAGGCTCTATCATGAATGGCGGCAGCCGGGTTATGGGGAGCGCATGCTGTTGCCCCTGATGGGGACAGACGGCACCCCTGACGCACTGATCGGTATCACGATCTGCAAGGAGACCTTCTCCGATCAGGCTCTCGCCGAAGAGCGCGCCAAGCGCCTCACCTGCATCCTGCCTTTGGACGGCGAAGAACCCTACGAACAGAAGTGACGGTCGTCTCGGGCCGCTAGAGCCGGGTCAGCCGATCAAGCAGCTTCTCAACATCATCGGCGTCCTGATAGATGCCAAAACCGAAGCGCAGCCGTCCGCCGCGCTGGTCGGTTATGACCTCTTCGGCCAATAGCCGGCTTTGCAAGGATGCCGCGACCGCCTCTCCAAGATCAAAGGTCAGAAACTGTCCGCAGGGCTCAGCCCGCGGGTCGAGCAACAGCGTCTCCGCAGGCAGATGCTTCAGATCGGCCCGCGTCACGCCCTCGATGAAGAGATGTTGAAGGGCGACTGCATGATCGTGGATCTCAGACGCCCCGAGGCCCAGATCGTTCAGCATCGTCAGGACGGCCCGCAGGCGATAGATGCCCACTGGATCGAAGGTCGCGCCCAGAAAGCGCCCGGCATCCCCGGCATAAGCCACGCCCGACCCTGCCGTCTGCTCCAGGGCGCCAAAAGCCGCATACCATCCGGTGTCGCGTGGCCGCGGCCCGTAGCCCTCGGGCGCATGGAGAAAACAGACCCCCTCGCCCGCCATGGCATATTTGTAACCGCCGGAGAGATAGAACACGCGCGCCTCGACAGCCGAGAGATCGGTGGGCCGTGCCAGGAAACCGTGATAGCCGTCGATGGCCACAAAGGAACCCCCCACCGGCAACCCGTGCACCAAGTCGTCGAGGGCTTCGATCGCAAAGCCGGAGTTGAAGAAGACCTGGCTGACGTAGATCAGATCGAAGTCCGTCACCCCCTGCGCCGCCTCTGCGGCTGCAAGGAAGCGCTCGGCGAAACTGCCGAAGGGTTCTACCGGCACCCGTGTCACGGCAACCAGCCCCTCCTCTTCAAGGCGGGCAATCTGGCGTGTGAAGCTGTGAAACTCGCCGTCGCTGGTGAGAATCCTCGGCGCGCGATCCGCCGGCAGGCAGGACAGAAGACGGCGCAGGAATTCGTGGGTGTTCGGCGCAAAAGCGATCGCCGCCGGCTGTGACAGGTTCAGCACCTTGGCGATCCGACGCTGAGCATCCGGCACCACCTCGCCGAAAACGTGATCCCATTTGCGGTCAGCCAGCCGTGCTGCATCCTCCCAGCAGGCGACCTGGGCATCAAAACTGACATCCGGCCAGAGGTGATGGCTGTGGGCCGCGAAATGCAGACGGCCCGGCGCAGCCTGCAGCGCGCGGCTGAAGTGTTCTTTGTAGCTCTTCATTCTCGGTCAGTCTTGCGATGTGGCATAGCCGTATCCCATGGCGCGACGCAGTTCATCCGGCAGGGGCGGAAGTTCCGAGCGTGGGATGAGAAAAGTCGAGAGCGCGAAGAGATCGCCGAAGACCCGATAACGACGCGCCGCCTCGCTCAGGTAGTCATGGCCGGAGGAACCGCCGGTTCCCAGCTTCATGCCGATCATGCGCTGGGCCATCAGCGCATGGCGGTAACGCCAGGCCGTCATGGTTTCATCGATATCCATAAGCAGGCTCAACAGGCGGAAGGGAAGCTGCAGCACCGGTTCATCGCGATAAAGGGTGACGAAAAGTGCCGCCTGCAGGGCGCCCAATGAAAAACGCCAGGCCCCCTGCTCGACCAGCGCAGCGTGGCGCTGCTGGTCATAGATCGCCTCGAAACGGTCTTGTGCCGCCTCAAGACCGGCGAGGCCGGCCTCGCGCTCCTTCACCCCGATGGCCGGGTTATCACGCAGGATCGCCGCATCCCGCGCCAGCATCTGGCTGACCGCGCTGCGGTAGCTCTCCTGAAAACGATAGCCGCCGATCTCGACAAAGGGGGTGCGCTCCAGCCAGGCCTCTATCCTGTCGCTCAGACTGGGCACCGCTTCCGCAGCCTGGACCTTCGCCCTGTCAACTTCATTCAACCGGCTGTCATAGGGTTTTTCATCCGGCGTCACCCGGTCGTCGCGCCGCAGGCCGAGACCGATCTCGATCAGGCGGAACTGCAAAGACTGGAACCCTGAAGACGGAAACAGCAGGTCCCGGAACTCCAGGAAGTCCTGTGGCGTCATGGTCTCCAGCACGTCAAGCTGGCCAATGACCAGTTTCAGAATGCGCTCGATCCGCTGCAGGGCGGAGACCGCTTTGCCGATGTCCCGGTCGTCGACCGCGGCGCTGGCGAAAATGCGGTCGAGCAAAGCCATTTCGTGCAGGATCTGCTTGAACCAGAGCTCGTAGGCCTGGTGGACGATGATGAACAGCAACTCGTCATGGGCCGGACGGCCCTGACGCTCGCTTTCCGGCATCTGGGCCGACAGCAGCCGGTCAAGCTGAAGATAGTCGGCGTAGTAGATCGGCTTCTTCTCTTCGCTCACGGCCCGCTCCCTGGGTAGTGCTGCGGCCCGGCCAGCGAAGCGCGATTCGCCGCCCTGATCAAGAGGGCTGCGATCAAGGGGGCTGCATCAGGGGCTGTCGGCAAAACAGACCTGAGCCACCGGCGGCAAGTGCGCCGACAACAGCGACCAGCTTTCCCCGGCGTCCTCACTGAGCCAGAGAGCGCCTGTGGTCGAGCCCATGACAAGTGACCTTCCGTGCGCGCCGACAGCCAGGGCGTGCCGATAGACCAAGTCATAGGCCTCTGCCTGCGGCAGGCCCCGCGACAGGGTCTCAAAGCTGGCCCCGCCGTCACGGGTGCGGGTCACGACAAAGCGGCCGTCAACCGGCACCCGGCATTCGTCCTTCACCGCCGGTACGAACCAGGCGGTCTTGGGGTCACTGGGATGAGCGGCGACCGCGAAGCCGAATCCTGAAGGCTTAACGTCATTGATTTGCACGAAGGAATGGCCGCCGTCCTCCGAGCGGAAGATACCGCAGTGATGCTGGCACCAGACGGTGTCGGGTGCGTCCCGGCAGATCTCAAGGCGGTGCGGGTCCTGGATGCTGGGGTCGTCCTGGCGGTCCGGCGGCATGTAGTCCGCGGCCAGGCCCTTGCCACCCAAAGCCCAGGTGGCGCCGTCGTCTTCGCTGATCCAGACGCCGCCGCAGGAAATCCCGACGAGGACTCTGCCCCGATCGTCGACGATGACCGTGTGAATGCCCGGCTGATCGTAGCCGCCACCGAACCATTCGCTGCGCGAGGGCTGGTTCCAAAGGGACTCAACCAGCTCCCAGCTTTCCCCGCGATCATCGGAACGAAAGAGACCGCCGGGCAGCGTACCGGCCCAGAGGCGCTTCGGCTGATCCAGGCCACCGTGCGCCAAGGTCCAGATAAAGTTGAGGCTCGGCGCATCCTCCCCTTCCCCGGGCGGATAGGCCGGAACCGGCAGTTCCTGCCAGGTCTGGCCGAAGTCGTCGGAGCGGTGAAGCTTCGCGCCGAAGTGACCGAGATTCAGCGCTGCATAAATCGCACCGTCATGTTCGTCCTGCAGGATCGCAGACACCGGGTCGCCAAGAAAGCCGATACAACGCGGTTTTGGATCACCGTCCATCCCAAGACGAAAAAGACCCTTGCGCGTTGCCGCCAGAATGAAGTCGGCCATTGGCTCTACCCTCCCGAAAGTGCCTGAAACACAAAAACTTCCTCATCGGCGCCGACAGGATCGGTCAACCCTTTGCGGTCCTTGATCATGGCGTTGTCGACAAAGATGTTCACATGGCGGCGCAGTTGGCCCTGGTCGTCGACGATGTAGGAGCGCATCTGTGGACGCTGTTCAAAAACGTCCGCCATAACCGCGGCAATACTGTCGCCCACCGCATCCAAAGAAGAACAGTCGAGATGGCGCTGCAAGTTGGCGGTGAAAGTCACGCGCGGCATTGTGAGGCTCCCAGAAGCATAGCCTGCCCCGCCTGCTGGCGAATTTCAATCCTGACGCAAGATCAGCCCAAAGGTCAGCCCCTGCCCTCGGCGATGCGCAGCAGGTACTCACCGTAGTCGTTCTTGCGCAGCGGTTGGGCCAGATCCGCCAGGGCCTGGGCGGAGATGAAGCCCTTGCGGAAGGCGATTTCCTCAATACAGGCGATCTTCAGACCTTGGCGATGCTCAATGGTCTGTACGAACTGCGCGGCGTCGATCAGGCTGTCGTGAGTGCCGGTGTCGAGCCAGGCGTAGCCGCGCCCGAAAAGCTCGACCTGCAGCTCGCCCGCTTCCAGATAGCGGCGGTTGAGGTCGGTGATCTCCAGTTCCCCACGCGCGGAAGGCTTCAAATCCGCGGCGATATCCACGACCTTTTGGTCATAAAAATAAAGGCCCGTCACCGCGAAGCGCGACTTCGGTTCCGCGGGTTTTTCCTCCAGGCTGACGGCCCGGCCCGTATCATCGAATTCGACCACGCCATAGCGTTCCGGGTCGGATACCTGATAGCCGAAGACGGTGGCGCCGCTGCGCAGCGCCGCGGCCCGCATCAGAATTTCCTGCAGGCCCTGACCATAGAAGATGTTGTCCCCCAGAATCAGGCAGCAGTTGTCGCCGCCGATGAAGTCCTTGCCGATCAGAAAGGCTTGCGCCAGCCCTTCCGGCTTCGGCTGCACGGCATAACCGATAGAAAGGCCCCACTGGCTGCCGTCACCCAGAAGGCTCCGAAACAAGGTCTCGTCGTGGGGTGTCGTGATAATCAGAATCTCGGTGATGCCGGCCATCATCAGTACCGAAAGCGGATAGTAGATCATCGGCTTGTCATAGACCGGAAGAAGCTGCTTGCTGACCGCCAAAGTGACCGGATGCAGACGCGTCCCCGCACCGCCTGCCAGAATGAGTCCCTTCATCGTATCTTCCCCTTATGCCCGTCCGGCTGAAGCGACTTGTCTGCCACCCTGCAACTCCCGCAACACGTCCCTCAGCCCCTGGCGCCAATCGATGGGCTGTTGGCGGAAGCGGGCCTGAAAAGCCAGGCAATCGAGCGTCGAATCAGGCGGCCGCTTGGCGGCGGTCGGATAATCCTCCGTCGCAATGGGATGGAGTTTCGGCGCCGTCTCGCCGGTGAGTGCAGACTGCTCCGCAAAGATCGCCTGGGCAAAGTCGAACCATGTGGTTCTTTCGTTGCCGCAGCAGTGATAGGTGCCCCAGTCGTCATCAGATGAAGAGGCCGCCACCGCCAAGACGGCCGTAGCCAGACCGAGAGCCGGTGTCGGACAGCCGAGTTGATCGGCAACGACCGAGACTTCACCGCGCTCGCGCCCCAGCCGCAGCATCGTCTTCACGAAGTTGGAGCCCTGGGCGCCGAACACCCAGGAAGTTCGTAAGATAACGTGGCGAGGACAGGCCTGTCGCACCGAGTCCTCACCTGCAGCCTTGCTGCGCCCGTAGACCCCCAAAGGCGAAACCGGGTCTGTTTCCACGTAGGCCGACCCCTTGGTGCCGTCAAAAACATAGTCGGTCGACAGGTGCACCATTGCGGCGCCGGTATCACGGCAGGCCTCCGCGACGAAACCGGCACCGTCGCGGTTGACGGCAAGCGCCCGGCCCTCCTCCATCTCTGCACGGTCGACCGCCGTAAAGGCCGCCGTGTTGATCACCAGGGAATACCCTTGGTCGATGACACTGCGCACCGCAAGACGATGGGTGATATCCACGGTCTCACGAGTCGCCACAGTCATCGACAAGCCCCGCGCCCGCGCCAGTTGTTCGACCTCACAGCCCAACTGGCCACCGCCGCCCAGCAGAAGAATCTTATCCTGCCTGCCCGCCGGCACTCTCAGCCCGCCTTCTTGGGCGTGGCCAGGCCCAGGCGCTCACCCTGATAGCGGCGCTCCAGAATTCCCTGCCACCAGGCTTCGTGTGCAAGGTACCAGTCGACGGTCTTCGCGAGCCCGGTCTCGAAGCTCTCCATTGGACGCCAGGCGAGCTCCGAGCGGATCTTCGAGGAGTCGACCGCATAGCGCAGATCATGGCCCGGCCGGTCGGTCACAAAGGTGATCAGATCGCGCCGTGAAGAGCCATCGCCGCGGGGCTGGCGCGCATCGACCAGATCACAGATCCGCCCGACGACATCGATATTGCGCTCCTCGCTGTCGCCGCCGACGTTGTAGGTCTCCCCCACCCGGCCCTGGGTCAACACGGCGATCAGAGCCCGCGCGTGATCTTCAACGTGCAGCCAGTCGCGCACGTTCTCTCCCTTGCCGTAGACCGGCAAGGCCTTGCCTTTCAAGGCGTTGATGATCATCAAAGGAATCAGCTTCTCGGGAAACTGATAGAGCCCATAGTTGTTGGAGCAATTGCTGGTGACCGTCGGCAGACCATAGGTCTTGTTCCAGGCGCGTACCAGATGGTCGGATGACGCCTTGCTCGCCGAATAGGGCGAGTTGGGCTGATAAGGCGTTTCCTCGGTGAAATGGCCTTCTGCGCCCAGTGCGCCGAAGACTTCATCGGTGGAGATGTGGTGAAAGCGAAAGGCTGCCTTTTCCGCGCTTTCCAGTTCGCGCCAGTAGGCTGTCGCCGTTTCCAGCAGCCGGTAGCTGCCGACGACGTTGGTCTGGATGAAATCCCCGGCATTGTCGATGGAACGGTCGACGTGTGATTCGGCCGCCAGATGCATAACAGCCGTCGGGCGGCGCCGCGCAAAGACGGCGTGCAGCGCCGCGGCGTCGCAGATATCGACCTGCTCGAAAGCGTAATCCTCGGCCTCGGCCCAGTGCTCCAGCGCTTCGGGGGTCGCGGCATAGGTCAGCTTGTCGACGTTCACCACCTGAGCGGTTTTGGACGACAGAAGCTGGCGGATGACTGCAGAACCGATAAAACCGGCACCGCCGGTGACCAGGATTTTCATTTTACGCTCCCCAAGCCGAGACCGGAAGTCGGCACGGCTGGCTCAAAACACTTCGAACGACCTCTTAGAAAGGCCACCTAAGCCTTTCCCCCATAAACAAAAATCTTTGACAAATCACTTAGAGGCGGAAAGCGGCGGTCGCGGTCGGAAAGAACCGCCTTGGCAGGGTCCAGCGGCCAGTCGATGCCCAGGTCCGGATCGTTCCAAAGCACCCCCTGCTCCGCCGCCGGCGCATAGTAGTCGGTCACCTTGTAAATCACCTCCGTATCCGGCTCCAAGGTGCAGAATCCATGGGCAAAACCAATCGGAATGTAAATCTGATTCCAGTCGGCGGCGGAGATGACGGCGCTGACATGCTTGCCGTAATCGGGCGAGCCCGAGCGCAGATCGACGGCCACGTCGAAAACCGCACCGCGGACGACCCGTAGCAGCTTTGCCTGGGCATGGGGCGGCACCTGGAAATGAAGACCCCGCACCGTACAGGCCTCGGCCGAAAGCGACTGGTTGTCCTGGACAAAGTCGCCCTCGATACCCGCCTCGGCAAGCGCCTGCTTGTTGTAAGTTTCCGAGAAGAACCCCCGGTGATCGCCATGCTTGGCAGGCTTCAAAAGGCGTACCCCGGCAATGGCCAGGCTCGTTACATCCATGCGGTCGGGTTCCCTGGGCAGACACGCGGGCTAAGCCTCAGCCGAGGCGCCGCCCGATTCTTGCCGGGATGATAGCGCAATTGGCAAGCCCCTGCCTTATCGAGGCTAATCCGGCTCCGAAGGCCTCTTTAGCTGCGGAAGATCATGGTGATTTCCGGGAACAGCAAGACCAGGGCCAGCACAAAGAGCTGCAGGACGATAAAGGGCAGGAAACCGCGGAAAATCTCCGGCAGGGTGATGTGCGGCGGGGCCACGGATTTCAAGTAAAAGGCCGCCGGCCCGAAGGGCGGGCTGAGGAAACTGACCTGCATGTTCACGCAGAACAGGATGCCGAACCAGACCGCGACGAAGCTGGGCGCCGCCACCAGAGCGCCGGTGAGCCCCAGTTCATCGATCGGCAGCTTCAAGACGATGGGCAGGAAGACCGGCATGACCAAGAGCACAATGCCGACCCAATCCATCACCGCCCCCAGCAGCAGGAAGATCAGCATCATCAGCAGCAGGATACCAAAAGTCGGGAACTCGGTCCCGATGATCAGGTTGGCGACATAGGTTGGCCCGCCGGCGATGGTGTAAGCACCCGCCAGGGCCGTTGCCCCGAAGGTGATCCAGAGAATGGTCCCGGTCGACTTCCAGGTCCGCATCAGCGCTTCTTTGATCAGCGACCAGGAAAGCTCGCCGCGCAGCGTGATCAGAATCAGCACTGCAACCACCCCCATTCCGGCCGCCTCGGTAATGGCCGTAATCCCGCCATAGATCGAACCAAGAACCACAAAGACGATCAGCAAGGGCGCAATGAGGCCGGGCAAAGCGCGCAGCTTGTCGGCCATGGTGACATCGTCGCCGCCTTCCGGCAGGGGCGCCTGATCCGGGTATCTGCGGGTCCGGTAGATGATGTAGAGGATGTAACAGCCGCCGAGGATGAAGCCCGGAACAAAAGCCGCCTTGAAGAGGGCGTGAATCGAAGTTTCCGTCACCAGACCATAGATGATCAACACAATGGACGGCGGGATCATGGTCCCAAGACTGCCCGACGCACAGATGGTGCCAATGGCAAGATCCTGATTATAGCCAAGCCGGAGCATATTCGGCAGCGCAATAAGACCCAGCAGCACGACTTCACCGCCGATGATGCCCGACATGGCGGCCATGATAATGGCCATAATCGCGGTGACGATGGCGATACCGCCGCGGGTTCGGCTCAGCCATATGTTAAGGCTGTCGAACATCGCTTTGGCGATGCCCGATCTTTCCATCAGACAGGCCATAAAGATAAACAGAGGCACCGATATCAGCACATAGTCCGTCATCAGACCGTACATGCGCTGGGCCAGGATATTCAGCGGGCCCGTGCCGAAGGAGCGGAATAGAAGGTCCGGCCCGAATTTCATCAACAAGACGGCAACGGCCAGAAAACCCGACGCAAAGCCGAGCGGCATGCCAATCGCCAGCAGAACGAACAGTCCTATAAGCAGGATCAGTGAAATCGTTCCGATATCCATAAGACCTAGCCCCCTGCCGGCGCGCCCCGGCGCCGCACCCCACGATTATTCTGCGTGTTCAATCTATGTGTTCTTCTTTCACTTCCTCTGCGAGGTCGTGAGCTTCTTTCTTCTTGTTCCAGTCGGCGATCAGGTTGGTCACCGACTGCATCGCGATTAACACCACTGCGATCAGGATCAGAGGTTTCATCGTCGCCGGAATGGGCGGATCCCAGGCGGTGCCGAAAGTTTCCCAGCGCAGCATCTTGACCCAAGCTTCGTTGAAACCGCCCCAAACGACTGCTCCGGCAAAGACGCAGATCAGCAGCACCGAGGTCACGTCAAAGACGCGCTGCCATCCGCGTGGGACCATGTCGTAGATGATGAAGATACGGATGTGGCCACGCTGCTGCATAACATAGAGGCCGGCCAGCAGATAGACGCAACCAGCCAGCCACATCGACATCTCGTTGACCCAGAGGGTC
Source organism: Pelagibius sp. (assembly GCA_028280305.1). GTDB lineage: Bacteria > Pseudomonadota > Alphaproteobacteria > Kiloniellales > Kiloniellaceae > Pelagibius. The sequence goes on along the minus strand of JANQMC010000012.1, from coordinate 96,789 downwards.
GGCGCTTCGAAGACGTAGCGCATCACCACTTCGAAGAACATGATGGCGACGATAATCGCGACGAGAAACATTGAAACCCGGCTGATCGCAATACTGATGCGATCCATCCAGTTTTCAACCTCATGCTCGACCATCACCCTGCTCCCCTTTTCCGCCTCGTACGTCCTGCCAGGCACCAACTACGTACGGAAAAATAACGACAAGCCCCTAAGAAAAGCCGGGCCCCCGACCGCTGGCTGCAGTCAGGGGCCCGATATCGAACGAGAACGCAGGCGGTTACTGCACCAAGCCCAGCGTCTTCAGGAAAGCAGTATGGCTGTCGACCAAAGCCCGCGCTTCGGGGGTTTTTTCAGCCCAACCCTGCCAAGCGTCCTGCGCTGCCTGGCGGAATGTGGCGCGATCCTCCGCCGACCAGTCGTGTAAAGTCACGCCCTTCTCGCGCAGCATTGCCGCGGCCTCGTTGTTTTTCACCTCGAAGGTCAGGGCCGTCTGGAAGGCTAGCTTCTGCATGGCAACATCAATAATGCGCTTGAGATCTTCGGGCAGAGCATCCCAGGCATCCTTGCGAATCGCCAGATGGTCCGAAGGCATGGAATGGAAACCGGGATAGGTCGCGTGGCTCACGAGATCATAAAGGCCGAGGCCGACATTGTTGGCAAGGCCCGAAGCGTCCGCGCCATCAATGATTTTGGTCTCCAGCGCGGTAAAGATCTCGGTGAAATCCATCACCACCGGCTTGGCGCCCAAGTTGGCGAAGATCTCGGTTTCCAGACCCGGCGGCGAGCGGAACTTCCAATCCTTCAAGTCTTCCGGCCCGGCGATCGGGCGGGATGAGGACATGGACTCCTGACCGTATACCCACCAGCCGATGAGCTGCATGTTGTATTCGTTGTAGAGTTCGTTGGCCGCATCTTCGCCACCACCGTGATAGAACCACGCGTACTGCTGCCAGGGCGTATCGTAGCCGCCCATGATGTCTCCAACGAACTGAAAGGCAGGATTCTTACCGGTCTGGTAGGCTCCACCCGTCATATCGCCATCAAGGATGCCACTCGCCGCCGCATCAAAGGTCTCTGTCGGCTTCACGACAGAAGCGGAAAAGAACATCTCGATATCCAGGCGACCGCCGGACATGGTTTCCACGTCATCGACGAACTCTTGGGCCAGCTTGCCCGAGACTGTCTCCGGCGCGTAGTGGGTTTGAATGCGCAGGGTGTAATCGGCGGCCATAGCCGTCGAAAGACCAAGCACGGAAGTGGCCGCCGTCACGGCGGCGAATTTCAGGAACTTCATTGAGTCCTCCCTTGTATTTATAGGCCTCGTTTTTGCTGCGCGTTTCGTCGCCGCGCCGTTTCCGGCACAAGTCTCCGCGCCTTCGCGAAGCAGCCTAAGCTATTCACAAGAGGGCGACAACGGTTCTGTTATCGATATCAGGATACGCGGACCGCGGCGGCTAGTCGGCAGAAAGCGGAAGGCGTGGCCGGTTGAGGGACATGATCTCTATGCCCTGCCCGACCAGATAGGCCTCCGCCGCCGCGCGAGCCGCGGCATGGGTGTCTTCGAAACCCTCGGCATAGAACTCGCCCTTGAGCGTCCAGGTGACGCGCCAGCGATACCCGCGCCTGCCGCGCGGCCCCTGCGGCCCCGGGTTTCCGAGCCAGGGTTCGACAACGAGGTTGTAGTTTTTGAGACCTTGCATCTCGACCACCCCGCCCTGAAACAACGCGGACAGCCACAATCAGGCGCTCCGTTCCGGCAGTATAGGCGATCCGCTTCGATCCGCTGAACGAAATCTGCGGATCATGGCCAACTTAGAGATGTTGGCGATACAATCTTAGCGCGTTGCCAATGACCGAGACCGACGAAAGGCTCATGGCCGCGGCGGCAACCATCGGGCTCAGCAACCAACCGGTAAGCGGATAAAAAAGGCCCGCAGCCAGGGGGACGCCAAGCCCATTGTAGAGAAAGGCGAAAACCAGGTTCTGGCGAATGTTGCCCAGGGTCGCCCGGCTCAGCCTGCGCGCCAGCAACAAGCGCTTCAAGTCACCCTTCAAAAGGGTGATGCCGGCTGCCTCCATAGCGACGTCGGTGCCGCTGCCCATGGCGATGCCGATGTCCGCCTGGGCCAGCGCCGGGCCGTCGTTCACGCCGTCGCCAGCCATGGCGACCACCCGGCCCTGCCCCTGCAGTGTCTTTACGATGTCCGCTTTGCCGGCCGGCAAAACGCCGGCAAAGACCTTTTCGATGTCCAGTGCGCCGGCCACAGCCTCTGCAACAGGCGCGGTATCTCCCGTCACCAGCACGATCTCCAGGCCGTCTTTGCGCAATCCCGCCACGGCTTCCGCCGTCGTCTGCTTCAAGGCATCGGCAACGACGATGAAGCCCGCAAGATGCCTATCCTGAGCCACCCAAATTACAGTCTGTCCCATGGCCTCAAAGGCGTCCGCTTCCTTCTTCAGGGCCGTCGCCTCGCAGCCCAGCTCGGCGAGCCAGGCGGCGGACCCGACATGCAGATCCAGCGCACCGAAGGTGCCCTCAATGCCTTTGCCAGGCACCGCCTTGAAGTCGGTCACCGGCAGCAGGGACAGACCATGCTCTTCCGCCGCCTCGACCACGGCAATCCCCAAAGGATGCTCGCTGTGATGCTCCAGGCTGGCGGCCAACTGAAGCAGATGGTTCTCGTTGCCGGACTGCAGCGGCTCTACCGCCACCACCGAGGGACGTCCCTGGGTCAGGGTCCCGGTCTTGTCGAGCAGCAGCGTATCGGCCTGGGCCAGACGTTCCAACGCCTCCGCCTCCTTCACCAGGACACCCAGCCCAGCCCCGCGGCCCACCGCCACCATGATCGACATCGGCGTAGCAAGGCCCAGGGCGCAGGGACAGGCGATGATCAGCACAGAGACGGCAGCCGCGACGGCGTAGCCGAAAGCCGGGGACGGCCCGAGAAGCATCCAGAGTGCAAAGCTCACCACGGCGGTGAGGACCACCAGAGGCACCAGGACGGCCGCCACCCGGTCGGCCTGGCGCTGAGCCGGCGCACGGCTGCGCTGCGCCTCGCCGACCAGATTGACGATCTGCGCCAACAGCGTATCCCGGCCGACCTTCTCGGTGCGGAAAACGAGACTGCCGCTGATATTCACGGTGCCGCCGGTCACGCGGTCGCCGAAAGTCTTGTGCTGAGGCTGGGATTCGCCGGTCAGCATCGATTCATCGACGGCGCTTTCACCTTTCACGACGATGCCGTCGCTGGCGAGCTTCTCGCCCGGCTTTACTCTTACCAAATCTCCGGGCTGCAGATCCTCGACGGGAAGGTCCCGCTCCTTACCGGCCTCATCGAGAACCTTGGCGGTTTTCGGCGCAAGGTTCAGCAGAGCGCGCAAGGCGCTGCCGGTACGCTCCCGCGCCCGCAATTCCAGCACCTGCCCAAGCAGCACCAAGGTAATGATGACAGCGGCCGCTTCGTAGTAGACGGGCAGGCTGCCATCGGCACTCCTGAAAGCGGGTGGGAAAACCCCCGGCAGTACCGTCGCCGCAAGACTGAACAGGAAGGCCGCGCCGGTACCCAGCGCAATTAGGGTGAACATGTTCAGGTTACGCGTTCTCACCGAAGACCAGCCGCGCGCAAAAAACGGCGCTCCCGCCCAAAGCACCACCGGCGCAGAGAGGGCGAGCTGAACCCAGCTCGACCAGAAAGCCGGCAAAACAGTCCAGCCAAAGAGATGTTCGCCCATCACCAGAACAACGAGCGGCAGGCTGAAGACGGCGCCAACCCAGAATCGCCGGGTCATATCGATCAGCTCCACATTGGGGCCGTCGTCGAGACTGATTTCCTTGGGCTCCAGCGCCATGCCGCAGAGTGGGCAAGTTCCCGGGCCCCGCTGCTCCACTTCCAGATGCATCGGGCAAGTATAGATGGCGTCAGGTTGCGCCGCGCCGGATCTCTTCGACACCGCGGCGGCGGCATGACCGCAACAACCCGATTTGGTCTCCGCATTCATTCCAAGGCATCTTCCTGATGATTCGCTGAGGGCAGAGATGGGGCTTCCAGTCGCTGGAAGGTCAAGGATTCTGTTGGCTGCCCGCGGCATGCCCGCGCGAATTCCCCAGACAAGGCTTCCCAAGGGGCCCCCTGTCGGGCTAAATCAAAGCAATCGTCCCTTTATTGGTCTGAAACTGGTCTTTTGGCTATGCCATCTGCCGATAGTTCGGCAGCCCTGGATCGCCGGGCCGGCCCGGCCAGCCATGGTTTAAGGAGTCTCGTAAGGTCATGCGCAATCTGGAACTTCCGGGCCGGTCGGTCGCCCGCTCAATGAACGGCATGGCCGCGACCTCTCATGCGCTGGCGACTCTGACCGCGATCAATGTGCTGCAGGACGGCGGCAATGCGATGGACGCAGCCGTTGCAGCCTGTGCCGTACAAGGTGTCGTGGAGCCCGAATCGACCGGTATCGGCGGTGACTGTTTCGTTCTCTACGCCCCGCGCGGCTCCGCCGATATCGTCGCCTTCAACGGCTCGGGACGGGCGCCCAAGGCCGCCACGGCCCAATGGTATGCCGAACAGGGCATCGACAAGCTTGAACGTTTTACCCCGCATTCCGTAACTGTGCCGGGCTCCATCGACGCCTGGGCTCAGCTTCTGCGGGACCACGGTACCCGGAGCCTCGGCGACATGCTGCAGCCCGCCATCCGTTTCGCCCGGGACGGCTATGTCATTACCGAGCGTGTGGCCACGGATTGGGAAGGTGAGATCGAAGCCTTGACCCACGACCCGGTTACCAGCGGTATCTTCCTCCCGAACGGCAAGCCACCGGCGCTGGGCAGCGTTCATCGGCAACCGCTTCTGGCTGCAAGCATGGAGACCATCGCCGAGCAAGGCCGCGACGCATTCTATAAAGGTGCCATCGCCGAAGACCTGGTTGCCCACCTGCGCGAACTCGGCGGCCTTCACAGCCTGGAGGACTTCGCCGAAGCCGCCGGCGAGTACGTCGATCCGATCAAGTCAGCCTACAAAGGATACGACATCTACCAGTGTCCGCCCAACGGCCAGGGTGTGATTGCGCTGCTGCTGCTGAATATCCTTTCCGGCTTCGATTTCTCGACGATGGAGGCGATGAGTGCCGAACGCCTGCATATAGAGATCGAAGCGATGCGCATCGCCTATCAGGAGCGCGATGCCCGCCTTGCCGACCCGGCCCAGGCCGAAGTTCCGGTGGAGCAGCTGCTCTCCGCCGACTACGCCGCGAAACTGCGTAGCCGCATTCAAATGGACCGCGCCTCCGTGCCGCCCGCGCCGGCCCCCATCGCCGCCCATGCGGACACGGTCTACCTCTCCGTGGTGGATAAGGACCGCAATGCGGTCAGCTTCATCAATTCCACCTTCAACTCCTTCGGCAGCGGCATCACCGGCCCGAAGAGCGGCATCGTGTTGCAGAACCGCGGCGGCGCCTTTTCGGTGGACCCGGACCATCCCAACTGCATCGCGCCCGGCAAGCGCCCGATGCACACCATCATCCCGGGAATGGTGGTCAAGGATGGCCGCGCCGTGATGCCCTTCGGCGTCATGGGCGGCCACTACCAGGCAGCCGGTCATGCGCGCTTCCTGACCAACCTTTTCGACTACGGCCTGGATGTTCAGCAGTCGATGGACATGCCGCGCCTCTTCGCGCTGCCGGGCGACGATGAAACCGAGGTCGAGGCCGAAAGTGGCATACCGCAGGATGTGATCGCGAAGCTGGAAGAGATGGGACACCGCTTCTGCGAGCCCTCAAAGCCCATTGGCGGCAGCCAGGCCATCTATATCGACTGGGAAGCCGGTGCCCTGGCCGGTGGCTCCGACCCGCGCAAGGACGGCTGCGCTCTCGGGTACTGATCCCAGCGTTATTGATTGTCGGCATTACTTGACCCGCAAGGAGCTGAACTTGGTTGCTTTGGACCCCGCCCTGCATGAGGCCTACAGCCAGATCACCACAGCGACGATCACCACGGTCCTACTGAAAAAAGGCCTGCGGAACATATGGATACGCGGTGCCAAGCCTTTTGCCGGCGAAACCAAGCGCCGGGTCGGCCGCGCCTTTACGCTGCGTTTCGTGCCCGCCCGTGAAGACCTGGCGACCCCCGCCTCCTGGTCGTCGCCGACCTCCACCCGGGCCGCCATTGAGGACATGCCCGAGGGCGTGATCACCGTGGTCGACGCCATGGGGGTCACCGATGCCGGGATCTTCGGAGACATTCTCTGCGCGCGGATGCACAAGCGCGGCGTCGAAGCGCTGATCACCGACGGCGTGCTCCGCGACCTGGAGGGGGTCGAGGCCAGCGGCCTGCCGGTCTGGTGTAACGGTGTTGCGGCACCCGCCTCCGTCGCCGGCCTTACCTTTGTCGGCTGGCAGCAGCCGATCGGCTGCGGCGGCGTTGCGGTCTTCCCGGACGATCTGATCGTCGCCGACAGGGACGGTGCGGTGGTGGTACCGAAGGACCTGGTCAACGAAGTTGCGGAACTTGGCCTGGAACAGGAACGCCTCGAGGGTTGGATCATGCGGGAAGTCGGCAAGGGTGTTCCCCTGCCCGGCCTCTATCCGCCCAACGAGGAAACCCGCGCCCGCTATGCGGCGGATACCGCTGAAAAGACCTGATCCAGGGGCTGCAAAAGGCACTTGCCAGGAAATTCGCGTTTTTCTAGCCTTTCCCGATGCTTGTGCTCGAACGATTCTTTCCGCCCTTTAAGTTGCGGCTCGGAAAACCCGGGGATGCGGAAGCGCTGCTGCAGGTCCATCAGCGGGCGATCCTTGTGCTCGGCCGGCGGATCTACAGCGATGCCCAGGTGGAGAGCTGGGCCTCCGGCAACACGGCTGAGCGCTATGTCAGCGCCATGCGCGAAGACGGCGAGATCTTCGAGGTCGCCGTGGCGCGGAAGGGACGTATTGTCGCCTTCTGCTCGCGTAAGGAGGCAGAGATTCGCAGCCTCTACGTCGATCCCGATTGGGCCCGCCACGGCATCGGCCGCCTGCTGCTGAAGCGCGCCGAAATGGCCATCACGGAAGCCGGCCATGGTTCCATCTCCATCGGCGCCAGTCTGGTCGGTCTGCCTTTTTACGAATCCCAGGGTTACCGGGTGCTGCGTCACCGGCATTGGAAAACGCGCGGCGGCCTGTTCATTCCGGCCGCGGAGATGGAAAAGAACGTTCACGCCTCCGCACACCGGCAGTCCGAAAACTAAGTCAGAACGCTTCATCGGCCTGCATCGAAGCAACGCTTCAGTCCTATCCGCCATTCTGGAAACAGGAGCCGAGGGATCTTTCACGCGACGCCCGCGATCGGCAGAGCCAGAGGCTCGATCACCGCGATCTTCTTCATCAACGGCACCCTGGTCGGCTGCTGGGCGTCCGGTATTCCTCAGATCAAGGAACGCCTCGGCCTCGACGAAGGTACCCTGGGGCTTGCGCTGCTGGCATTCGCCTTCGGGTCCATCGTCGCCATGCTGTTCGGCGGCCCGCGCATCGACCGTTTCGGCAGCCGTCTGGTGTTGCTGATCAGCACCCTGGGTTTCAGTTTCAGTCTTCCCCTGGTGCTCCTTGCCCAATCGCTACCACAGCTTCTCGCCGCCGTGGTCGTCATCGGCTTTGCGAACGGCTTGATGGATGTCTCCATGAATGCCCAGGGCATCACCGTCGAGCGCCGCCGCGACCGACCGATCATGTCTTCCCTGCACGCCTTCTTCAGCATCGGTGGCATGACCGGCGCGGCGGCGGCGGCGCTATCCTACGGCCTGGGCGGCGGGATTGAACATTACCTGCTCACAGTCTGTGTGCTGGTGATCCCCCCGGCCGTCTTGGCGCTTCACGGGCTGTTCCCCGACGCCCAGGCAGCCGGCCTGAAGGGCCGGATTTTGGCGCTGCCGCCCCGCTCTCTCTGGCTGATCGCAGCCTTTACCTGCATCGCCTTTGTCTGCGAGGGCGCAATGTTCGATTGGGGTGCCGTCTACCTGCGCGACGCTCTGGGCAGCGATGCCTCTACGGCGGCCTTGGGTTTCGGCACCTTCTCCGCCGCCATGGCCGCCGGCCGCCTGCTGGGCGACCGGGTGGTCGCGCGTACCAGCCGCGTCACCATTCTGCGCGGCAGCGCCGTAATCGCCTGCTTGGGCTACGTTCTGGCACTTGCCGGAGAAAGCATAGTGCTCACCTTTTTCGGCTATGCCCTGATCGGCCTCGGCGTCGCCAATATCGTGCCGGTGCTTTTTTCTCTTGCCGGGACGCGAAAGGAAATCGGCCATGGCAGCGGGATCGCCGCGGTGGCCACGGCCGGCTACAGCGGGTCCCTGCTCGGCCCCGCCTGGGTGGGGTTCCTGGCGGATCTCTTCAGCCTGCGTTGGGCGCTGGCGGTGACGGCGGTCTTCCTGGTGCTTTTAGTCTGCTTCGGTCGGCTCGTACGAAAAGACTAACCCTCCTGAACCGGGTTGCAGAGGCAGTCTTCCAGCCCTGTCAGGAAACCCTGGGCAATGGTGGTTTCCGGGTCCATTTCCCGCAGGATACGGCGCAGCACCGTGCTGCCCTCGGGGAAACGGCGCATCTGGGCGATGGTTTCCTTGGCCAGGCGCTCGCCGAGCGGCCAGTCGTCCTGATAGACGCCACTGTCTTCAGGCACATCCCAATAGTGCCAAGTCTCGGTCTCATCCAGGCTGACAGTCGGAAACTTCAGCCACTCTTCCTGCCACCAGTCGGCGGCCTTGGCGGCCTCAGCCACCGCGGTTTCGCTTTCCTGGCGGAAGTCATCAAGGTCCAGGACCTTCTTCGATGCAGCCATCATGTTTTTCCTCCCATTTGGGCGGTCGCTCAGACCGAAAAATACTTTGCCTGCGGATGGTGCAGGACGATTGCCGATGTGGATTGCTCCGGGTGCAGCTGGTGCTCGTCGGACATGACAATGCCGATCTCTTCCGCATTCAGCAGGGCCAAGAGCTGCTCCTGATCCTCCAGGTTGGGACAGGCCGGATAGCCGAAGGAATAGCGTGAGCCGCGATACCCCTGGCTCAGCATGGCGTCCATGTCCCTCGCGTCCTCGTGACCGAAACCCAACTCAGCGCGGATGCGCTTGTGCAGGTATTCCGCCAGCGCTTCGGCCATTTCCACACCAAGGCCGTGCAGATAGAGGTAATCCTGGTAGCGGTCGTCGCGGAACCAGTCCCGCGCCACGTCCGAAGCGTTCTGCCCGACCGTCACCACCTGCAGGCCCAGAACATCACGCTCTCCGCTGGAGAGGTCACGCAAGAAGTCGGCGATGCAGAGCCCGCCGGCCCGGCCTTGGCGCGGCAGAGAGAAGCGGGCTACCTCACGCTCCTGATCATCAGGATCGAAGAGAATAACGTCATTCCCCTCGGCATTGGCCGGCCAATAGCCATAGACCGCCTGCGGCACCAGAATGTCCTGCTGTTTGGAAACATCGAGCATGCGCTTGAGGGTGGGCTTCAGTTCCTTGCGCGCCCAGATCATGTAATCCTCCAGGGAGCGTCCGTTCTTGCGAAAGCCCCATTGGAATTGAAACAGCATGCGGTCGTTCAAAAAGGGCACCAAGGCATCCAGGGGCACCCGGGCCAAGACGCGGGGTCCCCAGAACGGCGGTTCGGGGATCTCGACGCCTTCGGCCAGTTCCTCCCGGCGCAGGCGGGTTTCCGCGAAGTCGACCGGGCGCTGGTCGGCCCGCGTCGCCTCGCCCAGCACGCGCTTGCTTTTACCGGGGCGGGCCGCGCCCTTGCTCTTGCGCTCGTCGACATGGGCGGCGAAGTTGCCGTTCACCACCTTGTCCATCAGCGACAGCCCATCGAAGGCATCACGCGCATAGGCGACCTGCCCGCTGGCATAAGCTGCCGCACAGTCTTGTTCCACATAGTTGCGGGTCAGGGCCGCGCCGCCCAGCATTACCGGTACGGCCACGTTGTCGCGAGTCATACGCTCCAGGTTTTCGCGCATCACCACCGTGGACTTCACCAACAAGCCCGACATGCCGACCGCATCGGCCCCGTGCTCGATCACCGCCGCCAGGATGTTGTCGATGGGCTGCTTGATGCCGAGATTGACGACCTTGTAGCCGTTGTTGGTGAGGATGATATCGACCAGGTTCTTGCCGATGTCATGCACATCACCCTTCACCGTAGCCAGAACGATAGTGCCCTTCTCCTGTCCCTCCACCTTTTCCATGTGAGGTTCCAGGAAGCGAACCGCGGCCTTCATGGTCTCCGCCGACTGCAGCACAAAGGGGAGCTGCATCTTGCCGGCACCAAAGAGTTCGCCGACGACCTTCATGCCAGCAAGAAGATGGGTGTTGATGATATCCAGAGGCGGGTGCTTCTCCATCGCCTCGTTGAGGTCATCTTCGAGGCCCTGGCGGTCACCATCGACGATACGGTCGCTGAGACGTGTCTCCACGTCCTCCGCACGGACCTTTTTCACGCTGGCGGCGGCTGTACGGCCCTCAAACAGGCTCATGAAAGCGTGCAGCGGATCATATCCGCCATCACCGGTATCGGGGCGGCGGCGGTCGAAGATCAGGTCCTCCGCCACCTGCACCTCTTCCTGGGGGATCTTGTGCAGCGGTACGATCTTGCTGACGTGGACGATGGCCGACGTCAGGCCGCGCTTGATGGCATGGTCCAGATAGACCGAATTCAGCACGTGGCGCGCCGCCGCATTCAACCCGAAGGAAATATTGGACAGGCCAAGCAGGATCTGACAATCCGGCAGCTCCCTTGCAATCTCCTCAATGGCCTCCAGCGTCCAGAGACCGAGTTTTCGGTCATCTTCGTTGCCGGTGCAGATCGTGAAGGTCAGTGGATCGATGATCAGGTCGCTGGCCGGCAACCCATGCTTGACGCAGGCGAAGTCGTACAGCCGCTTGGCCACGGCCACTTTGTGATCGGCTTCCTTGGCCATCCCGCTTTCCTCAATGGTCAGCGCGATCACCGCGGCACCGAAGCGGCGGGCCATTTTCACCCGCTGCTCCGCCGGCTCCTCGCCATCCTCGAAGTTGATGGAATTGAGGATCGGTTTGCCGCCATAGAGCTTCATCGCCGTTTCCAGCACCGGCAATTCGGTGGAATCGAAGACCAGCGGCGCCGATACCGAGCCGCGCATGCGGCTCACCACCTCGGTCATCTCGGCGCCTTCATCGCGGCCGACAAAGGCGGTGCAGACATCGACGGCGTGGGAGCCTTCCTTGGCCTGCTCCACGCCCATGGCGACACAGCCGTCCCAATCACCGCTCTCCTGCAGTTCCCGGAACCGCTTGCTGCCGTTGGCATTGCAACGCTCGCCGATGGAGAGATAGGCGTTTTCCTGACGCAGCGGCATCTGGGTATAGAGGGAAGCAACCGAGGGCACCCAGAAGCTCTGGCGTTGCTTGGGCGCCGGCCGGCTGCCGGCCCTGGAATCCTCGCCCACCCGCTTGCTGAGCATGGCATCCAGCGCCGCAATGTGTTCCGTCGTAGTGCCGCAGCAGCCGCCGATGATGTTGAGGCCGTCTTCTTCCAGAAAGCGGTCAAGCCATCCGGCCAGCTCCTGCGGCTGCAGAGGATAGCGCGTTTGACCGTCGACCAACTCCGGCAGACCCGCATTGGGCTGGACGGAGATGAAGCCGGGCCAGTTTTCCGCCAGCCATTCCAGGTGGGGCGCCATCTCCTGCGGACCGGTCGCGCAATTGAGGCCGATGACCGGAACATCCAGAGCATGCAACACGGTCGCCGCGGCAGCCACATCGGCACCGACCAGCAGGGTCCCGGTGGTCTCTACCGTGACCTGCACCATGATCGGCAGATCCGCTGCGGCTACAGCCCGGGCCAACTTGGCACCGTTTACCGCCGCCTTCACCTGCAGGGTGTCCTGGCAGGTTTCGATCAGAATTGCATCGACGCCGCCGGCAATGAGGCCGTCGCACTGGATCTTCAGCGCTTCTTCCAGTGAGTCGTAGTCAATGTGGCCTAATGTCGGCAATCTGGTCCCCGGTCCGACGGAACCGACCACGAAACGCTCCCGGCCATCACCTGCAAAGAGCTCCGCAGCTTCCCGGGCGATCTCTGCGGCGCGCCGGTTGATCTCCTCGGCGCGGTCGGTCAGGCCGAACTCGCCCAAGGTAATAGGTGATCCTCCAAAGGTATTGGTCTCCACCATGTCCGCCCCGGCCTCGAAATAGCCGCGGTGTATCTCCCGCACCATGTCCGGGCGCGAAAGGTTCAGTACCTCGGTGCAGTTTTCCTGTCCCCAATAGTCATCGTCTATGGAGAGATCCATGGCCTGAACACGGCTGCCCATGGCGCCATCACAGAGCAGCACCTGCTGCGACAAAAGATCGAGAAACTTGCTCACTGGGCAGCCGCCATCGCAAAGGTTCGCCGGCTTTCCGCCCCTCGCGCCGCAAAGGCATCGCATAACAGCAACCGGCAAACGGCGGCGGTCAGATCAGCTCTGTTCAAAGTATAGAAATGGAATTCCTCAACGCCGCGCGCCGCCAGGAAGCGGCAGAGGTCGGCAGCGACGGCTACGGCAACCGGGTCCCGCACCTCCCCCTGCTTTTCCAGGCCGTCAAAGAGTGGCGGCAGCCAGGCCGGAAGAGCCGCCTTGCAGCTTGCGGCAATTTCCTGGGTTCGCTTGAAGTTCGCGATGGGGAGCACGCCGGGGATGATGGGTGCGGTAATCCCGGCCGCGCGGGCGCGATCGACAAAGCGCAGGAAGTCCTCCGGATTGAAAAAGAACTGGGTGATTGCGCGGCTGGCGCCGGCATCCAGTTTCCGCTTCAGGTTATCCAGATCGCTGTCGGCGCTCTGCGCTTCCGGGTGCACCTCCGGATAGGCGGCGACCGATATGTCAAAATCCGCCACCCGGCGCAGCCCGGCCACCAGGTCCGCGGCGAAGGCGTAGCCATTAGGGTGCGGCCGAAAGCCTGTACTGTCCTTCGGCGGATCGCCGCGCAAGGCGACGATGCGGCGAATGCCCGCGGCCCAGTAACGCTCCGCCAGGGCGTCGATCTCCGCCCGATCGGCACCGACGCAGGTCAGATGCGCAGCCGGGGCAAGGCCGGTCTCGTTCTGAATGCGCTCCACCGTCCGGATGGTCCGCTCCTGAGTCGTGCCGCCAGCCCCATAGGTGACAGAGACGAAAGTCGGATTCAGCCCTTCGAGCTCGCGCAGGGCCCGCCATAGCCGTTCTTCCGCCAGAGGCGACGCCGGCGGGAAGAACTCAAACGAGAAACGCGGTTGAACGGTGGTTCGCGGCATGAAGTTCACCTTGGGGTTCAGCGTAGGGGCAAAAGCCTCAGTCATGATTTCGCTTTCGAATTGCAGACCGGAGAAATCTCAAGCCGCGTTCTGTCGACCTGCTTCGCCTTGCCGGCGGGCAGACCAAATCGAGATGGTCAGGGGGTCACCTTGCAGGTGTTGGCTCTCGTCCTGCTCCAAGCCGGCCTCGCTCAGCCAGCTCGCAATGCTGCTCTCTTCAAAGCCCAACCAGCGGTGCTCGTGCTCGTCGCGAAGCACGTCCTGTGCGTGGGCCTGAAAATCGACGATGAACAGGCGGCCGCCCGGCCTCAGTACCCGGGCTGCTTCTTCAATCGCCTGGGCAGGCCGCTCCGCATAGTGCAAAACCTGGTGAATGGTCACCGCATCGAAACTGCCGGCCGGCGCAGGAAGGTGATACATATCGCCCTTGCGGACCACGCAGTTGCGCAGACGGGCGCGTTCCAGCTTCGAACGCGCAATCATCAGCATGTCGGGGGAAAGGTCGATACCGATGGCCCGATCGACCTGTTCGGCCAGCACCTCCAGAATCCTGCCGGTGCCCGTGCCGACATCCAGCAGATCGCTCACCTTCTCCTGTGCGATCAGCCGACGGAGCTGCGCTTCCACTTCGTCGTCTTGGACGTAGAGCGCGCGCACCTCGTCCCAGCGGGCCGCGACACGATGGAAGTAATCTTCGGCGCGCTTCGCGCGCTCCGACATCACGCTTTCCAAACGGCTGAGATCACGCACGACCGTCGGGTCGTCACTGGGCAGCGAGTCGACAAGGGTTTGAGCAAGGCCAGCCGTCGCACCGCGTTGGGAAAGCCGGTAGTAGACCCAGGTGCCTTCCCGGTTGCGGTCCAACAGGCCCGCCTCCGTCAGCAGGCGCAGATGGCGCGAGATGCGGGGCTGGCTCTGGCCGAGGATCTGGACCAGGTCGCTTACCGTCAAATCGCCGTGGGCGCAGAGCACCAACAAGCGCAACCGGGTCGGTTCGGCGGCTGCCTTCATAGCGGCTAGTAGGTTTTCCACACGGCACCTCCGGTGCTGTCTGCTCTCTGAGGAAGATAGCACCATAAAGATATAAAGATATCGTTATGTCAAGGTTAAGTGCTTGATGTGAGGTGAGTCCTAGCCATGAATTTCGTGGTAACGCCCCTGTCCTGCGATCTGCCGCCTCTGCGCCGGCGCTGTTTGACATGCTCGAATTATGATTCGCTTAAGTGGACTCCTTATATGATTAACCATGGCCCAGGTATCCGAACCCCAGTGGCGACCCAAGATCGGCCTTGCTCTCGGCAGCGGGGTTGCGCGCGGCTGGGCGCATCTCGGGGTGCTGCGGGCGCTCGCCCGCTATGGCATCGAACCGGACGTCATCGTCGGAACCTCCATCGGCGCGGTGGTCGGCGGCATCCATCTGGCCGGCAAGGCTGAGGCTCTGGAAGCCTGGGCGAGGTCCCTCACCAAGGTTCGGATGATCTCCTACATCGACTTTCGCATGCGTAATGGCGGCATGCTCGGCGGCCGACATCTCATCGACGCCATGCGGCATGAACTGGGCGAGATGAAGATCGAGGATCTCGACCGGCCCTTCGTCGCTGTCGCAACCGACCTTGTGACCGGCCACGAAGTCTGGTTGAGAAGCGGTGATATGGTCGACGCCATGCGTACCTCCTTTTCGCTGCCCGGCATCTTCGAACCGATGCAACACGAACACCGTTGGCTCGTTGACGGTGCTCTGGTGAATCCGGTGCCGGTTTCCGTCTGCCGCGCCCTGGGGGCCCAGATGGTCATCGCCGTAAACCTTAACGCCGACATCATCGGCAAGGAGCGGCGCGCCGGTGCCGCCGTTCCTACGGTCGCCGGTTTCGATCTGTTGAGTGAAATTCAAAGTAGCGACGAGGTCCCGATTAAGTCGCGCATTGGTGCTCTGGCCAGCCGCATCTTTCGGCGTGAACCGAGTCAGCCAAGCATGTTCGGGGTGATGATTTCGGCTTTGGGTATCGTTCAGGACCGAATCTCCCGCTCGCGTCTCGCCGGCGAACCGCCGGACGTTCACATCACACCGCGGCTTGGAAACATCGGCCTCTTCGAATTCGATCGTGCGGATGAGATCATCGCCGAGGGGGAAGACTCGGTGGAGCGGGTGCTTCCGGATTTGCATGACGCCATCTCGATCTTCGGTCGGGAAAGACAAGACTCCGACGGTTAACGATTGAACATCCAACCGACCTGGGCAGCGTCATTTCACCCCCCCTCCTCACGCCACTGCGGCGAGGTTTTCGGACGATGATTGGATCCGAAGACAACCGTCCGAACGCGCAGAATAGAAAACGGCGACCGCCTCACTGAGCGATCGCCGTTCTCCGCATAACGCTTACCGGCTAGGATTGCGAGGCGGCAGTCTACCGACTCGGCGCGAGGTGTAAGGTTATGATCTAGCTGATTTTTTCTTCGCTACTTTTCTCTTTGCAGCCTTCTTCTTAGCTGCCGGCCGCTTGGCGACTCTCTTTTTCGCGACCTTCTTTTTCGCTACTTTTTTCTTCGCGACCTTCTTTTTCGCTACCTTTTTCTTAGCGACTTTTCTCTTCGCTGGCCGCTTGGCGACCTTCTTTTTCGCTACCTTTTTCTTCGCGACTTTTCTCTTCGCCGCTGGCCGCTTGGCGGCCTTCTTTTTCGCTACTTTTTTCTTGGCTACTTTCTTCTTAGCCGTCTTGCGCGCAGTGGTCTTGCGCGCGGTTTTCTTTGCGCCTGCCTTCTTGGCAGTAGCACGCTTCGCCGGCGATTTCTTTTTCGCCGACTTCTTCTTTGCAGTCTTGGTAGTTGCCAATTGTCTAATCCCCTAACGTCAGAACGAATCCGGTGATGCCACCCCGCGCGCTGAATTGTGCCTGTTTGATCAATCAGTGACAAGAAAAGAGAAGCAGCACTAAAGCAATTGAATGCAAAAACTTTAACTCAGCACCATGACGTCATTCATTTGATCGAGCCGTTGCACTTGTCAAGGACCGTCGAAAAGCTCAAAGAGCGATCATCGAAGTAGCTTAATACAAGACGAATCGGATCACGCTGTCATAACAGTTTGTGTCTTAAGTCAGGGCAAGACGGATCGACTTAAGTCAGTTTGAGAAGCCTCTCCACGGCCTTCGATTCGCATCAGCAAACGGACAGGGCGCTTCCTCGATATCCCGCAACAAGCTGATAGGCGGATCGAAGAAGGGGCACGCCGGTGCCCGCGCTGTGGATGCAGGGTTAACGCTTTTTCCTGTCTCAGGACTTGTGCATTCGACTCTTGGTGCAACCACAAAGATGGACGGCTGCCGATGATCCTGGCGCCGCCGGAGTCGCGCCACCACAGAGCAAACACAGCAACGCCGAGGCCGACGATACTATAGTCGCCTCCGTTATGCCCTTGTCTCCCAGGACCTTTTGCGCGTTCGTGGTGGCGTTCTCCTGTTCTACGTCTGGACCGACGTCGGCGTCTCAGGGGTGCCTGCCAACGGATCAACGAGCCGAAATCTCCGCGGCTGCAAACCAAGCCGAGAGCAGCACCTTTCACAGAGCACTCCGGCGTGCTGTTGCCGCCGACCCATCGTGTCGGCAGGAAGTCCTTCGCCACGCAATGCTGCAACAGCCGGCCTGGACGGCGGATCTTCTGGTGACGGCGCTCTTTGATCCACCGCTGGATTCGCGGGACGCCAGCCGCCCGTCCCTCGCCCAATCGGCGGCGGCCGGCCCGGAGCGGCCCAATGCCGGCCAAATCGAGGTTGGCCCCGGTCAAGTTGAGGTTGGTCAGGGCGACGTTGGCCAGACCGACCCGGGCGAACCGAAAAGCCCCTGGTCCGGAACCCTGGACATCGGCGGCGTGGCCCGTAGTGGCAATACGACCAATCTGGGGGTCTCGGCAGGCATCGAGGTGATCTACGAAGCGGCCCCTTGGCGCCATGCCGGCGAGCTGTCGTTCGACTACCTTGAGGCCAGCGGCACGACCGAGGCCCAGGTCCTGGATGCGGAATACCAACTGCATTATGACCTGACCGAGAAGACCTTTGTTTACGGCCTTACACACTACGAAGACGACCGCTTCAGCGGCTTCGAGTATGAAATCACAGCCTCGGGCGGACTGGGAACCCGGCTGATTGAAAACGAGATACTCGAATGGACGGTGGCCGCGGGCCCGAGCCTTCGGGCCTTCCGCGAAGAAGACAGTGACCAGGTCGAAACGGCGCCGGGATTCAGGCTTAACAATGATGTCGCCTGGCAGATCTCCGAGACTGCAAAACTGGCCAACGAAACGGAG
This sequence comes from Pelagibius sp., assembly GCA_028280305.1. Lineage (GTDB taxonomy): Bacteria > Pseudomonadota > Alphaproteobacteria > Kiloniellales > Kiloniellaceae > Pelagibius. Next base: position 79,234 of record JANQMC010000012.1, on the reverse strand, counting down.
ATCCGACTCGACAGCGAACGCAGCGAGGTTGAAAACGAGACCAGCCTCACCTTGCAGATTATTGAGAGTCTGGCCGGCAAGTTCTCATTCACAGCCAATTACCGCAGTCCTGTTCCCGAGGATACCGACGAACTGGACACGACAACCAAGGCGTCGCTGATTTACGGCTTCTGACCGGCTGCGGTCGCCATGGATCGCGGATGCAAACTGGTCCAAAAAACAGGGAATAATCTGCGGCCAGGGCTGTCTTGAGGAAAAGGCCCAGAGTCATGCGTCACCGATTTCGCGGGAGGTCCTGTGACCCAGCGCTGCCCATTTCTTCGCCAAGGCCTGCAGGCGGGCTTCGTCGTCGCCATGCTGGCCTTCGTTCAGCCCTCTGCGGGCTTCGCCCAGGAAGCACCGGCCGCACCGGTCTCCTCGGCGCAAGGCGTAGAGTCGTCCGATCTGCAAACCGCGCGCACGATCCAGGGCATGAGCCTCTGGGACCGCAAGAACGAGCTGCTGGGCGAGGTGAATGACGTTGTGATGGATCGAAACACCTCAAAGCTGCGCCTCGTTGTTGTAACGCAGGGCGGTTTCCTCGGCATCGGGCAGAAGGATGTCGCCATCGAATGGCGGGAAATCGATTACGACCCGAGGGCTCGTCTGCTGCGAACGCGAAAACTCACGGCGGACGATCTTGAACAGCGAGAACCCTATGAAGCCGACCGCGGTGACATCTCAATCGACGATTGGCAGTAAACGGTCGATTTCACCACGTTAAAAACGGCCGCAATGCCACTTCCTTGACTCTTCCGAGTCGCTGTTGCCGCCGTTTATACCCGGTCTATCGATGCAGTCTGACCGCTAAGGTCGATATTTCAAAATCATAGCGAAGTAACTTTGAGTGGTGTCTTTCAACCCGTGGAATAAAACCAGGGGCTCCCGGTCTATATGCGGTAGAGCCTGGCGGTGTCCGGGATGGAAGGAGAAACCGCAGACAGAAAAGCCGGTAACCAGAGCGATCACGGCCTCCGCGCCGCGCGACTTGGCATCGGCTGCAATGCGGACTTGCGACATCATTCAGACCTGAGAGGAAGCGTGTCAACAGAACGGGTCGATCGACGGACTTTCCTTGGCGCCCTGGGAATGGGTGGCCTTGGCGTGACGCAACTTGGCTTGCCGCAGGCCTTGGCCGCCGGCCAGTGGGACCGGGCGATGCCGGACAGTCCCTTCAGCTTTACGGAACTCCGCACCAGGGCGGCTCAACTCGCCTCCCAACCCTACGAACCCGTGCCGGCTGTCGCCTTGCCGCAGAACCTTGGCGAGCTCTCACCAGCGGACTATCACGCCATACGCTTTCGTCCGGAGGCCACGATCTGGCGCGACGAAGGGCTGCCCTTTCAGATGCAGCTTTTTCATCGCGGATCGTATTTCCGCCAAGCGGTGCGCATCAACATTGTCGATACTCAGGGAATCGCGACGATCCCCTACTCCCCCACCCTGTTCGACTATTCGGGCAGCAGCGTGAGCGCCGCACCGGAAGATCTCGGCTTTGCCGGATTTCGCCTACTGCATCCGCTGAACCGAAGCGACCGCTTTGATGAAACCGCCGTGTTCCTGGGCGCCAGCTATTTTCGTGTCCTGGGCGCCGGTCAGCATTTCGGTCTTTCCGCCCGCGGCCTGGCGATCGATACCGGTCTCCCGAAGAAAGAAGAGTTCCCCTATTTCAAAGAGTTCTGGATCGAGAAGCCTACACCGGATGCGCAGACCATTGAGATCTTCGCCCTGCTCGACAGCGTCAGTGTGACCGGCGCCTATCACTTCAGCCTCACCCCGGGCACCGAGTCGCAGATGCAGGTGCGCGCCAGCGTCTTCACCCGCCAGGCGGTCGAGAAACTGGGCATCGCCCCCCTGACCTCCATGTTCCTCTACGGCGAAAACTCCATGCGCCCGATAGATGATCTGCGCCCGGAAATTCATGATTCCGATGGTCTCTTGATGGCTTCCAAAAGCGGTGAGTGGATCTGGCGGCCGTTAACCAACAGAAGCGAACTGCAGATCAGTTCTTTCCAGAATGAAAGCCCTCGCGGCTTCGGGCTGCTGCAGCGTGACCGTGATTCACGGCATTATCAGGATCTGGATTTCCGCTATGAACGGCGGCCCAGTGCCTGGATCGAACCCCAGGGCGACTGGGGCAAAGGCATTGTCCAGCTCATAGAAATTCCAAGCGATGCAGAGCGTTACGACAATATCGCGCTGCTCTGGGTACCGGAACGGGCTGTCGAGGCCGGCCAGGAGTGGCCCTTCGCCTATCGTTTGCGGTTCGCGAAGGGGTATCGCGACTTCCCCAGCAGCGGACGGGCCCTTGCAACACGCGAAGGCGCAGGCAGCGAGGCAGGGCGGCGCCGCTTTGCCTTGGAGTTCGGCGGCGGCCCACTGGCTGAACTGGAGGACGAGGGCGCAGTTGAGCTTGTTGTAAGTGCCTCCGACGGCCGAATCCTTGACGCGCAAATCCGACGAAACGAGGCGACAGGGACTTGGCTGGCTCTCTTTGAGCTGGATCCCGAAGAGCGGGAAGCAATCGAATTGCGGGCCTTCCTGAAAGACCACGACCACGCTCTGACCGAGACATGGAGTTATCTTTGGAAACGCAGCTGAAGCCAGCACACCCGAACGCACCGCAGGCTGACGGTATCGAGATCCTGCGGGCGCGCCTCCTTGCCGGGCTCGATCGCTATCTGCGCGCTGCGGGCGTTCACGAAGATGCGCTTCGCCACCGGCTCGCCACCCGCATCAGCTCTCAACTGCAGGACCGGGGTCTGGATCTGGTGCGGATCGACTGGCGCGTGGTGATCGAGGCCGTCGATAGAGCCCTCTGCAGCGAATATCAAATCGCCGATCCCGGTGGCGAAGGTTTGAACTGCAAAGGCCGCCTTGCCCAGGCCTATTGTCAGCAGGAAACGGCAAGCCCAACGACCCTTGGAGCCCTTCTGGATCCGGCGGATGGCTGGGGCACACCGCTGCGCAATCCGAAAGCGATGCCGGACCAGGAACTGGCGCCCTGGCGCCCGAAACTCTCCTGGCTCGGGCAGTCGGCGGCCTGGCGTCCGACGCAGAGCGTTGTCGTGAGCCTGTGCTGCCTGGCCGTGGTCCTGGTGCCGTAAGAGCTGCTGCTTATGCCGCAAACTGCCCGTGAACCGAAACTGCCCTGCGAACCGACACTGCGCAGAACCTTGCTGTTCTGCCTCGTGACCGCTTCAACCTTTGGCGCCGTCATGGTGTTGGGAACGATTCTGGCGGCCCAGGGGCTCTCTCTCCTCGAGCTTGGCATACTCGGTCTCTTCGGACTCCTCTTCGCCTGGATCACCACCTCGTTCTGGACCTCCTGCGCCGGCTTCGTATTGCACCTGTTTGGTCATCGCGGACAGCGCCTGCATGACCGCAGCAGGGCGGCAGGTATCGATCCAAAGCCATCCGGCGATGGGTCAAGAACGGCGCTTATCATGCCGATCTACAACGAAGATCCCACACGGGTGCGGGCCGGGCTCGAAGCGACGCTCCAGTCATTGCTGGAGTACAGCACCGCAGAGCACTTCGACCTCTTTATCCTGAGCGACAGCACCGATCCCGAAGTCTGGCTGGCGGAGGAACAGGCCTGGAGCCGCCTGAACCGGGAGTTCGCCGGGAAACTCTCCGTCTACTATCGCCACCGCCCGAAAAATCTGGCGCGGAAGAGCGGCAACATCGCGGAGTTTTGCGAGAGCTGGGGCTACCTTTACGACTACATGGTGGTTCTCGACGCCGACAGCATCATGTCCGGCCGCTGTCTGGTGAAGCTGGTCCGTCGCATGGATCTGAACCCCCAGGTCGGCCTGATCCAGGTGCCTCCGGTTCCGGTGCTTCGCGAGTCCTTCTTCGCCCGCAGCCAGCAGTTCGCGGCCAGCGTCTTCGGGCCGATCTTCGCCAGCGGACTGAGCTTCTGGTTCGGCGGTGGATCGAACTACTGGGGCCATAACGCCATCATCCGGGTCGCCCCCTTTATGGCGCATTGCGGCCTGCCCAACCTGCCCGGCCGGGAGCCCTTCGGCGGCGAGATCCTGAGTCACGACTTCGTCGAGGCTGCCTTGCTGAGGCGTGCCGGATGGGAGGTCTGGCTGGCCGATGACCTCTCCGGCAGCTACGAAGAACCGCCGCCGACCCTGATCGACCATGCCAAACGCGACCGCCGTTGGTGCCAGGGCAACCTCCAGCACCTGCGCGTCGTTTTCGCCGAGGGGCTGCGCCCGCTCAGCCGTCTGCATCTCGGCATGGGGATCATGTCGTACCTCTCCTCGGTTTTCTGGTTTTTGCTGCTGACGCTTTCGGGGCTGGAAGCACTGCGCCAGGCGGGGACCGAGCACAGCTACTTCATTGAAGGGGACCTTTTCCCGAACTGGCCGGTTTCCTATGCCTTCGAGGCAACCACCCTGCTGGCGATCACGCTGTCCATTCTCTATCTGCCGAAGATTCTCGGCTATTTGGCCCTGTTCCTCGACCGCCGACGCCTGCAGGCCCACGGCGGCCCCGTTAAGGCCGGGCTCAGCCTGCTGCTCGAAAGCCTGACGTCAATTCTGCTGGCGCCGATTCTGATGCTGTTTCAGGCAAGTTTCGTGGTCTCGATCCTCGCCGGGCGCTCTGTGCGCTGGGCGGTCCAGCAGCGCGACGACGGCGAAACCTCCTGGGCCGAGGCTGCGGCCGCTCATCTCGGCCACACCCTGATCGCCCTCCTGGCCGGCTGTTTGAGCTACATCTACGTGCCGGACTTCTTTTTCTGGCTCACACCGGTCCTGCTGGGCCCCATCCTGTCGATCCCGCTGTCACGCTTCACAAGCCGCGTGGATGTCGGACGCCGTCTGCTGGACTGGGGCATCTTCCTCACCCCTTGTGAAAGCGATCCACCGCGGGTTCTTCGCGACCTCGCGAGACGCATCGCCGAAGCGAAGCCGGAGAGCGCCAGAACGTCGCTCTTTGAGCAGGCAATTGCCGATCCCTTTGTGAACGCCCTGCACCTGACGCTGCTGACGCGCGAGAGCAGGAGCCGAAGCGAAAGGCTTCATCTCGACGCGCTGATTGCCCGGTTCCAGGAAAAAGGCGCCGCCGGCCTCACTAGCGGCGAAAAGCGTGATCTGCTCTCCGATCCCGAGAGCATGAGCAGCCTTCATGCCCTCGCCTGGCGGGCAATCGACTCCGGCCCCTCGGTCCCCGACCCGCTCACACAACGGGCCTAACCGAAGCTTCCTCTAGTTCTTGCGGAACACGAAGGCGGCGAGAGCGCCGGCCGCGGCGGCCAGGAGAATCGCCAGAATCCCGTAAAGAGCCGAGTACTCGTGCGCGAAGTAGAACACATCGGCCCCGAGCCCGGCCTTGCTGACGATCAAGGGCGTGGTCTGGGCATGCTCGACCCGGCCTTCCCGCATCATGAAGACCTCGATGTCATAGAATCCGGTGGGCACGTTCGCCGGAAAGAACAGCCGGGTCCGGAACAACTCGCCGCCGAGAAAGCTGATCCCCTCGCCCTCGGGCGTGAAGAGCCCCTGGCGCCGCTTGTTGCGGATCAGCCCGGCTCTGAATGTCTCCAGTTCCGCTGGCGACATAGAGCTTTCCTTGGCGCGCAGGCGCAGGTAATTGGCCCCCATGCTGTGCCGCGCGCGCACGGTATCGCTGGCAATCTGCCCTAGTTCCGCGCTGCTGCGAACGGCATAGAAGCTCGGCACCGAATCAAAGACCACCCGCTGATCGTTCACCCAGATCCCCGCATAGCGGCCCTTGCGCCAGACCGTCGTGTCCTCAGCCGGCCCCCGAACCACGACGACCACGTCGCTGTTGGATGCGACCGTCCCGAAAAGCAGCACATCCGTACCGGTAAAACCCGTCGTAATCTGGATCTGATGCTCGGAAAGGTCTGCGACCAAAGGATTCTGCGCCGAAGTCGGCATCGCCAAGGCCATGATACCCAGGGAAAGCAGAACGGGACCGAGCCTCATCTCAGTGGCCCCCGACGTTGTCTGCGATGATGAAGAGGTCGCTCGGCGTCGCCACCAGATCAAAGAACAGTTTGCCGCAGACCCCGAGCACCAGGAGAGCCAGCAGTCCCCGCAGCTGCTCGCCGCGCAGCCGGGTGCCGACCCGGGTGCCGATCTGCGCGCCGATGACCCCGCCGGTAAGCAGGATCAGCGCCAGCAGCGCATCGACCGTCTGGTTCTCCGTCGCCTGGAGAAACGTCACCGTGGCGGTCACGAAGATGATCTGGAACAGCGAGGTTCCCACCACCACCGAGGTCGGCATGCCCAGCAGATAGATCATCGCCGGCACCATGATGAAGCCGCCGCCGACACCCATGATGGCCGCCAGAATGCCGACAACGAAACCGATCAGGATCGGCAGCAGGGCCGAGATATAGAGCTTGGACTTGCGGAACCGCATTTTGAACGGCAGGCCGTGCATCCAATGATGTTGATGCAGTTTGCGGCGAACGTCGGTTTGGCGGCGGCGGCGAAACAGCGCGCGGGTGCTTTCAACGAACATCAGGGTCCCGACGGCCCCCAGAAGCACCACGTAGCAAAGGGAAATGACCAGGTCGAGCTGACCAAGGCCACGCAACAAGGTAAACAACCAGACGCCGGAGACCGAACCCAAGGTACCGCCGAGCAGCAGCACCGCGCCCATGCGGAAGTCGACGTTGCCGCGCCGCCAGTGGGCCAGCACGCCGGAGACCGAGGCCGCCATGATCTGATTGGCTTCCGTCGCCACCGCAACCGCCGGGGCGACGCCGATGAAGATCAGCAGCGGGGTCATCAGGAAGCCGCCGCCGACCCCAAAAAGGCCCGACAGGAACCCAACCCCTCCGCCCATGCCCAATAGCAGAAAGACATTCACAGAGATCTCTGCGATGGGCAGGTAGATGTTCATCAGAAAAAGTCGGCTTTCCAGAGGCCCCAACCCGGGGGCCGATCCAAGATGGTGCAGCTTATCGTCTGCTTATGGTGCATCGCAATGAAATCGTTCCAACAGGGCGCCGGGCCTGGGCCTCGAATCCCCGGCTACGCGCGGCTCTCCCCATAGTATAGAGAGACCACGTGCTTTGCCTCAGCGAAGAACAGCCAGCGCTCGACGGCCACCCCCAGAGCGAAGAAAGCGGCGCCGATCACAGCGGCTGCAGCGGCCAGGGAGCCCGGTAAAGCAAGGCCCACAAGGGTCGCAAGGAAAGGCAGGCCGAAACCGATCAGCACTACGAAGCGCCTGAGCTTTTCCGCGTGCTTTCTGGCGATGCGAAAGCCCATCTCCTGCATCAGATAGTTGCTTTCGCTGTGGGGGGCCTCCAGGAGCCTTACCTTGCCCAGATGCCCCAGGCCGGTGGCCGACTCGGCGGTCGATCCCCCCTCTTCCCTGCCCAGCTCACGCCAGTAAAGCACCTTGGCCGCCAAGGTCAGGACAAAGAGCAGCAGCACGACCCAGGGAAAGGTCTCGGCCAGCGGCAGCCGCCAGATCGACAGGAAGACCTGCAGCAACAATCCGCCGGAAAGGGCGGCCATGAGCAGATAGATCGGCAGGGTCCAGTTGTTGCGCCAGGCCCGGATGGTCTTCAGCGAGGCGTAGATCATCGCCGTACAGGCCACTGTGGCGATGCAGCTCAGTGCCGCAATGAGGCCGATCAGGCCGGCAAGCCCCTGATTGCTGCCGAGGAAGATCCAGGCCAAGGCGAAGAGACCTGCCGGCAGAAAGGTGAAGACGGCAGCCACGCCTTCCCGCGACAGCCAGGAAGAGCGCCACTGGCTGAGGGCCCGCCAGGCGCGCTCCGGATGACCCAAATGGAAGGTCGAAGACAGCAGGCCGAGGATCACCAGTCCGAAGGCGATACCGAAACCCAGCAGGCCGAGCCAGAACTCCGCCGGCAGCAGACCGAAGGCCCCGAGCAGGCCCATCCAGGCGAGCAGTCCGTACCCGGCGCCCGATGCGGTGGTGAAGAGAATAACGGATTTTGCCGGATGCATGTCTCAGCCCCCTACCGCGTCAGCATGCGATCGACCCAGCGGGCCAGAAGGCCCGCCGATCCATCAGCGGTTTCCGCGGTGGCAACCAGAGGGGCGGCGCGTTCCACTTCGGCCGGGTTCGCTTTGGAACGCGGCGGCAGATAGCGGTTCACCGGCGCGCAGCCCTGTTCGGGCATCAGCTCATATCCCTCCCGGGCCGCCACCAGCAGAGAGACCTCGGATTCTGGATCGCCGAGATCGCCGAAATGCCGGGCCCCGGCGGGACAGGTCGAGACGCAGGCCGGCACGCGGCTGCGCTCCGGCAGGTTCTCGTTATAGATCTTGTCGACGCAGAGCGTACATTTCTTCATCACTCCTGCGTCTTCGTCATACTCGCGGGCGCCATAGGGGCAGGCCCAGGAGCAGAGCTTGCAGCCGATGCAGGCCTCGGCATTGACCAGGACGATGCCGTCATCTTCCCGTTTGTAGGATGCGCCGGTCGGGCAGACCGTCACGCAGGGCGCGTCTTCGCAGTGCAGACAGGATTTCGGGAAATGGACGGTCCGGCTGTCGCCGTCGTCGCTCACCACCTCGAAGGTGTGGATGCGGTTGAACCAGACGCCGGTGGGATCGGCGCCGTAGGGATCCGTATCCGTCAGGGGCGCGGAATGGCCACTGGTGTTCCATTCCTTACAGTTCACCGCACAGGCATGACAGCCGACACAGATGTCGAGATCGATCACGAGCCCAAGTTTGACGGGCCCGCTCTGGGAGGGGAGAGAGGTCATACGCCACCCTCCGCCGGCGGCTCGACCTTCGGAGGCGTCTCCGCCAGGGTGGCCACCTTACCCTTTTGATTGCCGCGCCCGTCGGCCACGCCTGGAACGGTTCGGGCCACTTCGTGGCGGTTGCCGATCCATTCCTGCGCCGGCGCCTGCCGGTCTGCGCCCGGCGCGCCCTGGCCTTTCAGATCGGCGCCGTAGCGCAAGACCGCGGGCTGCTTCGGCCGCGCGGAAGGCGGCGTCTTTACCGGATCGAAGAAAGGCTCCGTTGCACCGTTCTCCGCCGGTTCACAGCGCTCAAGGCGCACCCGCAGGTCATACCAGGCCGCCTGACCGGTCACCGGATCGGAATTCGAGTAGCGCGTTCCGCCTTCCCGGGCCGGCAACAGTTCGGAGATAATGTGGTTCAGCAGGAAGCCCTTATTGCTTTCAGGGGCGTCCTTATCCAGGGCCCAGGCACCGCGCCTCTTGCCAATAGCGTTCCAGGTCCAGACCGTTTCCGGGTTCACACCGTACATGACGCGGACCTGACCCTTGACCCGGCCATGGTGGCTGATCACCCAGACCCAGTCGTCATCTTCAATACCGTGCTTCGCTGCGGTCTCCGGATGCACGAAGAGCCGGTTGCGGGCGGTAATCTGGCGCAGCCAGGCGTTTTGCGAACCCCAGGAGTGATACATGTGCATCGGGCGCTGGGTGATGGCGTGAAGGTCGTATCCTTCGTCGGCAACCGCCGCCTCTTCAAAGGGCGCATACCAGATCGGCAAGGGATCGAAGTAGGCCTCGATGCGCGCGCGCTGCGCTTCAGGCGGCTGGTTTTTACCGTGGCCGCGGGCCGCCAAGCGGAACTTCTGCAGGATCTCGCTATAGAGCTGCATGGTGATGGGCTCCTCGCTCGGAATCCATCCCATCTGCTTGGCGAAGGCCAGATAATCGCGGTTGGAGTGTTTGAAATAGAGCTGTGAAGGCTCCAGCTTGTGGGTCCAGAAGCAGCCGTTCTCGATGTAACGCTGCAGCTGATCCGGGTTGGGCGCACCTGTACCCTGTTGATCACCCTCAGCGCCGCGCCAACCCGCCAGGGGACCGATGCCCGGGCTGCGTTCGTGGTTGACGATATAGTCGGCGTAGCCGCCGGGATACTTCGCGCCGCCACCCTCTGCGGTCAGGCCCGGCAAGCCCAGCCGTGCGCCCAGATCGATGAGCACATCCTGAAAGGGGCGCACGTCGCGATCCGGTTTACAGACCGGCTGACGGATGGCGTCGCCCGGTCCATGGGCCGAACTGATCGGCCGGTCCAGCAGCGAAATGCAATCCCAGCGCTCCAGATAGGTGGTGTCCGGAAGGATCAGATCGGCGTAGGGCACCATCTCTGAATAGTAGGCGTCGGAATAGATGATTTTGGGAATCTTGTAGTCGCCGGTCTCCGGATCCTTATCGGTCAGGTAACCCAGCGTCCCCTGAACGTTCATGGAGGAGTTCCACCCCATGTTCGCCATATACATCATCAGGACGTCGACGGGATAGGGGTCGCCCGCCCAGGCGTTGTGGATCACCATGTGCATCAGGCCATGGGCAGCCAGCGGGAAATCCCAGCTATAGGCCTTATCGAGGCGCAGCGGCTGGCCTTCGCCGTCCACCAGAAGGTCATCGGGGCCAAGCGGAAAACCGAGGGGCATACCGGCGATCGCGGTATTGGGTGCCACCGACTTGCCGGCGGGCAGCGGGCTTGGCGGAATCAGCTTCGGGAAAGGCGCCTTGTAACCGAAGCCGCCGGGGCAATCGATGGAGCCCAGCAACACCTGCAACAGGTGAATGGCGCGACAGGTATGAAAGCCGTTGGAGTGAGCGGAAATTCCCCGCATGGCATGCATGGAAACCGGGCGGCCCACCATGCGCTCATGACGCCGGCCGGCCCAGTCGGTCCAGGGTATATCCAGGACGATTTCTTTTTCAAAGGCCGCCTCCGCCAACTCGGCAGCGATACGTTTGATCGTCTCGACCGGCAGGCCGATCTGTTCAGCCACCGCCTCGGGTGCGTAGCCCGGTTCAAGATAGCGCTTGGCCAGCAGCTCAAAGGAAGGCACCGCCTGACGTCCGTCCGGCAAGGTGAAACGGCCGACAACGGCGGCGCCGGCGCCGATATCCTTTGCAGGCACCGCGGCCTGTTTCTGCGCATCCCAGCAAAGCGCCGCGCCCTCGCTGTCACGGGCGAAGAGACCGTCGTCTTCCGCACCGGGATCGTCGATCACCAGCCAGGTCGCGTTGGTGTAGCGGCCGAGAAAATCCCAATCGATCTTCTCCGCTTTCAGCAACTCGTGAATGAGGGCCATGACAAACAGGCCGTCGGTGCCGGGCCGCAGGCCGATCCACTCATCGGCAATGGCTGAATAGCCGGTTTTCACCGGGTTCACCGAGACGAATTTCGCCTGGCCCAGCGTCTTCAGCTTGCCGAGCCCCGCTTTGATCGGGTTGGAATCATGATCTTCGGCAACACCAAAGAGCATGAAGTAACGGGTGTGGTCCCAGTCCGGTTCGCCGAACTCCCAGAACGATCCGCCGATGGTATAGAGGCCGGCCGCCGCCATGTTCACCGAGCAGAAGCCGCCGTGGGCGGCAAAGTTGGGGGTGCCGTACTGCGCCGCCCACCAGCCGGTCAGTGACTGGCTCTGATCGCGGCCGGTAAAGAAGGCGAACTTGCGCGGATCCCTGGCGCGGACTTCGCCCAGCCATTCCGTGGCCAGCCCAAGCGCCTCTTCCCACTCAATTTCCTTGAACTCGCCGGCGCCGCGCTCGCCCACCCGCAACAGCGGCTTGGACAGCCTGGCCGGCGAGTTGTGCTGCATGATACCGGCCGAGCCCTTGGCACAGAGAATACCCTTATTGACCGGATGGTCGGGATTGCCCTCGATGTAGCGGACCTTGTCGTCCTTCAGGTAGACATTGATGCCGCAGCGGCAGGCGCACATGTAGCAGGTGGTCTGTTTGACATCATCTGCAACTTCGGGAGAGGTATCGACATGCTCCTGCGGGGTTTCGAATGGGCTGGTGACCATTGATCTTGTCTGTCCCCTGATTGCATCGACACGGGCGCTGACCTGCGCCATCCGAAGGGGCCTTTTTCGTAGGCGGCCACTGGCCCCATTCCATGGTGCCAATTTGCCGCGAGGCCGTGCTTTTTATGAAGCTGAGCCTCGCTTTTAACGCAGAACCCCCCTCAAGATAATAAGATTCCAGAGGTTTCAGGGCTCTGGCCCCATTGATTCTTCATCTCTGGACTGAAGTCTCAATTTCCGCCGCCGGCGCAGATTTCCCAACGCTCTGCCTGAAACCCATTCGGCAACACCTGCGTAGGTAGGAACAAGCAGCACGGGGCGCCGTCGCAAAGCGGCATCAGGGCGCAGGACAAAGCCAGAAGAGGTAAAACCATGCAAGAAACCATTAAAGGCATCCGGGTATTCCGGATCGGCGGACTGATGCTCGCAGCCATCGTTGCCACCGGCCTCGCCGTTTCCAGCGCGCCGGTCTCGGCTGCCGGCAGTTGGGGCAGCAGCAGCAAGGAAAGCACGACGGCAGCGGACAAAGACTATGTCCTTGCCGAGAAGCGGATCCAGGACGGCGACTACCAGGGCGCCATTGACTTGCTTTCCAAGGTCGCCGAGCGCGAGCCCAAGAACGCGGATGTCTTCAACTACCTCGGCTACACCAACCGCAAGCTGGAAAACTACGAGGTGGCCCTGACCCATTATAAGCGGGCGCTAACGTTGGACCCCAAACACCGCGGCGCTCACGAGTATCTCGGCGAGCTTTACCTGACGACCGGAGAACTTGAAAAAGCGCAGCGCCAGCTCGACGAACTCGACTCTCTCTGCTTCTTTGGTTGCGACGAATACCGCACGCTCAAAGCCAAGATTGCCGAATACAAGAAGCAGCAAGCGGCTGCACCCGCAGCACGCAGCACATCAGACTAACCGCTTTCGAACAAGCTGAGGCGAGGGCCATCCCCCTCGCCTACAGGCGGGGTGGTTGGCGCTCGCAGTCGAGCGGCGCCTGCGGCGGCAACCACCCCATTTCCCAATTTAAGATCGCAGCAGTGGCAACCCGCTAAACCCAGCCGCCGTCTGCAACGTAGCTTTGATTGGTGAAAGCCCCGGCATCATCGGAAGCGAAGAATAGCACCGCCTTTGCGATGTCTTCCGGATACAGCTTTCGCTTCAAGCACTGGCTTTTCATCAGGTCTTCCTCCGCCTCCGGCGTCAGCCAGAGATCGATCTGGCGCTGGGTCATGATCCAGCCCGGCACCACACAGTTCACCCGGATGTTCTTCGGCCCGAGATCGCGCGCCAGGGCGCGGGTGAGCCCGGCCACCGCCGACTTGGCCGTCGTGTAGCAGGGCATCCCCCCCTGCCCGATCATCCAGGACACCGAACCCACATTGACGATGGCCCCGCCGCCTGCCGCCTCCATGTCCGGATAGATCGCCTGGGCGGCAAAGAACTGGTGCTTCAGGTTCACCGCGAAACGGTCGTCCCAGAATTCCGGTGTCACCTCGTCAATGTCGTGGCGCTGGTCATTGGCTGCGTTGTTGATGAGAACCGTGATCGGGCCCAGCGCCGAGCGCACTTCGGCAATAGCGCCGCGCAGCGCCTCGATATCGCGAAGATCACAGGGCAGGAAGTGGGGCTTGTGATGGCCGGCATCGGTCATCGCAGCAACCAGTTCCCGGGAACTCTTCTCATCGACATCGACAAAACCCACCTTGGCATCCTGGCGGCAGAAGTGCTCGACAATCGACGCACCGATACCGCTGCCCCCGCCGGAAACGAAAACGACGCGGTCTTTCAGACTGGGATAGGACGCAGAGTCAGTCATCGGGTAACCCTATGAGATTGGCAGGATGCCGCCAGATGGCGATCGCCTGGTCTTTGAACGTGTCAGTGAAGAGAAGCCAGATCGTCGGCCGTCTCGTCTTCGGGCAACTTGCCGAGGATGATCATGCCGAGGACTTCATCCTTGGTAACCTTCGATGTCTGGCGTGTGCCCACCAGGCGGCCGTTCTTCATCACCGATACGCGGTCGGAGAGATCGAAAACGTCGTGGAGATCATGGCTAATGAGAAAAATACCGATCCCCTCTTTCTTCAACTGCTGAATAAGCTCGGCCACCATCGCCGTTTCCTGAGGCCCAAGAGCCGCCGTCGGCTCGTCCATAATCAGGATCTTGGCATTGAACAGAATGGCCCGGGCAATAGCGACCGACTGGCGCTGGCCGCCGGACATGTTCTTCACCGGATCCTTGATGTTCTTGAAGTTGGGATTCAAGCGGTGCAGCACCGCACGAGCCTCATGCTCCATGGCATCGTCGTCCAAGGTGCCAAAGGCCGTCATCAACTCGCGCCCAAGAAAGAGATTTGCCGGGGCGTCCAAATTGTCCGCCAGAGCCAGGGTCTGATAAATCGTTTCGATACCGAAGCTGCGGGCGTCGCGCGGAGTCTCAATAATCGCCCGTTCACCGTTCACATAGATCTCTCCGCCGTCACAAGGATAGGCGCCGGCCAGAGTTTTGATCAGTGTCGACTTTCCGGCACCATTGTGACCGAGCAAACCGACAACTTCGCCGGGATAGAGGTCGACGGAAACATCATCCACGGCCTGGACGCCGCCGAAACGCTTGGAGATGTTCCGCATTTCCACCAGGGGTGTGGCCATGATCCCGCCCTCCTATCGACGGTTTCGGTTATAGACGACGTCGAACCAAACAGCGGCCACAAGGACCAGGCCGATGACAATCTGGCGCATGGCGCTGGATACCCCCAGCAGCACCATACCGTTGTCCAGGCTCTGCATAATGACGGCGCCCAAAATGGCACCGGGAATGGTACCGAGACCGCCGGCCAGCGATGTACCGCCGATGACCGCGGCGGCGATGACATTCAGCTCTGCCAGGGTACCCATGGAATTGGTGCCGGCATTCAGCCGCGCCGTCGTGATCACCGCGGCGATAGCACAGAGCATGCCCATCACAACGAAGATCATGATGGTCGTGCGCTTCACGTTGATACCCGAAAGCGCCGCCGCCTCCGGGTTGCCGCCCATGGCAAAGACGTAGCGACCAAACTTGGTGAAACGCGCCAGGAAGGTCATCACGATGACCACGGCGAGCATGATCAGCACCGGCACCGGAATGCCGCGGGGGATGTCGCTGCGCGGCTTGTTATAGGCATTCATGACGAGCACAAAACCGATGATGAGGGCGGCCCAGACCGCGATCATCGCCAGTTCCGCCCAGAGCGGCTTCATCGGAAACCCGAAGCGCGCCCGTTTCGCCCGGGCCTTCAGGAAGAAGAAGGCGACGGCCGCCACCGCCAACAGGCCCAGCGTCCAACTGGCCGTCGCCCCGATGGAGCCGTCGATGCCCCCACCCAGCAGCTGATAGGTTGGATCGAGAGGCGCCACGGTACGCCCGTCGGTAACGAGAAATGCCCCGCCACGGAACATCAGCAGCCCGCCGAGTGTCACGACAAAGGCCGGCACCCCGCCGAGAGCGATCCAGGCCCCCTGCCAGACCCCAACCACAGCGCCAAGCAGAATGCCCAGCAGGATCGTCAAAGGCCAGTTCCAGGCAGCGCCGAGCGGAAACACCTCGACCTGCAGAAAGGCGATGCACATGCCGAGAAAACCCAGCACTGAGCCGACGGAGAGGTCGATATGGCGGGCCACGATCACCAGAACCATACCGGTCGCCATGACCCCGACTACCGACGACTGAACCGCCAGATTGTACAGGTTCCGGGGGGTCAGGAAGATCCCGTTGGTCATGATGTTCAAGACGATCCAGATGACCAGCAAGGCCCCCAGCATCGCCAGCAGGCGGCTGTCCAGGCCGGTGAGCCTGGAAAACTGATCCATCATGCTCAGGCGAAGCGGGCTTTGCCCTGCTTCCGTATCGGCAT
Source organism: Pelagibius sp. (assembly GCA_028280305.1). Classification (GTDB taxonomy): domain Bacteria; phylum Pseudomonadota; class Alphaproteobacteria; order Kiloniellales; family Kiloniellaceae; genus Pelagibius. The sequence goes on along the minus strand of JANQMC010000012.1, from coordinate 63,512 downwards.
CGCTTGCCATGGTCTTATCAAGGTCCGGCATCCCACCGCACTGCGCGCTGCAAGCGGTCCAGGAGCCGGCCTTCCTCCCCTTCCCGGCAAAGCGACCGCGCTCCTCGTGGAGCCCGGCCGCTCGCCCAGTTTATCCAGATCTGATTACTTGCAGGCCGCCGGCGCTTTGGCTGCATCCACGCCCTGGCAGACCACGTCCTTGCCGACCCAGCCGGCATCGATGACCAGATTGAGGTTGCCGGAGGTGATCGGGATCGGGTTCAGGAAGATAGCATCCATCGTCACGCCCTTCGGCCCGCCGCTCCACTTGGTCGCACCCTCAACCTTGTCGGCCATGGTGCCCGTGCTCAATTGCACGGCGATGGCGGCCGCGGCCTTACCCAGTTCCCGCGCGTCCTTCCAGACGGAGACCGTCTGAAGTCCCTTGGCAACCCGGTTCAGAGCCGCATGGTCGCCATCCTGGCCGGAGACCGGCAGGCCCTCCATGCCCTGGGCGGTCAGCGCCGCAACCACACCGCCGGCGGTGCCGTCATTGGAGGCCACGACCGCATCGACCTTGTTGTCGTTGGCGGTGAGGATCTGCTCCATGTTCTTTTGCGCGTTCTCCGGCAGCCAGCCATCGGTGTACTGCTCGCCGACGACCTTGATATCGCCGGCCTTGATGGCCGCATCGAGAACCTCAAGCTGGCCGGAATGCAAGAAGTCCGCATTGGGGTCGGCGGAGGAGCCCTTAATGAAGACGTAGTTGCCCTTGGGCTGCGCCTTGAAGACCTCACGCGCCTGAATGCGGCCAACCTCCTTGTTATCGAAGGTCAGGTAGAAGACGTCCGGCACCTCGATCAGGCGGTCATAGCCGACCACGGGAATGCCTTCTGCCGTCGCCTTGGCAATACCCGGCACGATGGCCGAGGCGTCCTGCGCCAGCACGATAAGCGCCGTGGCGCCGCGGGCGATCAGGCCCTCGATATCGGCAATCTGTTTCTCGTTGGAGGACTGCGCATCGGCGGAAATGTAGGTCGCGCCAAGGCGTTCCAACTCGGCCTTCATTGCCGCCTCGTCGGTTTTCCAGCGTTCCTCCTGAAAGTTCGACCAGCTCACGCCGACAACCGTCTGCGCCATCGCTGCTGTTGCCGCAGAGGCAACGAGGCCCGCCGTCAGGATGCCGGCAGCCAAACCACGTACCACCCGTTTCATGTTTTCCTCCCTTGGAAACCGCCACGGACATCCGCAGCCGTCGTTCGATTCAACGATTGTTCTTGCTTGAGATCATTTTTGACGTACGCACCCGGCCTGTCAATACGCTGTTTACCTCAAAAAGCGATAAAATCATCAAGCAAAAATGATGGAATTACATCATTTCTCTGAGCGCCTAGGGATGAGACGGCGATCACTCGGAGACGGCGACGCGGTCCCCGCCGGAATCATCGCGGCTGACCTCAACGGAGGTCCCTGCTGACATCGCCAACCAGGGACCCCAGGTACCGCCGGGCCAACGCACCCGCAGTTCGGCTTCCTGAGCACCGCCGAGGCCGAAGTGCTGCCAGTCCATGCCGCCGCTGGCGTGGCCGCCGCCGACAAAAACCTCCCGGCGCTGCAGACCCTCGGGTGTGCGCAATTCAATCCAGGCGCCCACCGCGTCCCGATTGCCGCCGGGCTGCCGCGGTTTCACGCGCAGCCAGGACCCACTGTCACCGGACCGGTCGATGCCGAGATTGCGCCAGACCTGTACCGGTTGGTTGCGGTTGACAACGACCACGTCCAAGAGCCCGTCAGCATTGAGGTCCGCCACCGCGGCCCCCCGCCCCCGGGCACCGCTGTCCAGGCCGGACAAGCCCCCGGCCTCCACGAAACTGCCGTCCGGCAGGCCCAGCAGCAGATTGTTGGGATCCTCCATGGCAAAGTCGGCCATGGCATCGACGTTGCCTTTGGCGACGAAGAGGTCGGCTAGGCCGTCGTTGTTCACATCCTGGAATTCTGCATGCCAGGCGGTGGAGGGCTTACTCTGATCACCCTGATAGGGCCGGTGCGCCGTCACTCCCCGGCCGAAAGCGATATCGCTGTAGGCCGGTCCCGCGGCATCGGGGTCCAGGGTCCGCAGCTTGTTGTCGGCCATTGAGGTGAGGAAATAGTCCGGCAAACCGTCCCCGGTGACGTCGTGGCTTGCAATGCCCATCCCCCAGACCTGGAGCTGGGCCCAACCCTCCTCCCGGGTATAAGCGCGCGGCGGAGCACCGGGCGGTACATGCCAGAGCTGTTCCTCACCGCCGCGATAGTATTGCCTGTCGTTGCTGACCCGCAGATCGGCCCGGCCGTCACCGTTCCAATCGGTGAAAAGAATGGAAAGCGCACAGTGACCGGGCGCCAAGGCCAGGGGAGCGGCAAAGCCGCCGCCTGTTGCCGGCCTGTGGAGCTGGTTGTCGAAGCAGGTTCCCCAGGGCGCTCCCGGCTGATCAAGATCGATGTAGTTGCCGATGGCCAGGGTCGGCCAGTCCGCCCCCTCCTCCCAGATTGCAGCAAAGGCTGTGGTCCAGGCCGCACCGCCGTCGAAGCCCCAGGCCTCGTTGGCCCTTTCAAAACGGCAGTCGCCGAGCCCGCGAAACAGGACGTTCTCACCGAACCGCAGGACCGCCAGGTCCTGCAGGCCGTCACCGTCGATATCCAGGGCGTAGGCGCCCGTTACTGCGTCGAGCGCCAGGGCCGCGTCGTCTTGCGCCACAAACGCAAGTGGACCGCCGGCAGTTCCGGTGTTGCGATACAGCTTTGCCGGGGCCGCCCCGCCCGCGAGGTAGAGATCGGTCATCCCATCTGCGTTGCAATCCAGGTGGGCCAGACCGCCGCCCACGACATAGCGGCGTTCGCCGCTGTAGGTCTGGATCAGACCGCTGCCGGCTGTTTCATCAGCGAACTTCGGCAAAGGGACCGACAGGCCCTGCCGGTCAAAGGGTTCACTTGGGACGGCAGCACAACTGCCGAGCATCAGCCCGAGCCCAAGGAACGCGATGGCCTTGCGCATCATTCCTCGGCACAGGGCCAATGGGCCGGGCGCTCCATACCCTCCGGCAAGACGGTATCGTCGTCTCCGCAGGAGACGTCGAGTTGAAACTGCTCCAGACCTTTGGCTTGAGAGAGATCGGCGCCCTCGAAGCGGGTGAGATAGGTGTAGGCGTCCTCGAAATTGCTGTCGGTGAGGCTGGCGCCCTTGAAGATCGCCCGCGCGATTTCGGCCCGCGATAAGTCAACCCTGTCGAGTTTGGCATCGACCAAAGAAGCGCGGCCCAGTTCGGCCTTGATCATGACCGCATCCGTGAAGTCGGCGCCGCTGAAGTTCGTGCGCGACATTTCCGCCTTGGTCATGTCGACACCGACCAGCTTGGCTTGGGTAAAGTCCGCCCGGTCGCCCTGGGTCTTCACCATCTTGGCGCCGCTCAGGTCCGCGCCCGCCAGCCGGGCCTTGGCGAAGTCCGCCATACTGAGATCCGCATTGACGAACCTGGCGTCTTTGAGGTCGGTGCGTCCGAAGTCGGTGTTGAGAAAGACGCCTCGACTAAGGTCCTGACCGCTGAGGTTCAACCGGCGTTTCTCGCACTTGGTCCAATCTACCCCAACGCCCGGCGAGGTGTTGCAGGCGGCTTCCGCTGCCTGGGAACCAAGGAAACTGACGAGTGTGAACGCGGCGGCGTAGAACGAGACTTTGGAAAGCACAGCCAATCGGGTCATCCTGACAGCAAGTTCCTGTATTCGTTGCGATACGGCGATGGTAGCGAAGCGGCGGCGGCTTGAACAGCCAATGCAGTGCACAATACCGCGATCAGGTCAGCCGATAGGCGCTCACGGCATTGCCGCCGAGGACCTGCGCTCTTTCAGCGGGCGCCAGGTCCGTCAACAAGCGCCCGATCGCCGCCCACCATTCGCCGTAGTCCGCCGTCAAGGTCAGAACCGGCCAATCGCTGCCCCAGATCAGCCGACGGGCGCCAAAGACCGCCAGCAAATGATCGACATAGGGCCTCAATCCCTCCACGGACCAACCCGGTCCCGCCTCCGTAATCAGGCCGGAGAGCTTGCAAAAGGCGTTGGTTTCCCGCGCCAGCAAAGCCATGTCTTCCGCCCAGCGCGCGAAGCCGCCGGCCGCGATTTCCGGCTTGGCGCCATGGCAGATAACGGCACGCATATCCGGATGGCGCTGCAACAAGGCCAGCAGATTGGGCAGATGAACCGGGCGCACCAAGCAATCGAAGGTCAGATCGAGCCTGGCAAGCGCCGCAAAGGCATCGTCCAGTGCCCGACCCAGCATCCAGTCAACATCCGGAATGTCATGGATCATGGGGCGCACGCCCTTAAAGGCCCTATGTACGGCCAGTTTTTCCATGCTGGTGACGCCATCGGGCGCGTCCATGGCGACCCAGCCGACAACCCCGGCCACTTCGGGACAGGCATCGGCCTGACGCAGCAGGAACTCGCTTTCAACGACCGTAGCCGCCGCCTGCACCAACAAGACCTTGCCGACCCCTGCGGCACGGATGTGCGGACGCAGATCCTCCACGCCGAAATCGCGTTTGATCGGCGCCAGGCCTTCGGTGCCTGGGCCCATCATCCAGTCATAGTCGCCCCGTGCGAGTTGCCAGAAGTGAACGTGACTGTCGACGATCATGGATCTACTGCCATCGATCTACTGCCATCGATCTACTGGGGCAGCGGCGCCTCTTGGCGCAGCAGCCCCTCGCCCTTCAGGTCGGTCCATAGCGCCGCGGGGATCGGATGATCGAAGGTCGCGAGGTTTCGCGCGATCTCATCGCCGTTGCGCGCGCCGGGAATAATGGCCGCAACCGAAGGGTGGCCAAGGGGAAACCGCAGGGCGGCGGAGGCCAGCGGCACATCGTGGGCGCGGCAGACCGCCTCTATCTGCCGAACCTTTTGCAGAACGTCTTCCGAGGCCGGCTCGTAGTTGTACATCGCGCCGGGGATCGGTCCGGTGGCGAGGATTCCACTGTTGTAGGGGCCGCCGAGGAAGATCCCGATGTCCTTTTCGGCGCAGAGCGGCAGGAAGCTGTTCAGTGCCTCCTGTTCCAGCAGGGTATAGCGCCCGGCGAGCAGGAAGCAGTCGAAATCACCCTCGTGGATCAGGCTCTCGGCCACCTCCCAGAGGTTCAGGCCCGCGCCGATCCCGGCAACGTCGCCGCTGCGCCGCAACTCATCGAGGGCCGCATAGCCGCCGCCTTTGGCACCGCCGAAGAGCGCTTTTCGATGCGCCGCCGTTTCCTCTGCAGACCCGATGGACTCTTCATCGATATCGTGGATCAGCAGCACGTCTATGCGGTGAAGGCCCATGCGTTGAAGCGAGTCTTCGAAGGAGCGCATCACGCCGTCGTAGCTGTAGTCGAAGACCGGTTTGAAGGGCAGAGCGCCTTTGAAAACGCCGGGCCATTCCTCGCCCGGATCATGGGGCTTGATCAGACGGCCGATCTTTGTCGAGAGCACGAAGGAGTCACGCGGCCGGTTGCGGAAAAACTCGCCGACCCGCTGTTCGGCCAGGCCGTAGCCGTAAAAAGGCGCCGTATCGACGAACCGCAGCCCCGCATCCCAGGCCGCTTCGATGGTCTTTGCCGCCACCGCGTCGTCGATTTTCTCATAGAGATTGCCGAGCGGCGCCGTACCGAAGCCGATTTCGGTCACCTGCAGGCCGGTTTTTCCAAGACGCCGTTGCGGAAGGGCAGCCATGTCTACAGCGCCCTGCCGTTCTCTGGGTCGAAGACATGCATCTTGGTCATGTCCAGGGAGATGGGAACCTGTTGGTCCGGGGCCGCCGGAAAGTGGGAGTCGACCTGGGCTGTATAACCCCGGCCCGCCGCCTCGCCGATCAACAGGGTGTGCGGCCCCAGCGGTTCGATGGCCCGGGCCGTCATGGTGATCACCGCCTCTCCCTCCGCGCCGCCGGCATTGTGCTCCGGCCGCAGACCAAAGGTCACCGGGCGGTCCTTATGGGCGCCGTAGCGATCCCAGCGCTCGCGGGGAATCCCCAGTTCGCTGCCGTCGTCCAGGCGCAGCGCCAGGCCCTCACCCTTCGCGATCACGGTCGCCGGTACGAAATTCATGGAGGGTGCGCCGATGAAGGCGGCCACGAAGGTATTCGCAGGACGCTCATAAAGCGTGATCGGGTCCGCCGCCTGTTCGATCCGGCCTTCGTTCATCACCACCACCCTGTCGGCCATGGTCATCGCCTCCACCTGGTCGTGGGTGACGTAGACCATGGTGCTATTCAGGCGCCGGTGGAGGTTCTTGATCTCGGTGCGCATTTCGATGCGCAGCTTGGCGTCGAGGTTCGAGAGCGGTTCGTCGAAAAGAAATACATCGGGCTGGCGCACGATGGCGCGGCCGATGGCCACGCGCTGGCGCTGACCGCCCGAGAGCTGTTTGGGTCGCCGGTCCAGATAGGGCTCCAGGCCCAGGATGCGCGCCGCCTCGGCAATGCGGCCGGCAATTTCCTCCTTCGGCATGCGGCGCACCTTCATGCCGTAGCCGATGTTGTCGGCGACGGTCATGTGGGGATAGAGCGCGTAGTTCTGAAACACCATAGCGCAGTTGCGCAGGCCCGGGCGCAGGTCTGTCACCGCGCGCTCGCCGATCTTGATGACGCCGCCGGACGCCGCCTCCAGCCCCGCGATCATCCGCAGGGTCGTGGTCTTGCCGCAGCCGGAGGGACCGACCAGGACAACAAACTCGGTATCGGCGATCTCCAGGTCCAGAGCCGGAATCACCGTGACGTCGTCAAAGGCCTTGCTGACGCCCTGCAACTGCACATAGGCCATGTATTCAACTGTCCTCTTGAAACACTGAAATCAGACGGACCGAAAGGGCCCCCGCCCCGCAGGACAGGAGCCCTTCGTCATCTCAGCCGATTAAAGCGGCGGCAGACCCATCGAAGAACGATAGGCGGCCAACTGGTCCTCGCGGCCGAACTCGTCGGTCAGCTTGTTCCATTCCTCAGCAATGGTATCCAACGCCTCTTTGGGCGAAACCTGGCCTGCCAAGGCCTTGGAGAGCTCGATCTCCAGCACCTCGGTGTAGCTGAAGTAGCCCGGCAGACGCATGTCGAGCGCGATGTTCGGCGCCTCCAGACTGCCGCGCTGGGCCGCCAGATACATCTTGGCCTCCTCCTCCGAGAAGGTCTTCAGCCAGCGATCCAGATTGGTGAAATGCGAGAAGCGATAGGGGTTGACGCCTGACCCACCGGTAACCGCCGCCTGACCCGAATTGTCGGGGTTCGAGGCCCATTCAACGTAGTGCCAGGAGGCATCGACGTTGTTCGCTGCTTGCGGCACCGCCGCCTGCCAGCCGCCATAGGCCATGAAGGGCGAGTAAACCGGCTCGTCGAAGCTGTCCCAGGCGTTCGTCTTATGGTTCCAGAGCTGTGTCGAGCCCGGCGTCAGTGCCGAGCCGACGGAACCGGCCACCTGGCTCTGGGCCTTGTCAGAAGCGATCGTACCAGTGTCGCCCCAGTCGAAGTTCATCGCCACCTGGCCGCCCGAAAAAGCGGTGCGGATGTCGCCGGAAGAGAAATTCAAAGCCCCCGGCGGCGCAAAGCCCACAGAGCGGATGTAATCCTCCAGAGCCTTCTGCCAACCTTCGTTGTTCACCTGCGCGTCCATGGTCTCCGGGTCGAAGAACATGCTGCCCGGGTTGTTCGGATTGTTGGTGTAGCTGGCCGCGTGGGTAAAGAAGAACCAGAACTGCTGGCCGCCGCGGCGGAAGGCCTCCGCCGTGCCCCAGAGATTCTCATCCGGCCGGGTGAAGAACTCGGCGATATCGTAGTACTGATCCCAGGTCGCCGGCGCCGCCAGATCGTAGCCGTACTTCGCCTTGAAGGCGGCCTGTTCCTCCGGATCGTTGAACAGATCCAGGCGATAGGACAGGGTGTGAAGGTCGCCGTCGATGGTCTGCGACAGATGCTTGCCGTTCCAGACCATCAGGCGGTCGCGATAGACCGGTGCGATGTCGTCCCAGTCCGCCGTGCCGCGGATCTTCTCCGGCATTTCCGACAGATAAGGCGCGAAGTCCGGCGTCCAGGCCGGCGCGAAAGTGATGACGTCGAAGGAGGCTTCCCCCGCAACCATGGCGGTCAGGTACTTTGGATAGAGTTCACCGAAGGGAAACTCCACCACTTCGACCTTGCCGCAGGTCTGTTGTTCCCAGCTCTCCCCCGCCGCCTGCATCGCCGAAGCAATGAAGGGGCCTGTCTGCGAGCCGACCTTCAGGGTAACCCCGGTAAAGTCCGGCGAGCAGGCAAGCGCCGCCCCGGACAGGCCAAGGGCCACCGTCAACCCGCTTGCCGTTGCACAAAGATATTTTCTCATTGGCGTTTCTCCCTCTTTTCTTGCTTGTTGTCCTTTAATCGCGCCGCATCGGCGGCTTTAATTCTCTCTACCTTCCCTTTGTCTTATCCTTTTTTGTACTCCTGTCGCACCGCTCAACGGATCCCGCCGAGGGTCAGGCCCGAGCGCATCAGCTTAGCAAGCAGCATCGCCACGACAATCATCGGCGCGATTCCAAACATCGCGGCCACAGAAATCGCCCACCATTCGTCACCACGATACGAGTTTTGCCCCGCCAGCAAAATCGGCAAGGTCTGCCAGTTGGAGGTGGTGAGCAGCAGGGAGAACAGAAATTCGTTCCAAATGAAGGCCAGCGTGATCAGCGAGGTCGCGATCAGGCCGGGCCGCGCCATGGGCACCACGATTTCAAAGAAAATCCGCATGCGCGGCACGTCGTCGACGAGGGCCGCCTCCTCGATCTCCACCGGCAGGGTCGCCAGGAAGTCGCGCATCAGCCAAACCACGATGGGGATCGAAAAGGCCGTGTAGCAGAGTACCATGCCCAGATAACTGTCGAGCAGCTTGAAACCTTCCTTGCCGATCTCCGAATAGAGCAGGAACAGGGCAAAGGCCGTGACGATGGGCGGGAACATGCGCTGGGAGACAAACCAGAAGAGCACGTCCTTGTTGCCCAGAACCGGTCCGGGCAGTGGCAGGCGGTTAGCGATCAGACAAGCGGGCAAGGCCGCCAGGAAGGCCAAGCCCATGGCCTGCGCCCTGGAAAATCCGAAGGTTTCGTTGAACAGCAGGAAGCCGCCGATTGCCACCGCCGCGAAGATCAGCCCGGACCCCAGCCTGATCCGGAACTCAAACCGCACCAACGCATAGGCAGCCATGGTGCCGAAGGTGACCGACAGCGCCGTTGCCGAGACGGCAATCAGGGCTGAGTTAATGAAGGGATTGATGAAATCGCCCCGGATTCCCGAAAAGGCGTCGATGTAGGCCTGCAGGGTCGGCATGAAGTCGACGTAGGGAATATAGGTCGGCCCACCGTTCACCGCCGTCGGCGGCTTAAGCGAGGTGACAAAGGTCCAGTACAGCGGAAACAGGGTCACCAGGGCCCAGAACAGGCAGAGACCAAACACCAGGGGACGCTTCATCATGCCCGCTTCTCCAGATGCGGGCGCAGCACCGCCAGATAGACAACACCGATGACGATGACGACGATCAGGAACAGGAACGACAGCGCCGAGGTGTAGCCGAGGTTGAACTTCTTGAAACCCTCCTGATAGGCGTAGAGCGTCAGGGTTTCGGTCGAAATGCCGGGACCGCCGCCGGTCAGCACGAAGACGGTATCGATGATCTTGAAACTCTCGATGATACGGATGAAGACCACCGCCGCCGAAATCGGCAACAGCATGGGAAAGGTGATCCCCCAGAACTGCTGCCAGGGCGTCGCATTTTCCAGCGAGGCAGCCTCATAGACATCCCGCGGCAGGCTCTGCAACCCGGCCAGCATCAGCAGGATAACAAAGGGTGTCCACTGCCAGACCTCCACTGTCACAATGGTGCCCAGCGCCCAGTTGGCATCCGTCAGAAATGGGAGATTCGGCAGGCCGAGCACGGTGAAAAAGTGATTCACCGGTCCGACCGTAGAGTGAAACAGCATGCGCCCGACCAAGGCCACGGCGATCGGCGCCATCAGCATCGGGAACAGGAAGACGACTCGAAACAGCCGCTCTCCAGGGACTCTGCTGAACAGCGCCAGGGCAACGGCAAAGCCGATCACGTATTGCACCAGGACCGAGGAGAAGACGATTCCGGAGGTCGTGGTGATCACCTGCCAGAAACGTTCTTCGCCCAAGAGCGCGGCATAGTTGTCGAAGCCGATGAAACGCGGCGGGCGCGGCGGCACCAACCGCGCACTCTGAAAACTGACCGTCAGCGAATAAATCAGCGGAAACAGCCCGATCAGGAGCACCACCAGAAATGCAGGCCAAATGAAAAGGTACTTGATCGGCTCGCGCAAACCCGGGCTCCCCTCCTGCTCGGGGGGCCTCGAAAAAGCACCCGCCCTCTGCCGTTCTTCAATCTTTGTTGCGGATCAGCCTATTGCAGGCCGCATCTCATCTCAACCTCCGAGCTATGCTGCAGGTGCAAACAAGGCTCATGCGCCAGGGAAATGCTGACTAACCGAGGGCCCGAGGATGATCAGATGGCCGCATTAGGGCCACTGAACCCCCTTGCGGTTCAAGGTGACGGCGTAAAGCGAGGTCGTGGCCGTGATGAAGAGGGTGTTCTTCTTGCGGGTCCCAAAGGTGACGTTGGAGACCTTCTCCGGCACGCGGATCTTGCCCAGCAGTTCGCCCTGGGGTGAGAAGCAATGGACGCCGTCCCCGGCGCTGGACCAGATGTTGCCGTCCTCGTCCAGACGGAAGCCGTCGAACAGGCCGTTGTCGCAGACGGCAAAGACCTCGCCGCCGGAAAGGCTGTTGTCGGCGCCGACCTGCATGGCGCGGATATGACGCGGCCCGTCGGGATCGTGGGAAGCCCCGGTGTCGGCGATATAGAGGATCTTCTCGTCCGGTGAGAAAGCCAGGCCGTTGGGCTTGTCGAAATCGTCGGAGGCGATCCGTAATTCGCCGGACTTGGGATCGAGACAGTAGACATGATTGGCCCCGATCTCGCTGTCGGCCTTGTAGCCCTCGTAGTCCGAAAGGATGCCGTAGGGCGGATCTGTGAACCAGACAGTGCCGTCGGATTTCACCACCACGTCGTTGGGAGAATTCAGACGCTTGCCCTGATAGTTGTCGGCCAGCACCGTGACGCTGCCGTCCCATTCGGTCCGGGTAACCCGCCGCGCACCGTGTTCGCAACTTACCAGCCGCCCTTCCCGATCGCGGGTATGGCCGTTGGAATAGTCGGAGGGCCGGCGGAATTCGGTTACGCCGCCGCCCAGGGTCCACTTCAGGATGCGGTTGTTGGGAATGTCGCTCCACAGCAGGAAATCGCCGTCGCAGAAGTAAACCGGCCCCTCCGCCCAGAGCGTTCCGGTGTAGAGCTTCTCGACCTTGCAGTTGCCCAACAGGTAGTCGTTGAAACGTCTGTCGCGTACGTCATAGTCCGGGTGCATCGGCCCCTCCTCCCAAAATAACGGGCCTTCAACGCCCTTTGTCCAGAAAAACAGTCTAATGCTTGCCGCGTGCCCGGCCAACGACAAGCGCACGCTGTCGTTGCCTGTGCAGTCGTGATAGTAATTCAACTTATCCGGCAACAGATAGCAGAGCCAAGCCCCGATGCGCAGACTCTACATACTGCTGACCCTGGCCATGACGATGACTTGGGTACCGAGCGAGGCTTTAGCCCAATCGATCTGTACGATCGGCAAACACCCGACACGGAACTTTGGCTGGAATGCCACTCACATCGTCAGGCTGCCGAAAGACTTCAAAAAGAACTTCGGCGCCGCGATAGACACCGACTTCGTCCCTCGGACTCCGGACGAAATCGAAGAGATATCGAACAATCTTGTTTCAAACCACCTGTCCAGCCTTGAGCGCGCAAACACCTTCGTTCTGTGGACCGATCTCCCACCGTATTTTGACTTCAGGGCCGAAGGGAAAGCCTTCGAAATCCTCATTGAGAGGAAAACCGGGAGCGAGATACTCTTCAAGTCGGAGCGGATGATGGATCAAACTGAGTTGACGTTTGTCTTTGACTACTTCCTTACCCGCTCCCTGGGTAGATGCAATGCCGACCGCGGCGATGCCTCATTTGCTTCTCTGCACTACAAGCTAGCCGCCTTTCGACTGGAACACTGGTGCCAGGGTGACGGCGAGTGGTTCAAGTCCAAGATATGCACTGAAAAGCCGCTCCGCGACGAAACTGAACGGTTCGAGACTGCATTCGAGAAGGTGAGTTCTCTGGTTGTCGACAACATCCAAGATATGGATGCAACCGAAGCTCAGCTCGTTCCGATTTATCTGGAGGAGTGGTCTGAATACATCGCACAGCTGAAAGAACGTTGGTGCCGCACCTACAGGGAAACCGGGGCTTCTTGTCTTGATTAATGCACATGCCCAAACCTGCGGGGAATGATTCTCAACCCAGCGGCCGCAGATTGGCGCGGAACATCTCGGCACAGTTGGCCCAGGAGAAGGTGAGCGCGTGCGCGCGGCAGTGGTCGCGGGGGATCTTGATGGCGTCGCGGGTGGCCGCGGCCAGATCCTCGCTGAGCACCCCAGCACCGGAGCCGTCGACCACGTCCAGGGGGCCGGGCACGGGATAGGCGGCCACCGGCATGCCGCTGGCCAGGGCCTCCAGCATCACCAAGCCGAAAGTATCGGTGCGGCTGGGGAAGACAAAGACATCACCCGAGGCATAATGCGCCGCCAGCTCTTCGCCCTGCTTGGCGCCGGCGAAAACCACCTCGGGATATTCGGTCTCCAACTGGCTACGCTGCGGCCCGTCGCCGACCACAACCTTGCTGCCGTCGAGATCAAGGTCCAGAAAGGCCTTGATGTTCTTCTCCACTGCCACCCGGCCGACGTACATGTAGACCGGTTTCGGCAGATCGATGGCCTTGGGGGCATCGGGGCGGAACAGCGTCGTATCGACACCGCGGGTCCAGTCGACGATCCCGGTGAAGCCCTTGGACTCCAGCTCGCGGCGCATCGACTGGGTCGCCACCATGATCCCACGGGAAGGCTTGTGGAACCAGCGCATGAAGCGGTAGCCCAGGTCCGGCGAAACCGGTATCCGCGCCGAGAGGTATTCCGGAAAGCGGGTGTGATAGGAGGTGGTGAACGGCAGCTTGTGTTTCACGCAGTAGTTTCTCACCGCCAGACCGATCGGCCCCTCCGTCGCGATATGAATGGCATCGGGGCCGAACGACTCGATACGCCTTTTCAAACCGATGCCCGGCAGGATCGCCAGACGGATCTCCGGGTAAGAGGGACAGGGAACAGTGCGGAACTGATCCGGCGCGATGACCTCGAAGACATGGCCCTCCGCCTCCAGTTCCTGACGCACGCGGCTCAAGGTCCGGACCACGCCGTTGATCTGAGGAAACCAAGCGTCGCTCGCCAGCAGAATACGCATCGGCGCTACGCCGTCGCCACCGACGCCGACTCCAGCATCGGAAAGGCGCGCAGCTCCGCCCAGGGCAGGATCTCAAGGCGCCCGTCCATGTGTTCGACCAGCGCCGTGCAGCTCTCCACCCAGTCGCCGTCGTTCACATAGAGGATCCCGTCGATCATCCGCATCTCCGCCATATGGATATGGCCGCAGATGACGCCGTCCACGCCGTGTCGCTTGGCCTCGGCAACGACTGCTTCCTCAAAACTGCAGATGAACTGGACGGCGTTCTTCACCCGGTGCTTCAGATAGGCCGAGAGCGACCAGTAGCCGAAACCCAGCTTGCGCCTCAGGAAGTTGAACCAGGTGTTCACGTGCAGCATCGTCACATAGGCCCAGTCGCCGAGCAGCGCCAGCCAACGCGCGTACTTCACGATGCCGTCGAATTCGTCGCCGTGGATGACCAGCATCCGCTTGCCGTCGGCCGTCTCGTGAATCACCTCTTTCATCACTTCGACACCACCGAAGTGCATGCCGAGATAGCCGCGCAGCACCTCGTCGTGATTGCCGGGAACATAGACCAGCCGCATGCCCTTGCGCACCTTGCGCAGCAGCTTCTGCACCACGTCGTTATGCGCCTGCGGCCAGTACCAGTTCTTTTTCAGGCGCCAGCCATCAAATATGTCGCCGACAAGGTAGAGCGTTTCGCAATCGGTGTTCTTCAAAAAGTCGAGCAGATAGTCCGCTTTGCATCCCCGCGTGCCCAGGTGAATGTCGGAGATGAAAACACTGCGATATCGTGAAGGTCCAAAAGGTGCCAGGCCATCCATCGGTATACTCCGCAGATCCCTTAAGACCACCAAAAGCGGTGGTGTTTCCGCGGCTTATATCAAGATCTTTTTAAATAACAAATCTCCATCACCAAAGTAGCTGCGAATATAACACCCACGTCATTACACTGTCATGGAAGATACATACTTCGCCAATTTCGAACCTTCCTTAACCTTATTGACCGGCGACTCGGGACCTCGCAACCAGCCTTTCCCGTCATGAAACTGTAGTGTTTCCGATTCTGTACGGCGGACCAGACTCTGGCTAAAAGAGTGTATTGAGAAGTATCCGCCCCGATAGGAAGTCGATGAGCCAAGATCATCTTCCACGCTATGCCGTGTACTACGCCCTGCCGCGCCGCAACGCGCTTTGGGCGCTTGCGCAAGACTGGCTTGGTCGGGACTGCGAGACCGGCCGGTTCCGCACGCCACCCAAACTGGAAGGCTGGACTGCGGTGGAACTGGCGGCAGCAACCGAGAGTCCGCGGCACTACGGCTTCCATGCCACGTTGAAGGCCCCCTTTCACCTCTCCGCCGACTGCACCCTGCAGCAACTCCGTAACAGCCTTAGCCGCTTTGCCTTGGACCAGCCGTCGTTTACAGCGCCGCCTCTTAAAGTCTCCGCCATCGGTCCCTTCCTTGCGTTGACCTTCTCAGAGCCCGCCCCGGCAATGGAAACCCTCGCCGCGGAAGCCGTCAGAGACCTCGACGCTCTCAGAGCTCCTTTGAGCGAAGAGAGTGTTCAGCGCCGCCTTGCCAAGGGTTTGACGCCGCGCCAGGAAGCGTTGCTCCGCCGCTGGGGTTACCCCTACGTTTTCGAGGAATTTCGGTTTCATATGACCTTAACCGGCCCCTTGGCCGATCGACAAAAGCGAGAGAGACTGCAAGAAGCCCTGGCTGAATACCTGGCCTCTGCACTTGATCAGCCCACACCGGTTCAGGAGATCAGCCTCTACAGCCAAGCCGATACACACTCGCCCTTCATGCTCGAAGAGCGGTTCAGCCTCGGCGTACGGGACCGCGAAGAAGCCGCTGATGCGGAAAGCTCAGACAGAGGACAGGCAGCACTATGAACGATTTAAACAAAAACGAAGGACAGCCGGTTCCCGCATTGCTGGATATTCTCGAGGACCTGGGCGGCGACCGCTATGGTGGAGAAGAGATAAGCCAGTTGGCGCACGCACTTCAGTGCGCCACCCTGGCCCAGGAAAGCGGCGCAGCCGAAAGCCTCGTGGTGGCGGCGCTGCTGCATGATATCGGCCATTTGGTGAACCCCAAAGATGAGGGTGCAGCGGCCGCCGGCATCGACGCCGCGCACGAGAAGGTCGGCGCCGCCTATCTGTCTCGCTGGTTCGGCGCCGCAGTGACGGCCCCGATTGCCATGCACGTGGATGCCAAGCGTTATCTCTGTCAGGCGGAGGAAGGGTACTTCCAGCGCCTTTCCGACGAGTCGATCAGGAGCCTGGCCGTACAGGGTGGCCCCTTTAACGCCGCCGAGGCCGACAGCTTTCTCGCAAGGCCCTACGCAGCAGATGCGATTGCCCTTCGCCGCTGGGACGAGGCCGCCAAGGACCCGGATAAGAAAACTCCTGCCCTCCAAGCGTTCGCACCGATGATCGAACGCTCGCTCTCGGCATAGCCCCATCCAAAGGCGAAGTATCGAAATGTCCAAAGGCCGCCTCGTGCTCGTCGTCGGCCCCAGCGGGGTCGGCAAGGACAGCATCATCAATGCCGCGAAAGCCGAGCTGGCCAGCCAGGTGGACTATGTTTTCCCGCGGCGAATCATCACGCGGCAGAGCGATCCGAACAGCGAGGATCACGACACGGTCGGGGCGGATGAGTTCGAGCGCCTATGCGCTCAAGGTGCATTCTTCCTGCACTGGCCGGCCCACGGCTTGCGCTACGCCCTGCCGGGAACGATTGCCACCCAGCTGAGCGAAGGCGCAACGGTAGTTGCCAATGTCTCGCGCTCGGTCATTTCTGAAGCCCGGGCTAAACATTCCGACACCCTGGTGATCCGCATTACGGCCTCCCCCGAGGTCCTGGAACAGCGTCTGCTCAACCGGGGACGCGAGGACTTGGCGGCCGTGCGCCGCCGTCTGGCCCGCAGTGCCGAACTGCCGCCGGGGGGGACCGTGCGCACGATTGTCAATGACGGCAGCCTGGAAGAGGCTGTCCAACAGTTCCTCGGGGCTCTGAGCGACCCCGGAAACAGATAGAAAGCATTTGTTTTTTATTAACCTTCCTGGTTTTTTCTGGCGCGTGAAACCGCCGTTCATCTGGGTCCGTAGGTCTTACCAGGAACCCAAGATACGCTCCGCCCCGGGGCAAAGACCAAGGAAGTCAGATCATGTTTGTCGCTCAAACACTCCTTTTCGGCATCATCGGCGCCGCGCTGTCGTCGGACCGCAACCAGCCGGCCAATTCCAACAGGCAGCCCGGCGGCAAGGACGGGCGGGGCAACGAGCCGGGCGCAGACCCGCGGGGCCGGCTGCTTGCCGCGCTCGCCGAGATGCTGCCCTCTACCCGGGATGAGTTGAGCCAGGTGACGGCTTTGGCGCCGGCAACGGTGGAATCCTACCTGACCGAGATGTCGGGCCGTTGCATCGTCATGTTCAATCCGCTGACCAAGCGCTACAGCCTGCCGAAGACCGCCCCCAACGGCACTCTTGCCGCCTGAGTCGTTTTCAGAAACCCATAGGCCAGAAGTCCATCGGCACGACTGGAACAACTGAAACAAGTATAGGGCCGGACGGACATCCAACGGAAATGCCTGCCGCTTAGGATGATGCCCAGCATCGGATCGAGCTGATGTCTCCTGCAACAGGCATTCCCGAAATCACGGAAAGCCTTGGAGATCTGAGGCACAGGTCGCCATTTGACTTGCGTCACGACTGATCATGCTCGGCACAGCACCGGAATACAGTCGATAAGCACAAAATCCGGACCTACAGCTTTTTTCGCCGCAAAACTACAGTAAAGCGCAAGATATTCTCAGGTTGAATTAACCAAACCTTTTCTTCTTGCGCATAAATTTCAACTGAGGAGCAGAATCCATGCTGTTCAGAACACTGATTGCTGTCTTATTTCTTCATTTCGCTGGGATTATTCATCCGGCCACAGCGGAAGAGGCCCCCTTGCCTCTCTCCACCGACTTCAACGTTGTCACCGCCATCGATGTTTCAGATTCAATAACCCGCCACGATGAATGGCTGCAGTACGCAGGCCTTTCCCGCGGTGTGATGAACGCCGACTTTCTTTCCCTCGTCAGCGAGGGGCTGATGCAGCGGATCGGCTTCATGGCCTTCACATGGTCGAGTGACGGTCAGTTGCGCATCATCGTGCCCTGGACGGTGATTGCCAGCCCGCAGGACGCGGCGAAGGTGGCCGCGCAGTTACGCGCGGCGCCACGCATCGACCGCTCACACTACGAGAGCAAAGATCAGGGCCCTGCTTCCCGTAGCGACCAAGCCGCTGCACCGGGGGGCGGCATGACCGACATCGCCCAAGCGGTCGGCGCAGCCAGCCGGCTCGCCGAAGATGCCCCTTTTCAGGGGCGGCGGGCCGTCATCAACATTCTGAGCAACGGCGTCGACAACGCGGGCTTCGATCCCAGCCTGCAGCGGGATCAGGCCATTCGCCGGGGAGCGACGATCAACGGGGTCGTTTTCGGCGGGCGCCGCGACTTGCCGGCTTATTTCGAGCAGAACGTCATCGGGGGCCCGGGCGCCTTTCTGATGACCGTTCAAGACCCTGCCGATCTGCCCAAGGCGCTGGAAAAGAAGTTCTGGCGCGACCTGATTGCCGGCAACAGCCTGCCTTCCAACAACGGTTGACCCCACCCCGGCCCCCGGATACCAAGAAGACTGCGGTTCGGCAGACGGCTCGCCGAACGGCCTTCTATCTCACCCCTTAGAGCATCCGGGAACAGTTTGGGATGAGCGGACTTCTGGCCCTTCTCGACGACGTGGCCGCCCTGGCCCGGGCGGCGGCGGCGCAGGTCGACGATGTGGCCGCGCAGGCCACGAAGGTCAGTGTAAAAGTCGCCGGCGCCGTCATCGACGACGCTGCCAAAGCCGGCTCCAAGGCCGCCGGGGTCGTTATCGACGATGCCGCGGTAACGCCCAAATACGTTCACGGCCTGCCGGCGGCGCGGGAACTGCCCATCGTCCTGAAGATCGCGCGGGGGTCGATCTTCAACAAGCTTGTCATTCTTCTGCCTGCCGCCCTGCTGCTCAATGCCTTTGCGCCCTGGCTGCTTACGCCTTTGCTGATGCTGGGCGGCACTTATCTGTGTTTCGAAGGCGCCGAAAAGGTGTTGCACATCTTTGTTCCACACAGCGATCACGGACCCAAACCCGAAACCCTGGACGCCGCGCACCTGGAACAGGAAAGAGTGGCAGGTGCGATCAAGACCGACTTCATCCTTTCTGCCGAAATCATGACCATCGCCCTCGCCGAGATCGAAGCCGACAGTCTCTGGATCGAAGGTCTTGTCCTGGCCATGGTGGCCATCGGAATCACAGCCTTAGTCTACGGCAGCGTCGCGATCCTGGTGAAAGCCGATGATGTCGGATTGAAGCTGAGCCAGGTCGGACGCCTGGCGGTCGTTCGCGCCCTCGGACGCGGCATCGTCAAAGGCATGCCGGGCTTCATGAAGCTGATTGCCGCAATCGGAACTGCAGCGATGCTCTGGGTCGGCGGCTCCATCGTCATTCATGGGCTTGAGGTGCTGGGCTGGAATGTCCTGGGGCATACTATTCACGCTGTCGCGCTTGCAGCAGCGCAGACGGTGGCGGTTGCCAGTGCTTTCGTCACCTGGCTCGTCACCGCAGCCTTGGACGGGGTTTTCGGCCTTGCCCTGGGTTTCGCGGTTATTCCCCTGGTGTCCTTTGTCCTGCTGCCTCTGGCCAGGCGCTTCAGCGGCAAGATGAAGAAACCGGCTTAGAACGCGGAAGTCATCCGCGCTGCTCAGACCGCGCGACAACAACGGAGACCTCGTTTCGGCGCAGAAAGGGGATGGTCCAGGGCGGATCGTAAAACATGGCCACCGGCTCTGAGGCCGGGCGCCAGGCGCTACCTTCCAATGCCGCCAGGAGTTCCCTTGTCTTTTCCTCGACAACCGCCTCACCCCCGAACCCGGTGAAACGCAAGACAGCCTGACTCTGGGCCGGCAGCGTTACAAGGCTGACCCTCGGATCGCTTGGCTTTGGTGCCGTATCGGCGTCATATGCGCTCGGAAGAAAGAAGCGCATGCGTGTGCTTCCGTCCGCGCTGCGCGCCGATTCAACAGGCGCCGTCATGGCAATCTCCGCCGATGCCTCGGCGGTTTCTACGGGCGCCGTCATGGCGATCTCCGCCGCGGTCTCGTTGGTGCCGGAGATGTAATTGAACAACAGCCTGAAGGCGCTGTCCTCTTCACCCTCTGTACCTGCGCCTCCGACGGTCGCTTCAGCGGCAAGGCGCACATCATAACGCCTTAGCTCGACCGCCTCATCGAGCCGCTCGACGACTTCATAGCCCGGCTGTTCGTATCCGGAGCGAACACCGAAGGCGGAACAGCCGGCCAAAAAGAGGGAAACCAAGGATATTGCAACGATTTGACGCATACTCACTTTACGGCGTCACCGCTTTGTCGGATCACCCGGCTATGCTGCCGGCTGAGCCGCCCGGTTTGTCGGCGACAAACCACGCCGGACGGCGAACGCCGCCCTAGACGACTGCCGCGCCGGAGATCTCCGCAAGGCGGCGGGCTGCATCTTCGCGGTAGCGCTGATTCAGCGGGCTGCTCGGCTTCAGCTCGACCCTCTCATTGGCCAACTCCCGCACGAGGGCGAGTTGCCCGTCGCGTTTTGCGGCCTCTAGCAAGGTAAGGTCAAAGATGTCCCGCTGCGCATGGCTGCCGCCAAAGCGGTTGAGGCGACTGCGCAAAGGCCGCAGCAGGTCGACACAGGTGGCGTAGTCATCACGGCCAAAAGCGCGCAGGGCGTTGCAGACCGGGTGCCCGATCTGGTTGGTCATCATCGCGTTGCTGGCATTGCCCGCCATGGCTTTGCTCTGTGCGGTCAGGATCGCTTCCGCCGCCTTATCCCGGCCGTCGGCCATAAAGGCCATCATGGCATGGGCATCGTTGAAGGCGTAAAAGCCGTCTTCAGCCAGGGGCTCCCAACAATCGGCCAGCTCTTTCCAACGGCCGCCGACATCGGCGCCCCGCAGGTGAAGGCGCCAAAGCAAAGCGCTGGCATCGAGAAGATCCAGCATAACCTGGGAACGGTCCTTGCGGATCGGTCCGTCATAGAGTGCCAGCACTTCGTCGATCTGATCCAGGTCCAGGTGATAGAGCGCCAAGTGCCACCAGTTGTGGATGGCAAAAAAGCTGTCGTCAGCCCAGTACCGCTCCCGCCCGCGCATCCAGTCGATACCGTCGGCTTGGCGACCCTGCATCTCCATAACGTGGGCGACCGCGTGCTGGGCCCAGGCGTCCTGCGGGTTCAACTCAATAGCCCGGCGGCCCACCTCCTCCGCGCGGCCGTAGTCACCGCACTCTTCAAGGCCGAAGGCATACATGCCAAGCAAGGCATGATAGCCCGGATCATCCGGGGACCATTCCGGAAGAACGCGCGCCACATGATCCCTCAGGCTTCTGGCGTCGCCGGTATAAAAATCGCTGAGATGAACGACCTGCAGAGCCAGGGCATCACGGGGCGAGTCGATCAGGATGTCTTCCAGGGCCGTGATTGCCCGCTCCCAATTGCCATTCAAGAACTCGGCGATAGCGGCAAGGTGACGGCGTTCGCGTGCTGAGGTGTTCAAGACCTCAGCCGCTTCGAAACTGCTTCTTGCCTCCGTCATAGCCTCCACCTCTGTCGCCAGGGCGAAGAGATAGGCCCGAAGGCAGTGCGCCATGACAAAGGCCGGGCTGTCCGCTATCGCGGACTCAATGGTGGCCACCGGATCGCCCTGATAGCACTGAAACTGCGCCAAGGCCTTTTCGTAGAGTGTAATGGCGGTGTCCGAAGCGCCGCTGACCGGTTCTCCGCGCGCATCCACAGAGGTCATCATATCCTTCAATTCTCCCCAACGAGCTCGTCTGCGGCTCAGCGGCCGGTTACGCCGGCTGCAATCAAGGGTCTACTCCCCCTTCTGCGCCCGCCCAAGTGGGAATTCTCACACAGGATACATTTGAAACACGAGCTTGCGGAACCGCACGGCTTCAGCAGCGCAGATACGGCAAGGTCTTTCACTCCGTGGCTGGTACAGCGATGTCGTTGAGCGACCAGTCGTAGGCCGTATCCTCGATGGTGCCGATCTCCTGCAGCCGGGTCGCCAACGCCGGTTCGGCATAGCGCTGCAGATGAGCTAGAACCGACTTGGTGCTGCCCCCGAAATCCTCATGGAACCAATCATAGATCTTGGAGACTGTAACCCGATCCCCGACGATGCTGACACCGCGCGGATCATTGATGTAGCCGCGCGCCGCCGTATCGAGCTGGGCCTCCAGGCCGCCTCCGGTAAAGGCCGAGACCGCGAGATTGGGACATCCGATCGAAGCACAGTTGACGGCGTAGTGTATCCGCGGATCATCCCAGATCGGCCGCAGAATCCGATGTTCGATATCGTTGAGGGTCAGGGCTTCGCCCTCCACCGCCACAAGCTCCTTGTCCCAGGGCCCCTCGGAGAAGAAGCCGGGAGAAATGTCGATATCGCGGATCGTTTCCACCGGATAGTGATCGACGATGACCTTCACGGTCACGGCGTTGTAGAGGTTGACCCAGAAGGCGAACTGCTGGTCCCGGGCGAATTCGCTGATCGGTACCGCAGCCAGATCCGTCACAATGGCGTCCAGAGACGCCGCCTGCCCGGCGGCGATTGCGCCGTAGTCCACCCGATGCACGCCATCGCTGCCGATGATCACATTGCGCTTGAGAAAAGCATCCCAGGCTGAAAAATCGATCTCTTTCGGACTTGCAGGGCTGTGACGCTCCCACCGCGGCCAAAGATCGGGTGAGGGCGCGAAAAGCCGCTCCGCCGAGGTAAAGCCGGCCAATGGCAGGATCAACATCGAGAGACAGACAAAGCGCAGGCAGGCAAGGATAGGCTTGGTAGCGGGCATGGCAGACTCCGGTTACAGCGATCTTCCAGTAGGAAATTTGTACGCCGCGCCCGAAAGGAAACTCAAAGGACTGCGAGCTGCCCGTGAACGGCGGATTTCGTGCTATGCTGGCCTGTATGAGCTTTGTGGAGGGCATAGCGCGCGACGCCCTGGTGGGGGCACACCGCGATGTGGGGAAAGGCCGCCGTCTCTTCCTGTTGATTGCCGGGCTGATGGCCTTGGTTCATCTGTTGACGGTGCATCCCTATCTGCGAATCTCCACCGAAACCGCTGGCCTTGAAGCCTCGATCGCCCAGAAAACCGCCATTCTGGACGAGTTGGCGCCGGAATTGGAGCAACTGGCTCGCCTGCAAAAAAGCAGTCGCGAAGTGCTCAAGAGCACTCTCGAGAGAGCCACCGCCGCCATGATTGAGGACTTCAAAAGGCTGGGCGAGGACATCAAGGCCTTCCGCGACGGATCAGCCCTGCCTGACACCCAGTCCCCGGCCGGGCTGGGCGGCCAGATGGAAGACGCCGACGAGGCAACCCGGCAACGCTATGAAGAGCCCGCCGCACCGCAATCGGCAGCGTCTTTCGATCAGTTCCAACAGATGCGCGCGCCAGAAGACTTCGACATCCCTCAGCAGATGGCCTTGGGCAGTCAGCGGCCCGGACCTGGCGTAAGCCGATCAAGCGAACCGCCGCCGCAAGTCTACATTGACGCGACCCTTCATGACATTCTGTCCAGTACGGAGACGAACAGGCAGGATACAACAGTTCTACTGTCGGCCTATGCCGAGAGGATGATCGTGAATCCGGCCTACGAACGGGCGCATAACAACTGGGACCGAAACATCCGACCGCCCTATCTGGCCGCTCTCGACAGCGCGGCTGCGGCGGCGCGCAAGGCTGCGTCGGCACTGCCGGAGAACAGTGAGGCTCTGGAATCAGCCGCTGTGGCCATGGAAAACGAAAGGACAGCGGTCGTAAATCTGGTCATCAGCCCGGATCAACGACTGGATGAGACCTTTGAATCCGACTGGTGGGGTACCACCGGCGGCAAAGCTGTCTTCGCTGACGCAGTTGTCAGTACGATTGCAAAACAACTGACCGGCGACGAACTGCTTGCCCAACCCTTCGCCGCCGTCGGCGAATCTTTGAACAGGCAGGAGGCTGTGCGAGCCTCTTTGCTCGAAAAGCGCGACGCCCTGGAACAGCAGTTCACCGAGCAACGAAAGCAGTTAGCGGCGCTGGCCGGCGCCTCCGCCGTTGTGCCCATCGACCTCAGAAGCTTCATCAGCCTTTTCCCCCTCGTCCTGGGGTTGGTGCTGGGCCTTGCCATGCTGCGGGTTGGACAAGCCAGGCGCGAGGCGGCCCAAGCCCTGGAGGATCTGTCTTCCATCGCATCCTCCGATGAACGCGACTCTCACCTCTGGCTCGGTCGACGCGTCCTCGGAGGACGTAGCGACGCCGCCGCGCCCAGCATCGAAACCGGGCTTGTAACCGGTCTTGTGGTGATTTGGATTGTCTGGTCGGCCATCTCGGTTCTCAACAGCCCACTGGAACCGCCGATCGGCCCGGCAGTTTCCGCCCTCCTGGGAAGCGCCATTGTAGTCATTGCCGCCGCTTGGGACATCCGTGCCAGCCGAAAGCTGGCCGCAGCCGTCACCGCAGAGGCTGACCCCGGGTAAACACAGGCTGGCTACGGCTAGTCTTTCTTATGGACCGTGATCGCCTTGCCATGACCCGCGCCCTTCCAGAAGTCATAGAGCGCCATGGCTGTCACCACAACAACGACAATGATCAGGTCGATCTCCCGCACCCACCAGATGAGAATGCCTAAAAAGGCAACGAAGAGCGCCATCGACAGCAGAGCCAGCAGCTTATCAATCAGGGGCATTGCAAAGCCTCCATACAAAGGACGGCGATGAGGATGTTCATAAACAGTCAACCCTTCGCCTTGGCAAGTTCATCCATCAGCCAGCGCGCACTGCGCAGCAGGCGGGCATCTTCGCCACGCCCGGCGACCATCTGCACGCCAATGGGCAGGCCCGACGAGCCCTGCAACAGGGGCAGCGTGATGGCCGGGGTGCCGCAGAGGGTCCAGAGTGTGCAAAACGTCGGATCGCCGGTCGCATCGAGCCCCTCCGGCGCCTCGCCGACAGCCGAGGGGGTCAGGATGGCGTCGTAACGTTCGAAGATCTCGGCGAGACCTCCGTTGAGGACATCGATCCACTCCTCCGCCAGCGCATAGTCGACGGCCAAGACTCGCCGCCCCTCTTCAATGGCAGCGCGCATGACATCGCTGAGCTGATCTCTGCCTTTCTCATAATAAGGCGCGAGGTTCTTCGCAAATCCAGCCATCATCAAGAGCCGCTGCAGGTCATGGGCACGGTCAAAAGCCGAGGGCAGCGGCACCTCATCGCAGGCATCGCCCAGGAAGTCGCTCAGTTCCGCAAGACCGTCCTTTGTGTCGGCGTCCGCCGCATCCCAGGTCGGCCCCTTCACCAAGGCGAAGGAGGGGTTCACCGGCGGTGCCGAACGGGCTGTCTCCAACAGACGCGGATGGGCCATCGGCCGCGTGGCACTATCGGCCGGGTCGTGGCCGGCGATGACATCGACCAGCAGGGCTGCATCCTCGACGCTCTGCGCAAAGACGCCGACGGTATCCAGCGGCGGCGACTGAGACAGCAGGCCTTTGCGCGAGATCGTCCCGTGGCTGGGCTTGTAGCCGACGACACCGCAGAAAGAGGCCGGGCGGATGACGGAGCCGTTGGTCTGGGTGCCGACCGCCAAGGGGACCTGCCCCGCCGCCACGGCGGCTGCCGAACCGCTGGAAGAACCGCCGGGTGTGCGGTTCGGGTCATGCGGGTTATGGGTCTTGCCCGGCGCATAGAAGGCCAGTTCGGTACTGACGGTCTTGCCCATGATGACCGCCCCTGCCCCGCGCAGCCGCGATACCAGAGTCGCGTCTTGGCGCGGGCGCCGCCCGGCATCAAGCGGCGTCCCGTTTTCGGTCGGCATATCGGCGGTATCGATGATGTCCTTCAGGCCGACGGGAACACCGTGCAGCGGACCCAAGGGGCGGCCGAGGCCGCGCTGATCATCGCGTTCCTGTGCCTGGCGCAGGGCGTACTCGGGGTCCAGATAGGCCCAGGCCCGCACCGCTTCACCTTCTGCGGCGATCCGGTCGAGATAGCCACGCACCAGATCGAGCGAGCGCAGGCTGCCGGCGGCGATGTCCGCCGCTTGCTCTGTCGCGCCGCTGCGCCGTTCCGCTGTCATCTGGTCCAAGTCCCGCTCTCCAGCCAGTTAACCGTAGAAGTACTCGGGCAGGAACAGGGCAACGCCCGGGAAGTTGTACATAATGACCATGGCCACCAGGATCATCGACAGGAAAGGCAAGACGCCCTTGAAGATCGTCATGAGCTGGACATGCGGCGGGGCAACACCCTTCAGGTAATAGGCCGCCATCGCCATGGGCGGCGTCAGGAAAGAGGTCTGCAGGTTGAGCGCCACCAAGATGCCGAAGAACAACGGGTCGATTCCGAAGAATGGCAGCAGCGGCAAAAAGATCGGCACGAAGATAATGATGATCTCCGACCACTCCAGCGGCCAGCCCAGCAGGAAGATGATCAGTTGGGCCATCAGCAGAAATGCGAGGGGCGACAGGTTCAGACCCAGCACGAACTCGCTGATCAACGTTTCTCCGCCGAGGTATGAGAATACGGAAGAGAACACCCAGGAGCCGACGAAGAGCCAGCAGACCATCGCCGAAGTCCGCACCGTCAGATAGACCGACTCACGCAGACGTTCCCAGGTCAGCGAGCGGTAAGCCGCGGCCAGGACCAGGCCGCCGAGCGCCCCGATCGATGCAGCCTCGGAGGGTGTCGCGAGCCCAAAGAGAATCGCGCCCAGCACCGACAGAATGAGAAAAGCCAGCGGGAAGAAGGAGGTCAGCAGCATCAGCACCACCTTGCCGATGCTGACGTCTTCAAATTCATCCTCGCGCGGCTTCGGTGCGAGCTTCGGATTCAAGACCGCCCGCCCGACCACGTAGAGCATGTAAAGGCCGGCCAGCATAAAGCCGGGAATGATGGCCCCCGCGTAAAGCTTCACGATGGAAACATTCGAGGTCGCGGCATAGACGATGAGCATGATGCTGGGCGGGATCAGGATGCCCAGGCAGCCACCGGCACAGATGACGCCCGAAGCGAAGCTGGCGTCATAGCGTGCCTTCAGCATCGCCGGAAAAGCCAGCATGCCCATAAGCGTGACCACGGCACCGACAATACCGGTCGCTGTCGCAAACATGGCGCAGGTGGCCAGCGCGGCCACAGCCATGGAGCCCGGGATGCGGCGCGCCGAGATATAGAGCGTATGGAACAGGCGATCGACGATGTTCGCCCGTTCCACTATGTAGCCCATAAAGAGAAATAGCGGCACCGCCGTTAGCACATCATTGGCCATGACCGAGTAGGTCTGGTTGACGAAGAGGTCGAAGATCCGGTTGTCGAAGATCGTGCGCATCCGCTCCGGGTCGTAATAGGCGTAGTAGCCGAAGCCCACGCCCATCGCCATCAGCGTGAAGGCAATCGGGAAGCCGAGAAGAATGACGATGATGAAGATGCCAAGCATCATCACCGCAACTTGAGGGTCAGTCATCGCGGCGCTCCAACGGCTTCACAATATCGATGGCTTCGGAAGAATGGTGCAGGATGTCCCGCTCATGCTCGCGCAGGAGCACGTCCTCCATCTCCTCCACGTCGTCTTCGCTGTGCTTCGGCCATTCGTTGGTGCGCATGCAGATGACGCAGCGAAAGACCTGGGCGATGCCCTGGATCAGCAACAGGATGCCAGCGGCGATGATGACGCTTTTGAACTGGAAAATCGGCACGTTGGCCGGGCTCATGACGCTCACCTCGGTGTAGCTCCATGATCGTGCCGCATATTTCCAGCCTGCCAGAATCAGCGCGATCACACCGGGGAAGAAGAAGATGAAATACAGAATGAACTCAATCAATGCCTGGGTCTTGGGCTTCAGCAGGCGGTAGACGAAGTCGCCACGCACATGACCGTCGCGCGACAGCGTGTAGGCACCCGCCATCATGAACAGAGTGCCGTACATCATATAGCTGACATCAAAGGCCCAGGATGTGGGATCGCGCAGCACGTAGCGCACGAAGACTTCGTAACCCACGCCGAATGTCATGACGAGAATCAGCCAGGCAAAGGCCTTGCCGAACCACGCCGAAACCTTGTCGGCAAAGATGATGTAGCTTTCCATGGCGCGCCCCAGAAGTATTTCGGCCGGGAGGACTGCAGATCCGTTCTGCTTATGGTGAGGGCGGCACGCGAGAGTGCCGCCCTCTGGTCATTGACGGTAAAATCGACGTCTCTTAGAAATCGATCTTGCCGGGGAAGTAGTGCTGATAGGCCAGCTTGTAGTCGGCCGAGTTCATCAGGTCATAGAAAGCGACCCGCTCCGCCCAGGCCTTCTGGCTGTCGACGACCTTCTTGAAGAAGGGATCTTCGACCAGACCTTCGAGCACCTTGTCCCAGGAGTCCAACTGGGCCTGCATAATCGAGGTGTCCGTGCGATAGACGTTCACACCGTCCTCGTTGATCAGCTTCTGCAGATCCTTGGAGTAGGTGTCCATCGCAAGACCGTAGTTCGCCGTATTTGTGGCTTCAGCCGCATATTCGAGGATCGCCTTCTGCTCGTCCGGCAGCGAGTCGAAGCGTCGCTTGTTGAAGATGATCTCGAAGAATTCGGCGGCCTGATGGTAGGAGCCCATGTGATAGTGCTTCGAGACGTCCTGCGCACCGAACTGGCTGTCCGCCGTCGGGTTGTTGAACTCGAAAGCCTCGATCACGCCGCGCTCCAGGGCCGGCACGATTTCACCGCCCGGAAGCTGGGTCACCCTGAGGCCCATGCCCTGCATAATGTCGGTGGCCAAACCCACGGTGCGGTACTTCAGGCCTTGCATTTCGTCGGCGCTCTTCACATGACGCTTGAACCAGCCCAAGGGCTGGGTCGGCATTGGCATGGCAAAGAAACCAACCAGGTCGAGCTTCAGGATATCTTGCACCAGCTCCTGATACAGCTCCTTACCGCCCCCGTAGTGGATCCAGGCCAGGATCTGCGAGGCATTGGCCCCAAAGACCGGGCCGGTCCCGAATAGAGACGCCGACTTGTTCTTGCCGTACCAGTAGGCTGTCACCGTATGTGCCGCATCCAGAATGCCGTCATGACAGGCGTCCTGAACCTGGAAGGCCTTCACGACTGCACCGGCCGGCAGGTAGTCGATCTTCAGGCGGCCGCCCGACATCTTGTCGACGCGTTCGGTGTACTGCTTTGCCATATCGCTGAAGATCGAAGCGGCACCCCAGGAACCCTGCATCTTCAGGGTCACGGTTTGCGCCCTCGATACCTGCGGCATGGCAATCGCGCCGGCTGCGGCACCGGCGGCAACCGCCCCGCCGGTAAGCAGCTTGCGGCGTGAAACGTTCTTGGTCTTCGAACTTTTTTCCACGGAAATCCTCCCTGTTTTCAACAATTCAGAGGGGCAAATCACTTCGGCAGCGCCGCACCCCTCCGACTCGGTATGATCCAAAAATCGGCCGTTTCGTTCGTCTATGAGAATTCTTCGGCCCTTACAGCGTCACCTCACTCAGCGAAGTCGCAACTGGCTCGTCACAACGATGCCGCCGCCCACTCTCAGGCAAAGCGCACCATTGGCTTGGGCGGGTCAAACCGCCGGAATCATAATGGAATGTCTGAAGCCGACAAGGCAACCGGTCAGCAATCATCGACCTGCCGAAATTCACGGCCAAGTCTCATTCCTCCCAAACGTTCCATCTCACGGGCGGCTTTCATGCCGTCTTCGCTTTGGCACCGCAGAGTGTCCCGGAGGGCGAACCAATTGCCCTGCCACAATGCGGAAACTACTTCCATTATGCACAAAACGGATAGTGGGTCACGAAAAATCTCGCTAAGTCAATGGTTTGCTTGCCAGACCAATTTCTCCAAACCAATCCGGCAGACGCGTATCATCGCGCGCAAACGACCGGATATCCCTTCGCCGAAGGCCATACTAGGCCAGATTCAAGGGACAAGTCCAAATCACGCTTGCGCGAAGCGGAAGGCAGATTGGCCTCAGCGGCCTAACCCAGCATGCGGGTTCGTTCAGGATCGAACAGCGGCTCGGGCTGTAGTTTCGCGCCGCGGCGGTCGCCGAGAATCTCGATTTCGAAGGATCCGTTCTCGTGTTCCAGAGCGGCGGGGACATAAGCCAGAGCGACGGAGCGGTCTGCCGCGTGGGCGTAGCCACCGGAGGTCACCCAGCCGACAACCTCTCCGTTGTGCCAAACCGCTTCATCACCGCTGACGTCGGCACCGTCGGCATCCACAGTCAGGGTCACAAGACGCACCTTTGGGCCGTTTTCACGGTCCTGCAAAACCGCATCACGGCCGACGAAGGCGTTCTTGCGGAGATCAACGAAGCGGTCCAGGCCCGCCTCTGCGGGCGTGTAGATCGGCCGGTACTCACGCGCCCAGGTGCCGAAGCCCTTTTCCAGGCGCAGGGAATCCAGCGCGCGCAGGCCGAACTGACGCAGGCCCAGGTCCGCGCCGGCGCTCTGAATCTGCTCGTAGAGATTGAGCTGATAGTCCGGCGACACCCATATCTCGTAACCCAGGTCGCCGGTGAAGGAGATGCGCCCGACCCAGGCCGGGATCATGCCCAGGTCCATGCGCCGGAAGGACATGAAGGGAAAGGCTTCGTTGGAGACATCTTCCGCGGTCAGCCGCGACAGCAGTTCGCGTGACTTCGGACCGGCGATGGAGAAGCCGACCAACTCGTTGCGCAAGGATCTCAGGGAAACATCCTGCTGCCGCCCCTCCCCCTGTAACTGCCGTTCGAACCAGCGCAGATGGTAGTCCTCTGCCGCACCGGATCCGAAGATGAAGAATTGCTCAGGGCCGGCCTTGGCAACGGTGAAATCGCCGATCAGCTTACCCTGGTGATTGAGCATCGGGGACAGCACGATGCGCCCTTCCCGCGGCATGCGGTTGGCCAGGATCTCGCCCAGCCAGCCCTCGGCGCCGGCGCCGGTCACCTCGTACTTGGCGAAACCCGAGGTCTCGACCAGGCCGACGGCCTCCCGCACCGCTTTGCATTCCGCCTTCACCGGCTCAAAGGCGTTCGAGCGGCGGTAGGTGGGTTCCTCGATCGGCTCGGCGCCCTCGGGCGCGAACCAGAGCGCGTACTCCAGGCCATAGCCGGCACCGAAAACCGCATTCTCCGCCTTCAGCCGGTCATAAACCGGGGTCGTGCGCAGCGGACGGGCTGCCGGCAGTTCCTCGTTCGGAAAGGTGATCTTGAAGCGCCGTCCGTAGTTTTCCCGCACCTTGGCGTTGGTATAGGCCATGGTGGCGAAGTCGCCGTAGCGCGCCACGTCCATGGCGAAGATATCCAGGCCCGGGTCGCCGTCGGTCATCCAGTTGGTGAGGGCCAGGCCGACGCCACCGCCCTGGCTGAAGCCGGCCATCACGCCGCAGGCGACCCAGAAGTTCTTCAGGCCGCGCACCGGACCGACCAAAGGATTGCCGTCGGGCGCAAAGGTGAAGGGGCCGTTGATCACCTGCTTGATGCCGGCGTTCTCCAAAGCCGGAAAATGGTCGAAAGCGACCGCCAGGTTGTCGGAAATGCGGTCGAGGTCGGGCTGCAGCAACTCGTGGCCGAAATCCCAGGGCGTCTGTTTCTCCGACCAGGGCACGCCGCCCTGCTCGTAAGTGCCCATAACCAGCCCGCTGCGCTCCTGACGCATGTAGATTTCGCCGCCGAAGTCGATGCAGTGCGGCAGCTCGGTCTCGCGACTCGCCACCTCCGGCATCTCGTCGGTCACCAGATACTGGTGCTCCATCGCTAGAATCGGCAGCTCGAGCCCCACCATGCGGCCGACTTCCCGGGCCCAGAGCCCGCCGGCATTGACCACATGCTCGGCCTGGATGCTGCCCTTGTCGGTGATCACCTCCCAACCGCCGTCGGGCCGCGGCTGCAGATCGGTGACGCGGGTGAAACGCTCGATCTCCGCGCCGCCGATGCGCGCCGACTTGGCATAGGCATGGGTGACGCCTGAGGGATCGATGTGCCCCTCCAGCGGATCATAGAGCGCGCCGACAAACCGCTTTTCGTTCAACAGCGGGTGCAGCGCCTTGGCTTCGGCGACCGAGATGAATTCGCTGTGCAGGCCCAAAACCCGGGAGCGGCCCTGGGCGACCTTCAGGTAGTCGAGCCAGCTTTCTGAATCGGCCAGCATGAAACCGCCGGTCATGTGGACGCCGCAGGACTGACCGGAAATCTCCTCGATCTCCTTGTAGAGGTCGATGGTGTAGCGCTGCAGCTTGGCGACGTTGGGGTCCCCGTTCAGCGTGTGCATGCCGCCGGCGGCATGCCAGGTGGACCCGGAGGTCAGCTCGTCGCGCTCCAGCAGGACCACATCCTTCCAGCCCGCCTTCGTCAGGTGATAGAGCACGCTGCAGCCGACAACGCCGCCACCGATGACGACGACCTGAGCATGAGATTTCATCTGCCTGTCCCTGTACCGAATATTTTTGATCGCAAGGCATGGCGGCCCGAGGGCCGGCAGAGCCTTCAGGTTCCACAGATAGCGGGCAAATCCGGGGGTTTCAGGCCCGCCAGCGACAGCCTATGACGCCGAGTGACCGATTACTGGCGAGACGGCGCTTTAGACGCCGACCGCATCGGCATAGCCGAAGCGCCGGGCGACATCGGCCGTATAGCGGTCGATCTGGAGAAGCTGTTTTTCGGTGAAATCCGGCCGGTAGTAGCTGGGCATCCGCATCAGCTCCGCCGCCTCGGCCACCAGATGGGCGGAATTCGGCAGGCGGCAATGGTCACAGACCTCGCGAAGCACCTCGAAAGGCTTGCTGCAGAGATCTTCGAAGCGGACGACCTTGACGGCTGCGGCCAGAGCCGGATTAGCGGCGAGGCGGTCCGCCAGAAAGCCGTGAAGGCTGGCCCAGTAACGCGCCCAGCCCTCGACCTCATCGCCTTTCTCCCAGGCCGCCAGGACTGCGGGCATGGCACCGTCGCCAACGTTGACCGGGCGCCGGTCCAGACCGAACTCGAAGTGACCGATGCGGCGCATATGATCGAGGGCCCGGGGGTGACGCCGCTCGCCTTCGCAGAACAGGCGGTGCTGCTTTGCGAGAGAGGCAATCTGTCCGACCGGCGCGCGCAGCGGCAAAACAAAGCGGGCCTCGGGGAAAACCTTCAGAAGATACTCCAGGCGGGTGACGTTGTAGTTGGCTTTCGCCAGATAGCGCGCGCGTCCACGCACACGCAGCAGCTTGCGGATGTGATCGGCATAGAAGCCTTCGAAGTCCGGGTTGCTGGTTTCGCCGTCGAGCACGTTGCAGACCGCGGGGTCGTGCAAGTCTTTGAAAAACGCCATCCAGAGCACCTCCTCGAAGGCTTCCGGGCTGTCTGGCGAAACGGCGATCCCGTCCGCATGGCTGCGCTCCACGGCAATGTTCTGACGCTCAGGCACAAAGCCGAGGAAACGGTTCCAGAGAAACGGCGTGAAGAGAAAGGGGTAGTCCTTGTAGCGATGACAAGCCACCGTTGGATGCTTGGCCAGCACCTCCAGCAGAATGGTTGTGCCGGAGCGCGCCAGTCCGCTGACGAAGATCGGCTTGTCGATCGCGGTGTCGGCGATGTCATCGGCCCGCAACCGCGTCTCCCCCTCACCCAATTTGATCCAAAGATCGCGATGACGGTCCACGAAGCGGCCGAGATGATGTACCCAGGGCGTTACCCGAAAACCGGCGTAGCGGTCCCCAGCATTCCTTTCATCGCCCTGCCGTTCATCGGCATGACGGTTGCTCGCGCTCGAACTTCGGGGTGCCATGGCGCTAGACCAGCCGGAAAACGATCTTGATCGCCAAGGAAGCTGCGATCAGGGCGCAGAAGAAGACCACTTCCCAGCCGCGCAGCCAACCAGGGCCAAGGCTCAGGACCTCCTGGCGCGGCAGGGCGATCTCGATGCGCTCCAGGGTGCCGTCCGTCGGCAAATAGCCGAGCGGATTGGCAATCAGGGAGTTCCACCACTGGCGTTTGTGCAGGCTGGTCACAGCGGCATCTATGTCCAACGTATCGACCACCCGCTCGGCAGCATCGACGACCTGGATACGGGGATGCTCGGCCACGGTAGTGCCAGCTGCCCTGTCTTCCGGCAGCCAACGCGCCTCCAGACCGCTGGGCTCGACCCGCAGCGGGACTTCCGAGACCGGCTGCGGCAGAAAGTAACCGTAGGCCCCGCTGAGCCAGACGATCATGAACAGCACCGGCAGAGAGGCCAAAACCGCCGGCCCCAGCACGAGGCCGAGCTGTGCCATTGAGCTTCGGAGCATGCGGCCGATCAGCGGCATCGCCTCACTTAAGCTGCCGTCGTGGCCATCCAGTGCCACCTTCGCCTCCTGCGCCGAGGCTTTGACCCGGCGCAAGCGTTCCTGAGGCGAGAGCAAAGCGTAGAGCGCCATGGAGATCGAGGCCCCGACAAGCCCCCAGACCGCAAGCCGGCCTGCGGCCGGCAGCAGCGGCACCAAGGCCTGATCGAGAGAAGTCAGCAGCGGAGACGTGAGATCAAAGAACCCGGTCATGGAACTACGGGAGGAATGCTTTTACTTCTGCCTTGCGGTTTCTCCGGATGGTCAATCAATCCGCGGTTCCCGCGCTTTCGCGACTCCCCTCTCCGGAGGGCTTTCCGCGGCCTGGGCAACAGGTGCCTGACGATTGCGGCGCAGCAGACGCCGGAGCGGCCAGATCAGCAGGAAGAGAAGTGCGGCCGCAATGGCCGCGAAGACGCCCCAGAGCGCCCCCAGAAGAGAAAGCCCGGCGCCGGGCCCGATGTACGCCGCAGCCGGCGTCACCCAGGCGAAAACCAGCGCCAACCCGATGCCGGCAGCAGACAACCCGTTTCGCTTCATTGGAGACTCCCTTGTTGTTCACGTTGCATCAGGGTTTCAAGAAAATCCGGCTGCAGATCCTCCGCGGCGGTCCTTTGCCCCCAGGAGACGATGGGCAGGATCACCTCCTCGGTCCGTTCCGGATGCTGCGCCCTGATCGGGTTGATGAACTCCCAGACGATGCGGCCATCCTGCGTCACTTCAAGGAGACGCCCGCCGGTCGATTCGGTGATCAGGGTGTTCCCGTTGGGCAGCCGCTGCTGCGCCGCCCGGACATTGCTTTCGAAGGGTTGTTCGGCACTGCCGGCATAGCGCCAGACCTCCGCCGCGGTCATCGGATCGATCTCGATCACCCGCGATCTTCCGCCCGGCCCGAAGTTGCCGACGTTGTCGAACAGCAGGATATTGCCGTTCGGCAGCACGTCCGGATCATGCTGACCCAGCCAGGTGCCGCGCAGGGCCCAGACGATCTTCTCCTGCTCCAGGTCGAGAACCGCGATGGTGTCGATGTCGCGGAACGACAGCAACACCTGCCCCTCTTCCGCAAAGGGCAACACCGCGGCGTCGGCGGCGTCGATGACATCGATGTTGTTGGTATGAATGAAATCGTGCTTGTTGAACCAGGTGACCCGGTCAAGCAGACGCGCATAGTCGGAGTTCACCAGCGCATCGAGGATCGACACCCGCTTTTCTTCTTCGCCGTCCGGCGACAGCACCACGACAAAATCGTCGAGACGCGGAACCGTCAACTGCGGGAAACCCTCAAAGGTCTTGTCCCGCATCTTGTGGATCAGCGTATAGACGCGTCCGTCCGCAGCCACATCCAGGTCGTGATGGGTCTGGCCGAGGTAGGACCAGATGACATTGGAGTCTCGGTCCAGCTTCACCATGCCATAGCCCCAGGGCGTGTCCCCGGTGGCGACAAAGAGCGCCAGCAGGTCGCCGTTCGGCAGCATCTTGGCCTTGCGCCAGTAAGTGAATTCATCGGGCTGCGGATCTTTTACCGGCGACTCTTCGGACCAGATAGCGCTATAGGGCAACTGCCAGGAATGAACGAGCATGCCGTCCATAGAGAACAACAAGGCCTCGCTGCCGTGGCCTGAGGTGTAAAGCGTGTAGCCTGGGAAAGCCGCGCCGGCTTCATGGATCGTCACGCCCTCTTCCGGGCGCCGCTCCGGCGCCCAGAAATCCGAGGCCAGGGGATCGCGCGACTGTTCGATCTTCGCCAGCAGCGCCTCGCCGCCCCGATAGGCGTCGCTCAGGGGCTTCGCGGGGAAGACATTGCTCAGGATGACAAAGGCGCCGCCGAGAAAACTCAGGAACAGCAGCGCCAGCACGAAAGCCGGCAGGGCAATGCGGTCGATCAACGGCGGCGGACTGGGCTGCAGTGGGTTTGCCGCCCGCCCGGACTGCCTTTCTGTGGGATGCGCCGCGGTCTGCGAAGACAAGCCAATAGCCAAAGCGCCGGCCTTTCCTTCTCATGAGAGGAAAACGTCGTAGAGGCCCATCGGCCCAAAGGCGAGAGTCAAGATTTAGCCCGCCTGGGGAATGGACGCTTCGGCGGCCGGCTTTATTCCGGTTTCTGCGAACCGCGGCTTGTGTTCAAGATGTGGCGCGCTTCGCCTCTGGGCTTATGAGAGCAACCAGGTCTCGACCGTCTTGCTGGCGACCATATCGGCCACCTTGCTGTCGAATGCGGCAAAGTGATCGCTTGCAAGATGCGCATCGAAGGCGGCCCGATCATCGTAGATCTCATAGAGAAAGACACGATCCGGGCGCGTGGGGTCGAAGCAGACATCAAAACGCCGGCAGGACTCCTCAAGAGCAAGCGAGTTCTCGGCCTGCCGCTGGACGGCGTTTCGAAAGGCTTCCTCCGAGCCTGCCGAAATCTCAAAAACAACGGTGACGACGTACATCGGCTGGCCCTACCCAAATCGCTTGCGGAGCTCGGCGACCTGATCGGCCGTCAGATTGCGTATCGCCGCGCCCTGCAGCATCAGAAACAACTTTGCCGTCTCCTCAAGCTCCTCGGTGGCGTAGAGCGCGGTGTCGAGACTGTTGCCGGCGACGACCGGCCCGTGGTTGGCCAGCAGCACCGCATGATGCTTGCCGGCCAGCTTGCCGACCGCCTTCGCCAGGGCTTCATCACCAGGCGGAAAGTAAGGCACCAGGGGCAGCCGCCCGACCCGCATGATGTAATAGGCCGTCATCGGCGGCAGGACGTCCTCGGGATCGATGCCGTCGAGACAACTGACCGCGACGGAGTGCGTCGAATGCAGATGAACCACGGCCCGCGCATCCTGACGCTCGCGGTACATGGCGATATGCAGAAACGTTTCCTTGGTCGGCTTGTCGCCGGAAACCCACGCCCCTTGCGCATCCAGGCGCGAAAGCCGTTCCGGGTCGAGCGCCCCCAGGGAGGCGTTGGTCGGCGTCATCAGCCAGCCGCCGTCCTCGAGACGCTGACTGAGGTTGCCGGTGCTGCCGAAAGTCAGGCCGCGGTCATAGAGCGAGCGGCCGGTGGCGCAGATCGCATCGCGCAGTCGGCTCTCCTCGCTCATGACAACACATCCCAGGCTTTCACGAAGAAATCCGGCGTGCCGAAATTGCCGGACTTCAATGCCAGAGCCAGCGGCGGCGTTCCGGCGCTGCGGGTCCAGGGCACGCCCGGGTCGATTTCCGGCCCGATCTCCAGGGCCTGCAGCTTCAGGCCATTGACCACGGCGCCGGAGGTTTCGCCGCCTGCCACGATCAGGCGGCGCACGCCCTGCGCAACCAGACCTGCCGCAACTTCCGCCAAAGCGTCTTCGACCAGGACGCCGGCCTTATCACGGCCCAGGGTTTCCTGCACCTGGCGGATACTGTCCGGCTCGGCTGTCGAGAAGATCATCAAGGGACGATCACGGTCCTGCTGCCGCGCCCAATCCAGCATGCCCGCAGGCGAAATCTTTCCCTGAGACAGTTCCAGGGGATCAATGCGGTAAGCCGGTATCCCGGCTTCTTGAGCCTGCGCCACCTGGCCGCGGGTGGCGGCAGAACAACTGCCGGCCAGGATCGCCGCCGGACCTTCAGGAGGGTCGAAACCGGCCAGAGGATCACCGCTCAGCAAGCCTTGGCGCCGGAAGTTGTCCGGCAATCCGATGGCGACGCCTGACCCGCCGGTAATCAGCGGCAAACCGGCAGCCGCTGTGCCGATGTCCCGCAGGTGCCGGTCACTGATAGCGTCCACGATGGCGATCTCAACGCCCTCTTCGCCCGCACGGCCAAAAGCAGCCGCGATGGCCTCTGCCCCGGCTTCGACCGTTTCATAGGAGACCAGCCCCACCTTGCGCCGGGTCTGGCGGCTGAGCACCGAGACCAAATTGGGATCATGCATGGGTGTCAGCGGATGGTCTTTCAGCGGGCTGTCAGACAGCAGGCTGGCACCGACGAAGAGGTGGCCCTGATAGATGGTCCGCTGGGCGCCGGGAAAGGCCGGACAGGCCAGCGTGAAGCGGCAGCCCAGACGCTCCATCAACGCTTCCGCTACCGGGCCGATGTTTCCCTGGTCGGTGGAATCAAAGGTTGAGCAATACTTGAAAAAGAGCTGCCTAGCGCCGGCGGCCAGCAAGGCTTCTGCCGAGGCCAGAGATTCGGCCACCGCCTCTGCCGGCGGCGTGGTGCGCGACTTCAGTGCAACCACGACCGCATCGGCCTCCGGCAGATTGGCCGGATCCTGCGGCACGCCTACTACCTGAACCGTGCGCATGCCGCCGCGCACCAACATGAGGGCCAGGTCCGTGGCCCCCGTCAAATCATCGGCAATACACCCGAGCAGCATCGTTCCCCCAAAATCACCGGTCGCCTGTCTTCTCTTGCGCGGCGAAACAGTTCACAAGCCGATCCGTCCCGCACCCACCAGGCTGCCGCAGCCATCCGAACGCAGCGTGCCGATTGATGCTGGTCAAAATGCATTCATTAATGTATGCATTCAAGTCTAATCGCT
Source organism: Pelagibius sp. (assembly GCA_028280305.1). Lineage (GTDB taxonomy): Bacteria > Pseudomonadota > Alphaproteobacteria > Kiloniellales > Kiloniellaceae > Pelagibius. The sequence continues at coordinate 25,228 of JANQMC010000012.1, read as the reverse complement.
TGGTGGAGAGCGGAAAGTCGCCAGCCCCCGCGGCTTTGCGGGTGTTCATAGACTACCGGACAGCGTGCCTGACCGCACCACCTTTTGCCTGCAGAAGTCATCGGGAACCATGAATGGACAATCTTCCGAAGCTTGAAATCGCAGTCTTTGAGGGAGACGGGATCGGTACCGAGATCACCGAGCCCTGTCTCGATCTGCTGTTGGCGGCCAGTGAAAGCAGCGGCGGTTTCGAACTGGTCTTCAACCGGCTGCCCGCCGGCGCGGGCACCTATCAGCGGGAGGGCACGGCCCTGCCCGCTGAATCAATGGACGCCGCGCGAAAGGCCGATGCCATCCTGCTGGCGGCCATGGGGCTGCCGGACGTGCGCTATCCCGACGGCACCGAGGTGGCGCCGCAGTTGGATCTGCGCTTTGAGTTCGGACTCTATGCCGGGGTCCGCCCCGTACGCGGCTTGCCCGGCACGCCGGCGGTACTGGCGGACCCAAGGGCCGCGTCGCTGGATTTCGTGCTGATCCGTGAGTCGACGGAGGGTCTCTTCGCATCCCGCGGCAAAGGGTTGATCGACGGCGACCGCGAGGCACGGGATACCCAGGTGATCACCCGCCCGGTCAGCGAGCGGCTTTTCGATTTCGCCTTCGATCTTGCAAGAAAGCGTCGGGCCGCCGGCAGCCCCGGCCGCGTGACCTGCGTCGACAAGGCAAATGTGTTCAAGTCTTTTGCCTTCTTTCGACAGATCTTCGACGAGCGTGCCGCGCTTAATGATGATCTGGAAGCCGAGCACGCCTACGTCGATGCGACCGCCCTCAACATGATCCGGCGACCCTGGGACTTCGATGTGCTGGTGACGGAGAACATGTTCGGCGACATCCTTTCGGACCTGGCCGCCGGGCTGATCGGTGGCATGGGTATGGCCCCTTCCGCCGACGTCGGCGAGGCGCATGCGGTGTTTCAGCCCTGTCACGGCAGCGCCCCGGATATCGCCGGCCAGGGCAAGGCAAACCCCACGGCCATGTTTCTTTCCGCGGCCATGATGCTGGAATGGCTGGCCGACAAGCACGAGGTCCCGGACTGCGCGCGCGCCGGGCTGGCGATCCGAAACGCTGTAGATCAGGCTTTCGGCGGCGGTGCTCTGCGGCCCTCCGATCTCGGCGGCGACGCGGGAACCCTGGCGGTTAGTGAAGCGGTGATGGCCGCCCTACAAGATCCGCGGGTACCAACCGCTGCGGCAATTTGAGCCATGTCCGTTCGGAGCTTAAGGCACCCATGAGAGTAGGTACCGTCGGAACCGGTTACTTCAGCCAGTTTCAATACGAAGCCTGGCACCGCATGACCGATGTCGACCTCGTGGCCCTCTGCAACAGAGGCGCCGAAGGCGCGCGCCGCACCGCGGAGGCCTACGGCGTTCCCGCAACCTATGACGATCTCGGGGAGATGCTGGCGGCGGAGAAGCTCGATCTTCTAGACATCATCACGCCGCCGGTGACGCACCTGGCGATGATCAGGACAGCCGCGTCTGCGGGGGTGCCGATCATCTGTCAGAAACCCTTCTGTCAGAACCTGACGGAAGCCGAAGAGGCCGTGGCGATCTGCGAGGAAGCGGGTGTGCTGCTGGTGGTGCACGAGAACTTCCGCTTTCAGCCCTGGCACCAAAAGGCCAAGGCGTTGATCGACGCAGGCGCCCTCGGCGACATCTATCAGGCGAGCTTTCGGCTGCGCCCGGGCGACGGACAGGGCCCGGACGCCTATCTCGACCGCCAGCCCTACTTTCAGAAGATGGAACGCTTCCTGGTTCATGAGACGGCGATCCACCTGATCGATGTCTTCCGCTATCTTCTCGGCCCCGCCTCTGCCGTCTATGCGCGGCTCAACCGCCTCAACCCGGCGATTGCCGGAGAGGATGCGGGGATCATTCTGCTCGACTTCGAGAATGGTACCCGGGGCCTTTTCGACGGGAACCGCCTGGCGGACCACGCCGCGGAGAACCGCCGTCTCACCATGGGCGAGATGCTGGTGGAGGGGTCCAAGGCCACCTTGCGGCTGAACGGCGACGGCACCCTGTTCCTCCGCCCACATGGCAGCAACAGCGAGCAGGAGGTCACCTATGACTGGGAAAACAAGGGTTTCGGCGGGGACTGCGTCTTCAAGCTGCAGCGCCATGTCGTCGACCACCTGCTGGGCCGGGGCCCGATAATGAACCTGGCCCGCGACTATCTGGCCAACCTGCGGATTGAAGAGGCGGTCTATGAATCGCATATTCAGGGGCGCCGTCTAGCGGTCTAGGCCGGTCCCGCTGGCCCTTGGCCCTGCCTCTGGTCTAGAATTCCTGCTATATGCAAGAGCGACAGGTGGGCTGCGTGACGCAAGCGAATCAGGTGATCAGAGCCGACAAGGCAGGTGCAGGCGATACGCCGAAGCTGTCGCAGTCGGAACGGGCCTATCAGGATCTGAAACGCCGGATCCTCGACAACGAAATGCCGGCGGGTTTTCAGGCGCTGGAACAAGAACTGGCCGAACTGCTCGGCATGAGCCGGACACCGGTGCGCGAAGCGCTGATCCGCCTGGCCGATGAGGGCATTGTAGAAATACGCCCACGCCATGGTATGCGGATCCTGCCGATCTCCGTGGCCGACATGCGCGAGATCTACGAAATCCTGACCGGTCTCGAATCGACCGCCGCCGAGGTCGTCGCCACCCGCGGCCTGAGCGATGAAAAACTGGCAACGCTGCGCACCGCGGTCAGCGATATGGACGTCGCCCTCTCCAAGGACGACCTGAAGGGCTGGGCAAGCGCAGACGAACGCTTCCACAATCTGCTGGTCGAATACAGCGGCAACGAGCGGCTGCGCACCTGGGTGAACACCTGCCGCGATCAGGCTCACCGCGCCCGCATGGCGACGCTGCGCCTGCGCCCGAAACCCGTCGATTCAAACGAGGATCACGCCGCGGTGGTGGAAGCCATCGAACGCGGCGATGCCGAGGCGGCGCGGCGCATTCATCATCGCCACCGGGTGCGGGCCGGCGCCATGCTGGTGGAAATCCTGGAGCTGCACGGCATCACCCAGCTTTAGCTCAAGGGTAACGAAGCCCATCAGCCGCAGGCGGTCCAGTCGAGCACCACCTTGCCGCTCTCGCCGGAGCGCATGACGTCAAAGGCCTGCTGGAAGTCATTCAAGCCGAAACGATGGGTGATGATCGGTTCGATCTTCAAACCGGACTCCAGCATCGCGATCATCTTGTACCAGGTCTCGAACATCTCCCGCCCATAGATCGCCTTGATGGTCAGGGCCTTGAAGATGATCGGGCTCCAGTCAAAGGGCCGCACCTCGGCGGGGATGCCCAACATGGCGATCCGCCCGCCCATGATCATAGAGTCGACCATCTGGTCGAACGCCGCGGGCACGCCCGACATCTCGAAGCCAACGTCGAAGCCCTCGCTCATCTTCAACTCGGCTCTGACGTCTTTGAGATCTTCCTTGGCAACATTCACCGTGCGAACGTCGCTCAACTGCGCCGCCAGAGAAAGGCGGTATTCGTTCACATCCGTCAGCACCACGTGGCGGGCGCCGACGTGGCGGGCAACCGCCGCTGCCATGATGCCGATTGGCCCCGCGCCGGTAATCAGGACATCCTCGCCGACGAGATCAAAAGCCAGCGCCGTGTGCACTGCATTGCCCAGCGGGTCCAGGATCGCGCCGATCTCATCGGAGATGTCGTCGGGCAGCGGCACCACGTTGAAGGCCGGAATGACCAGATATTCCGCAAAGGCCCCCGGCAGGTTCACCCCGACGCCGCGGGTGTCCGGGTCCAGGTGATAGCGTCCCGCCCGTGCCATCCGGCTCTTGCCGCCGATGATGTGTCCCTCGCCGGTGACCCGTTGGCCCAACGCCAGGTGACGGACATGGCTGCCGAGTTCGGCAATCTCCCCGCAGTATTCGTGGCCGATGGTCAGCGGCACCGGCACAGTCTTGGCCGCCCAGGCATCCCAATTGTAGATGTGGACATCGGTCCCGCAGATCGCCGTCTTGCGGATCTTAATCAGCACATCGTCAGGCCCGACCTCGGGTTCCGGCTGTTCGCCCAGCCAGATCCCCGGCTCCGCTTTTTCCTTGATCAAAGCCTTCACGACTTGGTCCTTCCCGGATCAGCAGGCATCAGATGACCTCCAGTTCCCGGCCCACCGCCGTGAAAGCGTCGATGGCCTGATCGATCTGTTCCGGCGTGAGTGCGGCCGACATCTGGGTGCGGATCCGCGCCTGCCCTTTGGGCACCACGGGAAAGAAGAAACCGGTAACGTAGATCCCCTGCCTGTAGAGCCGCGCCGCCATTTCCTGGGCAACACCGGCATCGCCCAGCATCACGGGGATGATCGGATGCTCCCCTTCCAAGAGGCGAAATCCGGCAGCGGTCAGGCCGGCACGAAACCGCACGGCATTGTCGCGCAGGCGGGCCCGCAGATCATCACCCTGGCGCACCAGTTCGATCGCCTTGCGGGCGGCGCCCACAATCGGCGGCGGCAGAGAGTTGGAGAACAGATAGGGCCGCGAGCGTTGCCGCAGCAGATCGACGATCGGCTGAGCCGCCGCAACATACCCCCCGGCCGAGCCGCCGAGCGCCTTGCCCAGGGTCCCGGTCAGGATGTCGACTTCGACGCCGTGATGGGCCGGCGTGCCCCGGCCCTGCGGCCCCAGAACGCCGGTCGAATGGCAGTCATCGACCAGGACCAGGGCCTCATAGCGGTCCGCAAGACTGCGAATGGCCGGCAGGTCGGCCAAGTAGCCGTCCATGGAGAAAACCCCATCGGTTGCAATCAAGATCCTTCGCGCCCCGGCCGCCCGCGCGTCCCGGAGTTGTTCCTCCAGCGCCGTCATATCGCCGTTTGCATAGCGGTAACGGCGCGCCTTGCAGAGCCGGATACCGTCGATGATCGACGCGTGATTGAGGGCATCGGAGATCACCGCATCTTCTTCGCCCAGCAGGGGCTCGAAGACACCACCGTTGGCATCGAAGCAGGCGGCGTAGAGGATCGCATCCTCATGACCCAGGAAGTCGGCAATCTCCTGCTCCAGAAGACGGTGCTGATCCTGGGTGCCGCAGATGAAACGCACCGAGGCCATGCCCAGACCGTAGTGGTCAAGAGCCTCTTTCGCCGCCTCGATCAGGGCCGGATGATCCGCCAGCCCCAGGTAGTTGTTGGCACAGAGATTGAGGACAGTGCGGGCCGACCCGTCGTCGGCCACCTGGATCGCCGCCCCTTGGGGCGATGCAATCGGTCGCTCCAGCTTGTAAAGATGGGCCGCGCGGATGCTTTCAAGCTCCGCGCGAATGTCGTCCAGAACCATAACCCCGGCCTCACCGTCAGTATGTGATAGTGGAGAGTATTCCGTTATTACGGAATTATCAACCCGATTTCCCAGACGGACCTGATCAACCGGCCCCGATCAACCGGCCCCGGTCAACTTGCGAGGACGACCAACAGCGCTTTCGCTGGCTTTCCGTCGAGAGCGGAAATGCGATGACCGACATCGGCCCTATAGCGCAGGGTGTCGCCCCCCTCACCCTCGTCTTCGCGCAGACCGGACTGCACAGCGATGCGGCCTTCCAGAATGGTAAGATGCTCCATACTGCCCGGCGCATGGGCATCGCTCAGCAGGGCGCCGCCCGCCTCCAACTGCAGTTCGTACCATTCCACCGTGCCCGCCATGGCCGGCGGACTGAGGATCCTAAGGCGGCAACGCTCCCCGCGACTGTCGATTGTGGGGGTGCGGTCGGCCGCCAGGCGCTCGACATGACCGCTGGTTTCCGCAGCCGCCCTCTCGGTGCCGAGCAGGCCGGCGAAATCGACGCCAAGAGCCTGGGTGAGATTCCACAGCGTGGCCAGGGTCGGGTTGCTCTCGCCCCGTTCGATCTGTGAAAGCATCGAACGGGAAACGCCGGAGCGCTGCGCCAGATCATCCAGCGTCAGTTGCTGCTCCTTACGCACCGCGCGAAGCGTTTCCGCGACCTTGGAGACGATGCCTTCCGCATCTATGGCGCCCTGTCTCGACATTTCTCCACTATAGCGGAGAAATTTCCTCTAATCCAGAGAGACCCATTGCTTCTCTTCGTTGGAACGCAGGATGGCGTGCATCACCCGTTCCGTGTCCAGGGCGTCGGTGAAGTTCGGATGAAGCCGCTCGGCACCCGCCAGGCCGCGCAGCAGATGGGCCACTTCAATGGTCTTGATGTCGTTGAAGCCGAGACTGTGCCCCGGCGCCGGGATGAAGTTGCCATAGGGCGGATGCGCCGGGCCGCTGAGGATGGTCTTGAAACCTTGCTCGGCTTTGGGGCCTTCAGCCTGGTAGAGCTGCAACTCGTTCATACGCTCCTGATCGAAGGCAATCATTCCGGCGCTGCCGTGCAGTTCCCAGGCGAAACGGGACTTCCGGCCCCAGGCGATACGGCTGGACGCCAGACTGCCGGAGAAGCCGGCGTGGAACCGCACCAGGGCGGAGACGGTATCGTCGTTCTCGACCCTGCCGGTGGACCCCATCGTGCCTTCCAGCGGCCGCTGGTCGTGCATGATCGTGAGGTCCGCGGCAACCGCGGAAATCGGACCGCAAAGGTGCTGGGCCATGTTGATCAGATGACTGGCCATGTCTCCCAGGGCGCCGGAGCCGGCCTTCGCCTTTTGCATACGCCAGCTAAAAGGCACGGCCGGATCGGCCAGATAATCTTCGTCAAAGCAGCCGCGGAAGTGCAACAGGCGTCCGATCGCGCCTTGCTCGACCAGCCGCTTGGCATGGGAAACCGCCGGGTTCTTGGTGTAGTTGTAGCCGACCAGCGACTTGACGCCGGACTCCTTTACTACCGCCGCCATGTCCTCCGCTTCTTCCAGAGTCAGCGCCAGCGGCTTCTCACAGTAGACGTGTTTGCCGCTGCGGGCGGCGGCGATGGCCATAGCCGGATGCAGGGCATTGGGCGTTGTGATGGAAACAACATCCACCGCCGGATCGCTGATCAGCCGGCGCCAGTCGTCGGTCCAACGTGCAAAGCCGAACTCCGCCGCCTTGGCAGCAGCCTGTTCGGCGCCGATATCGCAGAGCAGCTCAAGCCGCGGCCGCGGCGAAAACCCGAAAACAGTCGCCACGGCGGCATAGGCAATGGCATGGCACTTGCCCATATAGCCCGTGCCAATCAGGCCTACCCCCACAGAGTCCAAATACTTCGTCCTTCATCGGCCCAGTCTTGCCGGGCAGTCAACCAACGGCTGCTGTTGTAAAGGTCACCGGGGCGTCAGACGGTGCCGCCCAGCGATGCGGAAAGCTGCTGCAGTTCCTTGCCCCCCGCCATCAGATTCTGCAGCTCATCCATGGTGATCTCCTCCTTGGAGAAGTTGCCGAGCGTCTTACCCCGATTCAGCACGGTAAAGCGGTCACCGACAGCCATAGCATGACGCACGTTGTGCGTAATGAAAATTACACCAAGCCCTTTGTTGCGGACCTGATCGACATACTTCAGCACCATCGACGTCTGAGCGACGCCGAGGGCCGAGGTCGGCTCGTCGAGAATAAGCACTTTGGCGCCGAAATAGACCGCCCGGGCAATGGCGACACACTGGCGTTCGCCGCCCGACAGCGTTCCCACCGCCTGTTGCGGATCGCGCACATCGATACCGATCTTCTGCATCTCCTCGCGCGTCACACGATCCGCCTCGTCGAAATTGATGAAGCCGATGGGGCCCAGCTTCTTTACAGGTTCCCGGCCCATGAAGAAGTTCCGCGTGACCGACATCAGCGGGATCATCGCCAAGTCCTGGTAGACTGTGGCGATGCCGGCATCCAGGGCGTCGCGCGGCGAGTCGAAGTCCACTGCCTTACCTTCGACACGAAATTCGCCGTCGGTCGGTTTGTGGACGCCAGCCAGGGTTTTGATCAGCGTCGACTTGCCTGCCCCGTTGTCCCCTAGGAGACAGAGCACCTGGCCGCGGTTGACCGCCATCGAAACGCCGGCCAGGGCAATAACGGAGCCGAAGTGCTTGACTACGTTGCGAACGTCGATCAGCGCGTCGGAATTGTTTGCGGATCCATTTTCAGCCATGTCACCGCTCCCCCGTCGCACGTTTGCGGATGAAGTTGTTGAACAGCACCGCCGTCAACAACATGCCGCCGAGGAACACCAAGTACCAATCCTGATCGATGGTGGTATAGGTCAGGCCGATCAGGACCATACCGAAGATGACCGCGCCAATAGCCGCGCCGATTGCGGAACCATAACCGCCGGTCAGCAGACAGCCGCCGATGACGGCGGCGATAATTGCCTCAAACTCTTTTTGAAAGCCGCGCCGCGCATCGGTCGAACCGGCATCGAGCACGGTCAGAATCGCAACCAGCGCCGCCGAGCAGGCTGTGAGCATGAAGAGGATAGTCTTCACCCGGTTCACCGCGACACCGGAGTTTCGTGCGGCATTGGAATCGCCGCCTGCGGCGAAAATCCAGTTGCCGAAGCGGGTCCGCACGAGAACCCAGGTGGCGACCGCGGCAAAAATCAGAAACCAGATGACCTCCACCGGCACGCCCTGAACTTTCGGCAGGCCGTTCTTGAAGGTGTCGACCCAGCCCATGGAAGCGAACCAGGCAAAGGGGCCTTCCAGCGCATCGCCGGAAAAGAGGCCGGCGAGCCAGGAATCGCCGACGGCCTCCTTCACGCCGCGCAGTTGGGTCGAGCCCCCGGTCGCCCACTTGAGACCCACCAGCGTCAAGCCACGCAGGATAAAAAGGAAGGCCAGCGTGACGATAAAGGAAGGAAGCCCGGTGCGCAGAACGATCTGCCCGTTCAACGCACCCATGGCCGCGGCGACGATAAAGGTAATGACGATGGCGCCGGGCAAAGGAATGCCAAGCACCACGAGGCAGGTACCGAAAATCAGACCGGCGAAGGCAACCATTGAGCCGACAGAGAGGTCGAACTCTCCTCCGACCATCAATAAGGCCGCGCCGATGGCGAGGATGCCGAGCTGGGCCGCCGGCGCCATGAAGTTCATTATGCCCGCCAGGGTGAACATGTTGGCATTGGCGGTGAGGAGGAAGAAAACCGTGACCAGTACCAGACCGGCGATCGCCCCCAGTTCAGGGCGCCGCATCAGGCGCGTCATCGCGGAGACTTCTCGAAGCCGTTCGTCTGCCGCTGCGCCGGTGTTTGCATCTGGGGGTTCAGCCGCGCTTTCGTCGCCGGCCGGCGCCGTCTTATCAACCATTGTCGTTCCTCCCAAAGGGGCTGCTTGCGGGCGTCAGCCGGATGGATGCCGGTCTTGATCTTGGCCGCATAAACGGCAAACAGCTTACTGTTTTCAGCCTAAAGCTGAGTTTCGGCTTTGCGCACCGGCCGGCCTCGCCATGAGGCGAAGCCGGCCGAATGCGGCGTTACAGGGTCAGCGGATACCCTTGGCGGAAAGGTCGACAACCTGAGCCGCCTTGTCCTGGGTAATCAGGTTCGGACCAGAAGGCACATTACCGCCCGGAATAAGGCCGAACTTCGCGTGATTGGCCAGAAACACCACCGGCAGATAGCCCTGCAGGTACTGCTGCTGATCAATGGCGAAGGCCGCTTTGCCGTCGGCGATTGCCTTCAAGAAATCGGAAGACAGATCGAAAGTGCCGATGTTCACGGAATCGCTCTTACCGACTTCCGCGGCTGCGGCCAGAGCCGGCTCGCCAGCCGTGCCGGCGCCCAAGGCCATCACGGTATCGACCGAATCATCTGAGTCCAACGCGGCCTTTACCTTCGCCTTGACCTCGGCGGGGTCCTGCGACACGGGCAGGACGACGACCTTGCCGCCGAAGCCGTCGGAGAAGCCCTGGCAGCGCTGGTCCAGCGCCACATTGCCGACTTCCTGGTTGATGCAGATGGCCGAAGAGCCACCGAGAGACGCCATCTTCTCACCCGCTGCCTTGCCGGCGTCGTATTCTTCCTGGCCGACGTGGAGTAGCGCGCCGAGCTTCTTGGACACGTCGGAACCGGAATTCATCGACACCACCGGAATGCCCGCGGCAACCGCTTTCTCGATCGACGGCCCAAGGGCGTCGGCATCGGGAATGGAGACGATAAGGCCGTCCGGCTCCTGATTCACGGCGGCATCGATCAACTGCGACATAACCACCATGTCGAAGGTTTCCGGTGCGCGGTAGTCGACCGTGACGGCCATGTCCTTGGCCGCGGCATCGACGCCGTTCTTGACCACCGACCAGAAGGGATCGTTGGCCTGGCCATGACTGACGACGATGATGTTCACGTCCTGCGCCTGGGCCGCCGAAGCAGCCCCCAAAAAGGCGGCCGCTGCCGCCAGGCGATGTAGAGTCTTCATTCAATCCTCCCCTTTTTGAGGTTTTTCGTTGTGCGATTGGACTGCTGAGGTGTGAGGTCTGGAAACCATACCGCCAAAATCAACTTCCGGCGGTAGAAAAACACCCTCGGGAGACACCGAGCGCGATCCGGGAATCGGTCGATCCCCACCGGCATGCTGCCGGATTGCTTGCTGTGATGCCTGTGGCTTGCCGCCATCATCCATCGGCGCATCTCGCCTTCCCGGGGCCGGAAACCGGGCTTCCGGCCCGGTTCCGCTCTGATTGTCTCAGATGTCTTATGGACAGAATAAACCGACCGAAGCGATTTTTCTAGAATTTTCATTCTCCTTTTGGTTCTCTTGGATGGAACCTTCAGATCCGATGCCGTAAGACTGCGGCGCCACCATGCGCTCAACTGCGCTCGGCAAGTTCGCCTGGCAGGAGCCGTTTTCGCAAAGAGGTTGGTATGGCCAAAGCAGAGCCGATAGACGAATTGGGCACCCCGCCGCGGGACTTCGCGGGGCTGCGCAACCTGCTGATCGACCGGCACCAGACCCTGCCGAAACGGCTTTCGCAGGTCGCCCGCTTCGCGGTGGCTCATCCCGACGAGATGGCGTTCGGTACCGCCGCCAGTATTGCCGAGCAAGCCGATGTGCAACCCTCCACCCTCGTCCGTTTTGCCCAGACCATCGGTTATCAGGGCTTCTCCGATCTTCAGGAGATTTTCCGCTCGCGCCTGCGCGACCGTTGGCCGGACTACGAGGAACGCCTTCAGACCCTGGAACATCAGAGCCGGGAACGCGGCGGTGTGCCGGGACTGCTGGACGGTTTCGCCGAGGCCGGGGTGACATCTCTCATGCGGCTGCGCGACAGCATTGACGCCACGCAACTGGAAAAGGCCGCCAAGCTGCTTGCGGCCGCCGATACCGTTTATCTTCTGGGACAGCGCCGGGCCTTCCCGATCGCCTCCTACATGGCCTATGCCCTGGGCAAGCTTGGGGTGCGGTGCATCCTGGTCGACAACGTCGGCACCCTGGGCCAGGAGCAAGCAGCTTTTGCAGGCTCCAAGGACGCCGTCATCTCCATCAGCTTCACGCCTTACACGCCAGCGACCATCGAGCTGACCAAACTCTGTGTTGCCGGGCGCGCGCCGCTGGTGGCAATCACGGACAGTCCGTTCAGCCCGCTGACGGAACTGGCCAACGTCTGGTTCGAGGTTGTGGAAGCGGACTTTGCCGCCTTTCGTTCGCTCTCCGCCAGTTTCTGCCTGGCCATGGCGCTTTCGGTTTCTATTGCCGAGAAGCGGCGCGGCAGCTAGTCGCGTATTTGCACCGGCTGCCCGGATTCCCAGGATTGCGTAGCCGCATCGGCGAGGACCTGCGCCCTTAATCCATCCTCTCCCGAGGGTGTCAGAGACCGTCCCTGCGCGACGCCTTCGATAAAGACGGCAAGCTCTGCCCGGTAAGCTTCGGCATAGCGCTCCAGAAAAAAGTCGAGAGCGGGATCACGGGAATAGCCAGCCGCGGTTGCCGCCTCCACCGTCGTCGCGCGGCGATTGCCGGCCCGCAGCATGCCTTTCTCTCCATGCACCTCCACCCGCTGGTCGTAGCCATAGGCCGCGCGTCGGGAGTTGGAGATCTGAACGATCCGCCCCGACCCGGTTTTCAGCATGACGGCCGCAGTGTCGACGTCACCGGCCGCACCGATGGCAGGATCAACCAGGGAAGCCCCGAGAGCGAAGACTTCAACGGGTTCCTCTCCCAAAAGAAAGCGGGCCATATCGAAGTCGTGGATCATCATATCGCGAAACAGACCACCTGAGCGTTCGATATAGGAGACAGGCGGCGGTGCCGGATCCCGCGACAGGATGGTCAGCAGTTCCGGAGACCCAACTTCGCCCTGATCCAGGCGCCTTTTAAGGTCAGCGAAACTGGGGTCAAAGCGGCGATTAAAGCCGATCATCAGGGGCTGCCCGGCAGTCGATACGACGTCGAGGCAGACTTTGATCCTTGCCGCGTCAAGATCCACAGGCTTTTCACAGAAAACCGCCTTGCCCTGTCGCACCGCCTTCTCGATCAGATCAGCATGGGTATCCGTCGGCGTCGCCACCACAATCGCATCGATCCCCGCGTCCGCGAGGATCGCATCGATGCGCGCCACCCGGCTGCCGGTTTCCGCCGCCAAGGCCTGCGCTGCCTCGGGCAGCGCGTCGGCAACCGCCACCAATTCCGCATCCCGATGCGCAGCGATGTTACGCCCGTGAATCTGGCCTATCCGGCCTGCTCCCAGCAACCCGATCCGCAGCATGCGAAGAACTCCCTCGTAACCATCAAATGGAATTGGAATTCCATATTGACCCATTAATAGATGTTATGTTTCATTCTTCCAAGCGCTCGTAAAGCGCGGCTCTCAATAAAAAACCGACCACAGGTCAGCTGAAACGGGAGACAGCCGAACCATGGGCAATGCTGCTGCGCTTGACCTCATTACCATCGGACGCTGCTCGGTGGATCTCTACGGTGAACAGGTCGGCGGACGGCTGGAAGACATGGGCAGCTTCGCCAAATACATCGGCGGTTGTCCAGCCAACATCGCGGTCGGCTCTGCCCGTCTCGGCCTGAAAGCAGGTTTTCTCAGCCGCGTCGGCGACGAGCATATGGGGCGCTTCGTCCGTGAGATACTCGTCGACGAGGGTGTCGACACCAGCCGCCTTAAGACCGACACGGATCGCCTCACCGCACTGGTCATCCTCGGCATCCGCGATCAGGACACCTTCCCGCTGATCTTTTATCGTGAGAACTGCGCCGACATGGCGATCTGCGAGGAAGACATCGACCCGCACTACATCGCTTCGGCCAAGGCTGTGGTGGTAACCGGCACCCACTTCACGACGCCCGGCGTCGAGGCGGCTTCGCGCAAGGCAGCGCACTTGGCACGGGAAGCCGGCCGCAAGGTGGTTTTCGATATCGACTACCGCCCGGTGCTTTGGGGCCTCACGGGACACGGCCTGGGTGAGGAGCGTTTCGTCGAAAATGCCGATGTCTCCAAACACCTGCAGACCATTCTGCCGCTCTGCGACCTGATCGTCGGCACCGAAGAGGAACTGCACATCGCCGGCGGCACCACCGACACCCTGGCCGCGATCCGCAAGGTGCGCGACTTGAGCGACGCCACCATCGTCTGCAAACGCGGCCCCATGGGCTGCGTGGTCTTTCCCGGCGTTATCCCGGACTCCCTGGAAGACGGCATCAAGGGCCCGGGCTTCCCGGTCGAGGTCTATAACGTGCTGGGTGCCGGCGATGCCTTCATGAGCGGTTTCCTGCGCGGCTGGCTGCGTGACGAGCCTTTGGAAACCTGCTGCAAGTATGCCAACGCCTGTGGCGCCTTTGCGGTCTCGCGCCACGGCTGCGCCCCCGCGGTACCCTCCTGGACCGAGTTGACATGTTACCTGGCAAACGGCAGCGATCACCATGCGCTGCGTGAGGACCCGGACCTCAACCGCATCCATTGGTCGACAACCCGGCGGCGGCATTACGACAAGCTGTGCATCTTCGCCTTTGATCACCGCAGCCAGTTCGAGGAACTGGCGAAGGACTGCGGCAAGGATATCGCAAGAGTGGGCGCCTTCAAGACACTGGCCCTGGATGCGGCGCGCAAGGTCGCAGCAGGCCGGGAGGGTTTTGGGGTTCTCATCGACGACAGGTTGGGCCGCGATGCCCTGCATGCAGCCGCCGACGGCGACCTCTGGGTCGGCCGGCCGATCGAGCTTCCCGGCTCCCGCCCCCTCACCTTCGAGGAAGGCCCCGACCTCGGCGGCGCCCTGGCCGAGTGGCCCCTGACCAACTGCGTAAAATGCCTGGTCTTCTATCATCCCGACGATCCGGAGGATCTGCGGCTGGCGCAGGAGAAGGAAGTGGTGCGCCTGTTCGACGCCTGCCGCAGGACCGGCCACGAATTGCTTCTTGAGATCATCGCCAGCCGTCATGGCCCCGTCGACGAGGGTACACTGGCGAGAGCCATCACCCGCTTCTATGATCTGGGCGTTGCACCGGATTGGTGGAAGCTGGAGCCACTGACCGACGATGCCGCCTGGCGGGCCGTCTGCGATACGATAGAGGCGCGTGATCCGCATTGCCGGGGTATTCTTCTGCTCGGCCTGGAACGCCCGCTGGAGGACCTGAACACCGCCTTCGTTCTCGCCGCCCGCCATGCCCTGGTAAAGGGCTTTGCCGTCGGCCGCAGCATCTTCGCCGAACCGGCCCGCGCCTGGCTGAAGGGCGAGATCGACGACGCCGAAGCCACCGATCAGATGGCGCGGCGTTTCACCGAGCTGATCTCTGGCTGGGAGCAGGCGGCGGCAGTGAAAGCCGCCTAGGAACAGTTGGCTGAAACAAAAACCGTGACGCGTTACGTCGGATCGAGAGCAAGACCATGTCCACCCTCCGCTTGACCATGGCCCAGGCGCTGGTGCGCTATCTGGCGGCACAGAAGATCGATATCGATGGCGAGGCTTTGCCGTTCTTCGGCGGCGTCTGGGCGATCTTCGGCCACGGCAATGTCGCGGGTCTCGGCGAAGCCCTCTACGGCCTGCGCGACAGCCTGCCGACATACCGCGGCCACAACGAACAGGCCATGGCCCACGCCGCCATCGCCTATGCCAAGGCCAGCAACCGCCAGCGGGCGATGGCCTGCACCACCTCCATCGGCCCCGGCGCCACCAACATGGTCACCGCGGCGGCTGTCGCCCATGTGAACCGCCTGCCCCTGCTGCTGCTCCCCGGCGATGTTTTCGCCAACCGCCGCCCGGACCCGGTGCTGCAGCAGATCGAAGACTTCCAGGACGCCACCGTCAGTGCCAACGACTGTTTCCGCCCGGTGTCGCGATTCTGGGACCGCATCACCCGTCCGGAGCAGATCCTGACCGCCCTGCCCCGCGCCATGGCCGTGCTGACCGACCCGGCAGACTGCGGCCCGGTGACCCTGGCGCTCTGCCAGGACGTTCAGGCCGAGGCCTACGATTATCCTGAGAACTTCTTCGCCGAGAAAGTCCGGCACATCCGCCGGCCGAGACCGGACCAGCAGGAACTGACCCGGGCCGCCACTCTTCTCGCCGCTGCAAAAAAACCAATGATCATTGCCGGCGGCGGAGTCCACTACAGCCGCGCCGTCGACAGCCTGGAGTCCTTTGTCCATAAGCATCAGGTTCCCGTCGCCGAAACCCAGGCCGGCAAGAGCGCCCTTGCCTGGGATCACCCGCTGAATCTCGGCTCTCTCGGCGTGACCGGCACGTCGGCGGCCAATGAGGCGGCTGAAGAGGCCGACGTTGTTCTGGCCGTCGGCACCCGGCTACAGGACTTCACCACCGGTTCCCGCGCGTTGTTCAAGAACCCGAGCCGCCGGATCATCCAGTTGAACACCGCGGCTTTCGATGCCGGCAAACATCAGGCCGAGCCACTGGTGGCGGATGCCCGCGAAGGCCTCGACAGCCTTTCCGCCCAGCTCTCGCAATACAGCAGCCCGACAGCCTGGCAGGACAGCGCCCGGGCGCGCATCGGCGGCTGGAACCAGGCGGCGGAAGCCGTGCGCGCACCAGAGGGCAGCGGTCTGCCGAGCGACGCCCAGGCGATCGGTGCGGTAAACCGCGCGGCGGACGCTGGGGCCATCGTCGTCGGCGCCGCCGGCGGCCTGCCCGGCGAATTGCACAAACTCTGGCGCAGCGGCGGGACCGGCGGCTACCACATGGAGTACGGCTATTCCTGCATGGGTTATGAAATCGCCGGCGGCATCGGCGTGAAACTGGCGCAGCCGGAGCGCGATGTCATCGTCATGCTGGGCGACGGCAGCTATCTGATGATGAACTCGGAGATCGCCACCGCGGCCATGCTGGGTATCCGGCTGACGATCGTGGTGCTCGACAACCGCGGTTTCGGCTGTATCAACCGCCTGCAACGCGGCACCGGGGGCGAGTCCTTCAACAACCTGCTGCAACACGCCCGGCATGAGACCTTGCCGGACATCGACTTCCGTGCGCACGCCGAAAGCCTGGGCGCCAAGGCCGTGAAAGTCGATAGCCTTTCGGCACTGGAAGCTGCCATTGCGGAGCCATTTCACGCCGCAGGGCCGCGGGTCATCGTGATCGACACCGATCCCTTGATCTCTACCGAGACCGGCGGCACCTGGTGGGACGTGGCGGTGCCGGAGGTTTCCGAAAGCAGCACGGTCCGCGACGCGCATGACGCCTATGTGTCCGCCAGGGCCGCCCAGCGGCTGGCCGATTAACGAGCTCAAGAGCAACCGCGATGTCCGTAAAACTCGGCACCAATCCTATCGCCTGGTCGAACGACGATCTTGAGAGCCTGGGCGGCGAAACGCCTCTGGAAACCTGCTTGCGCGAGGCCAGCGCCGCCGGTTTCGTCGGCATCGAGATGGGCAACAAGTTCCCCCGCGACGCCGCCACTTTGGAGCCTCTGCTGGAAAACCACGCCCTCTCGCTGGTCTCGGGCTGGTACTCCAGCCACCTGCTGACCCGCGATGTTGCGGCGGAGATCGAAGCGCTCGGCCCGCATCTTGCCCTGCTGAAGGCGATGGGTTGCGACCAACTGATTTTCGCCGAAACCAGCAACGCCATCCATGGCCGCCAGGAGATACCGCTTTCACAGAGTCCGGCTATTGAGGCCGCGGAAATGGAGGCCTTCGCCAAACGGGTCACCGCCGTGGCCGATCACGTCCGCGCCGAGGGGCTGCAACTGGCCTATCACCACCATGCCGGCACGGTCGTGGAGACCGGAGCCGAGATCGAAGCCTTTATGGCCGCGACCGGTGAGTCGGTGGGACTGCTGCTCGACACCGGCCATGCAATCTTGTCCGGGGCCGATCCGGTCGCCCTTGCCCGCCGCTACGGATCGCGCATCACCCATGTGCATTGCAAGGATCTGCGCGCCGAGGTGCTGGATCAGGTCCGTGCCCAGAATATGAGCTTCCTCGACGCTGTGATCGCCGGAATTTTCACCGTGCCCGGCGACGGCTGTATCGACTTCCCCGCCGTGCTGGAGGCCCTGCATAAGTCCGGGTATCAGGGCTGGTTGGTGGTGGAGGCCGAGCAGGACCCGGAGAAAGCCAACCCGGGCATCTATGCCGCCATGGGTCACAGCAACCTCGCCCGCTTCGCCGCGGAGGCCGGGCTCTGATGTTCGACACATCGCATCCCTGGTTCGCCCCGCTTTACCGGCGGGTGCTGATCGTCGCCGTCTGTTTCCTCTGGCTGATTGTCGAGAGCATCGCCGACCAGCCGTTCTGGCAGATCATTTCCTTTGCCGTCCTGGCCTATGCCATCTGGGCTTTCCTTTACAAGTACGAACCGCCCAGCGATGGCGGCAGCAACGAAGACTAACGCCTCACATCACAAGCCCTGACCAAGAGAGACCGAACATGCCCAATCTACTGGTGAAACCGCGAAGCCCCGATGCCGACGGCGAGGTCCTCTCCGTCTCGCCGGAGTCCGCCGGCTGGCGCCATGTCGGCTTCAAGGTCTTCAAGCTGAAACCCGGCCAGAGCCTGGAGCGGGAGACCGGCTCGGAAGAGGTCTGCCTGGTGCTGGTAACCGGCAAGGCGGATATCGAGGCGGCCGGCCAGAATTTCGCGGATCTGGGCGAGCGCATGTCGGTCTTCGAGGACAAGGCTCCCTACTCCGTCTATGTGCCCAACGGCGAGACTTACAAAGTGACGGCAAAAACCGAGCTGGAACTAGCGGTCTGTTCCGCACCCGGCAAAGGCGGCCACCCCGTGCGGCTCATCGCCCCGGAGGACGTCGGTTTCGAGGAACGCGGCAGCGGCACCAACCGCCGCCTGATCTACAACATCCTGCCGGAAACCGAACCCGCCGACAGTCTCTTGGTGGTGGAAGTCATTACGCCCAACGGCAACTGGTCGAGCTATCCGCCGCACAAGCACGACAGCGACAACATCCCCACGGAATCGAGCCTGGAGGAAACCTACTACCACCATCTGAACCCGCCCCAGGGCTTCGCCTTCCAGCGCGTCTACACCGACGACCGCAGCCTCGACGAGACCATGGCGGTGGAGGACGGCACCTGCGTGATGGTCCCGCGCGGCTACCACCCCGTCGGCGCCCCGCACGGCTACGACCTCTACTACCTGAACGTCATGGCCGGCCCGATCCGCCAATGGCACTTCAAGAACGATCCGGCCCATGATTGGATTGTAAAGAAGTAGGCTCTGAGGGCAGGTCTTCACCAAGAATAAGTTGGGCGGCCTGATCGGCGGCGTCGCGGAAGGGCTGCAGGATCAGGTCGGCGCCACGGGTTGCCAGAGACTCGCCGTCCGCGCCGCGCTGGACCGTCACCGCGACACGGCCGGCAAAGCCGGCGGCCCGCAGCCCATCGATCATTCCCAGGCGCGCGTCCTCATGGGTGACGCCGGTTTCATGTTCCGGGACCCCGGAAACCGCCCAACTTGCGCCCTTCAGGGGCAGGCTGGCGATGAACTCGGGGTCGGTGGCGTCGCCGTAGGCAACGTCCAGCCCCTGTTCGCGCCAGTCCTTCACCACGGCCGGGTTGAAGTCGACGCCAAGCACCTGAAGACCGCGGTGACTGAGACGCTGTGCAATGGCGCCACCGTAACGGCCGAGACCAAAGAGTATGACATCGTAGCGCCCGGAGGCCTCCCCCAGGTCGGCAACGGACTCGCGCGGCGTTTGACTGCGCTCGAAGATGCCCAGGAAGGGCTCGAGCCAGGCAAAGAGATGATGCGAATAGGTGATCATATAGGTCGAAAGCGAAATCGTGATCAGCCCGACCAGAGTGACCAGACCGAGGGTTTCGGCCCCGATATGGCCGAGCGAAACACCAACTGCCGCGAAGATCAGGGAAAACTCACTGATCTGGGCGACCGTTAGGCCGGCGAGGAAGCCGGTCCGCTTGCGGTACCCCATGGCCCCCATGATGATGAGGACAATCAGCGGGTTGCCGATCAGAACAAAGAGCGAGAAGACCAGTGCCGCCGGTATCTGCTCGTCCAGCAGAGAGAGGTCGAGCCCCGCCCCCAGGGCAATGAAGAAGAAGAGCAGCAGAAAATCCCGCAGCGGCGCCAGCCGCGCCGCCAATGCTTCGCGAAATTGGGTCGATGCCAGCGAGACGCCCGCGAGCAGCCCGCCGAGCTCCTTACTGAAACCAAGATAGTCCCCGGCAGCGGCGAACAAGGCGGCCCAGCCGATCGCGAAGCAGACCATCAGTTCGGGTGCCTGGGCAAGGCGCTCCACCAGACGCTCCGCAGCAAAGCGGATGAAGAGACCGACCGCCAACAGCATGAGCGCACCATAGGCAAAAACAAGCGCCACATCCGTGAACGCCGAATCACTCTGGGCACCGGCGCCTATTCCCGACATCACGAGCATGGCCAGGACGACAACCAGATCCTGAACGATCAGGAAGCCGAGCGCCACGCGCCCATGGAGGGAGTCGATCTCCCGCTTGTCGGAGAGCAGCTTGACGATGATGATGGTGCTGGAGAAGGTCAGGGCGACGGCGACGTAGAGGCTGGTCACGTAGCCCAACCCAAGCGCCAGGCCAAGCGCGAAACCGATGATTGAGGTGAATGCGACCTGTCCAAGACCCGTCGTGAGAGCCACCACACCCAGGGTCCGTACCAGCTTTACGTCGAGCTTGAGGCCGACCAAAAACAGCAGCACCGCGATCCCCAACTCGGCCAGGAGATTGATCTGCTCGTCCGAGCGCGCGATGTCGAGCAGGGACGGTCCGGCAAGAATGCCGACGGCGATGAAACTGACGATCAGCGGCTGCTTCAGCAGTACACCGACCAGACCCACCGCCGCCGCCAGGACGAGAAGCGCGGCGACCTCGTAGAAAACAGAGACGGAAACGATTTCCAGCATCAAGTATCGCGCCGGCCCATCGGCGCCCTCCCAAGGGTTGCGCCCGGCCCGGCGCCGTTGGAACTGCCACGCCGGCCGGTCAGCCGCATGAGCAACTGCTTTTCGATCTCCAGAACCGTGAAGAGCGCGACGCCGACGCAAATGATCTCGACTCCATGGATGAAATCGACCGGACGTGTGTCGAAGAAGGCTTCCATGAAAGGTGCATAGGTGAAAACGAGCTGCAGGGCCGTCACCACGGCAACGGCGACGAGCACCGCCCGCGTGCCCATGATACCCTTCAGCGTCAAGGACGGCGCCCTCAGGTAGCGCACGCTGAACAGGTAGAAGACCTCCATGACGACCAGCGTATTGACCGCATAGGTGCGCGCCTCCTCCAGGCTGGCGCCATGGCTGCGCGTCCAAAGGAAGATCCCGAAGACCCCGGACACGAAGAGTGCCGAGACGAAGAAAATGCGCCACACGAGAAAGCCCGAAAGCATCGGCGCCCCGGCCGGCCGCGGCGGGCGTTTCATCACATCGGCCTCCGTCGGCTCGAAAGCCAAGGCAATGGCTAGGCCAACGGAGCTCACCATGTTGACCCAGAGGATCTGCAGGGGCGTGATCGGCAGGGTGTATCCCAGAAGAATAGCAATGATGATCGCGAAGGACTCGCCGCCGTTCACCGGCAACAGGAAGACAATCGCCTTCTTCAGATTGTCATAGACCGTTCGCCCTTCGCGCACCGCGGTGGCGATAGAAGCGAAATTATCGTCAGCCAAGACCATCTCCGCGGCTTCTTTGGCCGCTTCGGTACCGTTGCCGCCCATGGCCACGCCGACATCGGCGCGCTTGAGGGCCGGCGCATCGTTGACGCCGTCCCCCGTCATGGCAACGACCTGCCCGCCGGCCTGCAAGGCCTGCACCAGGCGCAGTTTGTGCGCGGGACTGGTCCGCGCGAAGATGTCGACCTCGGCGGCCCGGCCCATCAGCGCCGTGTCGTCCAGGGAGTCCAGATCCGCGCCCGTCAACACATCGCGGTGGTTGGCGAGACCGAGCTGCCCGCCAATGGCGCGTGCCGTTTCTCCATGGTCGCCGGTGATCATCTTCACCTGAATACCGGCGGAGCGGCATTCGGCGACCGCCGCGACAGCCTCCTGCCTTGGCGGATCGATCAGTCCAAACAGGCCCAACAGCGTCATGTCCTCTTCAACATCGCCGAACCTGAGCTCACGGTGATCGGTGTCAACCGCTTTGGCGGCGACGGCCAGAACCCGCTGCCCCTGGGAAGCCATCTGGCTGATGCGGTCGTGCCAATACCCGGGATCAATCGGCGATTCGCCATCCGGCCCACGTTGCCGTGTGCAGATCTCGATAACCTGTTCCGGCGCACCCTTCAGGTAAATCCAGCCCTGCCCCGCTTCGCCGTGGTGCAGCGTCGCCATGAAACGATGTTCTGCGTCGAAAGGAATCACATCGCTGCGCGGAAAAGACCGGGATTCCAGGGCCGGGTCGAGACCGGCTTTGAGTCCGGTCGTCAGCAGCGCGCCCTCCATCGGGTCGCCCTGCACTGTCCAGGCGCCGTCACGCTGCGTCAGGCTGGAGTCGTTGCACAGCAGCGCGCAGCGGATGGCCGCCGAGAGCAGAGGATGGTGTTCCGGCAGAATCTCGCGACCGTCGAGACTGAAGCCGCCGCGCGGCTCATAGCCGACGCCACCGACGTCGACACTGTCGATGGTCGTGGCGATCCGGGACACCGTCATCTCGTTACGCGTCATGGTACCGGTCTTGTCGGAGCAGATGATGGAAACCGAACCGAGGGTTTCGATCGCCGGCAGGCGGCGCACGATGGCGTTGCGCGATGCCATGCGCTGTACCCCGATGGCCAGAGTGACGGTCAGGATCGCCGGGAGCCCTTCGGGAATGGCCGCCACGGCGAGCCCGACGACGACCATGAACATCTCGACCGACGTGAAATCGCGAAGGGCCACGCCAAAGGCAAAAACGAGGCCCGCCATGGCGACCACCGCCACCGTCAGCCAACGGGCGAAAACGTTCATCTGGCGCAGCAGCGGCGTGGACAGCCTTTCGACCTGGGTGAGCATGCCGCTGATGCGGCCGATCTCGGTACGCAGCCCGGTCTCGGCAACGACACCCGCAGCCTGACCGGCGACCACCAGGGTGCCGGCATAGGCCATGGAAGCGCGGTCGCCGAGGGGTGCCTCCTCGGGAACCGGCTGCAGCGCCTTGTCGACCGGAACCGACTCACCGGTCAGGGCCGCCTCCTGCAGTCTCAAACCCTTGACACGCGTCAGCCGGACGTCGGCCGGCACCTTGTCCCCCGGCTCCAGGATCACCAGATCGCCGGGCACCAGATCCTCGGCCGGGACCGTCATCCGCTGGCCCTGGCGCAAAACGGTCGCCGAGGGCGACAGCATCTGCCTGATGGCCTCCAGCGCCTTTGCTGCCTTGCCTTCCTGAACGAAACCGATGATCGCGTTGACGACCGCCACCGCCAATATGACCTGTGTGTCGACCCAATGGCCGAGCGCCGCGGTCAGCGCCGCGGCGCCCAGGAGCACATAGATCAGCAGGTTATGGAACTGGGCGAGGAAGCGGCGCAGCGCGCTCGGACGCTTGGGTGCCGGCAAGCGGTTGGGGCCGTGTTCGGCGAGCCGCGCCTGCGCCTCTTCCGGCGTCAGGCCGCTGGCTCGCCCTGCCCGGTCCGCCAGGACTTCCTCGGCGGTCAACGCGTGCCAGGACGGTGTCCCGCTCTGTTGGATCGCCGGTGCGGCCGGCAATTTCTGCTGCTCGATAGCTGCCATGACGTCGCGCCTTCTCAAGTTCGCGATTCAGGGGCCGGCTTACCGAAGCCGGTCCCGACACTGTCAGCTCGATCAGTCTTTTTGATCCGGCTCGGGCTGCGTAGCGCGCGCGTTCACGAAGGCCTCAAGGTCCTTGGCGGCCACCCGGAAATCGCGGCCCAACCTCACGGCCCGCAGCTCACCCTCATGAATCCAGTTGCGGACAGTCGCTTCGCTGACTTTGAGAAGCTCCGCAATCTCGTGAGTGGTGAAGAACGGTCTGCTCAGCATCCTAAGCGCCTTATAGTTCAAACTGACGCATTTAAGCATCGTTGAATGCTATCTAAGCGTCTTTGACCCAAATCAATGCCATTAATCACTGTTGGGCACAAGCTTCCCAGAGTTACGACATCGCTCGTCGATGATCGAACAGGCCGAAGCCGACCAGCCCAGCGACGATCCTTTGGGTGACAAGAAACATCGGGAAACTGGTTCCAGCCGGGGAAAGCACTGAATGAAACGGTTCAAGAACATCCTCTATGTGGCCGATTCTTCTGGGATCGTCCCGCCAGCTTTTCATCATGCCGTTGCCTTGGCAGAGCGGAACGGGGCTCGCTTGACGGTGATCCTGGTGATGGAAAAGGTGCCCACCTATCTGAGCCGGCTGACGTCCCCATTGCTATGGCAAGCCCGCATTGAGCAGTTGCAGGCGTCGGTGGACCGGCTGACTGCCTGGGTGGCCGATCGGGTGGAGGTCGAGTCCAGAATCATTGAGGGAACGCCTTTTCTGGAGATCATTCGCGCGGTTCTGCGGAACCGCCACGACCTGGTCATCAAATCGACGGACAAAGACGTCGGCCCGGTTAGCTGGCTTTTCGGCTCTCTTGACATGCATCTGCTGCGCAAGTGCCCTTGCCCGGTATGGCTGATAAAGGCTGATGGACCGACGCCGATCCGGCGGGTGATGGCCTGTGTCGATTTCAGCGATCTCGATTCCACAGGCAGTGATCCTGCCGAGCCTCTCAACCGCATGATCCTGGAGATGGGCGGATCGCTCGCCTCCTTCGAGCAAAGCGAGTTTCATGTTGTTCACGCCTGGGATGCCATCGGCGAAACGCTCATGAGAGGGGCGCGGGCCGGCGCCGACGAGGAAACGGTGGAGCGCTACGTCACCGACGTGCGCCAGCAGCACCGTCATTGGCTCAGCCGGCTCTTGGAGAAAGCAAGAAGCTGGCTCGGGTCGGAGGTCTACGATGCGGTCGAGCCCAAGACGCATCTGCCCAAAGGCCGGGCCGGCGAGATCATTTCAAGACTGGCGCAGGAGCTGGGCGTCGATGTTATCGTTATGGGAACCGTGGCCCGCACCGGCATTCCGGGCTTCGTGATCGGAAACACCGCCGAAAACGTACTCTACCAAATCGACTGTTCGGTGCTGGCCATCAAACCGCCGGGCTTCTTGACGCCGGTGACGCTGGACGAATGATCGGGGACGGCTTTGGCGTGGAAGAAGCAGGGCTGCTCAGTCCGCCACGGGCGCGGCTCTGCCTTGCAGAACCGGCGGCGTTGAAACGCCGATGGACGTTTTCTGGACTGTGGCTGTCGTATGGGCATAAATAGGGTGTTGAGAATCACCCTAAAGTCCTGCCATGGCTCGATATTCGATCTTTTCCCTGCTCAGCAACGCGCTGACCGGCAACCGCAACTGGGAGCGGGTCTGGCGCGCGCCGGAGCCTAAACCCGCCTATGACGTGATCATCGTAGGGGGCGGCGGACACGGCTTGGCGACGGCCTATTACCTGGCCAAGGAACACGGCATCACCAACGTGGCGGTGTTGGAAAAGGGCTGGCTGGGCAGCGGCAACATTGGGCGCAACACCACCATCGTGCGCTCCAACTACCTGTTGCCGCCCAATGCCCATTTTTACGAACATTCCATGAAGCTCTGGGAGGATCTCTCCCGGGACCTGAACTACAACGTGATGTTTTCTTCGCGCGGCGTGCTCAACCTGGCCCATACACCGGGCCAGATGGACAGCTACGCCCAGCGCGGCAATGCCATGCGGCTGCACGGCATCGATGCCGAACTGCTGGACCGTGACGAGGTCGCGAAGTTCGTGCCCGGGCTCGACGTATCGGCCCAGGCCCGCTTTCCCATCGCGGGCGGCTTGCTGCAACCGCGCGCCGGCACCGCCCGTCACGATGCGGTGGCAAGTCG
>JANQMC010000163.1 GCA_028280305.1 Pelagibius sp. | reverse complement strand
TTCCGCCGCATCCGGGGCATCGGCCTCGGACTCTCCCGCGCCTGCGGGTTTGGGCTCCTCGTCCTCCACCAGCATGCCCTTGCCGACCTGGTAGGCCGTGTTCAGCCACCTCGACGGCATGAACGACTACGACGAGGACTACACCGATGCTGCCATGGTGGTTGAGGGCCTGAAGACCGCTTATCAGGTCGGCAAAGGCATGATCAGCCCGGATGAACCGGAAAAAGACGAACTTGAGAAGGACGAAGCGGAAAAAGAGACGGCGGACGAAGCCGGGACGCCCAAAGAAAAAGACGAAGACGCGGAAGAGCCCTCAGCGGCTGAGGCAGAGGGTGCGGGCCAGCCGGAAGAGAGGTCTGATGTTGAAGAACAACCGCAGCAGGCGCTTGAAGATAGGCCGCAGACCGATGCCCTAGCCTTGGATCAACCGCTGCCGCAGGCCTCGGAAGAGGCCGAATCGGCCCTCGCTGCGCCGGCGGCGAAGCCGGTCTCGAAGCCGTCCGGGAGCGCTCTTCGGCGGCGCTGGGGTGATCAAAGCGGCTAGATGCACCTGCTGGTTGTTTATTCGGATCGATCAGCCGTCGCCTGAAGGCTGACAAACCCCGTGTAAAACAACAGAAATTCGCCTTTTCTAACTTGTGCACTGCAACATCTGATTTAGTTGACAGGCCAACGGTAAAGGCGGTCTAATTCGAGGTAATCGGTAAAAACCCTGGTAAAATCAGGGATATAACATCGGTAGTCTACCGAGCTGGAAGACCGCAAAGCGGCAGTGAACCGCAGGTCTTTGGTTTCGGCGGTCGGTAGGTTCTACTTGAGGTTGGGAGAGTCGCGCGCTTGGGCAGTATGGCAGCGCAGGTATCCATTGCAGAAGAAGACCAGCTTCGTGCCGGATGGTACGCGTTGCTGGCGCAACTGCTTTCGCGTGAGCCGGGCGAGGCTACGCTGCGGATGATGCGTGGGCTGAGCGGTGACGATTCCGAACTTGGCCAGGCGATCAAGGCGCTGGCGGCGGCCGCGCGCGGCACCACCGTCGATACGGCCAAGCAGGAGCATTTCGATCTTTTCATCGGGTTGGGTCAGGGCGAGCTGCTGCCCTATGCCTCCTACTACCTGACCGGGTTCTTGAACGAAAAGCCACTGGCGCGTTTGCGCGGCGACATGGCGCGCCTGCAGATCGCGCGCGCTGACGACATCGTCGAGCCGGAGGATCACATCGCCGCACTCTGCGAGATGATGGCGGGGCTGATCACCGGCAGTTTCGGCGAGCCGGCGACCCTTGAAGAGCAACGCAGATTTTTCGACGCACATATCGGCTGCTGGGCGCCGCGGTTCTTTGAGGACCTGCAGGCTGCGCAGTCGGCGGTGCTTTACATGCCGGTCGGCACCATCGGTCGCCTGTTCATGGAGATCGAGAGCCAGGCCTTTGAGATGGCGGCCTAGCGCCGGCGGCTGCGGGGGACAAACCCCAATGGCCGCCACAAGGGGAAGATGACGGCCCCTCTAGGCAGTTCCGTCTTCGTCGAAGGCACGTTTGCTTATTGTGCCTTTGTTGAAATCAAGGTCACCACGCTGAAGGGAGGGTGAACCGTTGAGCAAGAAGGAAGAGATCAACGTTGGTCGTCGTGACTTCTTCAAGAAGGCCGGCCTGGGTGCCGGTGCGACCGCCGTTGCCGTGACAGCCTCGCAAGCGGGCGCTGTTGAGGCTGTGGCGCCGCAACAGAAGAAGTCTGCGGGATACAGCGAAACCGACCATGTACGGAAGTTCTACGATCTGGCCCGGTTCTAAAGCCGCGGCCAACACGAAAACCAATTTCCCTCCGTACTGACTGTTAGATTAGGGAGAGGTCAATGCTTACCAAAAGGACGAATGGGGTTGCGAATGGCCCCCGTTTGTCAAAGGCGTTCGCCGGTACCACCGGAAGCGCTATTGACCGCCGTACTTTCCTGAAACGATCCGGACTTGCAGCCGGCGGCGCCGCCGCGGCTACGGTTCCTTTCGGGATGGTGAAAAAGGCCGAAGCGGCCTCAGCGGCGACAGGCGACATCACGCTCGTTAAATCCGTATGCACACACTGCTCTGTCGGCTGCACAGTGGTGGCCGAGGTGCAGAACGGGGTCTGGACCGGGCAGGAGCCCGGCTGGGACAGCCCCTTCAATCTCGGCGCCCATTGCGCCAAGGGTGCCTCGGTGCGCGAGCATGCTCACGGCGAACGCCGCCTGAAGCATCCCACCAAGATGGTCGACGGCAAGTGGACCCAGATTTCCTGGGAGCAGGCGATCAACGAGATCGGCGATAAGCTGCAGGAGATCTACGACACCTCCGGCCCCGACTCCACTTATTGGCTGGGCTCTGCGAAGCACAACAACGAGCAGGCCTATCTCTTCCGCAAGTTCTACGCCTTCTGGGGCTCCAACAACGGAGATCACCAGGCGCGTATCTGTCACTCGACCACGGTCGCAGGTGTTGCCAACACCTGGGGCTACGGTGCGATGACGAACAGCTACAACGACATCCACAACTCCCGGGCCATCTTCCAGATCGGCGGTAACCCGGCGGAGGCCCACCCCGTGGCCATGCAGCACATGCTGAAGGCCAAGGAGCAGAACAACGCCCCCTTCATCGTCTGCGATCCGCGTTTCACGCGTACCGCGGCCCATGCCGATGAGTTCGTGCGGTTCCGTCCGGGCACCGACGTCGGGCTGATCTGGGGCATTCTCTGGCACGTTTTCGAGAACGGCTGGGAAGACAAGGAATTCATTCGCCAGCGTGTCTGGGGCATGGATCAGATCAAGGCCGAAGTCGCCAAATGGACGCCGGAAGAAACCGAGCGGGTCACCGGCGTGCCGGGGTCGCAGCTGAAGCGCGTGGCGCGGACGCTGGCCAACAACCGTCCCTTCACCATCATCTGGTGCATGGGCGGTACCCAGCATACCAACGGCAACAACAACACCCGTGCTTACTGCGTGCTGGGCCTCGCCCTCGGCGTGGTCGGCACCCAGGGTGGCGGCACCAACATCTTCCGCGGCCACGACAACGTGCAGGGCGCGACCGATCTGGGCGTGCTCTGTCATACGCTGCCGGGCTACTACGGTCTCAAGACCGGTTCCTGGAAGCACTGGGCCCGTGTCTGGGACGTCGACTACGAGTACCTGAAGGGCCGCTTCGCCAGTAAGGACTTCATGGAGAAGAGCGGCGTGCCGGTCTCCCGTTGGTTCGACCTGGCGCTGGAAGCCAAGGAGAATATCGATCAGAACGATAATCTCCGGGCCATGGTCTTCTGGGGGCATGCGGCGAACTCGCAGACCCGTCTGCCCGACATGAAGAAG
>JANQMC010000116.1 GCA_028280305.1 Pelagibius sp. | reverse complement strand
AATAGTCGTTAATATTATCAATACCGATGATTTCGTCACCTCTTTCTAGAAGTTCGATGGCACGCGCCGCCCGACACCCTGGATGAACTGATCCGGGTCGCCAGACCCGGCGCGCCGATCATCTTCAATTTCCGCGAAGACACCTGGAAAGCTCAGGGCTTCGCCGCCAAGATAGAGGCGCTCACCGACGCCGGCCTTTGGACGCCGGTGGAAGACCGGGGCCCCTTCCGCCCCTACATCATCGGCGAACCGGATCTCCTGGCGCGTATG
Source organism: Pelagibius sp. (assembly GCA_028280305.1). GTDB lineage: Bacteria > Pseudomonadota > Alphaproteobacteria > Kiloniellales > Kiloniellaceae > Pelagibius. The sequence goes on along the minus strand of JANQMC010000116.1, from coordinate 32,229 downwards.
TTCGTGTTTCGCGCAGGATGATGAAGGAGCCTTAAGAGACAAAGGACAAGGCCGGAGCCGAGTTGCCGGCACTTTGCTCTGCCCATTCTCAAGCCTTCCTGCCCGCGCCCTTCCCACCCCCACCGTTGATCCCGCAGGCTTCACTGCCCACCTCTTGATGGCCCGCCGGTCGCTGTGCCGGCCCGCGTTGATGAGGTGCCGCCGATGCTTGTCCGTCCCAAACCCCTTGCCGCCTATCCCTGGTTCATCCGGCTGTTTTTCTGGAAGCAGAAACGCACTTACGGGAAGGTGCTGGAACCGGGGCTGCTGTGGGGACGTTCGCCCTGGGTCTTTGCGGCGCTGGCGCTGCTCTACGGGGCGCTGAACCGCCGGGGCTCGCCGCTGGACCCGGCCCTGCGCTCCCTGGTCACGGTGCGGATTTCGCAGATCAATCACTGCGCCTTCTGCGTCGACGTGAACGCCGCGACCCTGGAAAAGCGCGGGGTCGGCGAAGACAAGATCCTGGCTCTGCAACACTGGCGGGAAAGCGACTTATTCACCCCGGCGGAGCGGGCGGCGCTGGACTACGCGGAGGCGGTGACCGACACCCGCGGCGAGGTCACCGCTGCGATCCGCACCGCACTGCAGGAGCGCTTCGACGAGGACGCCCGCGCCGAGCTGACCGGTCTCATCGCCTTTCAGAACATGTCGAGCAAGTTCAACGCCGCGCTGGACGTGCCCCCCCAGGGTTTCTGCCACGTACCCCAGTTGGTGCCCGGCCAGGACGCGGCACGCAAAACGGAGGCGCAGCGCTAGCGGTTGACCAGAGCCGGCTCGGTTCGCCTTCCACCGCGCCATGGGCCGCCGCTGCGGTAGTAGCTCGGCGCGGCGGGATCGGCTTTCCAGGTATAGGCCGCCAGCATCGGCAGGGCGCCGGTGCGAATCCCGTGGCGCTGGTGCGGCGTGGTGAAGACAAGTTCACCGGGCCTGTAGAGCCTTTCCCGGTCGGGACTATCGACGCGCCAGAACGCTTCCCCGCCGAGCACGTAGTAGATCTCGGTCGAGGCGTGGGCATGTTCCGAATAGGTCGTCTCCGGCCCCAGAACGAAGAGGCCGAGCGAGACGTCCCGGTTGCGGATGAAGCCGTTCGGCCCGACCAGCTCGCCCGATGCGAAGTTGTCGATGAAGGGGCGCGACCAGGCCGATCTCGAATAAAAGGTCTCCCAAGGGGCGAGGCCGATGCAAAGCCTGAGGGCGTCGAGCAGCGGACAGTCCCCCGCCTCGTAGGCCGCCGAAAGAGCTGCGGGCAGGTGGCGCAGGCCCGGAACGTCGCCCGGCGGCGGCGCGATAACCGGGTCGCCGCTCCAGTCCACGGCGGAGAGCAGGCCGGCGAACTCCTCAAGGTCTTCGCACGGCGCAAAGTTCCTTTCGCGCTTGGCGAGATACATCTCGGCGACTTCTTCGGCGAACTGCCTGACAGCGGATTTCATTTAACGGCTCCCTGGGTAAAAGCGCCCCGGCCTACAACTCCCCTGTTCACAACTCCCCTGTTCACAACTCCCCTGTTCACAACTCCCGGGCAATCTTCCGGGCGAAGGCGGAGATCGTGCGCTCGTCACGCCTGAAAAAGGTCCACTGCCCGCGACGCTCGGAGGTCACCAGACCCGCACGCTCCAGCGCGGCCATATAGGCCGACACCGTGCTCTGCGAGAGATTGGTTTCGCGCTGGATCTCCGAAACACAGACTTCCGCGCACGCGCCGTCGTCCTGGCCGGGTGCGCCCGCCATGTCCCGCATCCAGGCCAGGATCTTCCGCCGCGTGGGGTTCGACAGGGCCGAGAATTTATCCTGATCATCCATATATCGTAATTTATCGATGAATGAGGACAGGTCAATGGTGTTGTTGGAGGGCGTGATCCTGATGGGCACGTTCTTGAGCACGCGGCGCTGGTGGGGGCGGCACTTAGGCCTGTACATCCCGTTCCCTTCCTGTCTTTGCTCTTCATAATCGCCGCTGACTGCTGAAATACGAGGACAGAATCCCCATGCTTGCCGTCAATCCGGAACTCTTCGCCGCCTATCTCTTCGCCACCGCCGTGCTGATTCTGATGCCGGGGCCGATCGTCACCCTGGTAATCGCCAATTCCCTGGCTTACGGGCAGCGCACCGGCCTTGCCACGGTGGCGGGGGCAAGCAGCGGCAACGCCATTCTGGTCGCCGCCGGGGCGCTGGGCCTGACCACGGTGCTGGCGCTGGCCGCCGACCTCTTCGAGGTGCTGCGCTGGATCGGCGTCGCCTACCTGCTCTATCTTGGCATCAAGCAGTGGCGCGCGGTCTTCACCGCCGGGGCGCAAGGCGAAGCGGCGCCGATGAAATCCCACAAGGGCGTCTTCGGCCAGGGGGTGCTGGTGGCCATCACCAACCCCAAGACGATTTTCTTCTATGCCGCCTTTTTCCCGCAGTTCATCGACCCGGCCTTGGCGATCGGCCCGCAGCTGCTGGCCATGTCCATCGCCTTCGTGATCATCGCCACCACGCTCGACGGCCTCTACGCCCTGCTGGCCAGCCGGGCGCGCAGTCTCTTCGTCTCGGCCCGGGCCAACCGGGTCCGCCATGGCATCACCGGCACCCTGCTGATCGGCACCGGTGTCGGGCTGGCCCTGGCCAGACGGTAGACGCCGAGACGGGAACGAGAGCTTCGCGGCGAGCTGCCTTCAGCGGAAAGGCTGTCACCCTCACCCCCAGTTCTCTATCCGGGCCCTCTCCCATCAAGGGAGAGGGGGAACAAATGTGCGCCACTCTATTTCCCTCTCCCCTCGTGGGAGAGGGAGGGGCCCGTGTAGCGGGAGGGTGAGGGGGAAGTGGCGATCTCACCTTGCGAGACCTAGTCCCTGAAGCCGCTCCTCCGGATGAGGTTTTCATTCCCTTCCTCACCCTGAGGGGGCCGGAAAGGCCGCCTCGAAGGTTGTTTCCAGCACCACCACCCCGCGCGACAAACTGCCGCAGGTGGGTTTTCGCTGGTGCCGCCGTCCGCTCCGGGTCTATGTTCTGGACATGAAAACATTCTTCTTCGTGGCCCTGCTGATCGCCATGCTGGTGACCCTGGGCGTGCTCGCCGTTGGCATGATCGGCATGGCCAAGGGCGGGGACTTCAACGACAAGTACGGCAACAAACTGATGCGCGCCCGGGTGATTTCCCAGGGTGTCACGCTGGTGATCTTCGCCCTGGCCGTGCTCGTCGGCCTGCAGGACTAAAACCACCCCGAAGCGTTTTGACCGGCGCCGAAGCGCTGTCTGCTGCTGCCGGAAATTCCAAGAGACTGAACCATGGTGAAACTGACCCGCATCTACACCAAGGGCGGCGACAAGGGGAAAACCGCGCTCAGTTCCGGCCAGCGGGTGGTGAAGCACCATCCCCGGGTGGCGGCCTACGGCACCGTCGACGAAACCAACGCGGCTGTCGGACTTGTCCGCCTGCACAGCGCCGAGCGGGCCGACAAGTCCATCGACGCGATCCTCAGCCGGGTGCAGAACGACCTCTTCGACCTGGGCGCCGACCTGGCAACGCCGGAGGTCGAGAACCCGGAATACCCGCCGCTCAGGATCACCACGCCCCAGGTCGAACGCCTGGAGCAGGAAATCGACCGGCTGAACGCCGACCTGGCGCCGCTGAACTCCTTCGTGCTGCCCGGCGGCAGCCCTACGGCGGCCTACCTCCACCTCGCCCGCACGGTCTCGCGGCGGGCGGAGCGGGAGATCACCGCCCTGGCGGAGAGCGAGAGCATCAATCCCGAGGCGATCCGCTACATCAACCGCCTCTCCGACCTGTTCTTCGTGATGAGCCGCTATGTGAACGACAAGGGCGCCGGCGACGTGCTCTGGGTCCCCGGCGCGAATCGTTAGCCGCTCTCGCGGTTTCTACGGCGCCGGCCCGCTCCCCCTCCCGGCCACCCACTAGGATAATCTCATTGGGTGGCCGGGAGGGGGAGCGGGCTGGAACCGCTGCGGCGAAGGCCGCAAAAACACCAGGAAACCCTTGGCTACAGGGGGTTCGCGCGCGTTGACACTCCTGAAACGGCCTCCTATTGTGCGACCGCGAAACAGTACCGCAAGCGTTCGTTCGTCTGGTGCCCGGGCCTTTTCAGGCCGCTCAGCGCAACCCCGGGGCCGGGCTCGTTGACAGAATCTAACTGAGGGGTAGGTCGCAGGGCTGCGATGAAAGTTCTCGTACCGATCAAGCGCGTCATTGACGCGAACGTGAAGGTCCGCGTGAAGCCGGACCAAAGCGGGGTGGAAACGGCCAACGTCAAGATGGCGATGAATCCGTTTTGTGAAATCGCGGTGGAAGAGGCCGTGCGCCTGAAAGAGGCCGGCACCGCCAGTGAGGTGATCGTGGTCTCCGCCGGGCTGGCGAATGCCCAGGAAACCCTGCGCACCGGCCTGGCCATGGGCGCCGACCGCGGCATTCTGATCGAATGCGACGCCGACCCGGAGCCGCTGGCCGTGGCCAAGCTGCTGAAGGCGGTGGTCGAGAAGGAAGGCCCGGAGCTGGTCATTCTCGGCAAGCAGGCGGTCGACAACGACAACAACCAGTGCGGCCAGATGCTGGCGGCGCTGCTCGGCTGGCCCCAGGGCACCTTCATCTCGAAGATCGAAAAGGGCGACGGCAACTTCGCCATCACCCGCGAGGTTGACGGCGGCCTGGAGATGCTGGACCTGAAGCTGCCGGCGGTGGTGACCACCGACCTGCGCCTCAACGAGCCGCGCTATGCCTCTTTGCCGAACATCATGAAGGCGAAGAAAAAGCCGATCGACAGCATGACTCCGGCGGACCTGGGCGTCGACGTCAGCCCGCGCCTGACGGTGGTCTCGGTCAGCGAGCCGCCGGCCCGCCAGGCCGGCGTGAAGGTCGCCTCGGTCGGTGAGCTGGTGGAGAAACTGCGTAACGAAGCGAAGGTGATCTGATGTCCACGCTGATCGTCGCCGAACACGACAACAACGAGATCAAGCCGGCCACCCTGAACGCGGTCACCGCCGCCGGACAGTTGCCGGGCGAAACCCACGTGCTGGTCGCCGGGACCGGCTGCCATGCCGCCGCCGAAGCCGCGGGCAAGATCGCCGGTGTCGACAAGGTGCTGAAGGCCGACGACGCGGCCTACGGCCACGGCCTCGCCGAGAACGTCGCGCCCCTGGTCGCCAAGCTGGCCGAGGGCTACAGCCACGTCATCGCCGCGGCCACCACCTCCGGCAAGAACATCATGCCGCGCGCCGCGGCGCTGCTCGACGTGCAGCAGATCTCCGACATCTCGGCCATCGAGGGTGAAGATACCTTCGTGCGGCCGATCTATGCCGGCAATGCCCTGGCCACGGTGAAGTCGTCCGACGCCACCAAGGTGCTGACCATCCGCGCCACGGCCTTCGACGCCGCGGCGGCCGAGGGCGGCTCCGCCGCGGTAGAGGCGGTGGACGGCAGCGGCGATGCCGGGCTTTCCGCTTTCAAGGGCCAGGAACTGACCAAGTCCGAACGCCCGGAACTGACAACCGCCGGCATCGTCATCTCCGGCGGCCGCGGCATGCAGTCCGGCGAGAACTTTGCCATGCTGGAGCGGGTCGCCGACAAGCTGGGCGCCGCCGTCGGCGCATCGCGCGCCGCGGTCGATGCAGGCTTCGTGCCCAACGATTATCAGGTCGGCCAGACCGGCAAGGTCGTCGCGCCGGACCTCTACGTGGCGATCGGCATTTCCGGCGCCATTCAGCATTTGGCGGGCATGAAGGACTCCAAGGTCATCGTCGCGATCAACAAGGACGAGGAAGCGCCGATCTTCCAGGTCGCCGACTACGGGCTGGTCGCCGACCTGTTCCAGGCGGTACCGGAACTGGAAAAAGAACTGGGCGGCTGAGGCCACTCACCCGAGGGGCCGGCAGGAAGCCAGCCTCGTAATGCAGGCATGAGGACGAGGTAAGTGGAACTGATGACGGATCAAGACACGGCGGTCGAAGGGCCCCTGGACGTGAAATCGGTCGGCGTGATCGGTGCCGGCCAGATGGGCGCGGGCATTGCCCACGTCTGTGCCCTGGCGGGCTACGACGTCAAGATGTCGGACGTTTCCGAGGATCAGGCGAAAGCCGCCATCGACCAGATTGCCCGCAACATGGAACGCCAGGTGAAACGCGGCAAGATCGACGCCGCCGACAAGGATGCCGCCCTGGCGCGGATCCTGCCCGGCGGCAGCCTGGAGATCTTCGGCGACAGCGATATCGTCATCGAGGCGGCCAGCGAGAACGAGGAGATCAAGCGCGAGATCTTCAAGGCGCTCTGCCCGCTGATCAAGCCGCAGGCCATCGTCTGTTCCAACACCTCCTCCATCTCGATCACCCGCCTCGCCTCGGTCACTGACCGTCCGGAACGCTTCATGGGCATGCACTTCATGAACCCGGTGCCGCTGATGAAGCTGGTCGAACTGATCCGCGGCATCGCCACCGACGAGGCGACCTTCGAGACCGTCCGCGTGATGGCCGAGAAGCTCGGCAAGACCACGGCCTCCGCCGAGGACTTCCCGGCCTTCATCGTGAACCGCATTCTGCTGCCGATGATCAACGAGGCGGTCTATACGCTCTACGAGGGCGTCGGCTCGGTGAAGTCCATCGACACCGCCATGCGCCTGGGCGCCAACCACCCCATGGGCCCGCTGGAGCTGGCCGACTTCATCGGCCTCGATACCTGCCTGGCAATCATGCATGTGCTCTATGACGGCCTGGCCGATACCAAGTACCGGCCCTGCCCGCTGCTGGTGAAGTACGTCGAGGCCGGCTGGCTGGGCAAAAAGGCCGGGCGCGGCTTCTACGACTACTCCGGCGACGAACCCGTCCCGACGCGCTAGATCGGATCATGTTTTGACGGAACCACTACGTGGTTGCGCCAAAAAATGTGAATCCGATCAACATCAACTAATTGAAGCAACTTTAGCTTCAACGCCGGACGTATTCGAAGACGTAGCCGTCGTCTTCGTAGCGCAGATGCGCGAGCATGCCGTCGGGGCCGTACCAGAGATCGCGGGAGAGCTGGCCGCTCAAGCGGTAGCGAACCGTCTCCACCGGGTTGCCGCCGAGGTCGATGGTCTCCTTGCCCAACATATCGCTGCGCACGCGGTAGACCTTGTCGCTGGTCGTGGCAAAGAGCTTGCCCGCCGTCAGCCGGTCCTGGCTCCACAGGCTGTCGACGGCCACCGGACCGCTGATCTCCTCGTCGATGCCGTTCACCGTGCGGCTGTAGGTGCCCTCGCGCTGGACGATCGAAACCTCGTATTCCTGGCCGTCGTCGTTGGTCATGCCGGCCAGGGAATCCAGGGCGCCGCCGCGCCAGCGCTCGACCCGCTTGTGGTCGTAACGGAACAGGGTCACGAAGGCGAAGCGCACCGCCATGTCGGTTTCCACCGAGACCTTCAGGCAGTCCTCCTCATGTTCGAAGTCCACCCGGTGCTCGCCGATCTTCTCGCCATCGCGCAGGACATCGAAGACCAAATTCTGCTGGGCCGCGGCAGGACCGGACAGCAGCAGCATGGCAGCGAAGGCGCCGCCGAGGATCAATCCGAAATGCAGGACAAGAGGAACGGTCAGGTCGAAACCGCAGTGAGCACGAGAAGCATTGACCCTGTTTCCGTCAGACCGCTGAGCTTGGATGGGCATGGATCACCTCCTGTCCAGAGCGGCCCCGGGGAGACGGCCGCAGAAGGCGCCCTTTGGCGGGGGCAGCAGGGTCTATTGTGGGCAGGCTTTGGTCTCGGCCACAAGCTTTCCGTGCAATTTGGGAAAATTCTCGTAAATCTCAACCTGAGGTTTCTGAAACCCTGTCCTTCGACTGCTGAGAGCCTTGCGCCCGAGAGTCCTGATTGAGGTAATGCCGGATCAAGGCAATGGCTTCGGGGGAATCCCACTCCGCCGGGCCGGTCAGGCCGGCAACCACGCCCCCGTTGCGGTCGATGACGAAGGTAGCCGGCAGGCCGCGCACCGCAAAGCCCCGGGCCAGGGCGCCCTTGAGGTCCAGGAAAACCGGCAGTTCGTGGAGACCGAGGCGGTCCAGAAAGGGCTCGACCTTGGCGGCCCCGCCGCGGTCCTCCGAGACGGCCATGACCAGAAAGCCCTCATCCTTCAGGGTCTGGTGCAGGCGCTCAAGGCCCGGCATCTCCCGCACACAGGGCGCGCACCAGGTCGCCCAGAAGTTCACCAGCACCACCTCGCCCCTGAATTCGCTGATGTCGACAGTCAGGCCGTCCAGGGTTTCAACGGCCACGCTCGGCGCTGGCACCGGCGGGTCCGAAAAGGTAAAGTTCTCTGTGAAGGGGCCCTTCAGGGCCGGCGGCGCCTCGCTTTCAGCTCTGACCAGCTCCGGATAGACGACAAAGGCCAGGGCGAGAACGGCGAGCACCACGGCTGCGAGGGCCCTTCGCATGAACCGGCCGGCTTTGGGCTTGAAGCCCCTGAGGCCACGGGCCAGCATGCCGGCGAAGGAAACTCCGTTGTTGGTACTGACCATTTACAAAGGCCTCCCGAAGGCAGATGACCGCTGACACTCAAAACCTGACCATCGCAAGCGATGGCCCCGAAGACGGCGCCGCGCAACAGGCCGGCGCCAACACCATGTGGGGCGGCCGCTTCGCGGCGGGCCCGGCGGAGGTGATGGAGCAGATCAATGCCTCCATATCCTTCGACCAACGCCTCTACGCCCAGGACATCGCCGGCTCCAAGGCGCACTGCGCCATGCTGGTCGAACAGGCGATCATCTCGAAAGAAGATGGGGCTTCGATCCTTTCGGGTCTAGACACGATCCTGTCAGAAATCGAAAACGGCAGCTTCACTTTCAAGGCGAGCCTGGAAGACATCCACATGAATGTCGAGGCCCGGCTGCGGGAGCTGATCGGCGAGGCCGCGGGGCGTCTGCATACCGGGCGCTCACGCAACGACCAGGTGGCGCTCGACGTGCGCCTCTGGACCCGCGATGCCATCGACGGGCTGGAAGCCGGCCTGCGCGCCCTGCAGGCCGCCCTGATCGCCCAGGCCGAGGCCGAGGCCGAGACCATCATGCCCGGCTACACCCACCTGCAGACCGCCCAGCCGGTGACCCTGGGCCATCACCTGATGGCCTATGTCGAAATGCTGGGCCGCGACCGCAGCCGGCTCGCCGATTGCCGCGCCCGTCTGAACGAATCGCCGCTGGGCGCCGCCGCCCTGGCCGGCACCTCCTTTCCCATCGACCGTCAGGCGACGGCGGCAGCGCTGGGCTTCGAGCGGCCCATGGCCAACTCCATGGACGCCGTGGCGGACCGCGACTATGTGCTGGAGTTCCTCGCCGCCGGGGCCATCCTGACGGTGCATCTCTCGCGCTTTGCCGAGGAACTGGTGCTCTGGTGCTCTCCCGGCTTTCAGTTCGTGCAGCTTTCCGATGCCTTCAGCACCGGTTCCTCCATCATGCCGCAGAAGCGCAACCCCGATGCGGCCGAACTGATCCGCGGCAAGGCCGGGCGCGTGGTCGGTGCGCTGAACAGTCTGCTGGTGGTCATGAAGGGCCTGCCGCTGACCTATGGCAAAGACATGCAGGAAGACAAGGAACCGCTGTTCGACGCCGCCGACACCCTGCAGCTCTGCGTCACCGCCATGACCGGCATGGTCCAGGACATGACCGCCCGTCGCGACACCCTGCGGGCCGCAACCGATCAGGGCTTCATCACCGCCACCGATCTGGCGGACTGGCTGGTGCGCCGCCTCGGCCTGCCGTTCCGCCAGGCCCATCACGTCACCGGCAGCATCGTGCGCCTGGCCGAGGAGCGCGGCTGCGCCCTCGTCGAGCTGCCGCTGACGGCGATGCAGGGTGTGGAAGCCGGCATCACCGAGGAAATCTTCGACGTGCTCAGCGTCGACAAGGCCGTTGCCAGCCGCGCCAGCTACGGCGGCACCGCACCGGCCCAGGTCCGCAAGGCAATCGCCGCAGCAAAGGAACGTTTTCTATGACCGCAACCCAAGGCAAACGCAGTTTCGTTCTGCTGGCGGTCATGACCGCCGTGATCGTCGGCCTCGGCGCCTGCGGCAAAAAGGGATCGCCCAAACCGCCGAAGGGCGAGGAAAGCGCCTACACCTATCCGCAGGCCTATCCGGCGCCGGGCACTGTCGGCCCGCCGCCGGAGGGCGAGGATCCGCAGGCGACCCGGGGACCGGCTTCCCTGTTCCATGATCCGCGCACCAAGACCACGACGTATTGAGACGCGCCGCCTCTCTGACGCCGGGCCAGAACCCGGCCTTGAAGAGGGCAGGCTGCCGAGAAGGACCTGAGAGTCATGAGCAGTAACTACTTTCCCTATCGCGACGGACAACTGCATGTATCGCAGGTGCCGGTCGCGCGCCTGGCGGAGGAGGTCGGCACCCCGTTTTACTGCTACTCCGCCGATGCGCTGGAGAACAGCTACCGAAGCTTTGCGGCGGCCCTCTCCGGCCTGCCGGCGACCATCTGCTACGCTCTGAAGGCCAATTCCAATCAGGCGGTGATCAAGACCTTCGCCGATCTGGGCGCCGGGGCGGACGTGGTCTCCGAGGGCGAGCTGCGCCGCGCCCTCGCCGCCGGCGTACCGGCAGAGCGGATCGTCTTCGCCGGGGTCGGCAAAACCGGACAGGAAATGATCGCCGGCCTGGATGCCGGCATCATGCAGTTCAATGTCGAATCCCTGGCAGAACTGGAGTTGCTTTCACAGGTTGCCCAGCAGCGCGGCACCACCGCGCCGGTCGCCGTGCGGGTGAACCCCAATGTCGACGCCGGCACGCTGGACCAGATCACCACCGGGCGCGCCGACAGCAAGTTCGGCATCGATGCGACCGAGGCCCGCGACTTCCTGACCGGGACAGGAAGCCTGCCCGGCATCCGCTTCGAGGGCCTGGCGGTTCACATCGGCTCCCAGTTGACCGATATCGCGCCCTATCGCACCACCTTCGAGCGCCTTATCGCCCTCTATCACGAACTGCGCGAAGCCGGGTTGCCGCTGCGCCGCCTCGATCTGGGCGGCGGCATCGGCATCAGCTACAAGCACCACCTGCAGGAGCAGGTCGAGGAGGCGGAGCAGCGGGTACGCGACTACGCCCAGGTGGTGCACGGACTGGCCGACGGCCTGGACGCGGAACTGGTTTTCGAGCCCGGGCGGCTGCTGGTCGGCAATGCCGGCCTGCTGGTCACCCGCGTGCTTTACGTGAAAGACAACGGCGAGCGGCGCTTCGTCATCGTCGACGCGGCCATGAACGACCTGCTGCGGCCCTCGCTCTACGATGCCTGGCACGAGATACTGCCGGTTTCCGCCGCTGCGGCGAACGCGGAACTGCGGCCGGTCGACGTGGTCGGCCCGGTTTGCGAGTCCACCGACACCTTTGCCAAGCAGCGTCCCCTGCCGCCGCTGAAGAAGGACGACCTTCTGGTCTTCAGCTCGGCCGGCGCCTACAGCTTCGTCATGGCCTCGACCTACAACTCGCGGCCGCTGGCGCCCGAGGTCCTGGTGCGCGGCGACCGCAGCGCCATCGTGCGCGCCCGGATGGAATACGACGCCATGATCGGCCAGGATCGCCTGCCGGACTGGCAGAACGAAAGGGCGGACGGCGATAATCCGCAGAAAACTGCGCTTGGGGCGGCCTGACCCATCCCGGGGCGGCGGCGCTGTCTCACAGGTGTTTGATGGTAAAGGCGGCAAAACACCCTAGATAACGCTGTACAGCCGCCGCCGGGTGATCGACGCTAGAGCAGATCCTTAGTAGGGGAGACGGAAGGACAGGAGGACGCATGACCTCGGAACGGCCGCACAGCCCTGCTTCTGAACACGACCGGCTTCGGCGGGAAAAAGCCTCCGGCGACCGCGCCCTGCGGCGCTTTGGCTTGCTTCTGGCCCTGGCCCGCGGTGCCCTCGCCTGGGAGACCATCTGGCCGGCGGTCTGGCCGGTCTTCGGTGTTCTCGGCGTCTTCCTCGCTCTCGCGCTTTTCGGTGTTCTGCCGGCGCTGCCCGCCTGGCTGCATGCCGTCATCCTGATCGCCTTTCTCGGGGGCCTGGGCTACGGAATCTGGCATGCGGTGAGGGCGATCTCCCTGCCGGATCCGCAGGCCGGAAAACGGCGGCTTGAGCAGGACAGCGAGCTGTCTCATCGTCCCTTGACCGCCCTCGACGACCGCATGATGACCGGTCAGCAAGATCCCCAGTCCAGAGCGCTATGGCGGGCGCATCAGCACCGCACCATCCGCGGTCTCGGCCGCCTGAAAGTCCGCGCGCCGCGGCCGGGCCTGGCGCGGCTCGACCCCTGGGCCCTGCGCGGCCTCGTCCTGCTGCTGCTGATCGTCGCCTTCGCCAGTTCCGACGGCAATGTCACCGGGCGGCTGGCGAGCGCCGTGGCGCCGGAGTTCAGCGGCAAGACCGCTCTGCCGCCAAGCCTGGATGCCTGGATCAATCCGCCGACCTATACCGGCCAGGCGCCGCTCTATCTCGATGCCAACGCCGCCCCGGGGCAGGAAGCCGGCCAGAGGCTGCGGGTGCCCAGCGGCTCCGTCCTCCTGGCGCAGGTCCAGGGCGGCGGCAGCGACGTGCCGAACCTCAAAGTCGGCGAGGCGCTTGAGCCCTTCGAGCCCTTTGCCCAGGACGCCTACCGCCTGGAGCGTCCGTTGACCGAGGGCGACAGCCTCGGCATCCGCCAGGGCGGCCGCAGTCTGGCCGACTGGGCGATGGAGATCGTTCCCGACACGCCGCCGCAGATCGTCTTCGAATCGGCGCCGGGGCGCACCGAACGCTCGGCCCTGCTGATCTCTTATCAGGCCGAGGACGACTACGGCGTGGTCCGGGCCAAGGCGATCATCAAGCGCATCGACCAGCCGGACGAGACTCCCTTGGAAATCGACCTCGTCGTCCCCGGCGCCGCACCCAAGGTCAGCAATGCGCGCACCTACCGCGACCTGACGCCGCATCCCTGGGCCGGCCTGGCGGTGGAGGTTCAACTGGTGGCCTGGGACCACCCCGGCCAGGAGGGGCGCAGCGAGGTTCTGCGCACCGTTCTGCCGGAACGCATTTTCAATCATCCCGTCGCCCGGGCGCTGGTCGAACTGCGCAAGCAGTTGACCATCAATCCGAAAGGCCGCCTGCCGGTCGTGCAGGCTCTGAACGGTCTTTATGATCGGCCCGAGCACTTTTTCCACGATATCGTCGTCGCCCTGTCGATCCGCTCAGCCGAGCGCCGCCTGATCTACGATTCCAGCGACAAAGCCATCACCGAGGTTCAGCAACTGCTTTGGGACACGGCGCTGCGCATCGAAGAGGGCGAATTGGCCATTGCCGAACGGGAACTCCGCGATGCGCAGCAGGCGTTGATCGAGGCGCTGGAGCGCGGCGCCGACGATGCGGAGATCGAGCGGCTGATGGACGAGCTGCAGTCGGCCCTCAACAACTTCCTCGACGAGCTGGCCGAACAGATGCGCGAGCAGATGGCCCGCGGCGAGACCCAGGAGGGCACGCCGCCGCCGGGCTCGCAGATGCTGGAGCGCCAGGATCTGCAGAACATGATCGACCGCGCCCGCGAACTGGCGCAGTCCGGCGCCCGCGACGCCGCAAGGGAGCTGCTCTCCCAACTGCGTGACATGCTGGAGAACCTGACGGCGAACCCCTATGCCGGGCAGATGAACCAGGACATGCAGGACGCATCGCGCATGATGGAGAACCTGGAAAACATGATGCGCGAGCAGCAGGAGCTGCTGGACCGCAGTTTCGAGCGGTCGCAACGCGGACAGCAGCAAAACCAGCAGGGACAGCAAGGGCAACAGAATCAACAGGGACAACAGGGCGAAGGCCGCAACCAGCAGCAGGGCCGGAGCGACAACATGTCGGATGCCCGGCGCCAGGAGGAGTTACGCCGCAGCCTGGGCGAGTTGATGCGCCAGCTCGGCGATGCCATGGGCGACATCCCGCGCCCGCTGGGCCGCGCGGAGCGGGAGATGCGCGACGCCCGTGACGCGCTGTCAGGCGAACAGCCGGGACAGGCCGTACCGCCCCAGACCCGTTCCCTCGACCAGTTGCAGCAGGGCATGCAGGCCACCATGGACCGCTTCATGGAAATGTTCGCCAATCAGCCCGGCGAAACCGGCGAAGGCAGCGCGCCGGGGCGTTTTGGCCAGTCGAATCCCGATCCCTTGGGACGCGAAGGCGGCGGACCGAGCAACGTCAACGACGGGGTCGATATTCCCGATCAGATGGAGCTTCAGCGCAGCCGCGAGATCGTCGACGAGTTGCGGCGCCGGCGCGGCGACCGCGACCGTCCGGCCCAGGAACTGGACTACATCGACCGGCTGCTCAAACAGTTCTAGATTCTGTATTGGATTCTTGGGCAAGGCGGGCGGCGCCCTGCCCTGGTGGCCTTTCGGCCCACGGCAGTTCCCTGGGCGGGCCCGGGGCCTGTCAGTGGCAGGTCATGGGCTCGACCGTAAGCGCCGCTTCGGCAGCCTCGCAGATTTCCAGCAGGGTGAAGGGCTTGGTGATGACCTCGCAAATCAGCTCTTCGAGGTTGTGCGCACGCTGGCGTTCGGCGGAGTAGCCGGTCATCAAGAGCACCGGCAGGCTGGGATGATCCTTCGCCACCTTCAGCGCCAGGCCGATGCCATCCAGGCTCGGCATGACAATGTCGGTAATAAGCAGATCGAACTCCGATCCGCCGAGCGCCTCCAGCGCTTGCACGCCGTCCTCGACCGAGGTCACCTTGTGGCCGCGGTGGGCCAGGGCCCGGCTCACGAAACTCTGTACTGCGGTATCGTCTTCGGCGACCAGGATATGCGCCATCTCGTCACCCTCTCCTGCCTGTCGTTTGGCGGCCCGGATCCCGATCTTTCCTGGACGTCTCAAGCCTCTTCGGCTTCTCCGACTCCATGGGCGACCCAGTCCGACCCTCTTGGCCAAACTGCCACCGCGTGGTTAAGCAAGGCTTAATGAGAAAAAGGGAACGACTGCTGAAAGAGAGCTTATTCTTCGTCTTTCACGAAGTTGATTGTGAGGTTCTGACCTTCATCCGGCGGGTTAATCGTCTCAGTGACGAAATCCACCTCGGCACCGGCGTCCAGTTCGGCCTTCGGCGCCTCGAAAATCCATTCCAGCAGGACGGTTCCTTCGCTGTCGGTCAGGCGCGCCTTAAGTTTCGGAACCGGTTGCTTGCGGCGGGTGATGTTGGTGACGGTACCCTCAAGCAGAATGACCCGGTCGCCTTCGCGAACCACCGATCGCGGATCGTTGACACGCAGCTCCAGTTTCGGTCCGGGCAGTGTGACGGGGATTCCGAGCGCCGCGTAAACCACCTCGGTCTGCGGGAAACGGGCGACGATGTCATCCCTGGCAAACCAGCTCGCAGCGACGACAGCCAGCAGGAAAAACAGCAGGGCCAGCCAACCGAACATGCCGCCGCCGCCGCGTTTCTTGTTCTTCGCTGCTGCCGCCTGACGCCGGGCGGCAAGCCGTGGCGGAACAGGCTTGGCTTGCTCCTCCGCTGCCTCCGGCTGCTCTGGCGGGGCCGGGGCCTCGTCTTCCGGCATCTGATGCCAGCAGTTCCCGCACTTGCCGCAGCGCACGATTCGCCCGTCGTAGCCGAGCTGTTCACGCTCGACTTCGAACCGGCTTTCGCAAGCAGGACAGGTAACAATCATTCGGGCTGACCGCCCCCCAAGCAGCAGATGGTCCGATAACCTTATATGGTCGGGGTATAATCAAAGCAAGGCATGAGCAGAAACCTTTACGGGGCTGAGGTGCCTATGTCATTTTCGATTTCCGCTTCCGCAAAAGGGATTTTCCAGCTTGGTTCGCTTCGAGGACGTCGTGCTGCGCTATGGCCAGGGTCCGGAGATTCTGAAGCATGTCTCGCTGCAGTTCGACCCGGGATCCTATCACTTTCTCGTCGGGGCCAGCGGTGCGGGCAAATCCTCGCTGCTGCGCATGATGTATTTGGCGCAGCACCCCACGGCCGGCCGGGTCGCACTCTTCGGGCGTAACGTCGCCGGCCTGACGCGCCAGGAAACAGCGGTACTGCGGCGGCGAATCGGAGTCGTTTTTCAGGATTTCCGCCTGCTGGAACACCTGACCGCGCGGGAAAACGTGGCCCTGCCGCTGCAGATCAGCGGCGAGGCCGGCGCACGCAGCGACAAGGATGTCGAAGAACTCCTCACCTGGGTCGGCCTGGCCGACCATATGGATGCTCTGCCGCCGACGCTATCGGGCGGACAGCAGCAGCGCGTCGCCATCGCCCGCGCCGTGATCGGCCGGCCCAGCCTGTTGCTGGCCGACGAGCCGACCGGCAATCTGGACGACCGCATGGCCGTACGCTTGCTCTACCTGTTCGAGGAACTGAACAAGATCGGCACGACCGTGGTGATCGCAACTCACAACGAATCGCTGGTGCAGCGTTTCCGGCATCCCATTACGCGTCTGAGCGGCGGCGAAATCGCGGCGCCGGGCGGCAGCGCCGCTGCCGAGGCCCCGGCGTGAGCCGGCGGCGCAAGCGTCAGGCGGTCCCTCTAGACCGCGATGCCTCGGGCCGCTATCTGCCGCTGTTGGTGGCGATCATGGTCTACCTGGCCGCCCTGGCGCTGGCCGGCGCCATGGCGGCCAACAAGCTCGCCGCGCGCTGGGATAGCGGCCTGGCGGGCTCGCTGACCGTGCAATTGCCGGCTGCGCCCCCCGGAGCGGAGGCGGAAGGCGCGGCACAACAGGACCCGGCGCTGCAGGCGGTGGTCGATCTCCTGGAACAAACCCCGGGCGTCGTCACCACGGAGGTCCTGCAGAGCGGGGAAATCTCGGCCCTTCTGGAACCCTGGCTGGGCGAAGCGCTGCTGATCGACGACCTGCCCCTGCCGCGGCTGATCGCCGTCACCATCAACCCGGATCAACCGCCGGATCTGACCGTCTTGCGCCGGGCCGTCCTTGCCGCCGCCCCGGGCAGCATCGTCGACGACCACCAGCGCTGGCTCGCCCATCTCCTGGATCTTGCCTGGGCGGTGGAGATTATGGCCATCGTCGTGGTCGCCATGGTGCTCTCGGCGGCCGCGATCATGGTTGCTTTCGTCACCCGCATGGGCCTGGCCGCCCACGATCAGGCAATCGAGTTGCTGCATCTGATCGGGGCGCAGGATTCCTATGTCGCCAAGCAGTTTCAGAGCCACGCCCTCAGCCTGGGCCTGCGCGGCGGCCTGATCGGTCTGGCCTGCGCCCTGCCGACCCTTTATCTGGGCCGCAGCCTGCTGGAGCGGATCGAATCCGGGTTGCTGCCGGAGTTGGCCCTGAGGCCCCATGAATGGTCGCTGCTGATCCTGCTGCCGGTCGCCTCCGCCCTGGTCACCATGTTCACGGCGCGGGTCACGGTGCTCCGCACCCTGGCCAGAATGCCTTAGCGCATGCGGCCGCGCTCGTTGAAAACAGACCGTGCAAGCCTGAGGCGGCGCAATCTGCGCCGCTTGCGCGGCTTTGCCGTGCTGCTGCTGCTCTGCGGCCTGGCCTGGGCCGCCGGCCTGCTGTGGTTTGCCAATCAGGTACCGACCCAGGTGGCGGACAGCGACAGCCGCACCGACGCCATCGTCGTGCTGACCGGCGGCAGCAGCCGCCTGGACACCGCCCTGGATCTGCTGACCAACGAAAAGGCGGACAAACTCTTCGTCTCCGGGGTCTACCGGGGCGTCGATGTCCGCCAGTTGCTGGCCTTGTTCGAGCAGGCCCCCGAGGAGCTGTCCTGCTGCGTCTTTCTGGGTTACGAAGCCGACAACACCCGCGGCAATGCGCTGGAAACCGCAGACTGGATCGCGGATCAGAACGTCCGCTCCCTCCGCCTCGTCACCGCGACCTACCACATGCCGCGCTCGTTGCTGGAGTTCCACCGGCGCATGCCGGAGGTCACCATCGTGCCCCATCCGGTCTTTCCCGAACCCTTCAAGCGGGAGGACTGGTGGCTTTGGCCCGGCAGCAGTTCGCTGCTGGTGACGGAATACAGCAAGTATCTGGTCGCCGTCGTTCACGGCTGGCTGGACGACCTCTTCGCGAAGATGCCATGGCTTTGATCCGATCCCTCCTGTTCAACATCTTCTTCTACGGCTGGACCACCCTGATCCTGCTGTTCGGCCTGCCGCTGATGCTGGGGCCGCGCAGCTGGCTTTATCATCTGGGCCGCTTCTGGGTGCGCGGGATCATGGCCGCGCTCGGCCTTTTCTGCGGCCTGCGCTACGAAATCCGCGGGCTCGAACATCTGCCCCAGGGCGCCTTTCTGGTCGCCGCCAAGCACCAGTCCGCCTGGGACACGCTGATTTTCTCCCTGCTGCTCTGGGATCACAGCTTCGTCCTGAAGCAGGAATTGACCTGGATACCGGTTTTCGGGCTCTACCTGATCCGCGCCGGGCTGGTGCCGGTGGACCGCAAGGGCGGCAGCAAGGCGCTGCGCAAGATGGTCGCCAGGGCCAAGGAAGCCGTCGCCGAGGGCCGACCCATCGTTATCTTCCCCGAGGGCACCCGGGTCGCCCCGGGCCAGCACCGGCCCTATCAGCCCGGGGTCGCCGCCCTCTACAGCCAGCTCGGCGTCAGCGTGGTGCCGGTCGCCCTGAACTCCGGCCTGTTCTGGGGCCGCCGCCGTTTCGCCAAGCAACCGGGCACCATCATTCTGGAGTTTCTGCCGCCAATCGAGCCCGGGTTGAATCGGAAGGTCTTTCTGCAGCGGCTGGAATCGGCAATCGAGGAAAGAAGTCGGACACTTGCACAATCAAAAGGGCAATAATCTTCAACATCACAACTGAAAAGGTTCTCTCATTAATCTGATTAGCATGTGTGCAAAACTGTGGACAGCTGAAGTCCCTGAGACGAATACGGAAAACAATACTCTTGCCAAGATCGCGGCGGGCCGCGAATCCGACATCGCCGTCCCGGCCCTGCGTTGCTTGACCCACCCCGCGGCGGGACCTATCGTCGAAGAAGCAATTCCGCCGAAAATGGCACAAATGCAGGATCTTAGGATCTCAAAAAGGTTTGGCCATGTCTGAATTCTCGGCCTTGTCGCAAGAAATCTGGGATATGAAATACCGGCTCAAGTCGGCGTCGGGCGAGCCTGTGGACAAAACCATCGCCGACAGCTGGCGGCGCATCGCCGGTGCTTTAGCGGCCGCTGAAGGAAAACATTCAACCAAAAAGTCTGTCGAAACCGAATTCTATGACGCTTTGCGCGATTTTCGGTTTTTGCCGGCCGGGCGCATCCAGGCCGGCGCCGGCAGCGAGCGAAATGTCACCCTTTTCAACTGCTTCGTCATGGGCCGCATCCCAGACGACATGGCCGGCATCTTCGAACACCTGAAGGAAGCCGCCCTGACGATGCAGCAGGGCGGCGGCATCGGCTACGACTTTTCCACCTTGCGGCCCAAAGGGGCGCCGGTCCACGGCATCGGCGCCGATGCCTCCGGCCCGCTGTCCTTCATGGACGTCTGGGACGCCATGTGCCGGACCATCATGAGCGCCGGCTCGCGCCGCGGCGCCATGATGGCCACCCTGGCCTGCGACCATCCGGACATCGAAGCCTTCATCGAGGCCAAGCAGGAGCCGGGGCGGCTTTCGATGTTCAATCTCTCGGTGCTGGTGAGCGATGCCTTTATGCAGGCGGTGCGCGAAGACCAGCCCTGGCCGCTGAGCTTCGAGGGTACGGTCTACAAGGTGGTCCAGGCCCGTGCCCTCTGGGACGGCATCATGCGCGCCACCCACGCCGCCGCCGAGCCGGGCGTGATCTTTATCGACCGCATCAACCAGCGTAACAACCTGCACTACTGCGAAACCATCAGCGCCACCAACCCCTGCGGCGAACAGCCCCTGCCGCCCTATGGCGCCTGCCTGCTGGGCTCGATCAATCTTGCGGCCCTGGTGGTCCGGCCCTTCGAGGACGATGCCGCCCTGGACCTCGACGCGCTGGAGGCCCTGGTGCCGACGGCGGTGCGCATGCTCGACAACGCCATCGACGTCTCGCGTTTCCCGTTGGAGGCGCAACGCCAGGAGGCCCAGGCGAAGCGGCGTATCGGTCTGGGCATTACCGGCCTTGCCGATGCGCTGATCTGCTGCGGCCTGCGCTATGGCTCCGCGGAGGCGGTGCGCACTACGGAGCGCTGGATGACGGCCTTCCGCCGGGCCGCCTATCTTGCCTCCGTCAGACTGGCGGAGGAGAAAGGCCCCTTCCCGCTCTTCGACCGCGAGGCCTATCTGGCCGGCGAGACGATCCGCGAGCTCGACGAGGAGATCCGCGAGGGCATCGCCCGCCACGGCATCCGCAATGCCCTGGTAACCTCCGTCGCGCCGACCGGCACCATCTCGTTGCTGGCCGGCAACATCTCCTCCGGCCTGGAGCCGGTGTTCAGTTTCAACTATGTCAGGCGCATCCTGCAGCCCGACAGCAGCCGCCGCGAAGAAGAGGTGAGCGACTACGCTTACCGTCTGTTCCGGCGATTGAAGGGAGCGGACGCGCCCTTGACCGCCGCCTTCGTCGATGCGCAAACCCTGGAGCCAGGCGCCCATGTGGTGATGCAGGCCGCGGTGCAGCGCTATATCGACAGCTCGGTCTCCAAGACCATCAACCTGCCCGTCGATATCTCCTTCGAGGCTTTCAAGGACGTCTACAGCCAGGCCTATGACCTCGGCTGCAAAGGCTGCACCACCTATCGGCCGAACGACATCACCGGCGCCGTGCTGACGGTGACGCCGGACAGCGGCGCGGCGCCGACCGCAACCCTCTCAGCTCCGCCAGCACCGACGAACGGCGATACCCCGGAAGAGGCCCCGGACGGCGCCGTCGTCTACATGACCGATCCCCTGGCAAGGCCGGAAGTGCTGCCCGGCTGCACCTACAAGCTGCGCTGGCCGGACAGCGATCATGCGATCTACATCACCCTGAACGACATCCTCCAGGAGGGAGCCGCCAAAGAACCGCGGCGGCGCCCCTTCGAGATTTTCATCAACTCCAAGAATATGGAGCACTACGCCTGGACCCTGGCGCTGACCCGGATGATCTCAGCGGTCTTCCGGCGCGGCGGCGATGTCTCCTTTGTCGTCGAGGAACTGAAGGCGGTTTTCGATCCGCGCGGCGGCGCCTGGATGGAGGGGCGCTACGTGCCCTCGCTGCTGGCCGCCATCGGCGGGGTGATCGAACAGCATATGATCGAGATCGGTTTTCTACAGCCCGAAGGCATCGCCAAGAACAGCGCGCAGAAGGCGGTGGTCAACCTCGGCAACCCCGCCGGCGACACCCGCTTCGCCCAATGCCCGAAGTGCGGCAGCGCCAGTCTGATCCGCCAGGAAGGCTGCGACCTCTGCACCGCCTGCGGCTACTCCAAGTGCGGGTGAACGACAAATTCCCATCGGGCGAATAGCAGCGTCCAAACCAAACTCTACGCGCGGGACTGGACCCGCTCCCAAAAGGCAAGGCTGCCGCAACGCCTTCCGGTCAGGGACATCCGCAATTCTAGTATCAGGGAGAACACAAGATGCAGGAGCTAAAAGGCAAGACCGCCATCATTACCGGGGCCAGCCGCGGGATCGGCGCCGCCGCCGCCGAGGAACTGGCACGGCTGGGAGTCTCGGTCGTCCTGGCCGCGCGAAGCCTGGATGACATCGAGGCGCTGGCCGCAAAGATCCGCGCGGCCGGCGGCAAGGCGAGCGCCCTTGCCTGTGATGTCAGCCGCTACGATGAGGTCGCCGCCGCCGTCGCACACTGCCAGACCACCTTCGGCGGGCTGGATATCCTGGTGAACAACGCCGGGGTCATCGACCCCATTGCGCGGCTGGCGGAGTCCGACCCGGCGGCCTGGGACCTGGCGGTCGACATCAACCTGAAGGGCGTCTACCACGGCCTGCGCGCGGCCCTTCCGGTCATGGAAGCCCAGGGCAGCGGTGTCATCGTCAACATCAGCTCGGGCGCCGCCACCGGCGCCCTGGAAGGCTGGAGCCATTACTGCTCGACGAAAGCCGCCGTGCTGTCGCTGACCCGCTGCGCCGACAAGGAGTACGGCGACAAGGGCATCCGCGTGGTGGGTCTCAGCCCGGGCACCGTTGCAACGGACATGCAGGTGTCCATTAAAGCCTCGGGCATCAACCCGGTCAGCCAGCTCGACCCCTCGGTCCATATTCCCGCCGACTGGCCCGCCAAGGCCATCGCCTGGCTGTGCACGGCAGAGGCCGCCGAGTTCGCCGGCACCGACTTCTCCCTCAAGACCGAGGAAGGGCGCCGCCGGGTCGGCTTGGCGTGATTCCGTCAGGCGGCGGCCGGCCGGGCTGTTCCCTGCAGGAGCAGCCTGCGCCGAAGCAGATGGTCCAGCGACAATGCCCCCGCCCCTTTCACCGCCAGCGTAATCAGCAGGAAGACCCACAGGGCCCGCTGGTCGAGAATAGCGGCGTTCGGCAGGCGGTCGAACCAGGCGCCGATGGTTGCCGCATCGACGCCGTGAAAGGCGATATCGACATAGCTCTGCACCAGGATGAAACCGATCATGCCCAGCGCGGCGAGGCGGGTGAACAATCCAAAAATGATGAGCAGCGGCAGCACGAACTCTGCATAGGTGCCGGCAAAGACGATGATGTCGTAGGGAAAGAACGGCACCTGGGAGGCGTCATAGCCGTAGGCCTCGACGACCGAAGGCAGGATCTGGAAGTAAGCGTTGTCGCCGATGCTGAAGAAGCCGGTAAAGCCGTCGCCGACCTTCAGGCTGGCGGAGTGCAGATAGTACACCGCCAGGACAGCAGCGAAAGCGAGGCGGGCAAGGAACCCAAGGAACCAGCCGTCGAGTTTTGTCTCAATCGTGCCGGTAATCCGGCTGTAGAGGTCTATCAATCGGGTCATTGTCTTCAGCCTATTCTTGCTTGGGTTCAGGACTGCCGGGAATAACGGCGGTCACGGCGCCGACCTCGAACATGCCTTGCAGATGGACTGCAAGATCAAAAGCCGGATCATTCGACGCCGCCTGTTCCGCCGCCTCCGCCAGAGACGCGCCGGACAGAAGCGCGCCGATGAAGTCAAAGCCGCCGCCCGGCAGCACACGCGTGTCCACAGACAGCGCCGGACGGATCACCAGGGCGTCCTGGTTGCAGTTCATGTCCACCGCCGCCGCGGGATCACTGCCGCTGCTGACGGCCCAGAGCGACACGACCGGCCAGCGGGAGCGCAGCAATTGCAGGGACGGGTGCAGCGCAAAGCGCAGGCCACCCAGGTCCTCCGGCGGCAGGGCCGACAGACAGTCGATTGCCAGCGGCTCGGCATCGGCGGCATGGAAGGCATTGAGCCTTGCCCATTCCAGACGCGCGACGTCGCCCAAGTAAGGCACGTTCGCCGCCGGCGCAAAGCCGTCGAGAAAGTCACCGAAGCGACGGCCATAGAGCAAGAGCACCGGCGACCGGGGCGGCTCCCGATCGATGTAGGCCCGCGCCGCCGCCTTGAAGAATGCCTCGCCGACCAGACGCAGGACCGCCGGGAAAGTGGCTTCCAAGGCCTCGATCAGACTGACCATCCGGTTGTTGCGGTAGACGTCGAAGCGGCGGTCCTGTCCGGCCACCGGCGGCGTCACCACCGCATCGGGGACCGGCAAAGCGGCATTGCAGAGCGCCGCCGCGAAGTCGTTCTGGGTGTCAGCGTGCTGCGGCATGACGGGTCTGCTGCATAGAGGCTGCGGGTTGCGGCGCTGCGCCTGCCTCGGCCGCGATAACGGTTTCGGCCCTACGGGCCTCGTTATAGAGAACCTCCCAGGCCGGCAGGCTGTTGTCCCACTCGATAAGGCTGGGCTTGGTCCCGCCACGCGCCAAAGTCCGGGCATAGAGTGCCCAGACCCTGTCGTCCACGGCACGGTCATGAGCATCGATGAGCAGGGTCGTGCCGCCGGCTTCTTCCTCGCTGGCATGCCCGCCCAAATGAATCTCGCCCACATGCTCCAGGGGAAAGGCATCGATATAGGCTTCAGCCGAGACGCCCTGGTTGTTGGTTGAGACAAGCACGTTGTTCACATCGAGCAGCAGGCCGCAACCGCTGCGCTTCACCACGGCCCGGAGAAACTCGATTTCGTCCATGGTGCTGTTCTCAAAGGCGACATAGGTAGAGGGATTCTCCAACAGCACCTGGCGGCACAACACCTCCTGCATCCGCTCCAGATGGTCGCTGACCCGCGTCACCGTCTCTTCGGTATAGGGCAGCGGCAGCAGGTCGTTCAGATAGACCTCGTCATGGCTCGACCAGGCGAGATGCTCGCTGACCAGCCCCGGCTCATAACGCTCGGCAAGGTCGTTAAGACGGGCGAGGTGTGCTTCGTCGAGCGGCGCTGCGCCGCCGATGGAAAGCCCTACGCCGTGCAGCGACAGCGGGTAGTCGCGGCGGATCTTCGTCAGATAATGATGCGGCGGGCCGCCTGCCCCCATGTAGTTTTCGGCATGCACCTCAAACCACCCGACATCCGGCCTGCTGCCCAGGATCGCCTCGTAGTGCTCGGCCTTCAGGCCAAGCCCGGCACGGTTCGGTATGGCGGTACTTTCTGTCATGATGCTGCGCGCCCGATCAGAGGGACGAAAGGCCGGTCCGGTTCCTGCTCTGCGAAACCGGACCGGCCTTTCAATCAATCTGTATCCAGGCCTGCCAGGCCTTAAGCCGGCAGGTCGCGGTCGAGGGCTTCCAGCGACCCGGTGCGATCGCCCGGCAGTTCGAAGTCGGCATTTGCCTCTTCAACGCCGTACTTCACGCAATCGCCGGCCGGGACCAAGGTCCAGGCATTGCCCTGATAATCAATCGTCGAGGTGCCGGCACAGGTGGTGCCGGGACCGGCGGCGCAGTCATTCTGCCCGGCCAGTGAGATGCCGTAGCACTTTTCCTTCGCCTGCGCGGCGGCCGGGGTTACATGCGCCGTCGCCGACACGGCGAGGGCCACGGCCCCGGCAATCATCGCTGCGGAAGCGATCTTCGTCTTTTCAGCCATTCTCTTTCATCTCCTCTGCTTTGCTTGTGTAACTGTTTTCCCGGAACAAAGCCGGGAAGATCGGTGGCGAGAAATCTCGTGCTATCCCTCGATGGGCGCCGTCACGCTGTAGGTACCCTTGTTGTCGTCGATGGACTTCCAGCTTCGCGAAGATGCCGGGGCTGCTTCTTTGCTGGACCAGTTTGTATCGGCTTTCGTCAGGTTGCCGGGGATATCGCTCTCCCAGAACCCCACCACGTTCGGCGTGATGTTCAGATAGAGCTTGCCGTCGACGATACGCCAAAGATTGGGGTTGGCGGGAACTTTTCCGCCCTGGGCCAGGCCATAGGCGCAGTGCCCGTCATAGGCCGGCGCATACTTGGCGGGATCGGCCACGAACTTGTCACGGTTGGCCTCGGTGGAAAACGCCCAGGTGGCGCCGTTGTATTCCGCCGTGATGAAGGCCTTGCCCGGAACCGCTTCCGGCTGGCGGGTACCGACAGCGTTCTGCTTTAGATCAAAGTAAGCCACCGCGTCATAACCGCTAATGGCGAAACCGGACTCATCGACATACTGCTCGCCGGCCTGGGCCGCACCAGTTGCCAGCATCGAAAAAGCCGATGCCAGAAGAAGTTTGCGCATCATGGGGAGGACCTCGCATCTCCAGGTTGGAAAAAGCAGGCGGGTGCCTGACTAGATAGTGATATTTGCGCCCTGGGCCGGTGATCAAATCACGAGCCGTCACTAAAATGTGACGTCGCCGGAAACGGTGGGGTCGAGCCGACCGAAACTCCGGCGAACGGCGGAAATCCTAGGCCCCGCCGGCAGATCGGGGCGATTCAGATTGTCGAAACACCCGGCCTATACTATCAGGGGAAAGGCCATGCGATCAGGCCGCGCCGCCAGAGAATCACCCAATGACAGAATCAACCCTTACGATTCGCCGCCCAGAGGAGGCCGACTGGCCCCGCATGCTGGAAGTGCTGGAAACCGCCAATTTCCATCACATCGGCGGTCCGGAAATGCCGGCGTTTCCTCTCAGCGATTGCTTTGTTGCCGAGTTGGACGGCCTGATCATCGGCGTCGGCGGCTATCGGATACTGGACGAGACCACGGCCAAGACGACACTGCTGGCCGTCGATTCCAACTACCGCGGGCACAACGTCGGCGCCGCTCTGCAACGCACCCGCCAGGACTACCTGCGCGACCAGGGCATCAAGGAGCTTTACACCAACGCCGACGACGAGCGGGTGGTGGAGTGGTACCTCAGGCTCTTCGGGTATCAGCGCACCGGCAAACGCATTCCCAAGGTCGCCCCTTTCGGGCGGAGCGACAAGGACGAGTGGATCAATCTGATGGTGAAGCTGTAGGGCGCTGCCGTCAGCCGCTCCGGCGCCGGGTATCGCTCAAGAGCCGCTCCAGGCCACGGTCGCGCAGGCCGAGAGCCTGAAGATGATGCACGGTGTTTTCCAGGTATTCGATACAGAGGCCTCGGCTGCCCTTGCCCTGCAGGATCAGCTCGACGATCCGGTCGTGGTTCAGCCCGCCTGCGTATTGCCGGTGTTCACGGTCGACGACGAAGGTGATGGCCGAGACGGCGCCCTGGTCCGTCTTGGCTTCGCGCCAGGAGGGCAGGTAGACACCGGTAATCATTTCCCGCGCATAGAGATAGTCCAGCACCTCCTCGCCCTCGCCCCAAGGAACCCGGAACGCCAGACCGCGGCAGGAGCCGCCGCGATCGAGACCGAGGACGAGGCCGGGACGCCGCGCGGTGCCGCGGTAGCGATGAGAAAAGACGCAGAAGCTGCGATGCAGCCCGTTGACCCTGGCAAGGCGGACCTCCACGTGGGGGAAACCCGGATGCCACATCAGGGAGCCGTAACCGAAGACCCAGAAGTCCTGTTTCGGAGGCAGGGCCAGACGCCTGGCAGCCAGTTCTTCTGCAGTAAGATCGCCCGGTCCCTCAAGGTCCGGCCACTCGCTCTCCGTCACATCCGATCCCAGTCATGCTATGCAGCAGCGCTATACCAACAAATC
Source organism: Pelagibius sp. (assembly GCA_028280305.1). GTDB lineage: Bacteria > Pseudomonadota > Alphaproteobacteria > Kiloniellales > Kiloniellaceae > Pelagibius. The sequence goes on along the minus strand of JANQMC010000116.1, from coordinate 5,240 downwards.
CAGGGCCCGCCCTCAAGCCGGAACACAAAGACGACTCCGATTTGGGGCTGCGGGCACAGGCAGCAGCTTCTATCATGCCTTTGCATCCCCAACGACCGGGAGTAACGAGCCTTCATGCGCCGCCGAAAGCGCCTTTCCATAGCCCTCGCCGCGACGCTCTGCCTGCTCTTCATGGGGCTGACGGGATATTGGTTCTGGGCTTCCGAGGCCCTGGCCGAGGGTATCGAGCGCTGGCGCGGCCAGCAGATCGAGCGCGGCTACGCCATTACCTACGACGGCCCGCAGATGTCCGGCTTCCCCTTCGCGCTGACCGTGACCTTCGATCAGCCGAAGGTAACCAGCCCTCAGGACCTGACCTGGGAAGGTCCGACCATTTCGGGGGAGGCCAAACTCTGGGACCCCTTCACCATCGATCTGCAGTTTCCCGGCAATCACCGCCTGCGCCTGGCTGAAGGCGGCGAGCGTAAGGAAGCCGAAATCGTCGCGGCGGAGGCCCAGGGACGGGTCGTGCTGGCCTTAGACGGCCAGGTCGACCGCGCCATGGTCGACCTCGGCGCCCTGCGTATGGAAGGACCCGGTCTCGATCCCATCTCCGCCGAGCGGCTGACGGCGCGTCTGGGGCCGCTGCAGGAAGCCAATGGCGACGATCCGGAAACCCTGGAGCTGGTCGGCGAAGCACTCGCGCTGCAACTGCCGGCGGGCCATGGCGGCCCCTTGGGCAACTCGCTTGCCAGACTGTCCTTCGATTCAACCGTAATCGGCGGCATTCCGCGCGGCAAGCCGGCGGTCGCCCTGCCGCTGTGGCGCGACGCCGGCGGGCTCTGGCGCTTCCGCCGCCTGGCGGCAAACTGGGGGCCGCTGGACCTGCAGGCGACGGGGCGCCTGGCTCTGGACAGGGCGCTGCGCCCGGCAGGCCAGTTCGACACCCGCTTGAAAGGCGCCGAGGCGATCATCGACAGACTGATCGAAAGCGGTGACATAAAGCCGGAGGCCGCCTTTGCCGCGCGGCTGGCGGTGGCCGCCCTGGGCCGGCGTGATGCGACCTCCGATGCGACGGTGCTGGAAGCGCCGATTACTCTGCGGGATGGTCTGCTTTATCTTGGACCGGTCCCGCTGTTCCCGATCGCTCCGGTTCTCTAGGATCGAAGGAGCCGGCCTGATGGGCGTCGACGACGCCGGCACGGATTTCCCGCGTGCGGCGGAAAAGCCCCTCCAGGGTTTCCCCCTCGCCCCAGCGGATCGCCCGCTGCAGAGCCGTCAGGTCTTCGGAGAAGCGCTGCAGCATCTCCAGCACCGACTCGCGATTGTGCAGGAAGACATCGCGCCACATCACCGGATCGGACCCGGCGATGCGGGTGAAGTCGCGAAAGCCGCCGGCGGAGAACTTCACCACCTCGGCCCTTTCGCTTTCCTCCAGATCGGTCGCAGTGCCGACGATGGTGTAGGCGATCAGGTGCGGCAGGTGGGAGGTGATGGCCAGCACCTTGTCGTGGTGCGCAGCGTCCATGATCTCGATGGTCGAGCCGAGGCCTTGCCAGAAAGCGACGAGTTTCTCCGTCGCTGCTTCGGGCGTGCCCGGCGGCGGGGTGAGAATGCACCAGCGCTGTTCGAAGAGATCGGCAAAGCCGGCTTCCGGCCCGGAATTCTCCGTACCGGCAATGGGATGGCCGGGCACGAAGTGAACGCCGCCCGGCAGAAAGGGGCCGATGTCGCGGATCACCGCCTGCTTCACCGAGCCGACGTCGGTGACGATGGCCCCGGGGGCAAGCTGCCCGGTAATGGCCTCGGCAACCGCGGCATTGGCGCCGACGGGCACGCAGAAGATCACCAGGTCCGCGCCATCTACGGCGTCGCCGGGTTCGGCGTGCAGGGAATCGGCAAACCCCAGCTCGGCGATTACGCGGCGGGTTTCCTCGCGCCGGGAATAGGCCGAGACGTGCTCGGCCAGGCCCCGCGCGCGGATCGCCCAGGCCAGCGACGACCCGATCAGCCCCGCGCCCAGCAGAGCGACACGCTGAAACAGCGGCGCGTCGCCGGAGGCTGCGGGCAGATTCATCCGAGCACCGCCTGCAGCGCCTCGGCCGTCGCCCGCATCTCGTCTTCCGTGCCGATGGTCACCCTGAGACAGTTGGCGAGACCATAGGCCCCGACTCCGCGCACCAGGATGCCCCGGGCTTTCAGATCGGCCAGCACGCCCTCGGCTTCGGCCTGCCCGCCGGGAAAGCGCAGCAGAATGAAGTTGCCGGCGGAAGGCAGCGGTTCGACGCCGGCTTTCGCCGCAACCTCCGAGAACCAGCTGCGCCACTTGGCGTTATGGGCGACCGACTGGGCCACGTGGTCCTTGTCGGCAATGGCGGCGAGGCCTGCGGCCTGTGCCGCCTGGCTGACGTTGAAGGGGCCGCGCACCCGGTTCAGCACATCGACGACCGCGGCCGGGGCATAGGCCCAGCCGAGTCGCAGGGCCGCCAAGCCGTAAATCTTGGAAAAGGTGCGCAGCATGACGACGTTCCCGGCCTCTTCCACCAAAGCCGCCGGGCGCGGATAGTCCGCCGCCGTCACGTATTCGGCATAGGCCGCGTCGATCACCAGCAGCACCGAGGGCGGCAAACCGGCATGCAGGCGCCGCAGCGCCGCCTCGGAGATATAGCTGCCCGTCGGATTGTTCGGGTTGGCCAGAAACAGCAGCCGTGTCTTGTCGGTCACCCTGGACAGCAAACCGTCGACATCGGCGGTCAGGGCCACCTCGGGGGCGCTCACCGCCGTGGCACCGGCGGTCCTGGCCGAGATGCCATACATCAGGAAACCGTGTTCGCTGTAAAGCACCTCGTCCCCGGGCCCGGCATAAGCCCGGACCAGCAGGGCGATCAGTTCGTCGGAGCCGGCGCCGCAAACGATGCGCTCCGCATCCAGGCCCTCGGCCTCGGCCAGGGCCCGGCGCAGCGCCAGTGCGCCGCCGTCGGGATAGCGGTGCAGATTGCCTTTTTCCGCCTCATAGGCGGCAATGGCCTTGGTGCTGGGGCCCAGGGGATTTTCGTTGGAAGCCAGCCGGATGACCCGGTTGGCTCCTTCGGCCTTGGACTCGCCGCCGACATAGGGGGCGACGTCGAGAATACCCGGGCGCGGCTGAGGTTTCAGGGGGGAAGGCTGGCTCATGACGCGCCTGCGTTGGCCGCATCGCCGTCGCCGCCGCTTTCGGATCCGGCGCTCAGGACGGGATTGTTGGCCAGCTCCTCCGCCAGCAGCGGCACGGCAAAGCTGCCTACGGCCCAGGCATGGCTGACCGGTTCGGTTTCCGTCACCAGGGCAGTGACCCGGCTGTCGTCGCTGGCCAGGAATCCCTCGACCTCGACCAGATGCAGGGTGCGGTCCGGCGCGTCGACCCAGGCCTGAGTGTTGCGCACCTCGAAGCCCGCATCGGACAGCAGGACCTTCAGCGCGCCGCGCGATACCGCCTGATCCAGTTCGACGATCAGGTACCCGCGGTCGTCGCCGCTTTCCTCGGGCTCGGCCAGGGAGACAACCACCGCCTCCGGGCCGATCCGCCGGCCGCCGTCCAGAGGAGCAAAGGGCAAGCGGGCGATGATCTTCGGCGAGGCCTTGCCGCTGCGGGCCAGCTTGGGCCACCAGGGCGTGCCCCGGTCCGATTCCGGCAGCGGCAGAATGCCGATGTTGGCCTTGCCGTCGCTGACCGCCCTCAAGACCCCCATCTCGGAGCCGAAGCCGGTGATCGGGGTGAGGGAGCCGAAGTGGTCGCGGGCCAGCAGAGACAGATCGCTGCCGTCCTCCGGGGCGAAGGCGGCAGCGGCGAAGGGTCCCTGCAGGCGGGTGAAGACGGAGATGACCTCGCGCCAGATGCGGCAGACGATGGGCTTCGGAAAGGCCCCCTCGTGGCGCCCGACCAGCCGGCGCAGCACCCGCGCCTCGCGGCCCGGCCGCATGATCACCGCATTGCTGCCCTTGGCCAGGGCAATCTGGCGGGCAAGCTCGGTGCGGCGCATGAGCGAGTCGTGGATTGAATCGTCGATCTCGTCGATCTTGCGACGCAAATCGTCCAAAGAAGGCGGTTTTTCCGACATAAGGGCCCGATACCTGCAGCCAAGGCGGAGCTACTGATAGTCGCTGGATCGGCTAAAATCAAAGAAAACCTTACAAGTTTCCGCTCCGTAGCCTTACCGGAGAAAGGTTGACAGGGGCCGCCCCGGCTCCCTAGCTATGGGGTCCCGAAACCGGCGGGGTAACATCGGACCCTTGGGTGTGTCCGCCCGGCGGCCCGGAAGGCCCGCCGCAGCGGGACCTTTAGAGAACACGGATTGGCAGAGAAAACGGATTGGATGGGCCTTGAGCGACCGAGGGGACATCGCGGAGCCTGTGAGGCCGGTTGACGCACCGCAAGCGGGGCTGACGGCCGACTTCGGCCACGACACCCCCTTTATGCTGGATTGCGGGGTCGAACTGGGGCCCTTCACCCTCGCCTACCAGACCTACGGGCGGCTGAATGCCGACAAGTCCAACGCCATTCTGGTCTGTCACGCCCTGACCGGCGACCAGTTCGCCGCCGGCACCCATCCGGTTACCGGCAAGCCGGGCTGGTGGAGCCTGATGGTCGGCCCGGGCCTGGCGCTCGACACCAACCGCTATTTTGTCATCTGCACCAACGTGCTGGGCGGCTGCATGGGCACCACGGGGCCGAAATCCATCAACCCGACCAGCGGCGAACCCTGGGCGCTCGATCTGCCGGTCATCACCCTCGCCGATATGGTGCGGGCGCAAAAGCTGCTGATCGATCATCTGGGCATCGACAAGCTGTTCTGCGTGACCGGCGGCTCCATGGGCGGCATGCAGGTGCTGGAGTGGGCGGCCAAGTTCCCGGAAAAGGTTTTCGCCGCCATCCCGATCGCCACCGCAGCGCGCCACACGGCACAGAACATCGCCTTTCACGAGGTCGGCCGCCAGGCCATCATGGCCGATCTGGACTGGTGCGGCGGGCGCTACCTCGCCGAGGGCCGCAACCCGGACCGTGGCCTGGCGGTGGCGCGCATGACCGCGCACATCACCTATCTCTCCGAACCGGCGCTGCACCGCAAATTCGGCCGCCGCCTGCAGGACCGCAAGAGCCTCACCTTCGGCTTCGACGCCGATTTTCAGGTCGAAAGCTACCTGCGCCACCAGGGGGCCAGCTTCGTCCAGCGCTTCGACGCCAACTCCTACCTCTACATCACCCGGGCGATGGACTACTTCGA
>JANQMC010000078.1 GCA_028280305.1 Pelagibius sp. | reverse complement strand
AAGGATGTTCGCAAAGATCCGCACGCCCAGGGTGATCGGCCGGAAGAGATAGGAGATGAGCTCGATGAGGACGAGCATCGGCGCGAAGTAAAGCGGCGTACCCGCGGGCAACAGAAAGCGGAAGTAGCCGGCCCCCTGCGTGCGGACGGCGAGGATGTTGACATAGGTAAAGACCGTGAGCGCCAGAGCCATGGTCACCACCAGATGACTGGTGAAGGTGAACTTGACCGGCGTCAGCCCCAAAAGGCTGCCGAACAGGATGAAGACGAAAAGGCAGAAAACGAAGGGAATGCTTTGACTGGCTTCGGGCCCCGCCGTCTTGGTGACCGTGCGCGCCACGAAGCTGTAGACCGCTTCGATGCTGGACTGCATGCGTCCGGGCACCAGGGCCGGTTTGCGCATGCCATAGATCAGATAGACGCTGACCAGCAGCACCGTGGTCATCATGGCCTGCGTCGAGGTCGTAAAGGAGATGTCGAGGCCGAACGCCTGGATCGGGATCAGGACATCGAACTCGAACTGCCGGATGGCGTATGGCGCCTGCGGCTCATAAGACGCCATGATCTGTCTCCCCCGGCGATGCCTATGGTTACCTCGCGTCCTCGCGGAGACATGTGACGGCACCTAGCAGCGAATACAACAAAGCCACTGATTGGATTTGCCTATCTCCATCAAGGGCCGGAATCGGCACGGCAGAAAGCGTCGCCGCAACAGCAGTCGGTTAAGCGAGACTCTAATTGGTCCGCCGGGGGTCACAGCCCGCCGGTCAGTCGGTCCTGTTTGGCCTTCGCTGCCTCAGGGCTAGCGGCAACAGCTAGACGAGCGCGCAGTCTGAGGTGGAGCGGTCCGGTGTCGGCCGGGTGGCCGTAGTGCTGGAGTCCGTGATCTCGCTTTTGCCGTGAGTCTGCAAGGTCCCGGGCAACCAGGTGCTGGGCTCGCCCAGACAGTCGAACTCGACGCTGGCCGTCTGCTGCGGCATGAGGCGGTCGAGTGTTTGCTGCGGCGTGGCGGCCGCCGCTGCGGCCAAGGTCGACCCAAGAGCGACGACGGCGGCAGCGAGGAACGGTTGCGTCATCTTCAGGCATCCTCTCTCTATCGATGGCCGCGATCTGGGGACAGAGACATGGTCCAACCGTCAGGACAATGCGATGCGCCATGGCGCCGGGTTCAAGTTCCGCTTGGTCGCTCTCCAGGTCGCTGTCCCCAACGCCCAGCCTGTTAAGGGTCGCTACAGGGTTAAAGATTGGACCGCACCCGGGACGGCGCAATTCGGGAGCCGTTGGACCTTTGATAGACTGGATCTATGCTTCGGCAGGCAGGGGGCCGCCGCCCTATTGCGCGACGGTCACCTCCGAAACGCGCTCCTTGAGGACGCCGCGGATGATCTCGGCGAGGGTCAGGTACTCTTCCTGCCGTGCCGAATGGCGGCGCCAAATCATGCCGACCATGCGAAACGGCGGGCGGCTGCGCAGCGCCCGGGCGACCACCTGATCGTCCTGCTGGACCTCCGAGCGGACGTAAAGCGCCGGCAGCAGCGAGACGCCCATACCCATGCCGATCATCTGGCGCAAGGTGTCAAGGCTTGTGCCCTCATAGTCGAGTGCCAGCCTGGCGCCGAACTGCTCGCAGAGCTCCTTCACCTGATCGTGCAGGCGGTGTCCGGGCTCGAGGGTCATGATCGTCTCCCCCTTGAGATCCGCCCGCTCCGCCGTTTCCTTTGCTGCCAGAGGATGGTCGCTCGGCGCAACCACCAGAAGCGGTTCGCGGAACAGCCGTGCGGTCTGCAAGTCCGCCCCCTTTACCGGCAGGGGGAAGAGCAGCAGGTCGAGGCTGCCGTCGTCCACGCCGTTCAACAGGGACTGGGGCATTCCCTCGCGTACGTAGAGCTTCAGATTCGGATAGCTCTGGTGCAGCTTCGGCAGGATGTGGGGAAGCAGGTAGGGCCCCAACGACTGCAGCACGCCCACCCGGATGGTGCCGCCGAGCAGGCTGTGGCCCTGCTTGGCCAGGTCGACGATGTCCTGCACGTCGCGCAGCACCGTCCGCGCCCGCCCGGCGATCTCTTTTCCGATGGGGGTCAGGATCACCTTTGCCCGGCTGCGCTCCACAAGCTGCACGCCAAGCCGCTCCTCCAGTTCGCGAAGCTGGCCGCTCAAGGTCGGCTGCGTGACATGGGTCATCTCCGCAGCCCGGCGAAAGTGAAGCGTCTCTGCGACGGCGACGAGATAGCGGAGTTGCTGAAGCGTGGGCAAAGACCGGACCTCCCTTGGTGTGAACTGCGCGCGCCTTCGAAAGCGAAAACCTATCGAAGGCTCCCATAACTTCGATTGGCTCGATCAGCATTTCAAGCCCATGTGACCAAACAAGCGGACTGCCGCCGGACGCCCGGCGGCTTGCTGCCGCATGTTTTCGCGAAAGAGATCAGGCAAGGGATAACGATGCGCAGGTTCAAGAACATTCTTCTGGTGTGCGATCCGCAGAGCGTCCACGAGGACCTCATCGGCCGCGCCATCTGGCTCGCAAAAACCAACGAGGCCCGCCTGACCTTGGTCGACGTGGTCGATACCGCCCCCGGCGAGCTGGCAAAGCTCTTCGCCTCTCTTTCGGCGACCCAAGGCCGTGAGATCGAGTACGAAGTCATGGAATTTCACCGGGCGCGCCTGGCCGAGGTTGCCGCGCCCATCAAGTCGGAAGGGGTGCCGACCACGGAGGTCGTCCTGCAAGGCATCCCCTTCGTCGAGATCATTCGAAAGGTCCTGCGAGACGGCCACGATCTTCTCATGAAGGGAGCGGCGGGCGAGTCAGAGGGCAAGTCGCTGCTCTTCGCCAGCACCGACCTTCATCTCATGCGCAAATGCCCCTGCCCGGTCTGGGTCATGAAACACAGCGACCGCCGCCGCTACGCCCGGGTCCTGGCCGCCGTCGATCCCGATCCGCGTGACGATCAGAGAGATGCCTTGAATACCCTGATCATGGACCTTGCGACCTCGCTGTCCGAGAGGGAGGGAAGCGGGCTGCTGATCGCCAATGCCTGGATGCTTTCGGAGGAGAACAGCATGCGTCACAGCGCCTTTGCGCGGGTGCCGAAGGCGGAGATCGACCGCCTGGTGGAGGAACGGCGCAAACAGAGCAGAGGGCGGCTGGACGAGTTGATGCTGCGCTATCCGGGCAAGGACGAAGGGCGCCAGGTGCACCACCTGAAAGGCGAGGCCCGACAGATTATTCCCGAATTCGCCGAGAACAACCGCGTCGATCTGATCGTCATGGGCACCGTCGGCCGCACCGGCGTGCGCGGCCTGATCATCGGCAACACCGCGGAGGCGATCCTCAATCAGGTCGAATGCTCGGTTCTGGCAGTGAAACCGCCGGGCTTCGAGACACCGATCCGACTGGAGACTACCCCACAGCCGGCAATGTCAGACGCCTGACCGGCCAGTTGCCGGCCAAAGTGCTCTAACAGGCTGTTGAAAAAGCCGGTTTGGTGATTGGCCTCGCGCTTCGAGACGCTTCGCTCCTCAGCATGAGGTCAATCAGTTCAACACCTTGCCTCACCCTGAGGAGGCCCGAAGGGCCGTCTCGAAGGGTGGTGTGCTCCGTGCAACCAATTTTTCAACAACCTGCTAAGCGGCGGATCTGGATGCCTGCGCTTTGTTGCGCAGGGCATGCCAGACGCACTGCGCTGCATGGGCCTCAGCCGAATTGAGGCCGAAGCGGGCAAGGCAATCGAGATAGTCGGCCTCGGCTTCGTGGAGGGTCGGCGCAGGGCTGGGCGCCGCCGAGATCGGCAAGTCAGCCGTGGCCGCCCGACGGCGAATCTCTGCAAGTCTGCTCTTGGACATGATGGCGCGAAGCCTCCTCAGTCAGGACCTCGGTCAGACCCGCAAAGGCGGGCTCCAGGGGCCACTTCTGCCTGAAATCTGGGGCGCTCTCAGCCGGAAGCCAATCGGCCGGCGGCAAACCGCTCATCGAAATCGCCTATCGGTCTGCACCCCAATGCCGATGGCCGAGCGAGGCAGTGCATCGGGTTTTTCTATCAAAGCACCAAGGAGATTTGATTGGGACGATCAACCGGCGAACGCCAAGTGCAGTTCGGCAAGTCATTTTCGCCGCGACCGGTGATGGTGGCGCGCCGTCATCGTTGCCGGTGACCGGACACAGACCCTTTTGCCCCAGTGACGAGGTTGAACGACCCATGCACATCGAGAATCACTACGATGCATTGATCGAGAAACACCGCAGGATCGAAGCGAGCCTGACCGCCGAGATGCAGCGCCCTCTGCCCGACTCCTTGGCGTTGCAGCGGCTCAAACGCCGGAAGCTGATATTGAAGGACGAGATCGAGTCCTGGGAACGTCTGCTGAACGCGGTCCGCATCAAGCCAATGCGCCAGGCCGGGCGGCTGCACGCCTAACCGCAGAGGTCCACAGAGAACGGGGCGGAGGGGGCTGCCGATCATCCGGCCACGCCAGGACAGGCGGCAGGGTATCGCAGGCTTCGCACCTCCTCCTTCGCCTCGACGGTAGGCGGCCCCGCCCCTCGCGGTGGGGTCGCCCTCCGTTCGACTGAAGACCGGCTGTCCGCCCCTCTTGCAAACCCTGACGCCTCCGGTCCGGGGGGACCGCCGGCGTCGCACCGACCACCCTTCACTCACACTCCAGCAACAGCAGGACTGGCAACCGGGGTCTTCATGGACAGCCTTAGCGCCCATTCGGAGCCAAAGACAAAGGCCGAAGCGGCGAACACGTCTGCTCAGGGGCCCGCCGAGAGCTCCGCGCCGGTCTGGCTTGCCGCCCTGTTGCCGGCCGCGCTGACCGTCGGTCTCTCTTTCGCCCTGCCGACGGTCGCCCGGGGTGACACCATCCGCGTCGCCTATGACTGGGTGCCGAGCCTTGGGGTCAGCCTGTCCTTTCTGGTGGACGGCCTCAGCCTGACCTTCGCCCTGCTGATCGCGGGCATCGGCACCATC
>JANQMC010000052.1 GCA_028280305.1 Pelagibius sp. | reverse complement strand
TCCCCCTCACCCTCCCGCTTCGCGGGCCCCTCCCTCTCCCACCAGGGGAGAGGGCCGGGGTGAAGGGGAACCGCTGCGCGCCACCTTGCAATCGGAACTCCAGAAAGCTGCTGCTCCCGGCGCTCAAGGCACCGGTTCTCGTTTCCTATTCGGCCGCTGAGGGCTGCGCCGCGAAGTTCTGATCTTCATAGCGGTCGTGGTGGCGCACCCAGTCCATGATGCTCTTCTCGTTGCGCCCCTTGGGCACCATGTCGAGAAGATTGAAGGCGCCGATGAAGCTCTCCACGCCACGGGCATAGGCGGAGTAGCTGTGGAAGATGCCGCCCGTCTCGTCTCTGCAGAATACGGAGACGCCTTGCCGCTCCTCCATGTCGCCCTGCGCGGTCCGGTAGTTGTAGACAGCCTCGCCGCGGTCGAGCGCCTCCGGCTTGAACGACACATTGAAGTCAAAGTTAAAGTCGTTGGCGAGTGACGAGACCCAGGGGAAACCCCAGCCCAGGCGTCGCCTGAAGGCCTCGATCCTGGTGATCGGCGCGCGCGCAACGGCGGCGAAGGAAAGCCCGGCCTGGGCGAGATGCGGGCGGGCACCGTCAATGTGATCGGCCATGAGGGAACAACTGGGGCAACCCTCCTCCCAATCCGGTCCGAACATAAAGTGCTGGATCATGAGCTGGCCGCGGCCGTCGAAAAGATCGGCCAGCGTGACCGGCCCTTGCGGGCCTTCGAAGACGTAGTTCTCTTCAACCTTGACCCAAGGCAGGGCACGGCGCGCGTCCAGCAAAACGTCGCGCTGCCGCGTGAAGGCCTTTTCCGCTTCCAGATGCGCCTTACGGGCTTCCAGCCATTCGCTGCGGGATACGATTCGATGCGTCATGATCTGATCTCCTTTGTCGCCTGTGCCGTCACAACCCACCGACGTAGTCGGTCAGACGGTCCAGCGATTCACCCCAGCCCTCGCCGTGTGAATCCCGCGCGCTCACGGTATCGAAACGCGCCTGATGCAGGGTGAGCAATGTCTTGTTGCCCTGGCTCTCCAGGGTCACTGTTACCTGGGTTTCCGGCCCCGCACAGTCTTCCGCCTCGTCGACCCATCGCCAGGAAAACGACAGGCGTTCCGGCGGAACAATTTCGCGATAAACACCCTGCAGAGTGTGATCTTTTCCATTGGCGCCGCGCATGGTGAAGCGGAAGGCGCCGCCCGGGCGAAAGTCCATCTGACAGGACGGCAGGGTGAAGTCCTTCGGTCCCCACCAGCGGGCCAGGTGCTCCGGCTGGCTCCAGACCTTGAAAACCAGTTCGCGCGGCGCGTCCAGTCTGCGGGTGATGGACAGTACAAAGTCGTCGGCCAGCGTGTCGGCAGTTTGTGGTGTCATGGAATCAGCCCTCCTACGATTGTCGATGCAGAAAGGCGGCGAGGTTTCCCAAGCCCTCCCGCCAACCCGGTTCCATCGCGTCGGCGAAAACAGCCGCCGCCGGATCGTGGAGCTTTTCGACCACGGACTCGACGATCAACAGTGTCCCGCCATCGCGTTCCCGAAAGGTCACCGAAGTAACGGCATCGAAGATCGGCCGGCCGGCCTCGTCCAGGATTGAGCTGGCATAGGCGAGGCGTTGCGGTATGACGATGTCCCGATAGGTGTTGTGCCAGCGAAAAACCCTGCCCTCGGATGACCGCATGGCGACGTCGAAAACACCGCCCACCCGGAAATCGACCGCGCAGGAAACGACCGTGAAGCCGGCCGGACAGAACCAGTTGGAGAGCTGCTCGGCATTTGTCCAGGCATCGAAGACACGTTTGCACGGTGCATCGAAGTTGCGGGTAAAGGTCAGCACGGCGCTTGACGCATCGTCGGACTGCCGGCTCTCGGCGCGCTTGGTCATCATCGCTTCCTTTTGGGGGCCACTGCGGGCTTTTCGTCACCAGGCGCGGCAGTCTGTAATTCCTTCAGATAGGCATCCAGGTTATCGAGGCTGTCCTCCCAGAAGCGGCGGTAGGTCTCCAGCCAGTCGACGGCCTCCTTCATCGGCTCCGCCTCCAGGCGGCAGGGCCGCCACTGGGCTTCGCGCCCGCGGCCGATCAGCCCGGCACGCTCCAGCACCTTCAGATGCTTGGAGACTGCCGGCATGCTCATGTCGAAAGGCTCGGCCAGTTCGCTCACCGTCGCCGCGCCTGAGGAGAGCCGCGCCAGGATCGCCCGGCGGGTCGGGTCCGCCAAGGCGGCGAAGGTCATGCTGAGAGCATCCGAAGGCATGGTAAATTAAACCATCTTGTTAAATAACCTATCAGTTAAATACAGACCATAGGTATGTCCGTCAAGGCACTTCCTGTTTAAGCGATCGGCAAAGAGCGAAATCAGGCGTGACAGAGCCCCCTCCCGCTGACGCGGGCCCCTCCCTCTCCCACAAGGGGAGAGGGAGTTATTGCAAGCCTCTTTCAGTTCCCCTCTCCCCTGGTGGGAGAGGGTTGCGCAGCCTTAACGGGATCAAAGATCGCGTTTAGGCGAAGCTGGTGAGGGGGAAGCGGTGTGCGCCGCCTTCGCTGTATCGCTCGCCTTTTGCCTAAGACAACAAAGTCCGCAGCACCGCGCGGTAGTCTTCCAGCACCTTGCGCTCGTCCCTGTGCGATCCTTCGCAGACCAACCACTCGCCGCCGACCATGACGTCGCGCACCGGGTTGCGGTTGCCGGCGAAGATCATCGCGTCGAGCAGGCGTGCGGCCGGCATCTCCGAGAGGACCGGTGCCGCCGGATCGAGGACCACGAAGTCGGCGCGCCTGCCCACCTGCAACGCGCCGATGGGACGGCCGAGGGCCTGGGCGCCACCGGCCAAGGCGTCGCTGTACAGACGATGACCGAGGGAGGCATCGGCGCCCTCCCCAGCCAGCACGTTGCGCTTGCGCCGGGCCAGCCGTTCGCCGTACTCGAGCCAACGCAGTTCTTCAATCGGGCTCACCGAGATATGGCTGTCGGAGCCGATACCCCAGGCCCCGCCCGCTGCTAGGAAGTCGACAGCCGGAAAAAGCCCGTCGCCGAGATTGGCCTCCGTCGTCGGGCAGAGACCGGCGACCGCGCCGGAAGCGGCCAGCCCCTTCGTCTCGGCTTCGCTCATATGGGTCGCGTGGATCAGACACCAGCGGCGGTCCGGGGCGTGATTCTCCAGCAGCCATTCGACGGGCCGCCTGCCGGAACAGGCCAGACAGTCCTCCACCTCCTTCACCTGCTCGGCGATATGGAGATGGATCGGCGCCGCCGGATCGAGACCGGTGAGCCCGGCCACCACTTCATCCAAAGTCTCAAGCGTGACTGCCCGCAGGGAGTGGGGGGCGAGGCCGATCCGCACTTGGGGATCATCTTCATGTGAATCCTTAAGCACCTCAACGATACGCAGCAAGCGATTGGGATCATTCAGAAAACGCCGCTGCCCCTCACCTGCTTTCTCAGCCCCGAAACCGCCATAGCTATAAAGCACCGGTAGCTGGGTAATGCCGATACCGCTCGCCCCTGCCGCCGCGATGGTCCGCCGCGACATCTCTGCGATATCGTCGTAAGGCCTGCCGTCAGGGCCATGATGCAGATAGTGAAATTCGCCCACCGCCGTATAGCCGGCCTTCAGCATCTCGACATAAAGCTGGGCGGCGATGGCCTGCACCTGTTCCGGCGTCAGAGCGCCGACGAAGCGGTACATCACCTCCCGCCAGGTCCAGAAGGAATCGTCGCCCGAACTGCCCGGCGCGACATGTTCGGCCAGGCCCGCCATGGCCCGCTGGAACGCATGGCTGTGCAGGTTCGGCATGCCCGGCAGCACGGGCCCGGCCAGACGCGTGGCGGCGCCCGCCGCGGCCCCTCGCGTTATCTGATCCAGGTTCCCGTCTGCATCAACCTCAAGCCGTACATTCTCCGCCCAGCCATCGGGAAGGAGGGCGTTTGCTGCGAAAAGCGTTTGGCGGGTCATCATGTCCTGCTATGAAAAAAGCGATTGGCGGCGCTTGCGTGATGAGAGAGGCAAGCGTAAGTCAGGCAGGTTGTATATACAACTGATGCGGTGTCTTCGCGCCGTAAGTCGTTGTCGCCGTCAACTGGGGAAGCGGCAGCCTATGTGGGATCATCTCTGGACCGGCGCCCGTCTCGCCACGATGACGCTTGGCGACGCGGCAAACGACAGCCCGCCTTACGGGGCGATCGAGGGCGCGGCGCTCGCCGTGGCCGGGGGCGAGATCGTCTGGCTCGGCCCCGAGGCCGAGCTGCCCGGCGCAGCTGAGGATTTGGCCAAGGCGGTGCATCCCTGCGATGGCCGCTGGATCACGCCGGGACTGATCGACTGTCACACCCATATGGTCTACGGCGGCGACCGCGCGCGGGAATTCGAGCTGCGCCTGGAGGGTGCCTCCTATGAAGAAATCGCCCGCGCCGGCGGCGGCATCCGCTCCACCGTCGCCCAAACCCGCAACGCCGACGAAGATGATCTCTATGCCGCCGCCCTGCCCCGACTGCGGGCCTTCCTTGCCGAGGGGGTGACCACCATCGAGATCAAGTCCGGCTACGGCCTGGCACTGGAACACGAACTGAAGATGCTGCGGGTCGCCCGGCGGCTCGGCGGCAATCATCCGGTAACGGTGAAGACCACCTTCCTCGGCGCCCACGCCCTGCCGCCGGAATTCGACAACCGGCCGGAAGACTACATCGACGCCGTCATCGCCATGATGCCTGAGGTCGCGGCCTCGGGCCTCGCCGACGCGGTGGACGCTTTTTGCGAGCGTATCGCCTTTTACCCCGAACAGGTGGCGCGGGTCTTCGAGGCCGCCCGGGCCGCCGGCCTGCCGGTAAAGCTGCACGCCGACCAGCTTTCCGACCTGCACGGCGCGGCGCTGGCGGCCCGCTTCGGCGCCCTTTCCGCCGACCATCTGGAATACACCAGCGTCGAGGGCGTGCGCGCCATGGCGGCCAGTGGCGCCGTCGCGGTGCTGCTGCCCGGCGCCTTCTACTTTTTGCGCGAAACCCAGCTACCGCCGCTGGCAGCCTTTCGCGAGGCGGGTGTGCCCATCGCTCTTGCCAGCGACTGCAATCCCGGCTCCTCGCCCGTCACCTCCCTGCTGCTGATGCTGAACATGGCCTGCACCCTGTTCCGCATGACCCCGGAAGAGGCGCTGGCCGGGATCACCCGCAACAGCGCGCGCGCCCTGGGCATGGCGGCAAGCCACGGCACGCTGGAGGTCGGCAAAGCCGCCGATCTGGTGCTCTGGGACATCGACCATCCGGCGCAGCTCGCCTACGCCGTCGGTTTCAACCCCTGTCATCAGGTGATGCAGGACGGGAAGATCGTGAAGGGTGGCTAGCGCGGGCTGATTGTGCCGCTGCGCGAAACGCAGCATTCCCCCTCACCCTCCCGCTTCGCGGGCCCCTCCCTCTCCCACCAGGGGAGAGGGTCTATCAACAGGCGCCTTGTTTGTTTCTCCCTCTCCCCTGGTGGGAGAGGGTCGGGGTGAGGGGGAACCCGATCCGCCTGTTAGGCGTCGACCTCCATCTCCGCCCAGGCCAGCATGGTCTGGACGAGACCGGCGAGTACCGGGCGCACCCCGGCTGCCAGGTCTTCGCGAAAGTCGAAGGGCGGTGCCTCGTCCATGTAGGTGGCCCAGGAAAGCTCAAGCTGCACCGCATGGATCCCGGCGTCGGGTTTGCCGTAGTGGCGGGTGATGTAGCCACCCTTGAAGCGGCCGTTGGCGGCGTGGCTGTAGCCGACGGCCTCCGCCTCCCGCGCCACGGCGCGGAGAATGTCCAGCAGGTCCCCCGCCGCCGATGCGCCGTCAGCGGTGCCCAGGTTGAGATCCGGCAGGCGGCCCTCGAAGAAGCGCGGCACGTGGCTGCAGATCGAATGGGCATCCCAGAGCAGCGCGATTCCGTGCTTTGATTTCATCGCCGCCAATTCGTCGGCGATGCGGTCATGGTAGGGTTGCCAATAGACGGCCTGCCGCTCGGCGATCTCGGCTTCCGTCGGCGCTTCGCCTTCGCGATAGATCGGCCGGCGATCGAAGGTGGTGGTCGGACAGAGTTCCGTATTGTCGGCCCCGGCGTAGAGCGCAGCCCCGTCCGGTGCGCGGTTCAGGTCGGCGACATAGCGTGAGTGGCTCGCCCGGATGACCGAGACATCGAGATCGCCGAGAAAATCATAGAGGCGCGGGATATGCCAGTCGGTGTCCGGCACCGCGAGGCCGGCTTCCGTCATCCGCGCCGCCATCTCGGCCGGGATATGGGTGCCGCTGTGGGGCATGGAAACCAGCAGCGGCAAAGAGCCTGAAGAGAAATCGAAGAGGTCCAAGAGGATTCCTTGAAGATAGGTCGTAGAGGTGGTTTCCGATCGCGGGCCCAGTTCGCCCGGCTGGCCAGTGGCCCGCACCTTGTATATACAAGTTGAGCATCCAAGCGATGCTAGTGTTTTCAGAAACCTACCTCGGGAAACCGCCGCGTTCCATGCCTGCTTCCTCCTCCGGTTCAAAAACCCGTGACGACCTGCCTCTCTATCGGCAGGTGAAGGATCACATCGTGGGCCGCATTCAGGCCGGCGATTGGCCGGAGACGGCAAGGGTGCCCTCGGAGAACGAACTGACCCGCGACCTGGGCGTCAGCCGCATGACAGTCCACCGGGCGCTGCGGGAGCTTACCGCGGAAGGCTGGCTGGAACGGGTGCAGGGCGCCGGCACCTTCGTCGCCCAGGCCAAGCCGCAGTCGGAAATTCTCTCGATTCACAACATCGCCGATGAGATTCGCGAGCGCGGTCACGCGCACACGGCGGAGGTCTGTCTGCTGCGCCGGGAAAAGGCGCGTGCTTTCGAAGCCAAGCTGCTCGGCCTGCGCCGCGGCGAAGCCCTGTTTCATTCGATCATCGTGCATCGGGAAAACAGCCTGCCGATCCAGTTGGAGGACCGCATCGTCAACCCGGCGGTGGCGCCCGCCTATCTGGACCAGGATTTCACCGCCATCACCCCCAACCACTATCTGATGCAGGCCGCGCCCCTCAGCGAGGCCGAGCATGTCGTCATGGCCGTGGCGCCCAGCAAGGAAGAATGCCGGCTGCTGGAAATCACCGTCGGCACCCCCTGTCTGCTGCTGCGCCGCCACACCTGGTCGGGCAGGCGACCGGTTACCTGGGCCCGCCTGCTCCACCCCGGCGACCGCTACCGCCTCGGCGAACGCTTCTCGGCGGAAACGGCACGCTGACGCTTCGCCCAACAGTCCCAGGGACTCCCGGACGCGAGTCTGGTGATTGAGCGGGCTGCCTTCCCTTCAAGGCCGTGCCATGAAGTCCTGAATCAGCTCGAAGTAGCCCGGTAGAACCTTGTGCAGGCGTTTCCGGCCCCTCGCCGTCAGCGTGACCCAGCGGGCTCTGAGGTCGTCTTCGTTGGTGACGATCTTCAACAGGCCGTCGGCGGCCAGGGCCCTCAGAGTATTGGTGACGATGGGCTTGGAGATATCCAGCTTGCCGGCGATCTCCGTCACCGAGAGCCCGTCCACCGTCGGATCGCGGTCGAGCAGCACCAGGATCAAAAAGCGCGTCTGGGAAAGGCGATGTGCGGCAAAGTAGGCGTCCAGTTCGCGCAGCAGCAGGCTTGCGCGCCGCAGCAGCTTCAAGGCCGTTTCCACCGTCGGCGCGTCCATAACGGGAAAGCGCGCCTGGTAACCCTGCAGCATGTCCTGGGTCGGCAGGTCCTTCAGGAAGAACATGAGCCCCTGCCCTCAAAGGCGTGTCAGCTTGGTGACCTGCACCGGCGCCGCCAGCCAGTCCTTGTAGCGTTCCAGAACCGAGCGCGTGTAGGGCTGGGCATAGTGGGCCTCCAGCGCCACCTCGTCATCCCAGGTTTCATAGAGAAAAAGCTTCCCGCTGCCGTCCCGCGCCTCGTGAAGCACGAACTCGCGGCAGCCCGCCTCCTCCAGCGTCGCGGGAATGATCTCAAGAACCGCTTCGCGGGCGGCTTCGAAATGCTGGGCCTTGGGCGTGATCTGGGCAAAGAGCGAAAGGGGTTCGGTCATCAGGGACTCCATATAATTATCATGATAACTATATAACAACAGAGGGCGCCGGTTCAAGACGGCCGACGGTGTCAGTTGTTGGACCCGGCGCAGCGAAAGCCGACCATGTCGAGGCCGATGTCCGGCGGATTGCCGTGACGATAGGCAGCGCGCAGGCAGTAGGGGTTGTTGCCCCAGCCGCCGCCGCGGATCGCCCGCTGCGACGGCCTGCCGGGAAAGGCACTGGCCGTCCATTCCCAGACATTGCCCGCCATGTCGTCGAGATCGAAGGGCGAGCGCCCGGCGGGAAAACTGCCCACCGGGGCAGTGCGGAGATAGCCGTCGCTCCCGTCGGGCGCACAGCAAGACTCGGTGCCGAAATTGGCGACAAGCTGTTTTCCGTCCTGTAGCGGCGGCGTGTTCCCCCAGGCATAACGCAGCGACTGCGGCCCGCGGGCGGCGAAGGCCCAGGCTTCCTCGCCCGGCAGGTGCAGGCCGTGGTGGGCGCAGAAGGCCTCCGCATCGCGGGCGGAGACCTGCACCACGGGATGGGCGTCCAGGCCTTCGATTCCGGAGCCCGGCCCCTGCGGATGCCGCCAGTCGGCCCCGGCAACCAAGCGCCAGCGGTCCGTCCAGACATAACCGCCGCCCGACCGCTCGGCGTCCGTCACACGGCCGGTCTGCGCAACGAAGGTGCGAAACTGGGCATTGGTCACCTCCCGGCGCATCAGGGTGAAGGGCGCAAGGGTGACGCGGCGCCGTACCTCGTTGGCATCGCCGCCCGCGTCGCCGGTCACGAAGCTGCCGCCGGGGATGGTAACAAGGTCGAGCCCGGGCTCCGCAGCGGCGTTGGCCGTACAGGCAGTCAGGGCCCACAGCAGAGAGAGATTGGCGATGAAGCGCAACATAAGTGAAGTGCAACACCGCATGCCCTGCCGTGCCAATCACATTTGAGTGCAGACCGCCGCAAGCGGCCATACCAATTCAGATAACTGGACGCTCGCTTCAGAACCGCCTAGAACATCCGGACTGAGTCGCCGATGAACCGTTGTTTGGAGCCTTTACCTTGCGACCCAGAACCCTCTTCCAATCCATCACCCCCGCCCTCGCGGCCTTCTTGTTCCTGAGCAACTCAGGGAGCCTCGCGGCGGCCGAAACCGCACCGCTCGCGACAAAGCTGGTTGGCCAGTGGACCTGCGAGGGCCGGGAAAACGACGCCGCCCTTACGATGACCTTGGACTACCGCCTCCGCAACGGTTGGCTGGTCGGCGAGATCATCGAGGACAACGGCGCCGCGATGCTCGACGTCTGGCTGGACAGCGGCACCGCCCCCCTCGCCCTGCGCCGCCTGCTGTCCTATGACGCCACGGTGGAGATGCAACTGGTCGAAGAAAGTGCCGATCACCTGAAACTGGAGGGCGCGATGCGCTTCATCCTCGGCAACGCCGGAGCGGTGCGCGAGGAAATCCGCTTCAACGGCAACGACCGCTTCGAGGCCCTCTGGGAAGCCGAAGTCGACAACGAATGGGCTAAGATCCTGTCGCGGACTTGCACCCGCAGCGGCTAGTTCCGGGACAGCTTTGCCCTAGCCCGTCGACTCTCCGGCGAAAGTTGTATATACAACTTTGGTCCTGATCCGGAGTTTACCTGCCATGTCCGAAACCGCCGCTTCGTCGCGCCGCGACAACGCCCGCGTCATCCGCAGCCCCCACGGCAGCGCGCTTTCCGCCAAATCCTGGCTGACCGAAGCGCCGCTGCGCATGCTGATGAACAACCTCGATCCCGAGGTGGCGGAAAAGCCCGAGGAACTGGTGGTCTACGGCGGCATCGGCCGGGCGGCGCGGGACTGGAAGTCCTTCGACACCATCGTCTCCAGCCTGGAGGGGCTGAACGAGGACGAGACGCTGCTGGTGCAGTCCGGCAAGCCGGTGGGGGTGTTCAAGACCCATGCCGATGCACCGCGGGTGCTGATCGCCAACTCCAACCTGGTGCCGCACTGGGCCGACTGGGAGCATTTCAACAAGCTCGATAAGGTCGGCCTGATGATGTACGGCCAGATGACCGCCGGGTCCTGGATCTATATCGGCAGCCAGGGCATCGTCCAGGGCACCTACGAAACCTTTGTCGAGGTCGGGCGCCAGCACTACGGCGGCGACCTGAAGGGCCGATGGATTCTGACCGGCGGGCTCGGCGGCATGGGCGGCGCCCAGCCCCTGGCGGCGACCATGGCCGGGGCCTCCATGCTGGCGGTAGAATGCCAGCCGAGCCGTATCGAGATGCGCCTGAAGACCGGTTATCTGGACCGCCGCGCCGACACTTTGGAGGAAGCGCTGGCGATCATCGAAGAGGCCAAGGCAAAGGGCGAAGCGGTGTCGGTCGGGTTGCTCGGCAACGCCGCGGAGGTGTTTCCGGAGATGGTGAAACAGGGCATCCGCCCGGATGCCGTGACCGACCAGACCTCGGCCCACGATCCGCTGAACGGCTATCTGCCAGCCGGCTGGAGCCTGGAACACTGGGAACGCGAGAAGGCCGCCAATCCCCAGGCGGTGGTGAAAGCGGCCAAGGAATCCATGGCCGTGCAGGTGCGCGCCATGCTGGACTTCCATGCCCAGGGCATCCCGACGCTGGACTACGGCAACAACATCCGGCAGATGGCCCAGGACATGGGCGTCGAGCATGCCTTCGACTTTCCCGGCTTCGTGCCGGCCTATATCCGCCCCCTCTTCTGCCGCGGCATCGGCCCCTTCCGCTGGGCGGCGCTGTCCGGCGATCCGGAGGATATCTACAAAACCGATGCCAAAGTGAAGGAGCTGATTCCCGACGATCCGCATCTCCACAACTGGCTGGACATGGCGCGCGAGCGCATTCAGTTCCAGGGCCTGCCGGCGCGGATCTGCTGGGTCGGTCTCGGCCAGCGCCACCGTCTGGGGCTTGCCTTCAACGAGATGGTCGCCAGCGGGGAAGTCTCTGCGCCCATCGTCATCGGCCGCGATCATCTGGACTCCGGCTCCGTCGCCAGCCCCAACCGCGAGACCGAGGGCATGATGGACGGCTCCGACGCCGTTTCCGACTGGCCGCTACTGAATGCGCTCCTGAACACCGCCAGCGGTGCGACCTGGGTGTCGCTGCACCACGGCGGCGGGGTCGGCATGGGCTACTCGCAACACTCCGGCATGGTCGTCGTCTGCGACGGCAGCGATGCCGCCGCCGCACGCGTCGGCCGGGTACTGTGGAACGACCCGGCCACCGGTGTCATGCGCCATGCCGATGCCGGTTACGAAATCGCCAAAGACTGCGCCAGGGAGCAGGGTCTCAACCTGCCGATGCTGGACTGAAGCAAGGCACTGGAAACAGACAAAGCAGCCGCTGCCGCCAAACCGGACAAGAGGGGAACCGGAATTTGAGCACTTCATCGGACATCGCCGGCCACTACACCAAAGGCGATCTTCTGGCGCGCTTGCATAAGGCCCTGGCCGCAGACGGGGCCGACCCGGAACGGCCGACCCTGGAAGCGCTGGCACCCTATGATCAATTTCACGGCCGCGGCCTGGAGGTGACCGAGGAACTGGCCGACACCCTCAGCGTTGCGCCGAGCGATCATCTGCTGGATATCGGCAGCGGGATCGGCGGCCCGGCACGCTACTTCGCAAACCGCTTCGGCTGCCGGATCACCGGCATCGATTTAACCGAGGAGTTCTGCGCGGTGGCCCGGGAAGTAACCACCCAGCTTAGCCTTCAGGACCGGGTCCGCTTCGAGCAGGGCGACGCTCTGGCCATGCCCTTCGCGGATGCCGGCTTCGATGGCGCCTACTCCATGAACGTGTCCATGAACATCGCCGACAAGGCCGCTTTCTACGCCGAGATCCATCGGGTCCTGAAACCCGGCGGCTGGCTGATGCTCTCCGAGATCGCCCGGGGGGACGGCGGCGAACTGAGCTACCCGACGCCCTGGGCCGAGACGCCGGACTCAAGCTTTCTGGTCACAGCCAAGCAAACCGAAGACGGATTGCGGTCCTGCGGTTTCGTCGACATCGCGCTGCGGGATACCCGGGAACAGGCACTGGCCTTTGCCAAGCGCTCGCGGGCCCTGGTGGACCAGGGTGAAAAACCGCCGCACCGCGCCGTTCAACTGATCCATGGGGCGGCTGCCGCCACCATGGCCGCGAACACCGGACGCGGCTTCGCCGAGTCCGCCATCCTGCCAATAGAGGTTCATTGCTGCAAAGCCGAATGAATAACGGCGTTCGGCGGGCAAAGCACAACCTGCCGATGCTGGACGCAAGGGAAAGTCCTAAGGGAAACTGAAACGAAGAATGCTTGGGTCATAGATTTGGGAGACGAGACATGAAGAGACGTACTTTCATCAAAGCAGGCGGTGCCGGGGCAGCCGCGGCAGCCGCCAGCGCCACCCTGGCCGCGCCGGCCATCGCGCAGGGAACCATGCAGTGGAAGATGGTGACGGCCTGGCCGAAGAATCTGCCCGGACCAGGTGTCGCCGCCCAGTTGCTGGCCGACCGCATTACCGCCCTCTCCGGCGGACGCATCGAAGTGAAGCTCTTTGCCGCCGGTGAACTGGTGCCGGGCCGCGGCGTCTTCGATGCCGTTTCTGAAGGCACCGCCGAGCTCTACCACGCCGTCCCCGCTTACTGGGGTTCGAAATCCAAGGGCATCCTGCTGTTCGGGTCGCAGCCGTTCGGCCTGCGCGCCGATGAGCAGATCGGCTGGCTGACCCACGGCGGCGGCCAGGCGCTTTATGACGAAATGTACGGCCGCTTCGGCCTGAAGCCTTTCCTCTGCGGCAACTCCGGCCCGCAGTGGGCCGGCTGGTTCAGCAAGGACATCAACTCGGTCGACGACCTGAAGGGCCTACGCTACCGCACCACTGGCCTGGCGTCGGAGATGTGCAGCAAGCTCGGCATGGCGGTGCAGGCCATGGGCGGGCGCGACATGTTCCAGGCGCTGCAGTCCGGCGCCCTGGACGCCGGCGAGTTCATCGGCCCCTGGACCGATTCCGCCCTCGGCTTTTATCAGGTCGCCAAGAACTACTACTGGCCCGGCGTCGGCGAACCGTCCTCGGCGGAGGAGTGCGGCGTCAACCTGGAAGCCTACAACGCCCTGCCCGACGATCTGAAACAGGCGGTCGCCCTGGCCTGCGAGTCGCTCTACAACCCGGTCTGGACCGAGTACACCACCAAGCACGCCGCCGCCCTGCAGAAACTGGTGGCCGAACAGGGTGTGCAGGTGAAAATGCTGCCGGAGAGCGTCATCGTCGCCATGGGCAATGCCGCCGGCGAAGTGATGGCCGAACTGCGCGACGACAGCGACGAACTGGTCAAGCGCATCGTCGAGAGTTTCCTCGCCTACCGCAGCTCGATCGCCGACTACATGGTCTATGCCGACAACGGGCAGATGAACGCCCGGGCGCTGGACTACAAGTACTAGCATCATCGCAGCCAATCCTGCCTCGCCCTTCGAGACGGCCTTTCAGGCCTCCTCAGGGTGAGGCAGGATAGCGATACACCTCATGCTGAGGAGCCGTCGGAGGCGGCGTTTCGAAGCATGGCGCAAGGGTACTTGGTCAGGATCAGATGATGCAGCTTTGGATCGCCCGGCTCGATGCCGTGAACCGGACCGTCGGCTCGGGCGTGCGCTGGCTTGCCCTGGCAATGGTGCTGCTGCAATTCGCCGTGGTGCTGCTGCGCTATGTCTTCGGAATCTCCTTCATCTTCCTCAATGAAGGCGTGCTTTACATGCATGCCGCCCTTTTCATGCTGGGCGCCGGCTATACCCTGCTGGTCGATGCCCATGTGCGGGTCGATATCTTCTACAGCCGCTTTGGCAAACGCGGTAAAGCGGCCATTGATCTGGCCGGCACTCTCGGCTTCCTCATTCCCTCCCTGTTGATGGTGCTCTGGTTCACCTGGCCTTCGGTGCGCAATTCCTGGGCGGTGCTGGAGGGACCGATTTCAGTCGGCGGCATTCCGGCCTCTTTTCTCCTGAAGTCCCTGATCCCGGGGTTCTGCATCCTGCTGATCGTCCAGGGCCTCGCCTGCCTGCTGCGTGACCTTCTCAGTCTCGCCGAAAGGCGCGATACGGCGTGAGCGAGTATCTCGACCTCCTGATGTTCGCGGCGCTGATCGGCGCCATCCTGCTCGGCTATCCCGTTGCCTTCACGCTGACCGGCGTGGCCGTGGTTTTCGCCGCGCTCGGTTGGGCCTTGGGCGTTTTCGACGTCAGCCTGCTGGGCGCTCTCGGCCAGCGTGTCTTCGGCCTGCTGACCAACGACGTGCTGATCGCCATCCCGCTCTTCGTCTTCATGGGCGTGGTGCTGCAGCAGAGCCGCATCGCGGAAGACCTGCTGGAAACCATGGGCCGCCTCTTCGGCAATCTGCGCGGCGGCCTCGGCGTTTCGGTGATCCTGGTGGGCGCGTTGCTGGCCGCCTCCACCGGCATCGTCGGCGCCACCGTCGTCGCCATGGGCATGATCGCCCTGCCCACCATGCTGCGTAACGGCTACAATCCGCGCCTGGCCTCCGGCGTGGTCTGCACTGCCGGCACCCTGGGCCAGATCATCCCACCCTCGACCCTGCTGATCATCCTCTCCGACGTCATGTCCAACAGCTATCAGCAGGCGCAGTTCCGCCAGGGCCTCTTCACCATCGACACCATCTCCGTCGGACAGACCTTCGCCGCCGCCCTGCTGCCCGGCCTGCTGCTGGTCGGGATCTACATCGTCTACATGCTGGTGAAAGCCTGGGTGACGCCGGCGGACGCCCCTGCCCTCGCCCAGCCTGAGGAGGCGCCGCCGCGCGCCAAGGTGCTGGCCGCGCTGCTGCCGCCGATGGTGCTGATCGTCGCGGTGCTGGGTTCGATCCTCGGCGGCATCGCCACGCCCAGCGAAGCGGCATCCGTCGGCGCCGTGGGCGCCCTGCTCCTGGCCGCGCTGCGCCAGGACGGACCGCCGTTCCTCATCTATGCCGGCGGCGCAGCGCTGCTGGCCCTCGCAATCCTGGCGCGCTTCGCCCCGGTGCGCCTGCAACGCGACGATATCGGCGCGCAGGACTGGCTGCTTGGACTGATCGCAGTCGCTTTGGTGGCGGTTGCTCTCGCCGCAGTCGGACTCGCCCTCAAACGCGCCTGGCGCGCGGACATCCTGAAGCCGGTGATGACCGGCACCATGACCGTCACCGCGATGATCTTCGCCACCATCCTGACCGCCAGCGTGTTCTCGTTGGTGTTCCGCGGTTTGGGCGGCGACACCCACGTCGAGGAGATTATCGCCGCCATGCCCGGCGGTGCCGACGGCGCCCTGCTGTTCGTCATGGCGCTGATCTTCGTTCTGGGCTTCTTCCTCGACTTCGTCGAAATCTCGGTGATCCTGCTGCCGCTGGTGGCGCCGGTCCTGATCCTCATGGGTCACGACCCGGTCTGGCTCTCGATCCTGATCGCCATCAATCTGCAGACATCGTTTCTGACGCCGCCCTTCGGCTTCTCGCTGTTTTACCTGCGCGGCGCGGCGCCCAAGGAAGTCACCACCGGCCAGATTTACCAGGGCGTGCTGCCGTTCATCGCCCTGCAGATTCTCGGTATGCTGGTGCTCTGGTTCTGGCAACCGCTGGCCACCGTGCTGCCCAAGCTGCTGTTCTAAAAGACCGCTTCGGATTGCGGTCATTTTCGCCAGGAAACATTAGATGAATCTGATTACTCGGCGCTTCTTTGGAACTATTCAAAGTCACAGAAAAGTCATGTGCAATTGCCCCCTCAAAGCCCAGATAGTCGGGGATCGGGAAGAGACATCCTTTTTCAGGACGTCACGGGGAGTGGGACATCATCATGAATCGTAAGATCGCCCTTATCGGCGTGGGGGTCGCCCTGGCCGCCGCCATCGCCATCAGTCAGGCCAATGACGGCGAGAGTGCTTTTGCCTGGTTTAGCGGTGCGCCGGAAAAACAGACTTTGACAAATCCGAACAACGGCGAGGCCGTGACTCTGGAAGCGGTGCAGAACGAGGCCGAATGGCGCAAGGACACGGCAGAAAAACTGCGCGAGCTCGACTGAGCGGCAGGCCGGCGAAAAGCCTATTTCAATTCGACAGTGATCTGGCGCTCGTTGCCCGAGCGCACCTCGAAGTTCGCCCGGCCTCTGCGTGGACCGCTACTGGCGAGAGCGACATAGCGTCCTTCACGCAGCCAGAACTGCCCGCTGGCCGCACGGCGCGAGGTCACCGGCATGCTGAGCGTCGTGTCGCTCGCCTTAAAGATCTGCCAGTCGATGGTTTCCCGGATCTCGGGACCGCCACGGCCCCGCACCGCTGAAAGACCTACGGCACCGGCGTTCAGGTCCAGCGTGTATTTGTAGGTATGCCCGGCAGTGATCTCGATGGTGTGCTTCACCAGGGCATCCCGGGTCTTCGCCCGCACCAGGTAGAAACCCTCGGGCAGAACGACGCGCGGATTGGGGCTCTTCGCCACGGCAACCTGATGGCGGTTGCCGCTGGCATCACGGCCATAGGTCAGGATTTCCCATTCGATTGCAGAGCTCAGCGGCAGGGCCCCGCGATGCGGGATCACACGAAGATGGGCCCAGCCGGCGTTCAATGAAATCCGATGGGTCAGCGGCTTGTCCGCCACCTCGAGGTCCGACGTAACCGCTGCATCACCGAAGCGCGCCTCAACCCGATAACGGCCCTGTCGCAGGTCTACATTAAGAGGGGCACCGGTCTTCTTCGTCACCGGTTCCAGGCGACCGCCCGGGGCAATCTTGGCGATCTTGAAGGTGACGGCATCACGCAGCAGCTTGGCACCTTCGGCGATCACCACCTCAAGGGTCACCTTGCTGGTCTTTCCGCCTGCCTCGGCAAGCTGCTCGCCTGCAAGGGCCGGCGCCGCAGCAACTGCCAGGACTCCATGAATCAGAAAGCCGAAGGTCAGAAACGCGGCAAAACGCCGTAGCAACAAAATCCCCAGAGGCATAGCCCGGGCTCCTCTTTCACCCTTTCCGCTCAGGAAGGGGTTACTATGACGGTCTCTGTATTTAAAAGCGATGAACGTGTTTCGGCTGCGTCGAAAACTCTGCCCAAGGAACCCCGTGCCCGCGGTGAACCGATAAAGCAAGAAATGCGAGAAGCCGTGTAATCGTGCGGTTGCGCTATCGGACGCGGCAAAGGCTCGCTAGACTGCCCGGATGCGCCGCCTCGCCCGCCATCTTTCCACTCTCACCACAGTCTTCTGCCTCTACTTTTCCGGTTCCTTCGACGCAACGGCAAGCCAGACGGTCGATCTGGAACTGGTGTTGGCCGTCGACAGTTCCTCAAGCGTAACCGACGACGAGTTCCGTTTGCAGATGTTAGGAATTGCTGCCGCCTTCGAAGATCCATCGGTGCTGGGCGCCATCGAGGAAACCGCACCCCTGGGCATTGCCGTCACCCTGCTGCAATGGTCCAGCAATGCCGCCCAGGCCGTTGCTATCGATTGGACAAAAATTACCAGCAGCCAGGAAGCCTTGCTTTTCGCGCAGCAGGTGCGCCGCAGCAGACGTCTTGTCAGCGGCGGCGCCACCTCGATGAACAACGCCATCATCCATGCGGTGCAGTCTATCCAACGCAACGGCTTCGAGGGCTTGCGCAAAGCAATCGACGTTTCCGGTGACGGGCGGGCCAACGAGGGCAAATCACCGGCAATCGCAAGAGACTATGCCAACCAGCTGGGCATCACCATCAACGGACTCGCCATCCTGAATGAAGAACCTGAGCTTACGGATTACTATCAGGCCTGGGTCGTCGGCGGCCCGGGGAGCTTCCTGCTCACCGCCGACGATTTCGATGACTTCGCCGAGGCGATGCAGCGCAAACTCCTCTTCGAGATTTCCGGCGCACCGATTGCCACCGCGCCGGGAACCGGCCTCTACGCCCAGGATCAGAGTACCGGCACGCCAAGACAACCTTAAAGCTTCGCTTCGCCTTGGTGCGCCGCCGCTACCAGGAAGTCGCGGAAGACCTTTATCTTGGGGCGTTCCAGGGCATCCGGCAGATAGACCAGGTGATAGGCGAGGTCGCTGAGCACTGTCAGGTCGAAAGGCTTCACCAGGCGCCCGGATTCGAGATCTTCGGCGACAATTGATGTGCTCCCCAGCGCGACGCCCTGGCCTTCCGCAGCAGCATGCAGGATCACCGTTGCATCGTCGATGATCGGGCCGCGGCGCGGGTTTATGTCTTTCACACCGGCGACCGCCAGCCACTGAATCCAACCGTCGTGATCGTCCTCATGCAGAAGGGTGTGACCGCAGAGGTCCGCCGGCTCGCGGATCGCCTTCTTGCCTTTCAGCAACGCCGGGCTGCAGACCGGAAAACGATCGACGCGCAACAAGAACTCCGACGTTACGCCTTCCCACTGACCCGCGCCGTAGCGTATCGCAAGATCAACGTCGTCACTGCGCAGGTCGGTGGTCTGGATCGAATGGTGAATGCGCAGGTCGATCTCCGGGTGCCGTTCCCAAAACCGCGGCAGATGGTGGATCAGCCACTTGGCGCCGAAAGCCGGTGTGATGGAGATGGTCAGTATGCGCGACTCGCCGTCATCGCGCAGCCTGCCAGCCGCCTCTGCAATGCGCCCGAAGCTCTCACTCACCACCGGGTAGAGCGCCTTTCCCTGGTCGGTGAGGACCAGCTTGCGAGTGAGGCGCTTGAACAGAGCCATGCCGAGATGATCCTCCAGCGCCTTTACCTGGTGGCTGACCGCCGCCTGAGTGACATGCAGTTCCTGGGCCGCCTTCGTGAAGCTGAGATGGCGGGCGCCGGCCTCAAAAGCCCGGAGGGCATTCAGCGGGGGCAAATCCTTCATGGCACCATGCCTTAGCAAAACTAACTCATCAGATGAGAAAGCGTCGTTTGTGGGTTGGGGATCCCTGCATACTTTACTGATGTACGGCGGATTTCAAGCCTCTCAATCCTGCGAGGCAAGATGCAAAGCCGATGATAAATGAGGAATTCTATGTCTGAGATTCTGCACTACAGCCTCATCCGGGCGAGCGGAACACTGCCGTCGGGGATCCTTCCACCGGGCATCAGCGAGCCCTTTGCGCCACGCCCTCGGCCCGTCCGGCTTCGCAGCCGCCACCAGAAGCCCAGAGCCCGCCTGCGCCGGCTGGTCGGGCGACATCTGCTGCGCCTTGGCGCTTTCATTATGCGTCTTGGCCAGCGCTGGACCGCGCCCACCGGCGAAACCGGAGGCCGTCCGCTGCTTAGAGCGGTTCACTAAGTCGCGATCAGGCCAGCCAGTTGTGCAGGAAACTGCGTAGCCATGCGGCCATGGGCGCATCGAAACGGGCCGCGGCTTCCAACTGCTGCTCTTTTGACTGCGCACCCGGCTCTTCCAACATGTGCGCGGCGTCACGCATCCAGCGCTGCATCACCGAAATTGAGACCTCAGGATGAAACTGTATGCCGTAGGCCTTGCTGCCATAGCGAAAGGCCTGGTTGCGAAACACCGGTCCGGAAGCAAGCAACTCGGCAGTCTGCGGCACCGCGAAGCCTTCGTTGTGCCACTGATAAACATGCATAGCCTGGTCAAGGAAACCGTTGGCCGCCGGGGTCGGCTCGATCTCAACGTAGCCGATCTCGTGTGCCCCTTCGTCATGTCGGCTGACCGGCGCGCCCAGGGCCTGGGCCAGCATTTGTCCGCCCAGGCAGATGCCGAGAAAGGGGCGGCCGCTCTCCGCCCAGGCGCCGATCCAATCCGTCTCCTGGCGAAGATAGGCATACTCATCCGGCTTGTTCACGCTCTCCGCCCCGCCATAGACGACCGCGGCCTTGTAATCACTGTCCACCGGCGGCAGCGCATCGCCCCTGCCCGGTGAGCACCATTCAATGCCATATCCCATTTCCTGAAGCAGGCCGGATGCCCGGTCGTCGCGCTTGCCGACGGGATGATCGATCAAAAGAATCGTTTCTCTCATCAAGGCTCCATTCTTGCTGTCTGCGCCGTGAGAAAAGCGCTCATATGAAAGGCTGCCTGGGGCGCTCCGTAGGTGTGTTCCGCGCCCACCGGACAGGCGCGACGTGCCAGGCAGCCGCCGGAAAGGCAGTCTTCACCTTCGGCGCTGGCAAGGTGCGCGGTACAGGCCGGCACATTGTAGCCGGAAGACGTAAAGGCGTTCACCGGACAAGCCGACAAGCAAGGCCGGCCGGCGCAGTCCTCACAGGGTGCAGGAACCGGGGGGCCCGGCTCAATCGCCAACGCCCGGCCAAACGCAATGCCGCCGCGATAAGCATGCCAGAGACCGAATTCCGGATGGATCAGCATGCCCAGGGGCGAAGCGGCAAGGCCTTCGGCACGCTGCGCCCAACGCAGAAAGGGGTGATAGGGCGGCCCGCCGAAGGGAAAAACGGCGCGGCCGCCGAGCCTTTCCGCCAGCGCGGCGATGACCCGGCTGCTCCAACGATTCATCGGATCCGGCTGTCCGTCGCTGAATTCCGGCGCCGCAGAAAAAGCCGGCCAGAGACTGCCGCCCAAATTGCCCAGCAGGACCAAGGTCCCGCTCTCGCTGCCGTCGGCCTGCGGCGGAACGGCATCGTCTGACTCGCAGAGAAAGGCGCCGCGCAGGCGCAGTCCCTGCCCCTCGGCAAGCGTTGCGATGTCAGCGAGGTCCTCGGCGCTCATGCTTCCGTTGTTTCCTGGTTGGGCCAATCCACGATGTGGTCTTCCAGGTCCTCATCGGCAACCTGAGATTCCGAGACTACCCGGCCGCGTACGGAGATACCCGCTTCATGGACCGAGTTGGGATCTCCCGACACCAGGGGATGCCACCAGACAAGGTCCCGCCCTTCGGCAAGGCGGCGG
The DNA here is from genome assembly GCA_028280305.1 of Pelagibius sp. Lineage (GTDB taxonomy): Bacteria > Pseudomonadota > Alphaproteobacteria > Kiloniellales > Kiloniellaceae > Pelagibius. The sequence goes on along the minus strand of JANQMC010000052.1, from coordinate 35,132 downwards.
TAGGCGCAGCTCGGCGGCATGAAGTTCAATTCGCCGATGTTCTCCGGCGAAAGCTGTACGCAATCCGGCACGATAGCCTTGCGGTTGGCGTAGTCGCCGCAACGGCAGCTTTGTTCGTTCAACAAATGGCAGGTGACCTCGGTGTGAACGATCTCGCCGTCGTCCGGGTCCTCCAGTTTGATCAGACAGCAGCGCCCGCAGCCATCGCAGAGTGCTTCCCACTCCGCCGAGGTCATCTCAGAAAGCGATTTTGTCTGCCAGTAAGGCCGCCGATTCATGGGGGCAGCCTAACCCATGATCCAGGCTCACACGAGCAGGATCACGCCCCTCTTCAGGCAGCCGGGCGCATCGCACGCTGCGGCAGCAGGATGTCGAATCGCCGGCGAATCTCGGCATCCAGGTCGGCGGGGATCGCCTGCGGCCAGTGTTCGGCCAGAACCTTGCGGGCCCGTTCCCGGGCTGCCTCGCGGATGTCGCGGGCGCCCTTCATTTCCCAGTCGTCGCGATTGTCGCGGTCCAGCAGGCTCGGATAGAGATATTCGCTGTTCATCAGGGCGAGGGTCTGAGGATGGCCGAGGAAGTGCCCGGCGCCCCTGCAGACGTCATCGATAACGGCAATCGACAGCGATTCCTCGGTGACCTCGATGCCCTTCAGCATGCGCATGATCTCGCCATTCACGTCATTGTCGATCACGAACTGCTCATACGCCACGGTCAGCAGGCTTTCCAGAAAACCGGCGGAATGGTGAATGTAGTTCGAGCCGGCCAGCGCGGCAGCGAGTCCGGTGATCCCCTTCTCCGCCCCGGCCTGGGCATCCGGCACCTTGGCGTCGGAGATCCCGGAGGAATTGTAGATCGGAACGTCCAGGTATTGGGCGATCTGGGCACAAGCGGCATTCAAGAGGGCGAACTCAGCTGAGCCCCCGACAAATGCACCGCTGCGCAGATCGGCCTGGGCCGGCACACAGCCCATCAGCAGGGGATGACCCGGGTTCAACAGGTTCACATAGACGATGCCGGAAAGCTGCTCGGCCGTTATCTGCACAAGGGTTCCCGCCAGCGCCGCCGGTGAGGTCGCCCCCGCTTGCGGTGCCGAAGAAATTGCCACCGGCAGGCCATGAGCGACGATCTGGTCGAGAATCTCCACGGTCTCGGTCGCGTAGCGCAGCGGACTGACCGTCCAGCAGTTGCTGTAGGAGATGATCGGGCGGCGGTCCAGCGCCTCTGCGCCGCCGGCCAGGATCTCCGCCATGGCCCGCTGGCCGGCCACCTTCTCCGGCAGGTAGGCGTTTGCCATCACGTGTTTTTCGGTGGCCGCGAGGCAGGCATAGAACTGGTTGATGTCGATCTGATCGTTGGCAAGATCGCGCGGCACGACGGGGCGCATGTAGAAGTGGATATGCTCCAGCGTGTCGCAGAGACGCCCGATATCATAGTTGTCCGACAGTCGCGTCTCCCGCACCTTGCCGTCGAGGTCGAGGATCTTCACCGCCTGCCCGCCGGTGCCCATGTAGACCCGGCGGCCGCCCAGCAGCAGATCGTGTTTCTCACTGCGCCCGGCCAGCAGCACTTCGCGCGCCGCCGTCCGCAGGCTTTGCTCGATCAGTTTCTGTCCGATGTAGACCCGGTTCGCATCGTCATCGATCCGGCAACCGGCGGTCCGAAAGATCTCACGGCAAGGGCTCGGCGCGACCTCGATGCCGGTGCGCTCCAAAACCTCCATAGCCGCCGCAACAATCCTGGGAAGATCGGCTTCGGCAAGGGGGCGGTAGTTTCCTCCGGAGAGACCGGCGGGCGCCACAGTCTCTTGCGGGCGCGACCCCGCCCTTCCGCCTCCGCGTCGTCTGCCGGCCATCAGCCTTTCCCCCTTTTGCTGCTTCGTAAGGCCGCGAAGAGGCGGCCGCCTGCCTCAAGCTTGGCGGCTTCAGGGGGATCGGCTGTTCTTTAACCGACGGAAAGTATCGCGATGATCGATGCTGGACGGAGAGCGAAACACGAAGCCCCCGCCTCAACCGTTGGATCCGGCTGAAAACGGGGGCTCAGTTCCTTGATCGTCAGGCCGCGCGGACCTTGGTGATGAACTGCTGCACTTCCTTGCGCAGCTTGTCCGACTGCTGGGAAAGCTGGCTTGCTGCGCCCAGGACCTCGCCCGCAGAAGAACCGGTCTGACCCGCGGTCTTGGTGACCGCGCCAATGTTCCCGCTGACCTTCTGAGTGCCGGCGGAAGCCTGCTGAACGTTGCGCGCGATTTCCTGCGTCGCCGCGCCCTGTTCTTCAACCGCGGCCGAGATGCTGCCGGCGATCTCGTTGATCTGTTCGACCGTTTCGGCGATCGACTTGATTGCCGTTGCCGCATCGGTGGTCGCAGACTGGATCTCACCGATCTGCTGCGAAATCTCCTCGGTCGCCTTGGCGGTCTGGGTCGCGAGCGATTTCACTTCGTTGGCGACGACCGCGAATCCCTTGCCGGCCTCACCGGCGCGGGCCGCCTCGATCGTCGCGTTCAGCGCCAGAAGGTTGGTCTGCTCCGCGATGTCGGAAATCAGATTGACGACTTCGCCGACCTTCTGGGCGGCCTCGACAAGACCCTCCACCTTGCCGTTGGTGCCCCTTGCGTGTTCGACGGCCCGGTTGGCGGTTTCGGATGACCGCGAAACCTGGCGCCCGATCTCCTCGATTGAAGAGGCAAGCTCCTCCGCCGCCGAGGCAACGGTTTGAACATTGGTGGAAGCCTCTTCGGAGGCGCCGGCGGCGGCCTGGGCCTGTTGCTCGGTTTCCTCCGCCGCCGAAGTCATCGACTGCGCCGTTGTCTGCATGGTCGATGCGGTCGAGGAGACCGAGTCGACCACCGACTTCACACTGGCCTCGAAACCATCGGCGAGCTGGCGCATGGCGGTCTGCTTTTCCTGCTCGGCGCGCTTGGCGGAGTCCTTGTTCTCCTTCTCCAAACGCCTCTGGTTTTCAGCGTTGCTGCGGAAAACCTGCACGGCATCGGCCATATCGCCGATCTCATCATGGCGGCCGACACCGGGAATCTCGACCTTGAGATCGCCGTCGGCCAAGCTGCGCATCGAGGCAATCATCCCGGAGATCGGCCGGGTAATGCTGCGCGCGATCAGCATGGAGACAACCGCAATGCCGACCAGAATTGCAGCGATCATACCGCCGATCACCGTCGCCTTCTGCCAGAAGGTCGCGTTCAGGTCGTCGATGTAGACGCCGGTTCCGATGATCCAGCCCCAGGGCTCGAACCCTTGGACGTAGGATTCCTTCGGCTCCGGTTGCTCGCTGCCCGGCTTGGGCCAGAGATAACGGACATAACCGGCCCCATCGGCGCTGACCACCTTGACGAATTCGACGAAGATCTGCGTCCCGGCCTTGTCTTTCAGGTCGCTCAGGTCCTTGCCGTTCAAAGCCGGTTTGATCGGGTGCATCACCATCACCGACTGCATGTCGTTGACCCAGAAGTAGTCCGACCCGTTATAGCGAATATCGCCGATCGCGGTCAGCGACAGGCGCTGGGCTTCCTCGACCGAGATTTCACCGGCTTCGGCGCGCTTGTGATTTGCGTCAGCAATGGCGACGGCGCTTTCCACCAACTGGCGCAGTTCGTTTTGCTTCTGCTCGATCAGCGAGCCGCGGAGATCCATCAGCATCATACCGGCCACAACGATCAGGCCGGCCGCCGAGAGGGCAATCAGGGTCAAGACACGATGGGCGATCCGAAAGGATCGAAGGGCCTGGAGCCGCATAAGACTTCCTCAAACTGTATTATTCCCCAGCTGAAGCGAAACCTAATGGGCCAGCACTTAAGGTTCCGTTTAAGCTAAACATCGGGTGTTGTTTTGCTCTTTCGGCCTTTGCATAGATCACAAAAACTACTCGATTTGATGATAATGCGGATTTCATGTGTTGGCCGAATCAAGTGCTTGGTACCTGTCTATGTTTTTGTTCCCACAATCTTCGATTACAGCCTTCTCGTTTCTTCTACCCTTTTCGTTGGAAACAGAATGACCGCGATCTGTCGAAGCCCGGGCTTTATGGTCCATCAGAACGATGGTATGAGTGCCGAAGTTGTATATACAACTTCGGACAAGGGAGGCTGTTACCGGTGAATGGCGATCACGAGATGTTAAAGGCTGGCGGCCTGACCCTGGACAGGCTTTGTGCGCATTGGCGCCGGCACCGGCCAATCAGTCTTGACCCCTCCTGCTATCAGGCCATCAACGCTGCCGCCGACTGTGTCGCCCAGGTGGTTGCGGAAGAGCGTACGGTCTACGGAATCACCACCGGCTTCGGCAGCCTGGCCCGGCAGACCATCGCCGGCGATCAGGTGACCGAACTGCAGAGCCGGCTGGTGCTGTCGCACTGCACCGGGGTCGGGACACCCCTGGATGACCGGGTGGTGCGCCTGATTCTGATAATGAAAATCAATGCCCTCGCGCGCGGCCACTCGGGCATTCGCGCCGAAGTGATCGACCGCCTGATCCTGCTGCTGAACGAAGAGCTCTACCCGGTCATCCCCGGCAAGGGCTCGGTGGGCGCGTCCGGCGATCTGGCGCCGCTTGCCCACCTCTCCGCCGTCCTGCTGGGTGAAGGCGCAATCCGCCATGACGGGCAGATCCGCCCGACCGCCGAGGTGTTGGCCGAGCGAGAACTGCAGCCGGTCGAACTGGCCGCCAAAGAGGGGCTTGCCCTCCTGAACGGCACCCAGGTGTCCACTGCCCTCGCTCTTCACGGTCTGTTTCAGGCCTGGGATATCTTTAGCGCGGCCATCACCGCCGGTGCTCTTTCCGTCGATGCTGCCCTCGGCAGCGACACACCCTTCGACCCGAGGATCCAGGACCTGCGCGGCCATCGCGGCCAGGCTCAGGTGGCGGCATGGCTGCGCGGCCTGCTCGACGGCAGCGCCATCCGTCAATCGCACCTGGATTGCGACCGGGTTCAGGACCCCTATTCCCTGCGTTGTCAGCCTCAGGTGATGGGCGCGGTGATCGACAGCTTCCGGACTGCTGCTGCGACCTTGACGATCGAGGCCAATGCCGTCTCCGACAATCCCCTGGTCTTCCCCGATACCGGCGAGGTGCTTTCCGGCGGCAACTTCCATGCCGAGCCGGTTGCCTTTACCGCCGACGCCATCGCGATTGCCCTGTCGGAGATCGGTTCCCTTTCCGAGCGGCGGGTCGCCCTGCTGGTGGACGCGCATATGAGCACCCTGCCCGCCTTCCTGGTCGCCGAGCCCGGCCTCAACTCCGGCTTCATGATCGCCCATGTCACCGCTGCGGCACTGGCATCGGAAAACAAGATCCTGTGCCACCCCGCCAGCATCGACAGCCTGCCGACCTCAGCCAATCAGGAAGACCACGTCTCCATGGCCGCCCACGGCGCCCGCCGCCTTTCGGATATCGCGGAGAATGTGGCCCACATCGTCGCCATCGAACTCATGGCGGCGGCCCAGGGTGTCGACCTGCGCCGGCCGCTGGAGACCTCGCCGAAGCTTGCCGGGGCCATGGCAGCCATCCGTGCGCGCGCCGCCTTCCTGGCCGACGACCGCCTGCTGGCCCCGGATATCGAGGCCCTGGCGGCGTTGGTAAGCAGCGGCTGGTTTGCCACCGACCTTCTGGAGCAACCCTGCCTGGCAGCGGATTAATTCGGAAAATCTAATATATTGCCGGTGTTTAGCGGCTGGACGCACGGCGAAAAGCACCTGTATACTGCGTTCCGGCAGAGGATTTGTTGGCGCCCAACGAGCCACAAAAGATGGTCGTGGGCTGCTTTTCCGAGGTTTCGATCTCCTTCAGGGATGACCAACTTGTCCAGCTTTTCCGAACAAACCCGTCTTTCAGCGCCCGTTGACGACACGGCGCCGACCCAGGACTTCGTTCTGGACCATCAGGTTCAGCATCTTCTGCGTCGGGCCCATCAGCGCGCGTCTTCGATTTTCCTGACCGTCCTGGCCGACGCCCAGTTGACGCCGACCCAGTTCTTCGCCCTGGCCCGCCTCCACGAGACCGGCAAGCTGTCGCAGAACCGGCTCGGACGCATGGCCGCGATGGATCCGGCAACCATCCAGGGCGTTATCCGGCGCCTTCAGGAGCGCGGCTTCATAGAGCGGCTGCCGGACCCCAATGACCGGCGGCGGATGGTCTTGAGCCTCTCGCCTTTGGGAAAGGAAACGGTCGCATCGCTGCTGTCCGACGCAAAGCGCATCGGCGGCGAGATCCTGGCCCCCCTGCCCCCCGAAGAGCGCGAGCAGTTTGTAAGGCTTTTGAAGAAGCTGGTCTGACGTCGGGACCCTCGTCCGGCCCGAACGGCAATACCGGCCTTAGGACACCGTCCAGGTGTTCCCCTTCGTGAGCAGCTCGGCCAGGGTTCCCGGACGGCTGCTTTGGATCGCGTCGACTTCGGCCAAAACACCGGTTTCGTAGCTGCTGGGCGCCGGGTCGCAGAAGACTACGCCCATGGCGACCGGCAGGCTTGGCGGCTCCATACCCACCAGCAGGGTGGCCATGGCGCGGTCGGTTTCGTCATGCACCAGGATGTCGGCTTCGGTAATTCCGTCCTCGCCCAGGGTAACGGCCTCAAGCTCAAGACGGCCCGGCTTCAGGCGCAGCCCTTTGTTGCGCTCCTTGCCGAACAGCATCGGCTTGCCGTGCTCCAGGTGGATCTGCGCATCCGCTGCGACCGATCGGTCGGTGAAGCCGGCAAAGGCGTCGTCGTTGTAGACGATGCAATTCTGGAAAATCTCGACCAGCGAGGCGCCGCGATGCTCGCGCGCCCTTTTCAGCACCACCGGCAAATCCTTCTGCTGGGTGTCGACCGAGCGGGCGAAGAAACGCGCACCGGCCCCCAGCGCAAAAGAGCCCGCCGAGACCGGCGTGTCGAGCGAACCGCCCGGCGTCGAAGGCGAGCGCGTCCCGACCCGCGAGGTCGGCGAATACTGTCCCTTGGTCAGACCATAGATCTCGTTGTTGAACAGCAGAAGCTGCAGGTCGACGTTGCGCCGCAGGACGTGCAGCAGATGATTGCCGCCGATCGACAGCGCATCGCCGTCGCCGGAGACAACCCAGACGTCGAGCTCCGGGTTGGTCAGCTTGACACCGGTCGCAAAGGCCGGCGCACGACCGTGGATGGTGTGGAAGCCATAGGTCGAGAGATAATAAGGAAAGCGCGCCGCACAGCCGATCCCGGAGATGAAAACCGTCTTCTCCGTGTCCACCTGCAATTCGGCCAGGGTCTTCTGCACCGCCTTCAGGATCGCGTAGTCGCCGCAGCCCGGGCACCAGCGCACTTCCTGATCCGAGGCGTAGTCCTTGGCCGTCTTTACGGCCGGGGTCGCGATGTTCATCTCAGGCCTCCAGGCGGGCACGTACCGCCGCCTCAATCTCTGCAATCTTGAATGGCTTACCGGTCACCTTGTTCAGGCCCTCGGCCGGTACCAGGAATTCGCTGCGCAACAAAGTGACCAGTTGTCCGTCGTTCATCTCCGGAACCAGGATCTGTTCGAAACCAGACAGCAGCTCGCCCAGGTTCTCCGCCAGCGGCCAGATGTGCCGCAGGTGCAGATGAGCGACCGGCAGGCCCTCCTGACGCAGGTTGTCGACCGCGCGGCTGATCGGCCCGTAGGTCGATCCCCAGCCGACCAGCACCAGGCGGTCGTCGCTGCCGCCCTGCTCAAAGGCCTGGGCCGGGATGTCCTTGGCGATGCCCAGAACCTTGTCGCGGCGCAGGTTGGTCATGCGCTGGTGATTCTCGGCGTCATAGGAGATGTTGCCGCTGTCGCTGGCCTTTTCGATACCGCCGATCCGGTGTTCCAGCCCCGGTGTGCCCGGTACCGCCCAGGCACGGGCTAGGGTTTCCGGGTCGCGCTTGAAGGGATGGAAGCCTTCGGCATTGGTTTCGAAGGTCACCGGAAAGCGCGGCAGAGTCTCGGCCTCGGGCACGGCCCAAGGCTCGGCGGCATTGGCGATGTACCCGTCGCTCAACAGGATGACGGGGGTCATGTACTTGGTCGCAAGACGCACGGCCTCGATCGCGACATCGAAACAGTCGGCCGGCGAACGGGCCGCCAATACCACCAGCGGCGAGTCGCCGTTGCGCCCGAAAACCGACTGATAGAGATCCGACTGTTCCGTCTTGGTCGGCATGCCCGTCGATGGTCCGGCACGCTGGGAATTGACGATGACCAGCGGCAGTTCGGCCGAGATCGCCAGGCCAATCGCTTCGGTCTTCAAGGCAACGCCCGGCCCGGAGCTGGAGGTGACGCCGACCCCGCCGGCATAGGACGCCCCGATGGCCGCGCATACCGCTGCGATCTCGTCTTCCGCCTGAAAGGTCACGACGCCGTGGTTCTTCAGCCCGGCGAGCGTATGGAGCAGTGAAGACGCGGGGGTGATCGGATAGGAACAGAACACCAGCTTCAGGTCGGCGCCGCTGGCGCCGGCCACCAAGCCCCAGGACAAGGCCTCCGCCCCGGTTATGTTGCGGTAGAGGCCCGGCGCGATCTTCGCTGCCGGAATCGAGAAAGCGGCCAGGTCCTCGCCCATCTCCGCCGTCTCGCCAAAAGCATGACCCGCGTTGAGCGCGGCAATATTGGCCGTGGCGATTTCCGGCCGCTTGGCGAATTTGCTGGTCAACCAGTCCTGCGTCGGCTTCCGCTCGCGCCCGAACATCCAATAGACCAGCCCCAGCGCCCACATGTTCTTGCAGCGCAGCGCCTCTTTCTTGGTGAGGCCGGAATCCTTCAGGGCATCCTGGGTCATCTGCGACATGTCGACTTCAACGATCCGGTAATCGTCGAGGCTGCCGTCCTCCCGCGGGTCCTGCTGATAGCCGGCCTTGGTGAAGTTGCGCTCGTTGAAGGAGCCGGAATCGAGGATCAGCAGGCCACCGGATTTCAATTCCGGCAGATCGACCTTCAAGGCCGCCGGGTTCATCGCCACCAGCACGTCGAGGGCATCACCGGAGGTCTTGATGACCCGGGCGCCGAAATTGATCTGGAAGGCCGATACGCCGAAAGTCGTGCCGACCGGGGCGCGGATCTCGGCGGGGAAGTCCGGGAAGGTCGCAAGGTCGTTGCCGGCCAGCGCCGTCTACAGCGTAAACTGACTACCGGTCAGCTGCATCCCGTCGCCCGAATCACCGGCGAAGCGCACCACCGCCGAGTCCAAAACCCGGCGGCCTGAGGGCTCAACCTTAAGAGCCGTCGAACCTTCCATTCCCAAGACCTTTCACTTGATCAGGGCAGCGCCCCTGACAGCTCTGCCAACCCGGCGTGAATATGGCCCTGAGGCCCAGGTTTGCCAACGCCTTCTTCAAAAAACATCATAATCAACCGTGAAATTTAAAAAATCACAATTTTTGTATGTGTATACCTCAATCCGAGCGCTGGCGGGGCGCCGGCCCGGCACCGTCCAGCACCGCCAGCATTTCCGCGATACGGATCAGTTTCTTGCGCGGCATGCCGGGTTCCGCCGCCTCCACCTCTGCTGCCTCGATCACCTTCCAGCCGTCATAACTGATCCAGTTGACACCGCGCTGATCCAGCAGGTCTTCCAGTGCCGGACGCCCGGTCTTCCGGGCCAGGGACGCCTTGGCCCCAAAACCTCCACCGGCGTCGGCGAGATCCGCTTCGATGTGAGCGGCAATCTCTTCCGCATCGGGTTTGTTGGTGCCGATCACCCCGGTAGGGCCGCGCCTGGCCCAGCCGACCACGTAGAGCCCCCTGTCCACCCGCCCATGGCGGTTGGTCACGACCCCTTTGCTCTGGTCGAAGGGCAGACCTTCCAGCGGCTGGGCCTTGGTACCGATCGCGGCCACGACCGCACCGCAGGGCAGGTCGAAGGTCTCGCCGGTCCCGACCGCGTGACCGTCCTCGACCCGGGTCTTCTCCAGCCGAAGGGCTTCGACCTGGTTGCCACCCAGTACTTCGACCGGCCGGTTGAAAAATCTGAAGTGGACGCGCTTGCTTTTGCCGGCCGCATCAAGCCCGGCAAAGCTACGCAAGGTGTCGAGGTTCTTGGCCTGGAGCCGTTGCTCCCGCTCGTCGGCATCGGCTGCCGGCCCGTCCGGTACCTGGCCGGGGTCGACCAGCGGCAGACAGTCTTCCAGCCGCGCCATCTCACGCAGTTCGACATTAGTGAACTTGGATTCCAGCGGCCCGCGCCGGCCGATCAGGTGGACATCGCGAACCGGCGCCGAATGGAGCACGGCGCCAGCGTAGTCCGGAAGGTCCGTGGTCGCCATCTCCGCCGGGGTCTTCACCAGAACCCTTGCGATATCCAGCGCGACGTTGCCGTTGCCGATAATGGCGACGCTTTCGGTGTTCAGGTCCGGCGCCAAGTCACGGTGGTCGGGATGACCGTTGTACCAGCCGACGAAGGTGGCCGAGCCGTAGACCCCCGCTTTGTCGCCGCCGGGAATCTTCAGCTCCCGGTCCAGCGGCGCACCAATGGCGACCACCACGGCATCGTAGAGGCCCCGCAATTCTTCAAGCCCAATGTCGCGTCCGACCTCGACGTTGCCGAAGTAGCCGACCGCCTCGTCCTGGGCGGTACGCTCATAGCTGCGCGCGACGCGCTTTGTCGATTGGTGATCCGGCGCGACGCCGAAACGAATCAGACCAAAAGGGGTCGGCAGACCCTCGATGAGGTCGATCCGAAAATCCAGACTGGATCGCCGCAAGGCCTCCGCGGTGTAGAACCCGCTCGGCCCGGCGCCGATAATCGCCACGCTAAATGGCATGACATCCCCGAGAACGGCGCATCCAAGCTTCCCTTAGGTATGCGATCCTTCCATTGCATCAACGGCTTGGCAAGCCGCATAAGCCGCCGCGGCCTTTCGGCCTAGGACAGCAATCCTGACCAAGAGACCGCTGTCGAGGGTTACCCGCCGCCTGATCGCCGGAATCCCTCCGCGACAGCTTGTGTCGCAAACCGGAAAAACCAACACAACCCTTTGACTTCACTCCCCTTTCTCCGATGTCGCGTTTCAGACACGATTTGTCGCCGAAGGCGAAGCCGACCAAGGCCCGCAACAGCCACAAATGTTGTGAGAGGCTGCAAAGCCCTCGCGCTCTTGCCAAGAGGATTTGAGTATGGCGGACGAAGACGATCTCGACCTGAACAGCCTTGACGACGAAGAACTCGTCAAGCAGATGCACGACGACCTCTATGACGGCCTCAAGGAGGAAATCGAGGAAGCCGTGCACATCCTGCTCGGCCGCGGTTGGCAACCCTACAGGGTGCTGACGGAGGCCCTGGTCGAAGGCATGCGTATCGTCGGCATCGACTTCCGCGACGGCATTCTTTTCGTGCCCGAGGTGCTGCTGGCCGCCAACGCGATGAAGGGCGGCATGTTCATCCTGCGTCCGCTGCTTGCCGAGACCGGTGCCCCGAAGCTCGGCACCATGGTGATCGGCACGGTAAAGGGCGACATCCACGACATCGGCAAGAACCTGGTGTCGATGATGATGGAGGGCGCCGGTTTCGACGTCATCGACCTGGGCATCAACAACCCGGTGGAGAACTATCTGGCCGCCCTGGAAGAGCACAAGCCCGACATCCTGGGCATGTCCGCCCTGCTGACCACGACCATGCCCTACATGAAGGTCGTCATCGACACGATGAAGGAAAAGGGCATTCGCGACGACTATGTGGTGCTGGTCGGCGGCGCCCCGCTGAACGAGGCCTTTGCCGAAGCCGTCGGCGCCGATGCCTACTGCCGTGACGCGGCGGTGGCCGTGGAAACGGCCAAGGAGTTCATGAAACGCCGTCACAACCAGTCACGGGGCGTCGCCTAAGCGCCCGGGGCGCCCGGCGGGAGGGTCCAGCAATGACCGCGCTCCAGACGACAGACCTCCAAACGACCGACCTCCGCTGCCCGGAACGCACCCTGCTGATCGCCTGCGGGGCCCTGGCCCGCGAGTTGGTGGAACTGGTCAAGGTGAATGCCTGGCGCCATATTACGATCAGTTGCCTGCCGGCATCCTGGCACAACACGCCGCACAAGATCCCCGAAGCAATCCGCGAGCGCATCCAAAAGGCGCGCGCGAACTACGATCGCATCTTCGTGCTTTACGGCGACTGCGGTACTGGCGGAGAGCTGGACCGGGTGCTTGAGGCAGAGGGCGTGGAGCGGATCGAGGGTCCGCACTGCTACTCCTTCTTCGCCGGCAATCAGACCTTTGATGAACTGGCGGAGGCGGAGATCGGAACCTTCTATCTCACCGACTATCTCGCCCGCCATTTCGAGCGGCTGATCATTCAGGGTCTCGGGCTGGACCGCCACCCTGAACTGCAGGATCTCTATTTCGGGAACTATACGAAGTTGATTTATCTGGCCCAGACGGAAAACGCCGACCTGCAGGCGCACGCGGAACAGGCTGCCGCGCGCCTGGGTCTGTCCTACGAGTACCGTTTCACCGGCTACGGCGAGATGGCGCGCTTTCTGGAGCGGAAGGTGGACCTGCCGGAGGAGCCCTCGTCATGGCTCAGCTGACCATTGTCTACTGGCGCGATATCCCCGCCCAGGTCATCGTCAAGGCGGGACGCAAAAACGCCAAGATCCAGCTGACCGAGCGCTTCGAGAAAGCCATCGACCGCGCCGCCATGCGCGCCAAGCTGCACGGCAGCGATGCTTATCTTGAGGAATGGCGCCGCGGCACCCCCGAGGACTGCGGTGATGACCTGGAGGCTGAGGCCGCCGCTGCAGCCAGCCGCCTGGAAGACGACTACAACGACTCCCGCCTGGCCGAACTGGTGGCCGCCGGCGGCCTTGAAACGGTATGATCGGTTAAGAAGGAAGCTTGGGATGTTTGCCGTGAGCAACGCCGATACGGTGGATAGCGCCACCGAAGAAACCCGCCGGCAGATCATCGATCTGATGCAGGACTTCACCATTGAGACGACGCCGGGCTCGGCCGCCAAGATTCCCGACTACCGCGATCATCTGCGCCCCGGCGCCCGCGTCGCCGTGACCTTCCTGCCCGGCTCGGACTTTGCCGACACCCTTGCGACGGCCAAGCGCCTGAAGGAAGAAGGCCTGGAGCCGATGCCCCACTTTGCGGCCCGCTCCATCCCCAGCCTTGCCGATCTGGAAGACTACCTGAAAGCCCTGAAGGAAGCGGTCGATCTGAAGCATGTCGTTGCGCTTGCCGGCGCCGTCGACCAGCCGCTCGGCCCCTTCCAAAGCTCCATGGACATCCTGGAGACCGGCCTCTTCGACAAGTACGGTGTCGAGACCATCGGCGTCGCCGGACACCCCGAGGGCAGCCCCGATATCGGCCCCGCCGCGCTGCAGGATGCGCTTGCCTGGAAAAACGACTTCGCCGCGCGCAGCGATGCGCAGCTCTATATCGCCACCCAATTCTGCTTCGAGGCCGCACCGATCATCGCCTGGGACAAAGCGATCCGCGAAGCCGGCAACAGCCTGCCGATCCACATCGGCGTGCCCGGTCTCGCCACCATCAAGACCTTGATCAATCACGCCAAGGCCTGCGGTGTCGGGCCCTCGATGCGCTTCCTGACCCGTCAGGCCCGCAATGTGGCGAAGCTGATGACGGTGAACGCGCCGGACAAGCTGCTGCTCGATCTGGCGCGCTATAAGGCGCTGGATCCCGACTGCGGCATCACCCGGGTGCATATGTATCCGCTCGGCGGCCTGCGCCGCTCCGCCGCCTGGAGCTACGCCGTGGCCGACGGCCACTTCGATCTGAAGCCGAAGGAAAAGGGCTTCAACGTCACCCTGCATATCGAATAGCCGGCGGGGAATAGCCGGCCGGCAGCACCGGAATTTCGCGGCACAAAGGGCGCGCCGAAGGCCGATCTAGCGCGAATCGGCCAGTCCCCGTCGCCTCTGCGTCAGCCCGGCGCGGCGGAAAAAGCGCTAATCGCGCCTGAGTTTCGGAAATCCACCAAGGATTCGCGGGCACAAGCGGCGAACCGACCCGGCAGCGAACCAATCCGGGTGAACAGGAGTAAGGGAATTATGGCACAGACGGTTGTAAGCTCGGCAACCAAGGAAGTGGTGATCGGTTTCGATCAGCCCTTCCGGATCATCGGTGAGCGCATCAATCCCACCGGCCGCAAGCTGCTGGCCGCGGAAATGGCCGCCGGCGATTTCAGCCGGGTGGAAGCGGACTGCCTGGCCCAGGTCGCCGCCGGTGCCCACATGCTGGACGTGAATGCCGGCATCCCTCTGGCCGACGAGCCGGCGATCCTGGCCGAGACCATCAAGCTGGTGCAGTCCCTCACCGACCTGCCGCTCTCCATCGACTCCTCCATCGTCGAGGCGCTGGAGGCAGGCCTCAGCGTCTATCAGGGCAAGGCCCTGGTGAACTCGGTGACCGGCGAAGACGAGCAGATGGAGCGTGTGCTCCCGCTGGTGAAAAAGCACGGCGCCGCCGTGGTCGCGATCTCCAATGACGAGACCGGCATTTCCGAGGACCCCGAGGTGCGCTACGCCGTTGCCAAGAAGATCGTCGAGCGCGCCGCCGATTACGGCATTCCCGCCGCCGACGTGGTGGTCGACCCCCTGGTCATGCCGATCGGCGCCATGGGCACGGCCGGGCGGCAGGCCTTCGCCATCGTGCGTAAGCTGCGTGAGGAGCTTGGCGTCAACACGACCTGCGGCGCCTCCAACATTTCCTTCGGCCTGCCGAACCGACACGCTATGAATGCTGTCTTCCTGGCCATGGCGGCCGGCGCGGGCATGACCTCGGCGATCATGAATCCGCTGCATCAGGAAGAGTTGACGGGTATCATGGCCGCTGACGTTCTGAACGGCTACGACAAGGACTGCCGTGCCTGGATCAAGAAGTTCCGCGAGCCCGCCGCCGATGGCGCCGGCGGAGAAGCAGCCGGCCGGCGCGGCGAGCGGCGGCGGCGCAGAGGATAGACAAACCAAAGACAACCCGCCGGGAACAGGACGCCCGTGATTGAGAAAGCCCTCGTGGTCTTCACACCTTCCGGAAAGCGAGGCCGCTTTCCGGTAGGAACCCCTGTGCTGAAGGCGGCGCAGAGCCTGGGCGTCGATATCGACTCCGTCTGTGGCGGGCGCGGTCTCTGCGGGCGCTGCCAGGTGACCGTCGGCAGCGGCGAATTCGCCAAGCACGGCATCACCAGCCGCGCGGATCACGTCTCCGGCCGGCGTGCCACCGAAGAACGCTATGCCGAGAAGAAGGGCATGGCCGAGGGGCGCCGCCTCTCCTGTCAGACCGCACTTCTGAAGGACGTCGTGATCGACGTCCCCGCCAGCAGCCAGGTTCACAAGCAGGTCGTCCGCAAACGCGCCGAGGTGCGCGACATCGAGCTCGATCCGGCAATCCGCCTGCATTACGTCGTGGTACAGGAACCGGACATGCATAACCCCAGCGGCGACCTGGAGCGCCTGCTCGCGGCGCTGGAGGATCAATGGGGATTGACGGGGCTCGAAGCCGATCTGCGTATTCTGCAAAGCCTTCAGCAGTCGCTGCGCGCCGGCAACTGGCAGGTTACCGTCGCGGTTCACCGCGGGCAGGTGATCACGGCGATCTGGCCGGGCTTCAACGACCGGCCCTTCGGCCTTGCAGTGGACATCGGCTCCACCACCGTGGCCGCCCATCTCTGCAATCTCTCGACAGGAGAGGTGGTCGCCTCCTCCGGCCTGATGAACCCCCAGATCCGCTTCGGCGAAGACCTGATGAGCCGGGTCTCCTACGTCATGATGAACCCGGGCGGCGATCAGGAGATGACAGAGGCGGTCCGTCAGGCCATCAATGAGCTGGCCGAAGCGGTCTGCGAGGAAGCCGGCATCGAGCGGGAAGAGATTCTCAACGCCACCTTTGTCGGCAACCCGGTGATGCACCATCTGCTGCTGGGCATCGACCCGACGGAACTGGGCGGCGCGCCCTTTGCGCTGGCCGCCAACTCTGGCATCACCCTCTGGGCCAGCCAGCTCGACCTGCGCTTTCATCCCGATGCGCGGGCCTATGTGCTGCCCTGTATTGCCGGCCATGTCGGCGCCGATACCGCCGGTGTCATTCTTTCCGAATCTCCGCACCTCACCGAGAAGATGACGCTGGTCGTCGACGTCGGCACCAATGCGGAAATCGTCCTCGGCAACCGGGACCGCCTGCTGGCCTGTTCCTCCCCCACCGGCCCTGCCTTCGAGGGCGCCCAGATTTCCTGCGGTCAGCGCGCCGCGCCAGGCGCCATCGAGCGCGTGCGGATCGACCCGGAAACCCTGGAGCCGCGCTTCAAGGTGATCGGCAGCGACCTCTGGTCCGATGAGGAAGGCTTTGCCGAAGAGACCGCCAAGAGCGGCGTTACCGGTATCTGCGGTTCCGGCATCATCGAGGTGCTGGCCGAGATGTTCCTGGCCGGCATCCTGGCCGGCGACGGCACCATCGACGGCGCCATGGCCGCGCGCAGCCCACGCATTCAGCCGGACGGGCGCACCTTTTCCTACCTCGTGCACGACGGCACGCCGGAAATCCGGATCGTCCAGAACGACGTGCGGGCCATCCAGCTCGGCAAGGCCGCCCTCTATGCCGGGATCCGCCTGCTCATGGACCGGCTGGGCGTCGAACAGGTCGAGCAGATCATGCTGGCCGGCGCCTTCGGCAGCCACATCGACACCAAGTATGCCATGGTCCTGGGGATGATCCCCGACTGCCCGCTGGGAAACGTCTATTCCGCCGGCAACGCCGCCGGCACCGGCGCCCGCATCGCGCTGTTGAACCAGAAGGCACGCGACGAGATCGAAGAGGTCATACGCCAAGTGGAGAAGATCGAGACCGCAGTGGAGCCGAATTTTCAAGCCCACTTCGTCGAGGCCATGGGCCTGCCCCACTCCACAGCCGACTTTCCGAACCTGTCGGCGGCCGTATCCCTGCCGGAGAAAACCGCCCCAAAGGCCGCAAACGATGCCGGGAGCGGCCGCGGCCGGCGGCGGCGACGTCCCGCCTAGCTCTATTCCCTAAGAGGCCTGAGAGACTCTATTCGGCGACACGGCTCTGGTCTTCATCGGGCTGGAGCGGCAGGCCGCGCTCCTTGCGCGGCGTGCGGCCGAAGAAGTCGCGATAGCACTTGGAAAAGTGGGAAGCGGATACAAAGCCGCAGGCCAGAGCCACATCAATGACCGACATATTGGTCTGCAACAATAGCAGGCGCGCCTTGTTCAGACGCAGCTCCAGGTAGTAGCGCGCCGGTGAGCGATTCAGGTATTTGCGGAACAACCGCTCCAACTGACGGGTCGAAAGATCCGCCTCCCGCGCCAGTTCACTGCGGGTCAGCGGCTCCTCCAGGTTCTGTTCCATGAGGGCGATCACGGAAAGCAGCTTGGGGTGACGCACGCCAAGGCGCGCCGGCAGCGAAATGCGCTGGCGGTCGTGATGATCGCGAATGCGCTCGTGCATGAACTGGTCGGCAACGCTGGCCGCCAGTTCATAACCGTGCTGGCGGGCGATGACGTTCAGCATCATGTCGATGACCGCCGTACCGCCGGAACAGGTGAAGCGGTTGCGGTCGATCTCGAAGAGTTCGGTGGTCACCTCGATGTCCGGGAACTCCTCGCAGAAACCTGCCAGATTCTCCCAATGAATGGTGCAGCGGTAGCCGTCCAGCAGCCCGGCGCTGGCGAGAATATAGCTGCCGGTACAAATCGCCCCGATATCGGCGCCGCGCCGGTCGACCTTGCGCAGCCAGCCCTGCAGGCCTTTGTCCTGATGCAGGTGGACGTCCAGGCCGCCGCAGACCACCACCGTGCCGCACTCCTCCGCCGCAGAGAGATCCCCCGCCACGTCCAGCGTCAGACCGTTGGACGCCGTGACCGGGGCGCCGTCGCTCGACACCAGGATTCGCTTGTAAAGCTCCTGGCCGCTCAGCCGGTTGGCCAGCCGAAAGGACTCGACCATCCCGGTGAAGGGCAGAAAGGAAAAGCGCGGCACCAGAACAAGAGCGATCTTCTGGGGCACTTCTCTGGGGACGTTACCGAACATCGAGCGACGTAAATCCTATGCCTCAAGGGCCGGGCTCTCTGCGGGGCCCTGACCCAGTACTTTGACCGGGTACTTTGACGGGGTCCTTTGACCCGTTAGTTGACGGGCGACTTTGGCATATAAGCAGGTGTCGCGAACAGATAATTTTGCGCCGGGGAAGGGCGAGCCGCAAGGGGGCCAATCGAGTGCCCTGGCGCCTTGCCGAAGCGTCTGAAATGTCGGCTTTGCCCAGGCTTTCATTGCGGCTTTCATTGCGGCTTTCGTTGCCAAGGCGGGTGGCGAATGCGAGCATGGTTAAGGGATAAAAAGCCCCGGCCGGGCAGCGGCCGAAACGGGAACGAAGCAGTCAGGGAAGCCAGCCGCGGATGACCTCGCGCTATTCACTATTCAGCCTCCTGCGCAATGCCCTCTCCTATCATGAGAACTGGCAGCAGGCCTGGCAGAACAAAGAGCCCAAGCAGCGCTACGATGTCGTCATCGTCGGTGGCGGCGGGCATGGGCTGGCGACCGCCTACTATCTTGCCAAGAACCACGGCATCACAAACGTCGCCGTGGTGGAGCGTGGCTGGCTGGGCGGCGGCAACACCGGGCGCAACACCACCATCGTCCGCTCCAATTATCTCTGGGACCAGTCGGCGGCAATCTACGAGCACGCCCTGAAGCTCTGGGAGGGCATGTCCCAGGACCTCAACTACAACGTCATGTTCTCCCAGCGCGGGGTCCTGAACCTCGCCCACAATCAGCATGACCTGCGGGAGGTTTCGCGGCGCATCAACGCCAACCGCCTGAACGGTGTTGATTCGGAGTTCCTGACCCCGGCCCAGGTGCAGGAGATGGTGCCGATCATGGATCTGCGGGCCGGCGGCCGCTACCCGGTGCTGGGCGCCAGCCTGCAGCGCCGCGGCGGCACCGCGCGCCACGACGCCGTGGCCTGGGGCTATGCCCGCGCCGCCGACGCCCTGGGTGTCGACATCATTCAGGAATGTCCGGTGAACGGCTTCCGCGTCGAAGGCGGCCGCATCACCGGGGTGGAAACCGGCAAGGGTCTGATCGAGGCCGGCAAGGTCGGCGTGGTCACCGCCGGGCACTCCAGCGTCATGGCCGAAATGGCCGGCTTCCGCCTGCCGGTCCAGTCCCTGCCGCTGCAGGCGCTGGTGTCGGAACCGGTGAAGCCGATCATCGACACGGTCGTCATGTCCGGCGCCGTCCATGCCTACGTCAGCCAATCGGACAAAGGTGAACTGGTGATCGGCGCCGGCGTCGACAGCTACATCGGCTACGGCCAGCGCGGCAGCCTGCCGGTTACCGAGGAGACCCTGGCCGCGATCTGCGAGCTTTTTCCCCTCTTCCGGCGCATGCGCATGTTGCGCCAGTGGGGCGGCATCGTCGACGTCTGCCCGGACGCCAGCCCGATCCTCTCCAAGACCCCGGTCGACGGGCTTTACTTCAACTGCGGCTGGGGCACCGGGGGCTTCAAGGCGACGCCCGGTTCAGGTTGGGTTTTTGCCCATACCATCGCCCAAGACGCCCCCCACGAACTGAATACGGCTTTCAGTCTCGACCGCTTCCGCAGCGGCTTCCTGATCGACGAACACGGCGCCGCCGCCGTGGCGCACTAGGGGACCTTGATACGATGCTCGTGATTACCTGCCCCTACTGCGGACCGCGCTGCGAGAGCGAGTTCTCCAACGGTGGTGAAGCCCATATCGAACGGCCCAAGGACCCGGAAAGCCTCAGCGATGCCGAGTGGGCGGAGTTTGTCTTTCTGCGCAACAATCCCAAAGGCTTGCTGTTGGAGCGCTGGAACCACGCTCAAGGCTGTCGCCGCTGGTTCAACGTTGCGCGGGATACGGTGACCTACGAGATCCTGGCCGTCTACCCCATGGGCTCGCCGCCACCGGCGCTCGCCCCCAAGCGCTACGTCTGAGGAGGCACAGACTTTGTCCGGACGCATGCGCCTTCCCCACGGCGGCCAGGTCGACCACGAAAAGCCGCTGAGTTTCACCTTCAACGGCAAGACCTACACAGGGCTGGCCGGTGACACCCTGGCCTCGGCCCTGCTGGCCAACGGCGTGCATCTGGTCGGCCGCAGCTTCAAGTATCACCGCCCGCGCGGCATCGTCACCGCCGGGCCGGAAGAACCCAATGCCCTGGTCCAGGTCGGCGAGGACCCGCGCACCGATCCCAACATGAAGGCAACCCAGCTCGAGCTGGTCGAGGGCCTCAGCGCCCGCTCCCAGAATGCCTGGCCTTCGGTGGAGTTCGATATCGGCGCCGTGAACACCCTGGCCGCCCGCGCGATCCCGGCGGGCTTCTACTATAAGACCTTCATGTGGCCGGCCAGCGCCTGGAAGACTTACGAGCATGTCATCCGCCGGGCCGCGGGTCTGGGCACATCGCCCCAACAGCGCGATCCGGACCGCTACGACAAGACCTATGCCCACTGCGACGTCCTGGTGGTCGGCGCCGGCCCGGCCGGTCTCGCCGCGGCTCTTGCCGCCGGCCGCAGCGGCGCCCGGGTGGTGCTGGTCGAACAGGATCATCTGCTGGGGGGCGCGCTGCTGAACGCCAGTGAAGAGATGATCGACGGTGTGCCGGCGCTCGACTGGGTGCGCTCGGCGGAAACCGAACTCGCTCAGATGCCGAACCTGCGGATCCTGCGGCGCACGGTGGCCTATGGCGCCTTCGACCATGGCTTCTACGGCCTGATGGAAAACGTCACCGATCACCTGGCCGAGGCTCCGGACCATCTGCCGCGGCACCGCCTCTGGAAGCTGCGTGCCGCCAAGGCCGTCTTCTGCTGCGGCGCCATAGAGCGCCCGCTGGTCTTCGCCGACAACGACCGCCCGGGCGTCATGACCGCCTCCTCGGTACAAAGTTACGTCAACCGCTATGCGCTGAAGCCCGGCAAGCGGGCTGTGGTCTTCACCAACAACGACAGCGGCTACGGCGCGGCGCTGGATATGACGGCGGCGGGGATCGAAGTCGCAGCCGTGATCGATCTGCGGGCGGCCCCCGGCGGCCCGCTGACCGAGCGCGCCGAAGCCGCCGGCCTGCGCATCCTGGCCGATCACGCCATCATCGGCACCGCCGGCAAAAAGCGCGTGACCAAGGTGCGGGTGGCAGAGTTGAGCGCCGAAGGCGATGCCGTGGTCGGCACCGCCGAGGAAATCGATTGCGACCTTGTGGCCGTTTCCGGCGGCTGGAACCCGACCGTCCACCTTTTCTGCCATGCCAAGGGCAGCCTCGAATGGGACGAAGACCATGCCTGCTTCGTGCCCGGCAAGGCGATGCAGGCGGGCCAGCAGGTCGCCGGCTCAGCCAACGGCGCTTTCGGGCTCGCCGCCTGCCTCGCCGAAGGCGCGGAAGCCGGAGCAGCCGCCGCGGCGGAGGCCGGCTTCGAACCCGGCGCAGCCGTGACGGCCGAGAGCGATGACCGCGACTTCCTGCCTGGGCGCTGGATGTGGCTGGTGCCCTCCGACAAGCCGCTGGGCCAGAAGGCAAAGCACTTCGTCGATCAGCAGAACGACGTGACAGCAGCCGACCTGAAGCTGGCCCTGCGCGAAGGCTACGTCTCGATCGAGCACGTCAAGCGCTACACCACGACGGGCATGGCGACCGATCAGGGCAAGCTGGGCAACGTGAACGCCATCGGCATTGTGGCCGAGGCGTTTGGCCGCCCGCTGCCGGAGGTCGGGGTCACGACGTTCCGCCCGCCCTTCACGCCGGTCAGCTTCGGCATCTTCGCCGGGCGCGACGTCGACGACCTGCTCGATCCGCTCCGCCGCACCCCGATGCATGCGTGGCATGAGCGCAACGGCGCCCTCTTCGAAGATGTCGGGCAGTGGCGCCGGCCCTGGTATTACCCGCAGTTCGGCGAAGACATGCACCAGGCGGTGAACCGAGAGGTGAAGGCGGTGCGGGAGTCGCTGGGCGTTCTCGATGCCTCGACCCTCGGCAAGATTGACATTCAGGGGCCCGATGCGGCCGAGTTCCTGAACCGCGTCTACACCAACGCCTGGAAAAAACTGGACATCGGCAAGGCGCGCTACGGCCTGATGCTGGGCGAAGACGGCATGGTGATGGACGACGGCGTCACCACGCGCCTTGGCGAGAACCACTTCCTGATGACGACCACGACCGGCAATGCGGCGCCGGTACTGGCGCATCTTGAGGACTATCTGCAGACCGAGTGGCCCGACCTGCAGGTCTACCTGACCTCGGTGACCGAGCAGTTCGCCACCATCACCCTTTCCGGCCCCAACGCCCGGACCCTGATGGCAGAACTGAGCGACGCCGAACTGTCGCCCAACGCGTTGCCGCATATGGGCTACACCGCCGCCAAGGTGGCCGGGGTGCCGGCGCGGATCTTCCGGATCTCCTTTACCGGCGAGCTGTCCTACGAGATCAACGTGCCCGCCTCCTTCGGCATGGCGGTCTGGCAGACCGTGATGACCGCGGGCGAACGCTACGGCATCACCCCCTACGGCACCGAAGCCATGCATGTGCTGCGCGCCGAAAAGGGCTACATCATCGTCGGCCAGGAAACCGACGGATCGGTCACTCCGCTCGACCTCGACATGGGCTGGGCGGTCTCCAAGACCAAGGACTTCATCGGCAAGCGCTCCCTCACCCGCGCCGACATGCAGAAGCCGGACCGCAAGCAGCTGGTCGGCATCCTGACCCAGGACCCCAAGGAGGTGCTTCCGGAGGGCGCACAACTGGTGGAAGGGGTCCTGCCGCAACCGCCGATGCCGATGCTGGGGCACGTGACCTCCAGCTACTACAGCCCCAACTGCGGCCGCTCAATCGCCATGGCCCTGATAAAGGGCGGCCTCGCCCGCAAGGGCGAGACGCTCTACGCCCCGCTGGAAGGCGGCAAAACCGTGGCCTGCGTCGTGGCGGAAAGCCCGGTGTTCTTCGATCCGGAAGGAAAGCGGCTCAATGGTTGAGAGTTATCTTCGGCAGAGCGCCCTTGCCCACCTGGGCCTTGAAGCCCAGCGTGCCCGCGACGAAGCGGCAGCGGCGGTCAGACTTCATGAGAAAGTTCTGCCGGCGGCGGTGAACCTGCGCGGTGACGGAGACGACCCGGCATTTCTTGAAGCCGTCGCGCAGGCGCTCGGCCTCACCCTGCCGCTCGCCCCCAACACCACAGCAAGCAATGCGGAAGTGGCGATCCTCTGGCTCGGCCCCAATGAATGGCTGGTGATCCAGCACGACGCGGCGCCCGATGCGGAGAGTCACCTGGCGACCCGGCTGCGCAACGCCCCCGGCGACTTCCACAGCGCCGTCACCGAGGTCGGCGAGAGCTTGGTCTGTATCCACCTTGCCGGGCCCCGCGCCGCCGACGTGATCGCCAAGGGCTGCCCGCTCGACCTGCACCCCAGTGTTTTCGGCGGCGCCGGCCGCTGTGCCCAGAGCCACCTTTCGAAAACCGCCATCACGCTGCACCAGGTGAGTGACGAAGAGAACGGCGGGCCGGCTTTCGATCTCTACACCCGACGCTCCTTCGCCGACTATCTCTGGCGTTGGCTCAGCGACGCTGCGCGGGAATACAACAAAGCCTGAAGGGCGCAACCGCGGGAACGATCTGCGCCACGCCTTGCGCCGGCGATTTTGACCGAGCGCAAAGACCGGTCGTCGTATTCGTGATCCCATCAGCTTTGGTGACGGTGACTTCGGTTCTCATCCGCGCGCAGGTCCAAGGCCTTTGCTTTCACGTAGAGCATAGCCTCGCTGTCGTGATTTTCATGGCGGGAACCGACCGGCAACTCACCGACTGCTCATTCTGAACGGAGATCAAGATGGCTATGTCGCCTATGCTGTTTGTCTGTCTGTTCCTGGCCGCACTAGGCATCTTCTTCGCCGGGGCCGGCTTTCTATGGTGGGTCTCACTCCAGGCGGGTGAAATCCGGCGGAAATCGGGTCACTGATGGGCAGCACCAGGCTTCCCGGCGCTTTTGGGCTGCGGACGGGAAGACCTGATAGAACACCGGAAAAATCCAGGCCAACAACACGCTGAAAGCACGGAGAAAGAGATGTCCGATGACAGTCGCACCACCGGAAAATGCCTCTGCGGCGCCGTCAAGATCACCCTGGCCAGCCGGCCGAAGGAAGTTGGCGCCTGCCACTGCAACATGTGCCGGCGCTGGGCCAGCGGACCGAGTATGGCATTCGATGCTGGAAAAGACATCAAGGTCGAAGGCAAGGCTCATGTCACCGCCTATCGTTCCTCCGAGTGGGGTGAGCGGGCCTTCTGCAAGACCTGCGGCAGCAACCTCTACTTCCGTCTTGTGGAGGCGGACAGCTATGTCGTCTGCGCCGGTCTTCTTGACGATCAGGACAGCCTGGCCTTCACAAGCCAGATCTTCATCGACTCGAAGCCGGACTTCTACGACTTCGCAAACAACACCAAGAACCTGACGGCTGCGGAGTTCATTGCCATGTACGCCCCCCCAGCCGACAAAGCATAGCGACCGCGGTACGGTCGCCCTGGCGTTACTCCCTGCGGCGGGCTCTCGATCGCCTGGCGTGCAAAAGGCGACCTCCAGGACGATCCTGAGTTCGACCTTTTGTCCTGCCTTGTCGGGGTTTCGGAAGAACGGTAAGACCGCCTGAACGGTCTAGCCGGCGAGGTAGGCGACGCTGGCGGTCATGTGCGGAAGCTTGCGGCCCGGGATGGAACCCGAGGGCGACTCGCCGACGATCCCGAATCCCATGGCCTCGTAGAAAGGAACGGCGGCCGGGTCGGCGTCGAGATGCAGTTCGGTAAGGCCTCTTTCCATTGCGCGCTCCAGCAGTTTTTGCCAGATCAGGCGCCCAACGCCCCTGCGCTGCCAGGCCGGATCGATGAAGAAGGCATGCACCTCGCCCGAGCGGCCATCCGGATCGGCCAAAAGGCAGGCGCAGCCGCAGAGTTCCCCACTCTCAGCGACCCAGTACTCACCCTCGGCAAGGCGCTCGCCGGTGACCGTCAGTTCGTCCCGGCAGGCGGCCATGAAGGCCTCGTCGTAGCCGTTGGATTGCTTGGAGCGTAAGGACAGTTCGGTCAGAGCCTCGGCCTCGTCGGTCCGGGCGCGGCGGATGACAACGTCGTCTTCTGCCATCGCCTCACCGCTCCGATAGGGCAAGGCGCAGCCCCAGCGCCCCGAAGGCCCCGGCGAAGCCGCGCCGCATCCAAGCCATCACCCGCGGCTTGGAGATGACATGATGCCGCGCTGCCGAGGCGAAAGCGCCGTAGCCGACGAAGACGACAAAGGTCAACGCCATGAACACGGCCGCGAGAACCAACATGGTCGCCGTTGGATTGGGCGCCGCCGCCGGCACGAACTGGGGCAGGAAGGCCAGGAAAAACAGCGAGAGCTTCGGGTTCAGAACGTTCAACAGCGCACCGCTGATCACGATGCGCCTCGCCGAGAAGCCGGTGTCCTTCTCGGAAACCTGAAGCGCGCCGCCGTCACGCCAGATACTCCAGGCCATGTAAAGCAGGTAAGCGACACCGAGATACTTCACGACCTGAAAGGCCATGGCGCTGGTGTGCAACAGGGCGGCGAGCCCGACGATCGAGGCGGCGATATGGGGCAGGATTCCCAGCGTACAGCCGAAAGCCGCAAAGACACTGGCCCGCCAACCCCGGCTCAGTCCGAAAGCCAGGGTGTAGAGCACACCGGTGCCCGGCAGCAGAACCACGATCAATGCGGTCAGCAGGTATTCAAACGACATGCGCGGATCTCCAAGCCCGATGTAGAACCACCATCATCAAATCAGACATCCACAAGACTATCAAACAGATACCGGGATCGGCGCGGCTCCAGCCATCGTAGCCTTGAGCCGACGGCTTCTCTATCCGCGGAAATCCACCGGCAAAAACCCAGCGTCTTTCAGCAGACGGACCGCGAAGTCTTTCCGAAAGCTGCGCAGCGCCTGATGTTCGCCAGCACGTGCATGCAAGGCAAAGACGACCGGTTTACGGTCGGACCGCATCAGAAAGCCGACATACCAGCCCTCGAAAGCCCCGTCGAAGTTGCCGGATTCAACGGGACCGGCACCGGTCTTGCCGTGCAGGGAGAGGCCCTCTGCCTCCCCGGCCAGACTGGCAACGGCGAGCGCCTCCAACGAAGAAGCGGCGACTGCGAGCCGACCATCCAGCAAAGCGCTCAGAAACGCGATCTGCTCTTCAACGGAGACTTTCAGAGTTCGGTCGAGCCAGAAAATATCCGAGCCTTCGGCAACCTCTGTATTGCCATAGTTCCACTGCGCAAGAGTTTCCCGATACCTCTCGGTCCCGACGTCGAGTGCGACGTCGCGGAAGTACCACACCGCGGAATGCTTGAAGGCCGTGCGCAGCGTCTGATCCTGGCGCCAATCCTTCGGCCAGTAGTCGGCGGCGGGGCGGCGCGTTTCATCCCATTTGCGCTTTGCGTCGAGGCTGTCGGCGACACCGGTTTCCAGCGCGATCAGCAGATTGGGAACTTTGAAGGTGGACCAGGGCGTGAAGCGCTCACTGAGCG
Source organism: Pelagibius sp. (assembly GCA_028280305.1). Lineage (GTDB taxonomy): Bacteria > Pseudomonadota > Alphaproteobacteria > Kiloniellales > Kiloniellaceae > Pelagibius. The sequence goes on along the minus strand of JANQMC010000052.1, from coordinate 8,645 downwards.
CACTGCCTTCCAGCACGAAGCTGTTACCGGTTTCCAGGTCGCGTGCCAGAAAAGACACGTTACGCTCGGCGATCTCCACCGCCAGGGGTGCGCGGGCAATTTCAGTTCGCTCCTGCGCCTGCAAAGACAACGGCGCGACCACAATGAAAAAGGCAAGGCATACTACGCTGCGGAAACGAATCATCGCTTTCGACATTCTCCAAGGTTTAAAGTAGGAAAGACAATCGACTCGAGGCGCATTGGATCAGCTTCGCGGCAGGTCATCAATTGGAAGTCCGGGCTGGACGCCAGCGGCGACAGAATGACACAGTCCGATAACTCCAGCCGCTTAAACCGAAGCCGTTCTAAGGAGCCATGGAATGATACTGGTCGGTCAGTTCGACTCGCCCTTCGTGCGCCGGGTGGCAATCGCCCTGCATCACTACGGCATCCCCTTCGAGCGCCGGGTTCTTTCCGTGTTCAAAGACTTCGAGGCAATGCTGAACGTGAATCCGCTGGGCAAGGTGCCCTCACTCGTTCTCGATGACGGCGAAACGCTTTTCGACAGTCGTGCCATCATCGATTACCTCGACGGCATCGCGGATCCGGCCCTGAGGCTTGCTCCGACTGAAGAACCACAGCGCCGACAGGTTTTGAAGATCGAGGTGGTCGGTATCGGGCTTGCGGAAAAAGTCTACGAGCGTGGTCTGGAGTACTCGCGCCGGGCACCGGGAAGCAGCGACCCAGACTGGCGGGCGCGGCTGGAGGCCCAGATCCGTTCGACTTGCGGCTGGCTGGAAAATCTCACGCCTTCGCCCTGGCTCTTCGGCGAAACCTTCACCCGCGCCGATCTGGCCGTCGCCGTCGCGATGCAGTACCTGGAAAGAGTGGTTCCCGAACTCGACAGCAGCAATGCCTTTCCCCGGCTCCAGGCGCACCGGCGGCACTGTGAGGCGCTGGCCGCCTTTGCAGCAGTACAGGACTCGACAGACGAAGCCCGTGCCAGCGGCTGGCGTCCGGAACCTCCGTCCTAACCGGCGATCAGCCGATTCACGTCGCCGGAGGCCTCCATGTGGGGCAGATGGCCGACCTTGTCGAAGCGGTGCAGCGTGACACTGGCTGGCAGGCCATCCCCGTGGGACGGCGGGACGATGGCGTCGTCGCTGCCCCAGACGATCTGCACCGGGACCGAAAGCTCCGCGAGCTTGTCCTTCATCACCAGGGCCTGGCGTCCGCCGGGGAAGACCGCTTCTGCCAAGGCGCGCAGGGCCGCCGTGGTGCCGTCGAGGCGCTTGTACTTTTGCACCTTGTCGACCATGTCGCGGCTGACCAGGGAGGGATCGGCGACCAGTTGCTGCAGCAGCGTCTTGATCTCCTTGCGGCGCTCTGCCTGAACGAAGCCGTCAATGTAGTCGATGTTTACCTCGGCACCGAGGCCGGCGGGTGACAGGAGCGTCAGGCGTTTCACCTTTGCGGGCTGGTCGAGCGCCAGCTTCAGCGCGATGGCGCCGCCCAGGGAATGCCCGACGATGTGGGCCGCGCTGCCGGCGACGGCATCCAGATAATCGGCCAGAAGCGCAGCCATACCAGCCACATCGAGAGCGGCCCCGGTTTTCTCAGACCGCCCGTGTCCGGGCAGATCCAAAGCAAAAACCCGGTGATCCTCGGCCAGGACGGGCTGAGTGAACAGCCAGCTTTCGGTGTCGCCGCCGAAGCCGTGCACCAGGATGACCGGCGGCGCGTCCTCCGGGCCCATGACCAGATGGCTGAGCTGACGCCCGGCGACGGTGATCATCTCCGGTTCCGGTGCGGCGGCGGCATCGCTCGCTTCGACGACGAAGTTGGCCTGGAAATCGGTGATGAAGGCCTCGATCTCCGCATCCGGCGTATCGGCCCCGGCCGCCACCCCGATGAGGGCGCCGACCGGCACGGTCTCGCCTTCGCCCACCACGCGGCGGCGCAGCACCCCGGCGACGGGAGACTCGAAGACGTTGGTGATCTTGGTCGTCTCGATTTCCAAGATCTCGTCACCGCCGGCAATGGCCGCGCCCTCCTCGGCCATCCAGGCGCTTACCTTGCCCTCCTCCATCGCCAAGCCCCACTTGGGCATGGTGATGGCCTGGATTGCCGCTCCGCTCATGCCTGCGCTCCCATGACGCTGCGCACCGCTTCTTCGATCCGCTCCGGACTGGGGATGTAGAGATCTTCCAACTCGGCGGCGAACGGCACCGGCGTATGCGGCGGCGTCACCATGCGGATCGGCGCCTTCAGCGCGGAGAAGGCCTGCTCCGATACCAGCGCCGAGATGTCGGTGGCGATGTTGCAGCGCGGGCTGGCCTCGTCGACGATGACCAGACGGCCGGTCTCCTCGACGCACTCGATGATGGTTTCCTCGTCCAGCGGCGAAGTGGTGCGCGGATCCACCACCGTGCAGCCGATCCCCTCGCCCTCCAGCTTGTCCGCCACCTGATTGGCGAACTGCACCATGCGGCCGATGGCCACGATGGTGACGTCGTCACCTTCGCGGGTCAGGTTGGCTTCGCCGAAGGGAATGGTATAGGCCTCGTCCGGCACCTCTTCCTCGTCGTCGTACATGACTTTATGCTCGAAGAAGATCACCGGATCGTCGTCGCGGATCGCCTGGGTCAGCAGGCCCTTGGCCTCATAGGCCGAAGAAGGAATCACCACCTTCAGGCCCGGCATGTGGGTAAAGACGGGATAGAGGCACTGGCTGTGCTGGCTGGCGGCGCGGAAGCCGGCGCCGTACATGGTGCGCACCACCAGCGGGGTCACCGCCTTGCCGCCGAACATGTAGCGGAACTTGCCGGCCTGATTGTAGATCTGGTCCAGACAGACGCCCAGGAAGTCAACGAACATCAGCTCCGCCACGGGCCTGAGGCCGGTGGCGGCCGCCCCTGCGGCTGCGCCGATGAAGGCGCTTTCGCTGATCGGCGTATCGAGAATGCGGTCGCGTCCGAATTCCGGCATCAGGCCCTTGGTGACGCCGAGCGGACCGCCCCAGGCATCGTCTTCACCGGCGGCGCCCATACCACCGGCGACGTCCTCGCCCATCAGGATGACCGTGGGATCGCGGCGCATTTCCATGGCCAGAGCTTCGTTGATTGCCTGGCGAAAGGATTTCTTCGGCATCTCGCCCTCCCCTTAGTAAGACACGTAGACGTCGGTGGTCAGGTCTTCGCGGGTCGGCGGCGGCGCTGCCACGGACTCGCTGACCGCCTCGTCGACCAGGCCGGCGACGGATTTGTCGATCTCATCCAGCTCCGCGCTTTCGAGCAGGCCGGTTTCGGCGACGCGCTCGCGAAAAATCACCAGGCTGTCCCGCTTCTGACGCAGGCCGTCGACCTCACCGTCGCCGCGGTAGGTCATGGCGTCGCCCTCGAAGTGGCCGAAATAGCGGTTCAGCTTCACATGCAACAGACTGGGCCCGCCGCCGTCGCGCGCCTTGGCGATGACGTCGCGCGCGGCCTCGTAGACCGCGAAGAAGTCATGGCCATCGACCTCGAAGCCCTCCATGCCGAAGGCCTCGGCCCGCTTCACCTGGCTGCCGCCGCCGACCGACCATGCCGAGGCGGTGGACTCGGCATAGCCGTTGTCTTCCACCACGAAGATCGCCGGCAGGTTCCAGACCTTGGCGAGATTGTAGGATTCCAGGGTGGTGCCCTGGTTGGAGCCGCCGTCGCCGACAAAAGCCACCGCCACCGCCCCGGTGCCCAGGGTCTTCGCGGTCAAGGCCGCCCCGCAGATCAGCGGCGGGCCGCCGCCGACGATGCCATTGGCGCCCATCATGCCCTTGGAAAGATCGGCGATGTGCATGGACCCGCCCTTGCCGCCGCAGAGGCCGCCGCTGCGCCCATAGATTTCCTGCATCATGCCCTTCACATCACAGCCCTTGGCGATGCAGTGGCCGTGGCCCCGATGGGTCGAAGCGATATTGTCTTTGTCGTTCAGGTTCATGCAGACACCGACGGCCGAAGCCTCCTCACCGGCATAGAGGTGCACGAAACCGGGAATTTCGCCGCCGGCGAATTCATCATGCACCCGCTCCTCGAAGTCACGGATCGTGCGCATCTGCGTATAGGCTTTGACGAGATCTTCTTTGCTTAACTGAAGCATTGGCGTCATTCCTCCCATAGACGGCCTGTTGCAGGCCATGACCTGCCGCCGTCCGGCTTTCCGCCGGTCCGGCTGGCTATCGGGCCGCGCATCGCTTTGGTGGTCGACAAAGAACGGAAACGCCAGGGCCGATCCGTACGCGGATCTGGCATCCGGCACCATGGCAAAGGGCCATCGGAAAACAGTCGACTCACGTCACGACAGCTTGTCGGCACTTTTTTCTTAGTGTGACTGAGGTCCCATCGCCAATCAATGGACATTTGTAAGAAAGATGTTTCATTTGTTGGCAAAGTCGTTTCAGCCGCTCGCCAAACTCGCCCGACCGCAGCGGGTTTTCGACTGTGGCTTGCCGTCTTATGCTCCTGGAAAGCATGGGAGGTTCAGGCAATGCGCAGACTTACCATCGTCATGGTCGCCGGCCTTGCGGCCCTGGCGTCTCTTCCCGCCTCCGCCGACGAAAAACTGACGGCGGCACAGATCCAGCAGTTGCTCGACGGACGCACCGCACTGGGCAACTGGCGCGGCACCGACACGCGTCAGTTCTTTGAAAGCACCGGCGCCACGGTCTATCTGCCGAAAGGCGGCGTGCCGGACGAGGGCAAATGGAAGGTGGACGAGGCCAAGGACCAGTACTGCTCCTGGTGGCAGCGCGGCGGCTGGTCCTGTTATGACGTGGAAACCGACGGCAGTACCTACTATTGGGTGACACCGGGCGACGACTACCGCTCCCCCTTCACCATGACCGACGGCCGGCAGATGGGTTTCTAAGAACAGGTCGTTCTATGCCAGCGGTCAAACCATCGGCGAAGTGACCGCTATGCAGCGGCAGCAAGTTCCGCGTCCAGGCGGGCGATATGGCGGAGAGCGAGGCTGTGAAGACTGCTTTTCAGGCTGCGGGAAAGCGCCTTGATATCTGCGTGCAGGACCTCAAGGCTGGCGTCCTCGCCGTCAAGGCGCGGTTCGATCGAGAAAACACAATCGAGTGCGGACCCGCTATCCACCGCGGCGACCTGCCAGTTGTGTTGCAAAATGCCTTTTGCTTTCAGCTGCGTAAACAGCTCAGCCATCAGACGTGGGTGAACCAAAGACTGGCTGGAAAACCAGACACTCGGCAAGCGGTGTAATGCGCCCTCTGCATCGCGATGCCCTTCGCAGGACCAACAAGACGAGAGCAATGGCAGCTCCGACAACGCATGAACCAAGGGCAGAATTCCCGGCTCGATGGGAAAGCGTTCCGGGTCCGACGAAAGCCGGCTGGCAAGGTCGGGGCAGTTCAGTCGGCAAGCACAGCTGCAGCTTTGTGGTGTGCAACGCGAACATGACAAACGGCAGTCTGCGCAGGCGCGCCCATCCGGCTGCGCCAACACCTCCCGCAGATCGCGTATCAGGATCTCCAAGTAGCGCCGGTCAGGCGCCTGGTAAAAAATCTGCATGGCCCGGTCTCCGAACAATCCGCTCAGGACAAACTTCCATCGCAAGACGGTAAAGGCGCCGGCGGCGGAACTGCACCACTCCGCAGACCGATATGGTTAGCGGAAGGTAAAGATCCGATACCAACGCATTTAGCAAAGCAGTGTCTGGACCAGGTGGAAGTAGGCTTACCATAGCGTTCCTTAGCCTTCCTGGCCAAACCACACAGATTATGTACGCAGGGACGACGGATTTGGACCACCTCTTCGTCCTTGCCAGATTCGGCGGTCTGAGGCCCTAAGGCCTCAAATCACTGGGTTTGAGAGAGAGATTTCACCGCTTCCGCCCGGGCCAAGGCACAGGCAACATCCGTTGCCGCTTCGCCATTCAGAATCATGCCGCCTGATGTGGCCGCTCCTGGGCGATGCGCTACACCATGCCAAACACGGCTCAGGAAAAAGCGTCGGGTTCTGCCGCTTTGCGCTCGGCAATGAAGGCCTGCAACGCTTCGTCGATCGACGGCGCCAGAGCCGGCGCCTCATAGTCTGCCAACATCTTCTTGTAGATGCCGTTGGCGCGCTGGTAGGCGTCGAAAGCACCGTCGGCTTCCCACTGCTCGAAGGAATTGTTATCGGCGATGTTCGAGCGGTAGAAAGCGGTTTCGAAGTTGGCGCGGGTATGGGCACATCCCAGGAAATGGTTGCCCGGACCGACCTCTCGCAGGGCATCCATGGCCTGACCGTTCTCGCTGAGGTCGTAGCCGCCGGCAAAGGTCTGCATCATGCCGAGTTGGTCCGCGTCGATGACGAACTTCTCATAGGACGAAACCAGACCGCCCTCCAGCCAGCCCGCCGCGTGGAGCACGAAGTTCACCCCGCCGAGCACCGTCGGCATCAGGGTCTGGGTGCTTTCATGCGCCGCCTGGGCATCCGGCAGCTTCGAGCCACAGAGCGATCCGCCGGAGCGGAAGGGCACGCCGAGGCGGCGCGCCAGGGCCGCCATGCCGTAAAGCACCAGGGCCGGCTCCGGCGTGCCGAAGGTCGGAGCGCCGGACTGCATCGACATGGAGGAGGCAAAGCTGCCGAGCACCATCGGTGCGCCGGGCCGCACCAACTGGCTGAAGGCGAGGCCGGCCAGCGCCTCGGCCAGGGTCTGGGTCATCACCCCGACCGGCGTCACCGGCGCCATGGCGCCGGAGAGAATGAAGGGCGTGACGATGCAGGCCTGATTGTGCCGGGCATAGACCTTCAACGCGCCCAGCATAGTGGCGTCGAAGGTCATGGGCGAATTGGCGTTGATCAGATTGATCATCACCGTGTTGTTCTCGACGAAGTCGTCGCCGAAAACCATCTTGGCCATGGTGACGGAGTCTTCCGCCCGTTCCGGCGCTGTTACCGAACCCATGAAGGGCATGTCGGAATAGCGCAGATGGGTATAGACCATGTCGAGGTGGCGCTTATTGACCGGGATGTCGACCGGCTCGCAGACCGTGCCGCCGGAGTGGTGCAGCGACGGGCTCATGTAAGCCAGCTTCACGAAATTCCGGAAGTCCTCGATGGTCGCATAGCGGCGGCCACCCTCCAAATCGCGCACGAAGGGCGGGCCATAGACCGGTGCGAAGACGGTGTTGTTACCGCCGATCTCCACCGAGCGTTCCGGGTTGCGGGCGTGCTGGGTGAAGGTCGTTGGGATGGTCTCGCAGAGCTTGCGGCAAAGCCCGCGGGGAAAACGCACCCGCTCCCCCTCCACATCGGCGCCGGCGTCCTTCCACATCGCCAGCGCCTCGGGGTCCTCGCGGAACTCGATACCGATCTCGTTCAGCACCGTTTCGGCATTTTCCTCGATCAGCGCCAGGCCCTCTTCGGAGAGGATTTCGTAGGGCGGGATCTGGCGTTGAATGAAACGGTTTTTGGCAACCGTCCCGCTCGTGCGCAGCGCGCGCCGCGCCTCGGCACCGCCGCCACCACGGCCACGGCGGCCGCGCCGGCCACCACCGTCGGACGACGCCAGTTCGTCTTCGGTTTCTGCTGTCCTCGCCATTCTCGGATCCTCAACTAGGGCGTTGGGGAATTATTCGCGCCGGGCCTCTGGCGGCTCTGTCGCAAGCGCGACGGTGTCCGGTGGAATAGCGCCAGCGGGGCGCTTCGACGTCCCCGCCAAAGGCCGCAGATTTCAAAGGCTTTGGGCCGGTTGGCGGAGTGACAGCCGGCGGTGTCGGTGATACGACAAATGCGGTCGCGCCGATGGGGAGCGCGCCGCCCCGCTTCGGGAAAGAATGGGCGCCTTGCCGGGCCGGTCCAGCGCCCAGGCTAACGCATGAGCACGGCACAGGGTCCTGGCCGAAGCTCTTAGACGGAGACGAAGTTAATGGCGGAGTTCCAGAAAAGCGCTGATGTCGTGATCATCGGACAGGGCGGCATCGTCGGGGCCTCCGTTGCCCACCACCTGATCGAGCGGGGTTGGAACAACATCATCGGGATCGACAAATCCGGCATCCCCACGGACATCGGCTCGACCGGGCATGCCTCGGACTTCTGTTTCAACACGATGCACGACCAGATCACGATCTTCACGACCAGGTACAGCATCGACTTCTTCGAAAAGCGCGGCCGCTACGCGCGCATCGGCGGCATCGAGGTGGCCCGCAAGGGCGACGACGAACGGATGCGAGAGCTCGAACGCCGGGTCAGTTCCGGCCGCGCCTTCGGCAACCGGGTCGAAATGATCACGCCCCAGAAGGTGAAGGAGCTGATGCCGCTGGTCGACGAAGAGGTCATACAGGGTGCGCTCTGGGACCCGGATGCCGGCCTGGTGATCCCACGCTCCCAGGTCGTGGCCGGGGAGATGATCCGTGAAGCCGAGGAAACCGGCAAGCTGACAACCATGGCGAACACCTCCTGCACCGGCCTCGATATCCAGAACGGCCGCATCAAGGGCGTCCACACCACGCGCGGCTATATCGAGGCGCCCAACGTCGTCGTCTGCGCGGGCCTCTGGGGCCGCCTGATCGCGGAGATGGCGGGCGAGGACCTGCCGGTCATGCCGGTCGACCATCCGCTGACCTTCTTCGGCCCCTACACCGAGTTCGCCGGGACCGGCAAGGAGATCGGCTATCCGCTGCT
>JANQMC010000047.1 GCA_028280305.1 Pelagibius sp. | reverse complement strand
GTTCGACGGCGAAGGTCACCGTGCCGATGGTGCCGTGGCCGCACATCGGCAGGCAGCCGCTGGTTTCGATGTAAAGCACCCCGACATCACAGTCTTCACGGCTGGCCGGGTAGAGAATGGCCCGGACATCATGTCGTGGCCGCGCGGCTCGAACATCAGGCCGGTGCGGATCCAGTCATAGCGGGCAAGAAAATCCTGCCGCCGGGCGCTCATGCTGGCGCCTTCCAGCGCCGGGCCGCCGCCGGCCACCAGGCGGACCGGATTACCGCAGGTGTGCCCGTCGATACAGAAGAAGGTGTTGGGCCTGACCGCCCCCTGGTTGGTCTCCATGAGCCGGAGTATCGGGCGCGCCCCGCGCTTTGGCAATGCCGGGGGCCCGGGACGTGGGGCGGTGAAAATGGCCGGCGGGGGGCTTTTGCTGGGGCCCCCGCGGCGGCTATAGTTCTTCTCTTATGTCGATTGCAGCGATGGATAGTCCCGAGACGGTGACGGAACGGAGCCGGACCCAGGGTGCCGAAACCGGCTTGCTGGCCGAGGACGAGCCCCGCCCTTTCGAACTGTTCAATGCAGGCGGCGGGGCCCCGGTCCTGCTGCTTTGCGACCATGCGACCCGCTTCATCCCCCGTGCCCTGAACAGCCTTGGCCTGGATGAGGCCTGTCTGACCCGCCACATCGCCTGGGACATCGGCATCGCCGAGGTGACGCGGCGTCTGGCCGAGCGGCTGGACGCCCCGGCCATGCTCAGCCACTTTTCGCGCCTCATCGTCGATCCCAACCGCCGGGCCGACAATCCGACCCTGATCCCGGAGATCAGCGACGGCGTGATCGTTCCCGGCAATCGCGGCCTGACGCCGGAACAGAGGGAAGCGCGGCTGGAGACCTTTTTCCGTCCCTATCACGCGGCAATCTCGGATCAACTCGACGCCATGCTGGCGGCGGGAACCGCGCCGGCGCTGATCTCCATGCACAGCTTCACGCCGGTGATGAAGGGCGAGGAGCGGCCCTGGGAAATCGGCATCCTCTGGAACCGCGACCCGCGCCTGCCGCAACCTTTGATGGCGCGCCTGCGGGCCGAGGGCCTGACGGTCGGCGACAATCTGCCGTATTCCGGTGCCGACGAGCACGGCTATACGCAGCACATGCATGGTGACCGCCGGGGGCTCGCCAATGTGTTGATCGAGGTGCGGCAGGACCTGATCGATACGCACCAGGGCGCCGCCGACTGGGCCGACCGCCTGGGCACGGCCCTGGCGGCGGTGCTGGGGGACCCCGGCCTCTACAAAGCGGAGCACTACTGATGCCGAGCGAGCCTTCCTTTACCGTCGGCATCGAGGAGGAGTACCTCCTGGTCGACCGCGAGTCGCGCGACTTGGTGGTCGACCCGCCGGACGCTTTAATGGCCCGCTGCGAAAAGGAGCTGGAGGAGCGGGTCAGCCCGGAATTCATGCAGTCCCAGATCGAGGTCGGGACCAGCAAGTGCGATACCGTGAGCGAGGCGGGCGCGGAACTGGCCGAACTGCGCGGCTGTATCGCCCGGATCGCGGCGGATTATGGCTTGGCGCCGATCGCCGCCTCGACCCATCCCTTTGCCCAGTGGGACGCGCAGAAGCACACGCGCAAGGAACGCTATGACGAACTTGCCCGGGACATGCAGGCGGTGGTGCGCCGCCTGCTGATCTGCGGCATGCACGTTCACGTCGGTCTGGACGATGACGAACTGCGCATCGATATGATGCAGCAGATCAGCTATTTCCTGCCGCACCTCCTGGCGCTGTCGACCTCCTCGCCGTTTTGGCGCGGCGAGGTAACCGGCCTGAAGTGCTATCGCCTCTCGGTCTTCGAGGAACTGCCGCGCACCGGCCTGCCGGAGACCTTCGACAGTTTCGGCGAGTACCAGCGCCATCTCGACGTCATGATCTCCGCCGGCCTGATCGAGGACGCCACCAAGATCTGGTGGGATGTGCGGCCCTCCGCGCGCTTTCCGACCCTGGAGATGCGGGTGGCAGACGTTTGCACCCGCATCGAGGACGGCATCACCATCGCCGCGCTCTACGTCAGCCTGACCCGTATGCTGCATGCCCTTAAGCGCGACAACCAGCGTTGGCGCAAATACTCCAACATGCTGATCCAGGAAAACCGCTGGCGCGCCCAGCGCTACGGTTTCGATGAAGGCCTGGTCGATTTCGGCAAGGGCAATGTAATGCCCTTTGCCGGGCTTCTTGACGAAATCATCGGATTGGTGACGGACCATGCCACGGCCCTGGATTGCCTCGCGGAGGTCGAACATGCCCGGGATATCGTGCGCCGGGGCACTTCCGCCCACCACCAGATGGCGATTTTCGAGGCGGCGATGGCGGAGGGCGCGGACAAGCACGAGGCCCTGGTCAAGGTGGTCGATTATCTGGTCGAGGAAACCGCCCCGCCGGCAAAGGGACCGTGAAGGCCGGAGAAACTGGAAAAACGCCTTCGGCATCCCAAAATCAAGAAACAAGCGAGACCCCGCGATCCGGGAGAGAAAAGATGGACGATAAGACCCAAACCGAATTGGAGGCCGCTGCCTTCCGTACCCTCGTGGCCCACCTGCGTGAGCGCACGGATGTCCAGAACATCGATCTGATGAATCTGGCCGGATTCTGCCGCAACTGCCTGTCGAAATGGTACCGCGCGGCGGCTGAGGACAAGGGCATCGAAATGGATTACGACGCGGCCCGTGAGCTGATCTACGGCATGCCTTATACCGATTGGAAGACCAAGTATCAGACCGAGGCCACGGCGGAGCAAAAGGCAGCCTTCGAGATCAGCCACAAGCACGACTGAAGGTTCGCGCCCTAGGTCGCGTCGGTTCCAGCCCGCTTCCCCTCCCGGCCACCCATAGGACACTGGTGTCGGGGGGCCGGGGGGGGAAGCGGGCCGGTGCCGAATAAAACCCACCAAGCTGCTTTTCCCCCGTTTTCCACAGGCCGGCGGCGTTGTCAGCCCGGGGCGCTCCCGCTAGTCTGCGCGCCGTTTCTTAAGCCAAAATCCAGCAGGTTTCAGGAGTTTTCGCATGGCTGATGTCGGCGGCGTCGGGGCGGACCGTCTGCGGTCCTTTATCGAACGGATCGAGCGTCTCGAAGAGGAGAAGGCGGCCTTGACCGCGGATATCCGCGAGGTTTATGCCGAATCCAAGGGCGAAGGCTTCGACACCAAGGTGATGCGCCAGATCGTCCGCCTGCGCAAAATGGATTCCGGTGACCGCCAGGAACAGGAAGCCATCCTGGACCTCTACAAACAGGCTCTCGGTATGGCCGGCTAAAGCTGCACTCTCTTACTTTCCGTCACCCTCGGACTTGTTCCGAGGGTCTATTTTGCCGCCATTAAGATTTCCGGATTTTATAGCCCGCGCGGCTGATTCATGGATACTCGGGACAAGTCCGAGTATGACGCCCTGTGTGGGGTTAGAAGATCGTGCGAGCCATGCCGAACTCCTCGCGCTCTGGGCGGCCTAAAGCGATTGAGAACCAAATCCAGGCCGGGCGGCTGCTGACGGATCGGTGGTTCAAAGCAAGCCATCTCCAGCAGCCCGGGCCATCCTCTCGGCCGTCGCCTCACCGACGTGCTGCTTCACGTGCTCCTCGAACTCCTTCAGCAGTGACTGCTTTTCCGCAGGCGGCAAGGCCTGGAACTGTTCTTCGGTCATGTTCTTTGCGTTCAAAAAGGCCTCGAAGTAACGCTGCTCGGGCGTTTTGGCGATGTATTCCAGGAAGGCTTCGACGGCATCGCTTTTGCCTTCGGCGACCTTCTTCTCGGCTTCGGAGGCTTCTCTCACTTCTTCCTCGCTGTCTGCTTGCGCCATTTCCTGGCCGGTGAGAGCGGATTCGGCCTGGGTCGCACCGAAAGCAGCCGCAGATCCGGCTTGCTGTTTGTGGCGCGCATCCAGGTGCTCCTTCATGGCGCCAAGGAACTCCCGGAACTCGGTATCGGACATCTTTTGCGGTGCCCCTTGTTTGGCGCCGTCCTGCGGCACTTCACCTCTGATCAGGGCATAGGCGGTCGATATGGAAGTCATGATGCGGTTCCTTCGTCTGCAGATTTTGGTCGCAACCCCAGCGTCAAAACCGCTGCAATAAATACGCCGGTTTTATGCTTAATCCGCGTTCACCACGCTCTTGGCGGAATTGTCGGATTTCTTGCCCGGTGGTGTGACCCGGCCAGTCTCCCGGTCGTCGATGGAGGTGCATTTGAATCGGCAGATCCTGCCGCGGCAGCGGGTCTTTCGGCAGAATCTGACCCACAGCGATCCGCGAAACAAAGCCCCCTCACCCCGGCCCTCTTCCGCCCAGGACCTATTCTTTGGGGGGAAGAGGGGCACCAAAAAAGCGTCGCGGTAAATCCCCTCTCCCCTTGTGGGAGAGGGAGGGGTCCGCGCCAGCGGGGGGGGGGGGTGAGGGGGCCTGGAAGACTCCGCCCCATTGACGCTGTCGGTCCGCTCCGCCGATACTTTGTCCAAGAACAATTGACGAGGGAGCGGCAGAGGATGCTGCGCAGACATCATGACATGGGCGGGCTTGAGGCCGGACCGGTCGATCCTTTCGGGCCGGGCGCAGAGCACGACTATGCGCCCTGGGAAAAGAAAGTGGATGCGATCCTGCGGCTGGTGAGCGACCAGAAGCGCCGGATTATGACCGTGGACGAACTGCGCCGCGGTATTGAGGAACTGGGGCCGGGTGTTTACGACGAACTCAGCTACTACGAGCGCTGGATCGCTTCGGTCACCAACAACCTGATCGAAAAGGGCGTTATCGACATCGACGAGCTGGGCCGCCGGATGGCTGCGGTTACCGAAGCCTGGCCTGCCGGTGGCGTGACAGAAGCCGAACCCAAGACCGGTGGCGAGAGCACATGAGCGCGCGTTTTGCCGTGGGTGCCCGGGTATCGGTGCGGGCCGCTTTTCCGCCGGGCCATGTCCGCACGCCGTTTTTTATCCGCGGCAAGACCGGGGTGGTAACAGCTATCCTCGGTCCCTATCACAATCCGGAGGAACTGGCTTACGGCCGCAGTGGCGAACCGGCGCTGCCGCTCTACCGCGTCAGTTTCCACACCGCCGATCTCTGGCGGGACTATGACGGCAGTACCAAGGACAGCACGGTGGTGGATGTCTATGAAAACTGGCTCGACGACGCCAGCGGGGAGAAAAACTGATGGCTGAAGACCATACCCACGACCACCCGCATGATCACAAGCATCCGCATCCCTTTCAGCCGGATCTCGAAGACAAGCCGCTCACCCACTATCAGGCGATGACCGAGGCGGTCGGCGAACTGCTGATCGAAAAGGGCGTGATCACCGGCGACGAGCTGCGGGCGATGCTGGAGCTGATTGATTCCAAGAGCCCGGCCGCCGGCGCCCAGATGGTGGCCCGCGCCTGGGTCGATCCCGCATTCAAGGAGCGCATGCTGGATGACGTCCTGGCGGCGGCGGAGGAGTTGGGCATCGATGCCGGGGGCATCCCGATCCGGGCGGTGGAGAATACCCCCGGCGTGCACAACGTCATCGTCTGCACCCTCTGTTCCTGCTACCCGCGCCAGCTCATCGGTCTGCCGCCGGATTGGTACAAGGCGCGCAGCTACCGCAGCCGCACGGTGCGTGAACCGCGCAAGGTGCTGGCGGAATTCGGTACCGTGATCCCCGAGGACGTCGAGGTCCGGGTACACGATTCCACCGCCGACCTGCGCTACATGGTGATCCCCGAACGCCCCGCCGGCAGCGAAGATCTGGACGAAGCGGCCCTGGCCGGTCTCGTCACCCGCGACTGCATGATCGGCGTCACCCTGGCGAAGGCGGCGGGGTAGAACGAAGTTCTGTAAGCGCGGCGCTTTCTAGCCCTGTGCCCGGGCTTCGCGGAAGGAGATCAGGCGGCGTGTGGTTTCGCACCAGAGGGTGAGGCGCACGCAGCCGAAGCTCTGCCAGAGCGTCACCCGGCCAACGCTCTTCAAGTCGGGGTGGTCGCGCAGCACCCGCGGCAGGCGGTAGTAGGGAATGCGGCTGCTGAGGTGATGCAGGTGGTGCATGCCGATGTTGGCGGTCAGCCAGCGCAGGGGAGGCGGCAGGTCGTAGTGGGAACTGCCGTTCAGCGCCGCCTCATGCAGGTCCCAGTTCTGGCTTTCCGCCCAGTAAGTCCCCTCGAACTGATGCTGTACGTAGAACAGCCAGACGCCGATTGAAGCGGCGAGCAGGGTGATCGGCACCTGAACCATCAGGAAGGTTTCCAGGCCGATGAACCAGATCACCGTGGCAACGACAAGGGCGGTCGCCAGATTGGTCGCCATGGCATTGAACCAGGCCTGGTTTCGATTGCGGGTGACGCTGTGCGGCAGGCGGTGCTGCAGTACGAAGACAAAGGCCGGCCCGATGCCGAACAGCACGACGGGATGCCGATAAAGGCGATAGCGCAGGCGGCCCCAAGGGCTGAGCGCGCGGTATTCGCGCACCGTCAGGGTGTCGATGTCGCCGACGCCGCGGCGTTCCAGATGGCCGCTGCTGGCGTGGTGAACGGCATGAGCCTGACGCCAGCTGTCATAGGGTGTGAGCGTCAGCACGGATATCGCCCGGCCGGTCCAGTCGTTGATCCGGCGGCGGCGGAAGAAGGCGCCGTGGCCGCAGTCGTGCTGGATCATGAAGAGGCGGACGAGGAATCCCGCCGCCAGTAGGGCGGGGAAGATCGAGAGTGCCCAATAGCCGTAGTGAACCGTGGCCCAGGTCAGGATCCAAAGCCCAGCGAAGGGCAGGGCGGTGACGGCGATTTCGAAGAGGCTGCGGCCATGGCTGGGCTTGCCGTAGGGCGCAAGTCTGGCGGTCCATTGCCGCGCCTCGGTAAGAGGGCGGTCGGCAAGGGGTTTCGGCGCCCCGGTTTGCGGGGCTGCGATCGAGGTTTCTGAAATCGGCTCGGCTCTGCGGTCTAAGCCCGCATCGGGCCGCCGCCTGCTGATACGGGCGGCGGCCCGATTGCGATAAAGCGGTCTGGCGACCGCTATCGGTCAGGCGATTTCGATGGTGCCGACGGCGATCTTGCCGCTGCGCGGGTCGTTCTGCGTGTCGAACTTCACCTTCTGGCCTTCCTGAAGGCCGGCGATACCGGCGCGCTCCAGCGCGGTGGCGTGGACGAAAACGTCCTTCTGGCCGTCTTCCGGCTCGATGAAACCGAAACCTTTGTGTTCGTTGTAGAACTTCACGGTGCCCGCAATCATGGGGGATTCCTTTCACTAAAGGGTTGCACAAGAGACGCGGCACACGAAAAAGGCGTGAGCCGATTCTCAGTTCGTTGAATTTGGAGAGAGCGTCTGAATCGTGCGCGCCCGTCAGTGACGAAGCGAAGCGGCCCAGTCATCCGGCCAATATTCACCCGCAGTACATAGGCGTGAAGCACGGCAATAGCAAGTTATGACCTTCAGACGGTCATTGGCGCCTGCGTTTCCGCAGGTCCCGGATGGTGTGGCCGAAGTTTTGCGAGAAGGCGCGGGACAGGGTTGCGGTTGAGACGAAACCGGTCCTGGCGGCGATCTCGGCGACCGTCAGGGCGGTCTCCTCGGCCAGGGAACGGGCCAGGTTGAGTCGCATCATCTGATAGTAGCGGCCGGGCGAGAGGCCGAGTTCGCGGTGGAACAGACGATCGAGGCTGCGCGTTGAGAGGCCTGCGCTCGCCGCGATCTGCCGAATGGCCGGCGGCTCTTCGATGGCCTCGCGCATGGCGAGCAGCGCGCGCTCCAACTGGGGGACGCGGATCAATGAGGGGTTGTGGGCACCACGGCCACGGCTGAAGTTGGTCTCGACGTCGTAGACAAAGAGGTTCGATATGTCGAAAGCAAGCGCATCGCCGGCCGTCCCCCGGATCAGTTTCAGCATCAAAGCCAGGACGGTTGAGGCACCGCCTGCGGTTATCCGGTTGCGGTCGAGGACGAAACGCTCGGTGCTGACCCTGACGTCGAGAAAACGCTCCTCGAAGGCCGTCAGTTCCTGCCAGTGAACCGTGGCGCGATAACCGTTCAGCAGCCCGGCTTCGGCGAGCAGCCAGGCCCCCATGTCCAGGCCGCCGACCATTCCGGCTTTGCGCGCAGCCTTGCGGACCGCGGCGAGAACCGGCTTTCGGGCCAGTTTGCGCACGCCATAGCCGCAGATCACCAGCAGGCTGTCGAAGGACTCGGCTTCCGCCAGGGCGAGTTCAGGGTGAATGCTGAGTCCGCTGGAGCTGCGCACCGCTGCGCCGTCGAGGCTTGCGAGTCGCCAGGTGAAGGGCGCCTGCGGTGCGAGATCGCGGGCTGCCCGCAGGGGTTCTACCGCCGAGGCGAGCACCATGTTGGAGAAGCCGTCGAACAGCAGGACCAGAATTTGATGTGGCTGGTTTGGCCGCATTAGCAAAATATAAGGCAGAATAAGCAAAAAATCACCGGTCCTCAGCGCCTAGTCTTGAGTTGGGGGACGCGGCCCGCCTGAGGCCGCCGTTTCCGGCTGAGGGGGCGGCATGACACTGCAGATCAACCGCGAAGTCTTCATTACCTGCGCCGTCACCGGCTCCGGCCAGACTCAGGAGCGCAGTCCCCATGTGCCGCGCTCCCCTGCGGAGATTGCCGAAAGCGCGCTTGCCGCGGCCCGGGCGGGGGCGGCGGTGGTGCATTGCCATGTCCGCGATCCGCAGAGCGGCGCGCCCTCCCGCGACCCGGCGCTCTATCGCGAGGTGACGGAGCGTATCCGCGATTCGGAGACCGATGTGGTCTTGAACCTGACCGCGGGCATGGGCGGCGACCTTGTCTTCGGCGGCCCCGAAAAGCCGCTGCCCTTGGCCGAGGGCACCGATATGGCGGGTGCGACGGAGCGCATGGCGCCCATCGCCGACTGCCTGCCCGAAATCTGTACCCTCGACTGCGGCACCATGAATTTCGCCGAGAACGACTACGTCATGACCAACACGCCGGGCATGCTGCGCGCCATGGGGCGGATGATGACGGACTTGGGCGTGCGGCCGGAGATCGAAGCCTTCGACACGGGGCATCTCTGGTTTGCCAAGCAGCTTGTGGAAGAGGGCGTGCTCGAAGGGCCGGCGCTGGTGCAGTTCTGCATGGGCGTTCCCTGGGGCGCGCCCAATGACCTGAACACGCTCCTGGCCATGGTCAACAACCTGCCGCCGGATTGGACTTGGTCCGCCTTCAGCCTGGGGCGTCACCAGATGCCTTATGTGGCGGCGGCGGTTCTGGCAGGCGGCAACGTAAGGGTCGGCCTGGAAGACAATCTCTTTCTGGACCGGGGTGTCCTGGCCACCAACGCGCAGCTTGTCGAGCGGGCGGTTTCCATCGTCGAAGCGCTCGGCGCGACGGTTTTGGACGCCGCGGCGGTGCGTGCGCGCCTCGGCCTGACCAAGCGGGCGCCACGATGAAGGCGGCCATTGTCGGCGGTGGCGTGATCGGCGGCGGCTGGGCCGCGCGCTTCCTGCTGAACGGTTGGGACGTCGCGGTTTTTGATCCCGACGCCGAGGCCGAGCGCAAGGTCACCGAAGTCATCGCCAATGCGCGCCGCAGCCTGCCGGGGCTCTATGACCGGGCTTTACCGGAAGAGGGCAGCCTCCGCTTCTGCACCTCTCTCGGCGAAGCCGTGTCCGCGGCCGCCTGGGTGCAGGAAAGCGTTCCCGAGCGTCTCGACTTGAAGCAACGGGTGTTGTCGGAGATCCAGGCGGCGATCGAGCCTTCTGCGGTGATCGCTTCTTCGACTTCCGGGTTCAAACCGTCGGAACTGCAGGCGGCGGCGCAGCGTCCCGAGCAGATTCTGGTCTGCCACCCCTTCAACCCGGTTTATCTGCTGCCGCTGGTCGAGGTCGTGCCCTCCGACGCCAATACACAGGAATTGCGGGAGCGTTGCACGGCCATCCTCCGACAGATCGGTATGAAGCCCTTGGTGGTGCGCCGGGAGATCGACGCCCATATCGCCGACCGGCTGCTGGAAGCGGTGTGGCGTGAAGCGCTCTGGCTGGTGAAGGACGACGTCGCAACAACGCAGGAGATCGACGACGCGATCCGTTTCGGCTTCGGCCTGCGCTGGGCGCAGATGGGCCTCTTCGAGACCTATCGCATCGCCGGCGGGGAAGGGGGCATGGCCCACTTTATGAAGCAGTTCGGCCCGGCCCTGAAATGGCCCTGGACGAAGCTCATGGACGTGCCGGAGCTGACAGATGACCTGGTGGCGCGCATCGCCGAGCAGTCGGACGCGCAGTCCGGTCATCATGATCTGCGACGGCTGGAGCGCCTGCGTGACGACAACCTCGTCGCCATCCTGCGGGCCTTGAAAAACAACGCCTGGGGCGCAGGGGAGACGCTCGCCACGCATGAGGAGACGCTGCCGGATCCGGCCGAAGCGGAGGCCGAAGATGCGATCACCGTCGAGCGTCGTGTGCCCTACAGCTGGACTGACTACAACGGCCATATGAACGAGGCGCACTATCTGGAGGTCTTTGCTCAGGCCAGCGACCGCTTCATGGCGCTGATTGGTGCTGATGCCGACTATATCGACAAAGGCAGCAGCTACTTCACTGTTGAAAGCCATCTGCGCCACCTGGACGAAGTGAAAGCCGGGGAAGACCTCAGGGTTCGGACGCGGGTAATCGGCGGCGACGGGCGGAAACTGCACCTCTTTCATCAAATGGAAAGCGAAAACCGCCGTTTGGCCGCAACCGGCGAGCATCTGTTGATCCATGTCGATCTGAAAACGCGACGCAGCTCAACCCCTGGTGCAGAGATCTCAGAGAATCTGTTGCGTTATCAACGCAGGCACTCCACGCTGGATACCCCAGGAGGCGTCGGTCGATTCGTCGGGCAGCGGCACTAGCGCCAAGCGCCGCGGAAATAATGGAAGCGCCCAGAGAAGCGCATTAACAGCGGCTTCAGCAGAAGCCCAAAAACATGAAAAGGCTGGGAGGATAAGGAATGTCAGATTCGAATCCGAATTCCCATCTGGTTGCAAAAACCGGTTTCTTTACGGGGCTGCATCCAGGCATGGGATTGGCGGCGAAGGGTATGGTCGCCGCATTTGTCATCTTTACGGTTTTGAACGTTGAACTTGCGGGCAGCGTCTACAGTGCGGTGCGCGGTTGGATCGAAAGCGGTCTCAGCTGGTACTATATCACCACGCTGACGGTGCTTTTCTTCATCTGCGTTTACCTGATGTGCTCCAAGTGGGGCAGCATCAAGCTGGGAGACGACGACAGCAAGCCGGAGTTCAGCTACTTCTCCTGGTTCGCCATGTTGTTCTCGGCCGGTGTCGGAATCGGCATCCTGTTCTTCGGTGTCGCGGAGCCGATTTTCTATTTCGATAACTCCGGTGCCTTCGGCTATCCGAACAACCCGCATGCCGACTTGAACGGCCATGCGGAGATGACGATCCAACGCGGCGTCGATGCGATGCGCGTCACCTATTTCCACTGGGGCTTCCACGGCTGGGCGGTTTATGTGATCGTCGGCCTCTGCCTCGCCTACTTCGGCTTTCGCAAGAAGCTGCCGCTCACCTTCCGCTCCTCGCTCTATCCGCTGATCGGCGAGCGCATCTATGGCCCCATCGGCCATGCCGTCGATCTGCTGGCGGTTTTCGGGACGGTCTTCGGCGTCGCAACCTCTCTCGGCCTCGGCGTCAGTCAGATGGCGACAGGGCTGAATGTGCTGTTCGGTATCGACCCCGGCATCACTACCAAGCTGGTGCTGATTCTGGTGATCTCGGTCATCGCCACCCTTTCGGCGGTGTCCGGCGTGGGCAACGGCATCCGCATCATCTCCGAATGGAACATCTGGTTGTCGGTCCTGCTGCTCGGGGCTTTTGTTGTCTTCGGGCCTTTTCAATGGCTGATGAGCTTCTTCATCACCTCCATCGGCGACTACATCTGGAATGTGGTGCCCATGGGCTTTTGGACTGCAAACGAGCCGGGCAACGCCGCCTGGCAAGGCGGCTGGACCATCTTCTATTGGGGTTGGTGGATTTCCTGGGCGCCCTTTGTCGGCATGTTCATCGCCCGGATCTCGCGGGGCCGAACGATCCGTGAGTTCATGGTCGGTGTGATGTTCGTACCGACGACCATCGCCTTCTTCTGGCTCTGCATGTTCGGCGGCAATGCCATCTGGCAAGAGCTGAATGCGGTCGGCGGACCCGGTGCCGCCGGCGGGGCGGGGATCATCGAGACGGTCAGGGCCTGGAACCTGCCCAACGCGCTCTATGGCACCATCGCCAATCTCGGCGCGACCTCATGGGCCGGTGATCTCAGTTGGTTGACCTGGCCGTTGTCGGCCTTGGCGACCTTCCTGCTGGCCTCCTGGTTCATCACCTCCTCCGATTCCGGAACGCTGGTGATTACGACCATGCTGTCGATGGGCGACGATGATCCGCCGAAGGTGTTCCGGATCATCTGGGGTATGGGCGAAGGCCTCGTGGCTGCCGTGCTGTTGCTTGCCGGCGGCCTGGGGGCCCTGCAGACCGCCTCCATCGCGGCGGCCTTCCCGATTTCCTTCGTCCTTCTGGCGATGACCTGGGGCCTGTTGAAATCGCTGTCGACAGATCCATCCGCTGCGCCTTTGGGCGAACGGAAGGTGGCGCCTGACGGCACCAGGATCACGCAGGAGCTACATGCCTAGCTAGGTGTAAACCGTAGCCTGACGGCCCGGACTCATTTTTTGAGTCCGGGCCTTTTTTCATCAATGATCTGTCTCGGTGGCGGGCGTCATTCCCCGGCGGGAAGGGCGGCATCGTCCAATTCGGCCGCGCGCTGGTAGGCGGGACGATCGGTGAGCCGTGCGACATAGTCGGCAAAGCCGGGCCGCGTCTCCATGGTGCCGAACTGCAGACCCCAATTGATCTGCGATCCCAGGTAAACATCGGCCGCCGTGAAGCTTGCCCCGGCGATGTAACCGCCGCCGGCGAGCGCTTTCTCAAGGGTGTCCATCACCGTTGCGAAAGTGCCGTAGCCGACCATTGCCTGCTGCTCGCCTTCCGGATCGAAGCCCAGATAGTGGTGTGTCACGGCTGATTCGATCGGCCCGGCGGCGAAGAACAGCCAGCGGTAGTAGCTGCCGCGCTTGTCGAGCGGCGGCGCCAGTCCGGCGTCGGGAAAAGCATCGGCCAGATAGGCGCAGATGGCTGCGCATTCGGTGACGAGATTGTCTCCATGACGTATGGCGGGCACCTTGCCCATGGGATTGATCGCCAGATAGTCCGGGCTTTTCATCATCGCGCCGTATTCGATGACCTCGGTCCGATAGGGCGCCGCCACCTCCTCAAGCATCCAACGGGCGATGCGGCCGCGTGATTGCGGATTGGTGTAAAAGACAATTTCTTCTGTCATGGGTCTGCTTTCTGCTGATTGCCGAGGGACGATATCGCAAGCGGCGGTAGGGTTCATCCGCTGAATACCCGTATCGCGGAAATACCCACCCCCCTCTCCCTTGGCATTACCTCTTCGGTTCCCTGCCGTCGGCCCGGTAAGGCTGCTAATTTGGCGCGGGAGAGAGAGTTCTCCGGGCCTTAAAGGGTTCGGGGTGACGAAGGAAAGCAGGGGAAAAATGACATGGCTGTGAATGTCTACTTCGCGACCAACCGCAAGGTGAGCGGTGGCGCCAAGCCGGAGATTGGTGAAGACTTTCACCCGAATCTCGATGAACTGCGGTTCGGTAAGGTGAGTTTCGCCGGCAAAGATCTCTACAAGAAGGATCTCGGTTCCTTCGTTCAGTCGGGAAAGATTTCCCTAGCGCCGGAACGCTTGGACCGGGAAGATGCGGCCCGCTCGAAACTTGGCAGTGCGGCGATCTTCGACGAAGTGCGCCAGGAGATGAAGAAGAAGGGGGACGCCCTGATCTTCGTGCATGGCTACGATCACAAGTTCCGCGAGGCGGCGGGCCGTGCGGTTCAACTGCAGCAATGGTTGGCCGCCGGCGGCAAGGACATGACCATGCTGTTCTTCACCTGGCCTTCCGCAGGGGCGGGGGTTTCGCGGCGCACCTATGCCGACGACCGCAAGCGGGCCGAGGCGTCAGGCGCGGCCTTGGGCCGGGCGATCCTGAAAGCCACGGACTTCATCCGCAACACGGCGCGCGACGAGCGCTGCGACGGCCGCATTCATCTGCTCTGCCACTCCATGGGCAACTGGGCCATCCGCGGCGCCGTGCAGTCCATGCGCACCTTCGTCGGCAACAACCTTCCGCCGCTCTTCGAAGAGGTCATCCTGGCGGCCGCCGACGAGGATGACGACACCCTGCAGTCGACCCACAAGATCGCACCGCTGCTGCGCGGCTGCCGCCGCCTGACGGTCTACTACAACCACCAGGACGCGGCCCTGAAGGCCAGTGACTTTGCCATGGGCAATCCCGATCGCCTGGGCCGCAGCGGCCCCTGCCCGACGGAGGATGTCAAGCTCTCGGCAAAGGTTTCCGTCGTCAACGTCTCGCCGCGGATCATCTGGGAGGCCAAGGGCGCCAACGCCTGGACCGCCGACCCGACGGGGCATCAGTACTTCCGCAACAACCGGCGGGTCCGCAAAGACCTGATCGATGTGCTGGGCGGTAAGCTTGACGAGGATTTCCTGACAGACAACGAGCGCCGTCAGAACGACGCGGGGACCTACTGGCGCCTGACTTAGAGAAACAAAAAGCTCCCCTCACCCCGACCCTCTCCCACAAGGGGAGAGGGGGAACCAAAAAATGGGATCGCACCGGTAATCCTTCTCCCCTTGTGGGAGAGGGAGGGGCCCGCGTCAGCGGGAGGGTGAGGGGGCTTGTCTCGCTACTCGGCTGCTGTCTGGCGTTGCGCCGGGTTGCGCAGGGCCTCCAGCAGGTCGCCTTCGCAAGCCTTGGCGGTTTTTACATGGGCTTCCTTCACGTGGCCGTAGCCCCGGATCTTCTCCGGGATCGAGGCCAGTTCCACGGCGATGGCGTGGCTGTCGGCGGAAAGCTTCCCAGCGACCTCTTCCATGACCATTTCATAGTCCCGGATCAGCGCCTGTTCCATCTTGCGCTCGGCGCTGTAGCCGAAGATGTCGAGGGCCGTGCCGCGCAGGCCCTTCAGCTTGGACAGCAGGCGGAAGGCCGGCAGCATCCAGGCGCCGAACTCCTGCTTTTGCAGTTCGCCGTTGTCGGGATTGCGCTTGGCGATCAGCGGCGGGGCGAGATGGAAGGAAAGTTTGAAGTCGCCCTCGAACTGCTCGTTCAGCTTCTGACGGAACTCCGGGCCGCTGTAGAGCCGCGCCACTTCGTATTCGTCCTTCACCGCCAGCAGCTTGAAGTAATAGCGGGCGACGGCCTCGGCGAGGCCCGAAAAGCCCGGAGCCTTTTCCTTTTCCGCCTGGCGCAGGCGCGTCACCAGTTTCTTGTAGCGCTCTGCATAGGCGGCGTTCTGATAGCCGGTCAGGAAGTCGGCGCGCCGGGAGATCAGCTCGTCCAGGTCCTGGGAGAGGTGATGGCTCTGCGGTTCGGCCTTGGGCGCAATGGCCTTTTCCACCCTCGCCAGATCGTGGGCGCCCCGCCGCCCCCAGCGGAAAGCGCGCTTGTTGGCTTCGACCGCCACGCCGTTCAGTTCGATGGCCTTGTTGATGGCCTCTTCGCTCAGCGGCACCAGGCCCTTCTGCCAGGCAAAACCCAACATGAAGAGGTTGGTGGCGATGGAATCGCCAAGCAGGGCGGTGGCGATGCGCGTGGCATCAATGAAGTCGGCCTTGCCGGGGCCGCTGGCTTCGGCGATGAGGCGCTGCAGTTCGCCGCCCGGGAACGCCAGGTCGGGATTGCGGGTGAATTCCCCGGTCATCACCTGGTGGCTGTTGATCACCGCATGGGTATCGCCCGGGGTGATTTTGGACAAGGCCTCGAAGCCGCTGGCGACCACGAGGTCGCAGCCGAGTATCAGCTTGGCGCCGCCGGCGGAGATGCGCACGGCATGAATGTCTTCCGGCTTGGGGGCGAGGCGGATGTGGCTGACCACGGCGCCGCCTTTTTGCGCCAGCCCTGCCATGTCGAGCAGGGAGCAGCCGCGCCCCTCCAGATGGGCAGCCATGCCGAGCAGCGCACCGATGGTCACCACGCCGGTACCGCCGACCCCGGTGACCACGATGCCGTAAGGTGCGTCGAGGCTCGGCACAACAGGTGCCGGCAGGTCGTCCCAGGTATCCGCCGCCGGGCTCGGCTTCTGCGACAGCGGCTTCATCTTGCGGATGGCGCCGCCATGCACCGTCACGAAGCTGGGGCAGAAGCCGTTCACGCAGGAAAAGTCCTTGTTGCAGGACGATTGGTCGATGGCGCGCTTGCGCCCGAATTCGGTTTCCACCGGCACCACGGAAACGCAGTTGGATTTTACCGAACAGTCGCCGCAGCCCTCGCAGACCAGATCGTTGATGAAGGCGCGCTTGGGCGGATCGGGGAAGAGGCCGCGCTTGCGGCGCCGGCGCTTTTCCGCCGCGCAGGTCTGATCGTAGAGCAGCACGGTAACGCCTTCGATCTCGCGCAGATCCTTCTGGATTGCATCGAGACGCTCGCGATGCTCGACGGTCACGCCCTCGGCCCAGTTGGTGCCCAGGGGATACTTTTCAGGCTCGTCGGTCACCACCACGATACGGCGCACGCCTTCGGCGGCGACCTGACGGGTGATCATGGCCGGATCGAGAGGACCGTCGACCGACTGCCCGCCGGTCATGGCCACCGCATCGTTGTAGAGGATCTTGTAGGTGATGTTCACCCCGGCGCCGACGGCGGCGCGGATCGCCAGAATCCCCGAATGGAAGTAGGTGCCGTCGCCCAGATTGACGAAGACGTGCTTGGTCTTGGAGAAGGGGGCCTGGCCGACCCAGGCGACGCCCTCGCCGCCCATCTGGCTGAAGGTGTCGGTGTTCCGGTCCATCCACTGCACCATGTAGTGACAGCCGATCCCGGCAAGGGCACGGCTGCCTTCGGGAACTTTCGTGGAGGAGTTGTGCGGGCAGCCCGAACAGAAATAGGGAACCCGGGTCATCGGCGTCTGCTCGGCGCTCAGCGCCTCTTCCTTTTCCGCCAGGAATCGCAGGCGTTGGTCAATGTCCTCGCTGGAATGAAAGCGCGCGATGCGCTTGGCGATGGCACGGGCGATGCGCGCCGGGGTCAGTTCACCGATGGAGGGCAGAATCCAGTCGCCGTTTTCATCGAACTTGCCGACGATGCGCGGGCGCACGTCGGCGCGCCAGTTATAGAG
Organism: Pelagibius sp.; assembly: GCA_028280305.1. GTDB lineage: Bacteria > Pseudomonadota > Alphaproteobacteria > Kiloniellales > Kiloniellaceae > Pelagibius. Next base: position 43,797 of record JANQMC010000047.1, on the reverse strand, counting down.
CTGTTCCTTTACCTGGTTTTCGATGATGGCGCGCTTTTCCTCGACCACCAGGATTTCTTCCAGGCCTTCGGCGAACTGGCGGATGCCTTCGCGTTCCAGCGGCCAGGACATGCCGACCTTGTAGACCGCCAGACCGATTTCCCGGGCGCGGGCTTCGTCGATGCCCAGATCGTCGAGGGCCTGGCGTACGTCGAGATAGGCCTTGCCGGCGGTGACGATACCGAAGCGCGGTTTCTCGGCGCCAAGCACCGTCTTGTCCAGTTTGTTGGCGCGGGCAAAGGCGAGGGCGGCGTAGATCTTGTGGCGGTGCAGGCGTTCTTCCTGTTCCAGCGGCGTGTCCGGCCAGCGCACATGCAGGCCGCCCGGCGTTTCCTCGAAGTCTTCCGGCAGGATGATCTGGTTGCGCGCCGGGTCGATCGAGACACTGGCAGAGGAGTCGACGGTCTCGCCGATGGTCTTGAAGCCGATCCAGCAGCCGGAAAAACGGCTCATCGCCCAGCCGTAGAGGCCGAGATCGAGAAACTCCTGAACCCCCGCCGGGTTGAGCACCGGGATCATCAGGTCCATGAAGGTGTATTCGCACTGATGCGCGGTGGTCGAGGATTTGGCGGTGTGGTCGTCGCCGGCCAGCAGCAGAACGCCGCCGTTGCGGCTGGCGCCGGCCATGTTGCCGTGGCGCAGCACGTCGCCGGAGCGGTCGACACCCGGGCCCTTGGCGTACCACATGGAAAAAACGCCGTCGTAATTGCTGTCGCCGAAAAGGTCGCCCTGCTGGCTGCCCCAGACCGCGGTGGCTGCCAGGTCTTCGTTCACACCGGCCTGGAAGTGGATGTGATGTTTCTTCAGGAATTGCGCCGCGCGTCCCATCTGCTGATCGACACCGCCCAGGGGCGAGCCGCGATAACCGGTGACGAAGCCCGCGGTGTTGAGCCCTGCGGCGAGATCGCGCTGGCGCTGCATCATCGGCAGGCGCACCAGCGCCTGGGTGCCGGTCAGGAAGACCCGGCCCCGTTCAAGGGCGTATTTGTCGTCTAGGGAAACCGCCTGCAAAGCCATAGTCACGGGTCCTGCTTGCTGTTACGGCGCAGTGAGATTTCTGATCTCTCATAAAAAGGTAATAGATACTGACCTAAATAACAATTTAAGAGGCTGCCGGCGACTGAAGAAAGCAAGGATCGGGCGAATCCCAAACCGCTCGAGATCATATCGCAACGTTCTCTTCGGGGCAGGCGAAAGATTTGCCAAGGGGGCGAGTCGAAGCGGCACGTTTTGCTGCATAGCAGCAAGGAATGAACGAACAGCGCGATGGATTCCGGCCTATATTGATGGTTGCAACTTGACGGTCTAAGGCTGTCAGCAACAAGGCGACATCTGTTGCGCCGCTTCCACACAGGCGAAGCCGGGCGCTCGGGAACACACGATCAGAGGAGAAAGGACGCTGCCATGGCCGACCATTGGGACAATCCGATGCAGACCGATGGTTTCGAGTTCATCGAATTCACCTCGCCGGAACCGGAGGCGTTGGGGCGTCTCTTCGAAACCATGGGCTTTACGGCCATCGCCAAGCACCGCTCGAAGGCGGTGACGCTTTACCGTCAGGGTGATGTGAACTTTATCCTGAATGCGGAGGGGCAGGGTTTCCCGCAGGCCTTCACGCTGCTGCACGGTCCCTCGGTCTGTGCCATCGCCTTTCGGGTGAAGGATGCGGCGGCGGCTTGCAAGCGGGCCGAGGAACTGGGCGCCTGGGTGGTCGAGTCGAACGCCGGGCCGATGGAACTGAACATCCCCGCCATCAAGGGCATCGGCGACTCGCTGATTTATCTGGTGGACCGTTACGCCGACAACGGCTCTATCTACGACGTCGACTTCAAGCCGATCCCCGGTGTCGACCAGCATCCGCCGGGCGCCGGTCTCACCTACATCGATCACCTGACCCACAATGTCTACCGCGGCCGCATGAAGGAATGGGCTGATTTCTACGAGCGGCTCTTCAATTTCCGGGAAATCCGCTACTTCGATATCGAGGGCAAGCTGACCGGCCTGAAATCCAAGGCCATGACCAGCCCCTGCGGCAAGATCCGCATTCCGATCAACGAGAGTTCCGACGACAAGTCGCAGATCGCCGAGTACCTCGAAGAGTACAAGGGCGAAGGCATTCAACACATCGCCCTGGGCACCGACGACATCTATGATTCCGTTGAGACGCTGAACGCCAAGGGTGTCGAGTTCCAGTCCGGCGTGCCGGATACCTATTACGAGCAGGTCGATGGGCGGCTGCCCGGTCACGGTGAAGACCTTGAGCGCCTGGCGGCAAACAAGATCCTGATCGACGGCGCGCCGACCGAAGATGGCGGGCGGTTGCTGCAGATCTTCACCAAGAACGTCATCGGCCCGGTGTTCTTCGAACTGATTCAGCGCAAGGGCGACGAAGGTTTCGGCGAGGGCAATTTCCAGGCGCTGTTCGATTCCATCGAGGAAGACCAGATCCGCCGCGGCGTCCTGAAGGCCGAGGGCTAGCGCAGTTATCGCGCAGCACCCATATCAGGGTTAACGCTTGGGTAAGGAGGGTGCTGTCAAGCTGATGGCCGAGGTCGGTGCCCCCAAACGTTGATCGCGCTTCCCGAAGCGGGAAGGAGGAAGGATCATGGCAAAGTCGACCAGTTACGAATCGAAGATCCCGAACAGCAGGGGGATCATTTCCTACAGCGACGAGGAGAACGCCGTCTGGCGCGATCTTTACGCCCGCCAGAAAGCGCTGTTGCCGGGCCGGGTCTGCGACGAATACCTCAACGGGCTGAATGCGCTCGAGCTGCCGGACGACCGGGTGCCGCAGTTGAAGGACGTGAATGCACGCCTGAACGAGATCAGCGGTTTCGGGGTGGAGCCGGTGCCGGCGCTGATTTCGCCCAAAAAGTTTTTCACGCTCCTGTCCGAGCGCAAGTTTCCCGCCGCCACCTTTATCCGCCGCCGTGAGGAGTTCGACTACCTGCAGGAGCCGGATGTCTTTCACGAGATTTTCGGCCACTGCCCGATGCTGACCCTGCCGACCTACGCCGATTTCCTGCAGAAGTACGGCGAGAAGGCCTTGCAGCTCGACAAGTCCTACATCTGGATGATGCAGCGCCTGTTCTGGTTCACCGTGGAGTTCGGCCTGATCCGCACGGAAGAGGGGATGCGCATCTATGGCGCCGGGATCGCCTCTTCGGCGGGCGAGGCGCCCTATTCGGTGGAGAGCGAGAAACCGGAACGCCGGCCCTTCGATGCGCTCACCGTGTTCCGCACGCCCTACCGCATCGATATCTTCCAGACCGTCTACTACGTCATCGACTCGGCCCGGCAGCTCTACGACCTGGTGAGCAGCGATCTGGTGCCGATCATGGACGAGGCCAAACGTCTGAAATCCCTGCCACCAACCTTCCCGCCGAAGGACGAGGCCGGCGCGGCTTAGGAGGCGAAGTAAGGCCTTTCGCCTCAGCCGTCGCGCTTGCGTCCGCCGCTTGCGGCGACGATGACCGCGATGATGATGAGCCCGGTCAACACAAGCCGCACGCCTGCGCCGGCGCCGAAAGTGTTCAGCATCGTGACCAGCAGAAACAGGAACAGGGCCGCGCCCCAGAGGCCGGGCACATTGGCGTAGCCGCCGGCGACCGAAGTGCCGCCGATCACCACGACCGCGATGGAGGAGAGGAGATACTCTTCGCCCATGTTAAGCGCGGCTCCGCCTGAAAAGGCGCCGAGGAAGTAGCCGCAGCAGGCCGCGAAGACGGCGCAGTTCACATAGGTGATGGCGCGGGTCCGCTCGACCGGCACGCCGGCCAGATGGGCGGCGCGCTGGTTCTGCCCGATGGCGATGACGCCGCGGCCGTAGACCGTCCGCACCAGGACGAAGTGCATGATCACAGCCAGCAGGACGACGGCCACGGCCAGGACCGGAACCCCAACGATCTTCGCCGTCGTAAAATCGGCAAGCATCTCGGGCGGTTTGATGCGCAGGCCGCGGTTGTACCAGATCGCGGCGGACTGGAAGATGAAACTGGACGACAGGGTTGCGATGATTGGCGGGATCCTGAGAAAGCGGATAAGGCCGTAGTTGATCGCGCCGACACCCAGCCCGATGGCGACGGCCAGAAGGAACCCAACCGGGATCATGGCATTGGCGCCGTCCATCACCTTCATGGCCACGGTCCCGGCGAGGGTCATGGTTGCCGGGATCGAAAGATCGACGTTGCCGGGGCCCAGGGTGATGACGAACATCTGGCCCAGGGCGACGATGACGAAGAAAGCGCCGAAGGTCGTGGCGGCGCTCATCACCTGCGCCGCGCCCTGGCCGCCGGTGAAGACCGCCGTGGCCAGCCACACGGCAAGGGCTGCGATCCAGGCCCAGAGCCAGGGCTGCCGTCCGATGCGGGAGAGTGTGTTCACGACCGCACCTCCATCCGCGAGATCAGGACACGCAGCGCCAGCACAATGATGAGGATCGCGCCCTGCGCGCCGATCTGCCAGTCCGGATTGAGGCGGAGAAAGGAGAGGAAGGAACCTGCCAAGGTCAGGACGATGGCACCGACCACGGCTCCGACCGGCGAAACCCGTCCGCCCACGAACTCGCCGCCGCCGAGGATCACGCCGGCGATCGCAAGCAGCGTGTAGCGTAGGGCAATGTTGGCGTCCGCCGAGGTGGTCAGGCCCACCAGGGCCATGCCCGAGAGAACGCCGAAAAACCCGGCAAGCGCGAACATGGTCATCTTGATCTTCAGGATCGACCAGCCCGCCCGCTCCAACGACTTCGGATTGCCGCCCGCCCCGCGCAGCACCGCCCCATAGGCCGAGCGCATGAGGCCCAGATGCACGACGCCGGCGATCACCACGGAGGCGATGACCGGGAAAGGCACATAGGCGGGCTTCAAGGTCATCAGGGCCCGGATCCATTCCGGCGCCTTGCCGCCCGGCGTCGGCAGCACCAGAACCGCAAGGCCGAGCCAGACGAAGGACATGCCGAGGGTCACGACAATGGACGGCAGGTTGCGCAGATGGATCAAGGCGCCGACACCGGCGTAGACGAGAACCAGCCCGGCCAGGGCCAGCGCCCCCAGAAGCGGGGAGTCGTTGAGCCAGGTCGCGGTGATGCAGGCGACGAGGCTGACGAAGGCGCCGATGGAGAGGTCCAGGTCGTTGACGCAGAGGATGAACATCTGGGCGATGGTCGCCAGCGCAATGGGAATCGCCAGGTTGAGCAGCAGATTGAGCCCGAAATAGCTCATGGTGCGCGGCTGCAGCCAGAAGATCGCAACCAGGATCACAATCAGCGCCGCGATGGGCAGCGCACCCCGCATGGCCCGGGGCGTCAGGAACCGTTTGATCATGCGTCTGCCCGGAAAGACGAGTGGAGCACTTTTTCCTCGGTCATTTCGCCGCGCGTCAGATCGGCAGCGATGATGCCGTCGCGGAATACGTAGACGTGATCGCAGTTGCGCAACTCATCCATCTCCGTCGTGTACCAAAGGAACGTGCGGCCCTTGGCGGCCTCGTCGCGGATCATGGCGTAGACTTCCTGCTTGGTGCCGATGTCGACGCCGCGCATGGGATCGTCCATGACCACGATCTCCGCTGTTGAGCCCAAGGCCCTGGCGAAGAGTGCTTTCTGCTGGTTCCCGCCGGAAAGCGACAGGATCGGCGCGTCCACATCGGGGGTGCGAATGCCGATCTTGCTGCGCCAGCCCTCGGCGAAGGCTTTTTCTTCGCTGCGGTCGAGCAAAGGGCCGGAAAGAAACCGCCGCAAGGAGCCGATCGATATGTTCTCCGCAATTGACCAAAGCGGGAAGACGCCGTCGCTCTGCCGGTCGCCGGCCACCATCGCAACATCCCCCGATACCTCGGCGCCGCCCGAGCCTTCGAAAACCTGCACGATCAGATCGGTCTGGCCATGCCCGCTGAGTCCGGCCAATCCGACGACTTCTCCGCGATGAGCCGTCAGTTCCATCGCGTCGGCCTGGGCCTTCGGCCGCGCGCGAACGACCGCCGTTCCGCTGTCGCGTTTCGAAGCGCTAGCACCTGCCGTTTGCTCTTCCGCGACACTGCCCATCGCCGCCACTAGGGACGTACGGTCGAACGCCTCGGCGCTGTCCAGAGCCACCACACCGCCATCGCGCATCACCGCGATCCGGTCGGCGCTGGAAAGGATCTCGCCCAGCAGGTGAGAGATGAGGACACAGGCGCCGCCCCCGGAAACGTACTGCCGGACGAAGTCGAGCAACTGTCCGGCGACGATGGTGTCGAGCGACGACGTCGGTTCGTCGAGGATCACCACCTTGGCCGGCGCTTCGGTTACGGAAAAAGCCCGTGCAATCTCCACCATCTGCCGCCGCGCGATGGACAGATCGCCGACCAGCGCATCGGGATGAATCCCGTGGCCGGGAAAGACCTTGTCGAGCTGGCCGACGATCAGATCGCGGGCCCGACGTCGCCAGCCGATGCCACGGATCGCCGGATGGATGATCCGGGCATTCTCCGCAACGGTCAGGTTGGGGCAGAGCGAGAGTTCCTGAAAAACGCAGCGTACGCCCGCCCGATGCGCCGCCGCCGCGCCGAAACGCCCGGTCAGGTCATTGCCGTCAATGGCAATCTGCCCGGCATCGGGGGCCAGCACCCCGGCCAGCACGTTCATCAGCGTGGATTTGCCGGCGCCGTTGTGTCCGACAAGGCCCAGACATTCGCCGCGCTGCAGAGTCAGACTGACACCGGCAAGCGCCTGAACGGCGCCGAAGCTCTTGTCGACGCCGTCCAGTTCCGCAGCCGTACCTGAAGAGACACCCATATCTGACCGATAAGCGCAGCGCGTCTGCGCGCTCAGCCCCCGGCTGCCGCGATCACCGCCTTGGCATCTTCAAGCGAATACTCGACATTGGCGACGCCGCCGGCCTCAGTATTGGCGAGATTTGCTTCGAGATTACCCTGGTCGATACGCAGGAACGGCACGACGAGATCTTTCGGCACGTCCTGACCGTCGAGAACCTGCTGAGCGACCCAAAAGGCCAGCGTCGAGACACCCGGTGCGATGGAAACCGACATGGTCTCGTAGCCGCTGGCGTCCTTCTGTTCCTTCCACCAGGTCAGTTCGTCGTGACGGTTGCCCATGACGATCACCGGCGTTGGCCGCCCGGCCGCCTTGAAGGCCTGTGCAGCGCCGTAGCCGTCGCCGCCCTGGGTCACCACCGCCGCGATTTCCGGCAGGCTTGGCAGGATGCCGGCAACGGCTTTCTGCGAAACGTCCTGTGCCCAGTTGCCGTGGACGGAGCCGACGATTTTGAATTTCCCGGTTTCTGCGACACCTTCATGAATGCCGGCCGAAATCTCGTCGTCGACGAAGACACCGGCGAGGCCGCGAATCTCCAGCAGATTGCCGCCGTCAGGCAGCTTGTCCGCAAGGTAGAGCACCTCGTCCTTGCCCATTTGCTTGAAATCCACGGCGATACGCCAGGCGCAGGGCTCGGTCACCACGCCGTCGAAGGACACGACGGTCACCCCGGCGTCGCAGGCTTCCTTGACGGCCCCGTTCAGGCCTTCGGGCGAAGCGGCGTTGATGACGATGGCGTCGTAACCCTGAAGGATGAGGTTCTGGATCTGCGCGGCCTGTTCGGTCACCTGGTTCTCAGCCGTGGTGAAAGGGTCGGCAGCAGCCACCACGCCCTGGTCCACGGCCTGACTTGTCACCTTGTCCCAACTGCGCAGCATTGCCTGGCGCCATGAGTTTCCGGCGTAGTTGTTCGAAAGCGCGATACGCTTGTCCGAGGTATCGGCCACGGCCTGATTGCCGGCACCGATGGCCAGCGCAGCAACGACGATCGCTGTAGGAAGTCGCATTCTTTCCTCCTCCTTGTTTTGAACCGGCGCTCTGTAGGCGCCTTGCGGCCGCGGTGTTACCGATAACGGTGTGGCGCGCGGACGAGACTATAAGGTGTTCATGATGGTTCCCAAAGAGGTTTTGAGATCGGGAACTATCCGATTCTCGGCTTGCGGGTTCACCGGAATGGCCCTACTCGCTCTCAGCGAGAAAGGGCTCGGTGGAGAGAACCCGCGCGTAGCTGCCGTTCAAAGCGGCCATGAAGGCCGCATGGACCTGAGGTGCCGCCACCGCCTGCTCCCGGAATGTCTGTTCCTTTGCGCCGCAGGCATCTTCCACGACCATGACCCCGAACCCGAAATCGGCGGCGGCCCGGGCCGTGGCGTCGATGCACATCTGGCTCATGGCGCCGCAGATAACGACGTCGGTGACACCCGCTGTCTTCAGGTCCTGGTGCAGCGAGGTGTTGTGAAAGCTGTTAGGCCGATGCTTCAGGATAACAGCCTCGCCCTGCTTCGGTGCGACGGCGCTGTGGATTTCGGCGCCCGGCGTGCCCGGCCGAAAGAACGGCGCATCGTCAGAGAGGAATTCATGGCGAACGTGGAAGACGGTCTGGCCCCTGTCGCGGGCGTGAGCCAGCAGCCGCGCGGCATTGGCCGCGACTTCGGGCATCTTGTCGACCGGCCAGCGGCCGTCTTCGAAGTAGTCGTTCTGGATATCGACAAGGATGAGGGCGGACTTGGACATTGCGGGTCTCCATTCTTTGCGGTGACCCGATATCTGCACCCTTTTGCGGTGTTTTGTAATTGGCGTAAATGACATTTCATATGCTATATGCGCCACATGACAGCCACGCAAAGTCAGCCTTCGATCGCTATCCTTGTTTATCCGGGTGTGCAGATGTCCGCGGTTCTGGGTCTGGGCGACCTGTTCCTGATTGCCAATCGCAGCAGCCGGCGGCAGGGGGGCGGCCAGTTGACGGTCACTCAGGTCACCCCGCAGATGATACAGGACCCGCCGACGGGCCGCTTTGCGGCGGTGGTTCTGCCGCCCAGTCTGGAACGGGCGCGCGGTGGGGATGAAGGGGCGGTTCACGACTGGCTGCGCCGCCAGCATCGGGCCGGCGCGCTGATGTGCTCGGTCTGCGCCGGTGCTTTCTGGCTCGGTCACAGCGGCTTGCTGAAGGGCCGGCCCGTCACCACCCACTGGGCCTTGGAGGAGGAGTTCCGCACGGCCTTTCCCGACAGTCAGCTCAATGCCGAACACCTGCTGGTCGACGACCACGACATCGTCACCGCCGGCGGGCTGATGGCCTGGCTGGATATGGGTCTGTTCCTCGTCAAGCGATGGCTCGGCCCGCAGGTGGTCTCCGAAACGGCACGCCAATTGCTCGTCGATCCCAGCGGGCGCGAGCAACGCAACTATCGCAGTTTCCGGCCTTCGCTGACCCATGGCGACGCGGCGATACTGGCGCTGCAGCACTGGCTCGAAGGAAACGCCGACAGCGAAGTTACCGTCAAATCGATGGCCCGGCGTGCAGGTCTTTCCGGACGGACTTTCCTCAGGCGCTTCAAGGCGGCCACGGGCTTCACGCCGAATGCCTACCTGCAGAACCTGCGTATTGAGAAGGCGCGCGGACTGCTGGAGCGGACCCGCATTCCCGTCGGCGAAATCGGCTGGCGCGTCGGCTATCTCGATCCTTCCGCCTTCAGCCGGGTCTTCCGCGCCACCACCGGCCTGACTGCCGGGGATTACCGGAATCGCTTCGGTGTCCTTGGCAATGGCGCCTCGGCGAAAGAAACCTAGGCGCCTGGGCTCGAATCAAAGAGGCCGGCGCAGCCTGAGCCGCCCGGCCTCTGTATCCCTCTCGAGAAGACGCGGTCTAGAAGATCTCGTCGATCGGCAGGTGATAGTAGAGCGTCAGCACTTCAACGCCGGGATTGTCATCGTCGATGCTGGCGTTGGAGGTGTGGCTGAAACCGAGGGAGAGGCGGGATTTGTTTTCGAACTGATAGCCCAGTTCGATTTGGCTGCGGAACTCGAGGGCGCTGCCAAGATCCTTGCCGTCTCCTTCCTCGTAAAAACCCGGTGCGAAGCTGCCGGTGAGGATGAAGTCGTCGTAGAAGACCACGTCGACCAGAACCCCGATGCCGCCCCAGACGGAGCCCTCAGAGGTAACCTCCAGGCCGACCCAGGGCTTCAGGAACAGAAAGTCGTCGCCGTGACGATACTCAAGGCGGAAATCCGCGGCCTGATCGTCGGTTTGAACGAGGTCGAACCAGCCCACACCGGCGCTGATAACCGCCGGCGTGTCATTCAGTGTCACCTGCGCCGTGGCGCGTTCGCCGAAGCCAAAGACAACGAGACAGGACAGCGCTGCCCAGAGCGCTAAGCGTTTGATCACCTTAGGAATCCCCCAATTCAGAACGGTGCCCGAGCGTTACCCGAGATTCTCTCACTTCGAGAGCCAAAGCAAGGCCTCAAAACCCCTTATGTCACAGCTTCTGCCGCCGATCCAGCTTCAAGGATCAGAAATGATTGATATCCGACCAATGATTTAGGCGGCGTTAAGGCGATACGCCTGGCTGTTCTCCCGAAGAAGGTCCGGCGTCCTTGCGCTTTTCGTAGAGCGCCTCCACGCGACTGCCATAGGCCTCGCGGATCTTGTGCCGGCGAATCTTCAAGGTCGGCGTCATCATGCCGTTCTCTACGGTGAAGGCCTCGGGCAGGATGGTGAAGCGGCGAATCTTTTCCAGCGGGGAAAGCTCGCCGTTCACTTTGTCCACCACGCCGGAAACGGCAGCGCGGAAGCCGGCGTCTTCCGACAGTGCGGCCAGATCCGGCTCTTTACCGTTCTCCCTGGCCCAGTGCGCTATGAACTCCTCATCCGGCACCAGCGCGGCGACCAGGTAGGAGCGCTTGTCGCCATAGACCATGGCCTGGCTGATTTCCGTTCTCAGGGTAAGGATACCCTCGACGCGGGCCGGTGAAACATTGTCGCCGCCGGAGAGGACGATGATGTCCTTCTTGCGGTCGGTGATCATCAGATAGCCGTCTTCGTCGAGCTTGCCGACGTCGCCGGTGTGCAGCCAGCCGTCCTGAATGGCCTGCGCCGTCCCCGCCTCGTCGCGCCAATAGCCGTTCATCACCAGCTCGCCGCGGATCAGGATTTCACCATCCTCGGCGATCTTCACCTCGACGCCTTTGAAGGGCGGGCCGACCGTATGCAATTTCACTTTCCAGGGCGGGTTGGCGGAGACCACCGGCGCCGTCTCGGTCTGACCGTAACCCTGAAGGATCGGTAGGCCGAGGGCGGTGAAAAACAGGCCGATGTCGAAGTTGAGGGCGGCGCCGCCGGAGACAATCCCCTTGATGCGCCCGCCGAAGCGCTGCCGGATCTTTTTGCGCACCAGGATCTCCAGGAAAAGGTCCTGAAACTTATCCAGCAGGGTCAGCTTTTCAGGCGCCAGATAGCGCCTGCGGCCGATCTCCTCGGCCTTGGCGAAGAGCTTGGCCTTCAGTCCGCCTTGCTTTTCCATGTTGCGGCGGATCTTCAGGTGCATCGACTCGTAGAGGCGGGGCACGGCGGTCAGGATCGTGGGCCTTGCTTCGCCGAGATTGCGCAGCAGATGCTCGACCCCTTCCGAATAGTAGATTTCGGCGCCGATGGTGATCGGAAAAAACTGGCCTGCGGTGTGCTCATAGGCGTGGGACAAGGGCAGGAAACAGAGAAAAACCTCATGGCCCAAGCCGACCTTCTTCAGCAACTCGTAGGCGCCCATGCAGTTGCAGATAATCGCGCCGTGACTCAACATCACGCCGCGCGGCACCCCGCCGGTGCCCGAGGTGTAGATGATGCAGGCGGTATCGCTGCGCTGGGCTTGAGCCGCATAGTCTTCGACGTCGTCGGGCAGGGCCCGGCCCCGTTCCATCACCGCCGGCCACTGATGCAGCGCCTTGGGGCCGGCCTGGCGCTGCGGCACATCCTCCATCGCAATGACCCACTTGCACTCCTCAGCGTCGAGCACGGCCGGCATCAGCTTCTGCGCCAGAGCGCGGTCCGAGACGATGGCACCGACGGCGCCGCTGTTGGTCAGGATGTGCAGGTGGTCTTTTGTCAGGTTGGTGGTATAGGCCGGCACCGATATTGCCCCGGCCGCCATGATTGCCAGATCGGCAACCAGCCACTCCGGCCGGTTTTCCGCCACCAGGACAACGCGGTCGCCCCGCTGCAGGCCCAGGTCGCGCAGCCCGCGCGTCAGATCCTTGATCTGCTGTTCGATCTCTCCCCAGGTTTGCGGGCGATAGGCGCCGTGCTGCTTCGACCAAAGAAAGTTGGCATCGCGCCGCGTCTTGGCTTGCTCGAAGAAGATCTCCGTAAGTGATTGCCAGGCCGCGAAATCCATAACGTCTCCCCGGGGATGCTTTGATTCGGAAGTTCTGTTTCCCCTGTCAATCTCATCCCGCTATGTTGACCGGAGAGGCCCCGGCGCTGACGGCTTGTTGACTGGATGACCAGTATTTGCGGCCTATATCCCAAAGGGTCAAGCTGTTGTGTCGGTGGTTTTCCCCTAATTAGTCTTTTGAGGTAGTGATTTGAACGGTAAACCGGTAGTTGACGAGGCACTTGGCGAGCTTCCGGCCTGGGATCTCACGGATCTTTATCCAGGTCCCGATTCGCCGGAACTGAAACAGGATCTGGCGCGCAGTGAAGACAGCGCCAGGGATTTCCAGAAGACCTATGCCGGCAGGTTGGCGAGCCTTGACGGCGAGGCGCTGGGCGCGGCGATCGCCGCCTTCGAGTCGATCCAGGAAGTTCTCGGGCGGGTCATGAGCTACGCTCAACTGGTCTACTCCGGAGACATGAGCGATCCCGAGGTTTCACGTTTCTTCCAGGGCATGCAGGAGCGTTCGACGACAATCTCCAGCAATCTTCTGTTCTTTGCGCTGGAGCTGAACCGCCTTGAGGACGCGGATCTTGACGAAAGACTGAAGGCGCCGGGGCTGGCCCGTTACGCGCCCTGGCTGCGTGACCTGCGCGCCATGCGTCCGCACCAGCTCTCCGACGAGCTTGAGCGTTTGCTGCACGAGAAGTATGTGGCCGGACGCGCCGCCTGGACCCGCCTTTTCGATGAAACCATGGCCAGCCTTCGGTTTCCCTATCAAGGCAAGATGCTGACCTCTGCCGAGGTGATCAATCGCCTGACGGACCGCGATCCGGCAGCCCGCCGCGAGGCGGCAAAGTCGCTCGGCAAGGTGCTGGGCGACAACATGCGGGTCTTCTCGCTCATCACCAACACCCTGGCCAAGGATAAGGAGATCGAAGACGGTTGGCGCAGCTATGCCCGGCCGGTTTCCTCGCGCAATCTCGCCAACTTCGTCGAAGACGAGGTTGTCGATGCGCTTGTCGGCTCCGTGCATCGCGGCTACCCGCGCCTGGCGCACCGCTACTATGCTCTGAAGGCCAAGTGGTTCGGCGTGGAAGCCTTGCCCTACTGGGACCGCAATGCGCCGCTGCCGGAGGACGACGACCGCCTGATCCCCTGGCAGGATGCGCGCCAGTTGGTGCTGAACGCCTATGCCGACTTCTCTCCGGCTCTGGCGGCGATCGGCAAGCAGTTTTTCGACCAGTCCTGGATCGATGCGCCGGTGCGCCCGGGCAAGGCGCCCGGCGCTTTCGCCCATCCGACCGTACCCTCGGCCCATCCCTATCTGCTGCTGAACTACCAGGGGCGCACCCGCGACGTCATGACCCTGGCCCATGAACTGGGCCATGGCGTGCATCAGGTGCTGGCCGGGCCCCAGGGTCATCTGATGGCGGAAACGCCGCTGACCCTGGCCGAGACCGCTTCGGTCTTCGGCGAGATGCTGACCTTCCAGGCGATGCTTGCGGCCGAAACCGCGCCGAAGCAGCGCAAGATCATGCTGGCCTCAAAAGTCGAGGACATGCTGAACACCGTGGTGCGCCAGATCGCCATGCACGAGTTCGAAACCCGTGTTCACGACGAACGCCGCAGCGGCGAGCTGCTGCCGGACCGGCTGGGCGAGATCTGGCTGGAAACCCAGACCACCAGTCTGGGGCCGTCCATCGCCTTCGACGACGAGTACCGGCATTTCTGGGCTTATATCCCGCATTTCATTCATGTGCCTTTCTACGTCTATGCCTATGCCTTCGGCGACTGCCTGGTGAATTCGCTTTATGCGGTCTACCAGGGGGCGGAAACCGGTTTTGCCGAGAAGTACCTGGAAATGCTGCGGGCGGGCGGCAGCAAGCGGCACAAGGAACTGCTGGCGCCTTTCGGTCTGGACGCCTCCGACCCCGCTTTCTGGGATCGCGGCCTGTCGCTGGTGGAGAGCTTCATCGAAGAACTCGAGGCCATGGACTAAGCAGTCGGACGACGGATTCCAGGCGGCTAGAGGTCTTGCTTGCCCTCCAAGTCGCTGTTGCCCGCCCGCCATTCCAAGAGGTCACCGGGCTGACAGTCCAAAGCCCTGCAGATGCGGTCCAGGGTTTCGAAGCGCACGCCTTTCACCTTGCCGGACTTCAACAGCGACAGGTTCTGCTCGGTAATGCCGATCTGCTGTGCCAGCGTCTTCGAACGCATTTTCCGTTTTGCCAGCACAAGATCGAGATTCACGATGATGGCCATGGCGCGCCCTAGACGATCTGGCGGTTGTCTTCGGCCAAGCGGGCCGCTTCTGCCAACACCCAACCTATGACCAACAGCATGGCGCCGGCGACGCCGACGACGAGATGAGTTTCCGTCATCGAGATCGTGAGTTGGCGTTGCCCGACCTGATTGTGCATCGTCAACAGAACCGAGGTTGCGGCCGTCATCAAGATCTGCGCCAGCGGCGTCATCGCCAGGGCGATTCCCATGTATGTGAGCCGGCGCCCGGCGATTTCGGTGAAGACCGCGCCTTCTCTGTAGCCGAGGAACAGCTTCAGGGCATTCCAAAGGCCCCAGAGCGAAAGAGCCGTCGGCAACGCCGCGATGGAGAGCCATGCGGCAGCGATGGGATCCGAGAGTCTATAAGGCGTGCCCGGTGTCAGTATTTCAGTCTCGATTATGGCGATGAGGGTCGGTCGGTCGAACCAGAGATTGAGATACACAGCGGCGATTCCTGCCATCAAGAGGCCGGTGATTCCAACCATGGCGAGGCTGACCCAGCGGATCGCCACAGCGGACCGGTTGTCTGCAGATTGCTGCATTGAGGTTCCTTCGAATGATGCTAGAAATTATCCTGTAACAGTGATTTATCATCGTAAAACGATAATTTCAAGAAGCTGATTTTCGGTTTTCTCTGCCGGATGGAGGATTGATCCTGCGCCCGGCAGCTCGCTTTCGGTGCCTTGCATGACCAAGGGGTGATCTGGCTCAAGGCGCTTCTTGCGCCGTTGCCATCTACTGCTTGCATCCGCCGTCCCGGCACTTACTGCCAGGGGCGCGGTCTTGTCTCGTTTGACGGAGGTGGCGGTGACGGCAAATGCCAAGCGTCCTCGGCTCGTCACAGGTGGCGATCATGCTCTGCTGCCGGGGTCGGCACCTGACATCGCAACCGAAGCGCCCGACGTCGACCGCCTGCCGGATGTCGCCGGCTACAAGGTAGGGCCCGAAATGGCGCCGACGCCGCCTGTTCTGACCGGGGTCTTCGGGGACGGTATCCTTGATCGCATGTTGCACGCCGGGATGGCACGCTTCACCGCCGGGATCTCCCCGGCTGCCCTCGGCCTTGCTTACACCGATTGGTGGACGCATCTGGCGATGGCGCCGGCCAAGCAGGCGGAACTTGTTCAATCGGCCTGGTCGCAGGCGCTCCGCCTTGCGCTCGCCGCGGCGCAAGGCCCCGGGGCGCCGCCCTGCATCCGGCCCCAGCACCGGGACAAGCGTTTCGATGACCCTGCCTGGCGCCGGCGGCCTTTCGATATCATGGTTCAAAGCTTCCTGCTGACCCAGCAATGGTGGCAGGAAGCGACGACGGGTATCCGGGGCGTCTCCAGGCATCACGAAGCCGTGGCTTCCTTCGTCGCGCGCCAGTTGCTGGACGTCTTCTCGCCATCCAACTATCTGGCGGGCAATCCGCTGCTGTTGCGCGAAACCGTCGAGCAGGGCGGCGCCAATATCTACAATGGCTGGCTTAATGCCTTGGAAGACTCCGCGCGCCGGATAAGCGGTCGAGGCCCGGTCGGCACCGAAGCCTTTCGGCCGGGATCTGAGCTTGCGGTGACGCCCGGCAAGGTCGTCTACCGCAACGATCTGATCGAGCTGATCCAATACAGCCCGACCACCGAAAAGGTTTATCGTGAACCGCTGCTGATCGTGCCCGCCTGGATCATGAAGTACTACATTCTCGACCTCTCGCCGGAGAACTCCTTGATCCGCTACCTCGTGAGCCAGGGGCATACGGTCTTTGCGATCTCCTGGAAGAACCCGGGTTCGGAGGAACGCGATCTGGGGATGGACGACTACCGGCGCCTCGGGGTCATGGCGGCGCTGACCGCTGTCAACGCTATCCTGCCGGATCGCCGGGTGCATGCGGTTGGATACTGTTTGGGCGGCACGTTGTTGAGCATTGCCGCTGCGGCCATGTCCCGCGATGGCGACGAACGCCTGAAGTCGGTGACCCTGCTGGCCGCACAGACCGACTTCACCGACGCCGGCGAGTTGATGCTGTTCATCGACGAAAGCCAGCTTGCCTACCTGGAAGACATCATGTGGGCGCAGGGTTATCTGGACACCAATCAGATGGCCGGCGCCTTCCAACTGCTACGCTCCAACGATCTTATCTGGTCACGGATGGTGCATGACTACTATTTCGGCCGGCGCCGCGATCAATCGGATCTTATGGCCTGGAACGCGGATGCGACACGGATGCCCTACCGCATGCATTCGGAATACCTGCGCTGCCTGTTCCTCAACAACGATCTGGCGCAGGGTCGCTATGAGGTGGAGGGCCGGCCGGTCGCGCTCACCGACATCACGGTTCCGATCTTTGCGTTGGGAACCGCCAAGGACCACGTGGCGCCCTGGCGATCCGTCTACAAGATCGTCTTGCTGACAGACACCGATGTCACTTTTCTCCTGACCAGCGGTGGCCACAATGCCGGTATCGTGACGCCGCCGGGACACCCCCGGCGGATCTATCAGTTCGTCCGCCTGGGCTTTGAGGATGCCTATCTCGACCCTGACCGCTGGCGGGAAACCGCGCCGGTGCACAAGGGATCCTGGTGGCCGCAATGGCAGGCCTGGCTGGCCGATCATTCAGGCGCAGAGGTGGCGCCGCCGCCGCTCGGCCGGGCCGCGGCCGGCTATCCGGTGCTGGACGATGCCCCCGGCCGCTATGTCCATCAATCCTAGTAAGGCGCTGCTTCAGCCGGTCGCCGCTTCCGGCTGCGCGGCGATGATGTAGTCGCTGTGAACCCAGCCGGTCGTCTCCGGCATGCCCTCCGCATCGAGGACCTCGACCATCGCCCATTTTCCCTGCTGTGACAGCAGGCTGAGGAAGGTGCCGCTGGCCAGCGGTGCGTCCGGCAGCTTGGCGCCGTCGAGGCCGGGACGGTCGCGGATGTTGAGGCGGGTGATGGTTTCGAAGCGCGCCGGTTCTTCATCGCCGCGTCCCAGGGCCGCCGCCCGGAAACTCTCCATCGCGAAGGCTGGGCCCGGATCGGTCTTGCGCTCCGGCGCCACATCGTCATGGCCCAGGATGTCGGCCAGGCCGTAGTGGCGGCAGAGCGCGGTGGCGGCCTCAAGGGCCGCTGCAATCTGGGCCTCGCTATAGGTCTGCCAGCCGCGCCGCCGGCCGCCGTTCTTGTGTCGCGCCACCAGAACCTCATCGCGCGGATAGTCGCGTCCGAACCAGGATCGCCACTGATCGCCGTGGCGGTCCAGGGGTCCGGCGTTATCCAGCTCGATCCCGATGGAATGCCGGTTGAGCCCGCTGAGCCCCTGCCAGCGGCTGCGTCCGGCATGCCAGGCAACGCGGTTGAAAGGCACCAACTGGGCGATGGCGCCGTCACGGCCGATCAGCAGGTGGGCCGAAGCGCTTGTCCCGCGTCTGGTCATATGGCTGAGGGAGCTCTCGAAAGAACTCCCGGCGGTGTAGTGCATGATCAGGAAGCGTGGGTTGAGCGCGCCACCCCGGTTGGGGCTTTCGGCATAGCGGACAGGTTCTCCGTTGTCGTAATGCAGACGGTGGCGGCGGATCTGCATGGAAATCTCCCTTTCATGGCGGTTTTCGGCCAGTCTAGGAGGAAGGTCCCCTGTGGGACAGTGACGCCCTGGTGGTATTCCTTTTGCTCATTGCTGGACTTCTGTCCTCTTCGGCCCCAAGTTCTAGCCATGCCGGAGATTGATGACGAAAACCAAGAGCTTAACGAGTCGGAAACCTCCCGCCTGTCGGGCCGGGTGCGGCGCTACGCCAAGGTCGGCACCTCGGTCGGCGGCCTGGCCGCCCAGGTGGTGGGCGCCCGCTACCTCGGAATCGGGCTGGATCGGGACAAACACTCTTCGGAACTGAAAGCGGCGCTGGGCGGCCTGAAGGGCCCCTTGATGAAAGCGGCGCAGATTCTGGCCACGATTCCCGACGCCCTGCCCAAGGAGTATGCCGAGGAACTGCGCCAGCTTCAGTCCAACGCGCCCTCCATGGGCTGGCCCTTCGTGAAGCGGCGTATGCGTGCCGAGCTGGGACAGGACTGGCAAAAGCAGTTCAAGTCTTTCGAGCGCGAGGCGGCCGCGGCTGCCTCCCTCGGCCAGGTACATCGCGCCGTCAGTCCCGACGGCCGCGACCTGGCCTGCAAGCTGCAGTACCCGGACATGCTGTCGGCCGTGGAAGCGGATCTGCAGCAGTTGAAGATTCTTTTTGGCATCTATCGCCGCTACGACCGGGCCATCGATCCTTCGAACATCTACCAGGAACTGGCCGACCGTCTGCGCGAGGAGTTGGACTACGAGCGCGAAGGCCGGCACATGCTGCTCTACAAGGACATGCTCTCGCAGGAGGCCGGAGTCCACGTCGCCGATCTGCTGCCCGAGCTTTCCACCCAGCGCCTGCTGACCATGACCTGGCTGCAGGGCACGCCGCTGCTGGACTTCGTGAAGGGCTGCGACAGCGTTGAAGAGCGCAATGCCGTGGCCATGAACATGTTCCGCGCCTGGTACGTGCCCTTTTATTTCTACGGCATCATTCACGGCGACCCGCACCTCGGCAACTACACCATCCGCGACGACGGCACGGTGAATCTCCTGGATTTCGGCTGTATCCGGGTGTTCCCGCCGAAGTTCGTGAAGGGCGTGATCGATCTCTACTTCGCCTTGGAGCGTGACGACCCCGAACTGGCGGTGGAGGCCTACCGCACCTGGGGTTTCACCGAGATCAGCAAGGAACTGCTGGCGGCGCTCAATCTCTGGGCGGCTTTCCTCTATGCGCCTTTGCTGGAAGACAAGCCGCAGAAGATCATGGGCGACAAGAACAGCCTCTACGGCGCCGAAGTGGCCGGAGAGGTGCACAAGGAACTGCGCCGCCTGGGCGGCGTGACGCCGCCGCGCGAATTCGTGTTGATGGACCGCGCCGCCGTCGGCCTGGGCTCGGTATTCATGCATCTCGATGCCGAGATCAACTGGCACCAGATGTTCCACGACATGATCGCCGAGTTCGACGTGGATGCCCTGGAAGAACGTCAGGCCAAGGTCTTGAAGGCCCAGGACCTGCCGCTGCCGGTTTAGTCGGAGCCGGCGCCGGGGGTTTCTGCTGCGTCGCCGCCGGCAGTGGATTTTCTTTTTCCAAACCCTTCGCCCAAACGCTGCATTACCACGTAGAAGACAGGCGTGAAGAGCAGTGACATGAGGGTGGCTGCGGCCATGCCGCCGACCACGGCGGTACCGATGGCCGCGCGGCTGGCGGCGCCGGGGCCGGTGGCGATCACCAGCGGCATGAAGCCGGCGATGGAGGAGATCGCCGTCATCAGGATCGGTCTGAAGCGCAGCTTGGCCGCCGAGGCTGCGGCCTCGAGGATCGACTTGCCCTCGGCATGCTCAGCGCGCGCGAATTCGACGATCAGGATGGCGTTCTTACTGGCCAGGCCGATCAATAGCACGATGCCGATCTGGGTGTAGACGTTGTTGTCGAACTGGCGGGCCAGCAGCGCGGCGACGGTGCCGAGCAGGGCCAGGGGCACCACCAGGATGACGGCGGCGGGGCTGGTCCAGCTTTCGTACTGCGCGGCCAGCACCAGGAAGACCAGCAGGATCGCCAAAGCGAAAACCACGATGGATTCGGAGCCGACCTGTTTCTCTTGAAAGGAGATGCCGGTCCACTCGAAGCCCATGGCCGCGGGTAGCTTGGCGTCGGCAAGCTGTTCCATCAGGTTCAGGGCCTGGCCGGAAGAGAAGCCGGCGGCGGCCTGTCCGGTGATGGTCGCGCTGGGATATAGGTTGTAGCGCATCACCGTCTGGGGGCCGAGAATCTCCTCCACCGAAACCAGGGTGCCCAGCGGCACCATGCCGCCTTCGGCATTGCGCACGTCCAGGCGGCGAATGTCTTCGGCTTCGATGCGGTATTGATGATCGGCCTGAACCTTCACCTGCCAGGTGCGGCCGAAGCGGTTGAAGTCGTTCACGTAGGCCGAACCGAGGTAGGTTTGCAGGGTGCCGAAGACCTCGTTCAGGGAAACCTCCAGCGACTTTGCCTTCACACGGTCGACCTCGGCGAAGAGCTGCGGCACGTCGGCGCGAAAGGTCGTGTTAAGATTGGCTAGGCCGGTCTGCGCGGCGCCGTCGATGGCCATTTCCTGCGCCAGTTGCTGAAGCTGCACAAGGCCGAGGTCCCCGCGGTCCTGAAGCTGCATCTGAAAGCCGCCGGAAACGCCGAGGCCTGGAATGGCCGGCGGCGGAAAGGCAAAGGCGACGGCTTCCTGAATCTGCGAAAGCCCAGCCTGCAGCTTGCCGTATA
This sequence comes from Pelagibius sp., assembly GCA_028280305.1. Lineage (GTDB taxonomy): Bacteria > Pseudomonadota > Alphaproteobacteria > Kiloniellales > Kiloniellaceae > Pelagibius. The sequence goes on along the minus strand of JANQMC010000047.1, from coordinate 23,012 downwards.
TGGTGCGCAGCGAGAGCTCCGGTGTCTGGCGCTCCTCCCAGGGAATCATGGTGACGAAGATCGTTGCGGCATTGGAGGCGTTGGTGCCGTCGATCAGGGAGAAGCCGCCGAGAGAGACCCAGTTTTCTACACCGGGAATCTCGCCGACGATGGTGTCGATCTTGTCGAGCACCGCATTGGTGCGCTCCAGCGAGGCGGCGTTGGGCAACTGGACCGAAGCGATGAGGTAGCCCTGATCCTCGAGCGGCAGGAATGCGGTGGGCAGCTTACCGAACTGCCAGCCGGTGAGCGCCCCGAGGCCGACGAAGAGCAGCATCACGATGGCGGTCATGCGTATCATTTTGTGAGTCAGCCAGGCGTAACCGTTCTCGGCCTTCAGAAAGGCCTTGTCGAAGCCGCGGAAAAACCAGTTCTTCTTTTCTTTCGGCGGGCGCAGCAACAGCGCCGCCAGGGCCGGGCTCATGGTCAGGGCGTTAACCGAGCTGAAAACCGTGGCCACGGCGATGGTGATGGCGAACTGGCGGTACATTTGGCCGGTGATGCCGGGCAGGAAGGCGGCGGGAATGAACACCGCGAGCAGCACCAGGGTGGTGGCGACGACGGCGCCGGAAACCTCCTTCATCGCCCGCATCGCCGCTTCTCTCGCCTTCATGCCGCGCTCGATATGGGCGGCCGTGGCCTCGACCACGACGATGGAGTCGTCGACCACGATGCCGATGGCCAGCACCAGTCCGAAGAGGGTCAGCATGTTCAGTGAAAAACCCAACATGCCCATGACGGCGAAGGTGCCGATCAGCGACACCGGAATGGCCACCGCGGGGATGACGGTGGCCCGCCAGTCCTGAAGGAACAGGAAGAGCACCAGGAAAACCAGGCCCGCCGCCTGGAACAGGGTGATGTAGACCTCCTGGATCGATTTCTCGACGAAGATCGTCGTATCGTAGGGGACCTTGTAGACCATTGCCTCGGGGAAGCGGCTGCTGAGTTCGTCCATGGCCGCCCGGACATTCTTGGAAACCTCCAGGGCATTGGCGCCGGGCAACTGATAGACGGCGATGGAGGCCGAGGGCGAACCGCCGATCCGCGAGGTGATGTTGTAGCTCTTGCCGCCCAGCTCGATGCGCGCGATGTCTTTCAGATAGGTGATGCCGCCGTCGTTGCCGTGCTTGATGATGATCTGTTCAAACTGGCTGATGTCGCTGAGGCGTCCGAGCACGTTGACCGCGTACTGGAAAGACTGGCCCGTCGGTGCCGGGGGCTGCCCGATCTGTCCGGCGGCGACCTGGACATTCTGTTCGCGAATGGCGTCCACCACCTCGGTGGTGGTCAGGCCCCGCGATTTGAGGGCGCTGGGGTCAAGCCAGATGCGCATGGAATAATCGCTGGCCGGGAAGACGAAAACCTCGCCGACGCCGTTGATGCGGCTGAGGGTGTCGACGGCCTGCAAGGTTGCGTAGTTGCTGAGGAAAAGCTCGTCGTAACGGTTGTCTTCGGAATAGAGCGAGGCGATGAGGATGATGTTGCTGGATTTTTTCTTGGTGCTGACGCCCTGACGCACCACCTCTTCGGGCAGGTTCGCTTCCGCCAGGGCGACCCGGTTCTGCACCAGGATCTGGGCGAGGTCGAGATCGGCACCGACCTCAAAGGTGACGGTCAGGCTATAGGACCCGTCGCTGGCGCTGGTCGAGGACATGTAGATCATGCCCTCGACGCCGTTGACCTGCTGCTCGATGGGCGAGGCGACGGTTTCGGCGACCACCTGGGCGTTGGCGCCGGGATAAGCGGCGGACACCTCCACCGTCGGCGGTGTGATCTCAGGGTACTGTTCGATCGGCAGGCCGAAGACGGTGACGAGACCGGCGATCACGATGACGATGGAGATCACCGAGGCGAAGATCGGCCGCTGGATGAAGAATTGGGAGAACATGGTGCCGGTTCTCCGCTATTGGGTGGCGCTTTGGGTTGTTTCCGCCGCTCCGGCGCCCAGGGCCGTTGCGGTGAAGGCCGTCATTTCAGCTTCCTGCGGATCGACGATGGAGCCGGCCCGTATCCGCTGAATGCCGTTCACCACCACTTTTTCTCCGGCGGCGAGGCCGCTTTCGATCACCCGCAGGCCGTCAATCAGCTGGCCGATGGTAACGCCGCGCTTCTCGACTTCGTTTTCCGCGCCCAGCACGTAGACGAAGCGGCCGGACTGGTCGGAACTGATTGCCCGCTCGGTCACCAGCGGCAGATCCTGGCGCTCGGCGACCGGAACTCTGACCCTTGCGAAGAGACCCGAGATCAGGGCAGCGAAGGGCCCCGGATTCTCGAAACGGGCGCGGAGCTGCAAGGTGCCGGTTTCCGGGTTCAAGGCGGACTCGGCAAAATCGAGGATGCCAACGAAGGGATAGTCCTCGCGGTCGTCGGTCGCCATCTCGACCCGCAGGTTGCCTTGGGCCTCCGGCGCCGTGCCCGCGGCCTTTTCAGCTTCAGCCCTGTATTGCTCCATACCCGCCAGGAGATCGCGTTCGTTGATGTTGAAGTACACGAACATGGGGTCGTTGGCGGTGATGGTGGTCAGCAGAGTTGCCTCGCCTTCGCCGACCAGATTGCCGACATCGACCATATTGCGCCCCACGCGCCCGGCGATGGGCGCGCGAATTTCGGTGTACTCCAGGTCCAACTCGGCCTGGCGCAGGGCCGCCTGTTTTACGGCTACTTCCGCCGCCGTGGTGCGGGCGGCGGCCTCGGCCTCGTCCAGGCTGGCCTGGGAGATGTTGCCGCGTTTTATCAGGGTTTGGGCGCGCTCCAGAGATCTGTCGGCTTCGACCTTCTGGGCCTGGGCGCTGCTGACCTCGGCCTTGGCGATCTCCAGATCGGCCTGATATTCGCGTTGGTCGATCATGAACAGGGGGTCGCCTTCGGCGACTTGACGGCCCGGCGTAAAGGACATGCTTCGAAGCTCGCCGGCGACGCGGGCCCGCACATCGACCACGGCGGCGGCCTGGGTCGTGCCGGTGAAATAGAGATAGTCGGTGACGTTCTGGACTGCCGGTGTCGCCACCGTGACCCTGGGCGGCGGCGGCTCTACGTAGGTGTTGCTTTCTTCGCAGGCCACAAGAACAAGCAGCATCAGGACCAGCGGCAGATTTCGTATCATGGTATTCAGGTCTCTACTTGCAATCGGCGACGAAGGCCAGCATAGCGCAGGCTTTGGGGCGCTGGCTATCGGCCATCAAGAAAGAACCTGCGTCTCTTAAGAGCGTGCCTCTCCTTGAGAACCTACGGCAAACATAGGCGACCAAGTTTCAACTCTGTGGCTCTTTTTTATCGCAGAGCTTTTAGCAGGTCCCGTCTTAACGCTAGAATTGATTGCAGCGGTTGGAGTCTTCCGTAGGTCATATTTGTGAATGCTGATAGGCAATTGGGTCGAGGCGTCTTTTTATGATTCATCTTTGCGTTATCCTGATGCCTAATGGCTGACAATCTAATCGTCGTCGACGATTTTCTGACCTACACCATCGGCATCGTGGTCTATTTTCTGGGCATGCGGCTGACCGGACGCATTGCCTTTCTGAGGGCCTATAACATCCCGGAGCCCGTCACCGGCGGCATACTCGCCGCTCTGGTGCTGCTCGCGGTCTACCTGGCGACGGGCCAGCAGATCGAATACGAACTGGAGACCCGAGACACCCTGCTGGTCTATTTCTTCACGGCCATCGGCCTGAACGCACGCTTTTCCGACCTCCTGTCAGGCGGCCGACCCCTGGCCATCCTGCTGGCGTTGACGCTCACCTACATTGTTTTTCAGAACGTCATCGGCCTTACCGTCGCTCAGGCGCTCGGCCAACCGAACGCCATCGGCGTGCTGGCCGGTTCGGCTTCGCTGATCGGCGGCCACGGTACAGCGATCGCCTGGGCGCCGGAGATTGCCGCCAATCATGGCGTGCCCAACGCCCTTGAGGTCGGCGTTGCCGCTGCGACCCTCGGCCTGGTGCTAGCCAGTTTGCTTGGTGGGCCGATCGCAAAGTTTCTCCTGGCGCGTCATGGCATTGCTGATGCCAAGGCTGACGGGCTCATGGTCGGCATCCCCCATGAGAAGGAGGACACCGAGCAGATCAACCACATCAGCATCATGCAGGTGATCCTGGTGCTGCACATCGCCATCATCATCGGCTACGCCGCCAACGAAGCGCTGGCGGAGACCGGCCTGAAGCTGCCGCTCTTCGTGCCCTGCCTGTTGGTGGCGATCCTGCTTTCCAACTCTGTCCCCTACCTGCTGCCCAGGATGCGCTGGCCGGCCCGCACCCGGGCCCTGGCCATCGTCTCCGACTTTTCCCTCGGCCTGTTCATCGCGATGTCGCTGATGAGCATGCAGCTCTGGTCGATCGCCAGTCTTGCCGGCCCCTTGCTGATCCTGCTCGCCCTGCAGGCCCTGGCCACCGTTGCCTTTATCCTGCTCGTGCTCTTCCCTTTGATGGGACGGGATTATCTGGCGACGGTCCTGAGTGCCGGTTTCGCCGGCTTTGCCCTCGGCGCGACGCCGACGGCCATTGCCAACATGACCGCGGTGACCAAGACCCACGGGCCGGCGCCGACGGCCTTTATCATTCTGCCGTTGGTGGGTGCCTTCTTCGTCGACCTAACCAATGCGTTTGTTATCCGGTTCTTTCTGGCGCTTTAGATATCTTCGCCGAAAAACAGCAGGCAGCCGTCCGGGTCTTTGACATGGAACTCGCGCATGCCATAGGACTGATCGAAGGGTGGCCTGAGGCGGCCTTCCGGCAGACTTTCGAGTTTTGTCTTCATTCCGTCATAAAGCTGATCCAGGTCTTTCACGTGGAAATAGACAGCTATGTTGTTGGCGGTCGCCTTCAGGGCCTCGGGATCATCGCAGGCCAGCAATTGCAGACCGAAGCTCGGTCCGCTCATGACCATGGCAAAGCCGCCGTCGTCGGCCAGGAAGCGCGTTTCAAAGCCGAGGATATCCGCGTAAAAGGCGATGCTTGCGCGCACATCGCGCACCGGCACGATGGTCATTGCACTCTCGATTGCCGGCCCGCGCTCCTGCTGTGACATACCGATCCCCCTTATCGAAGCTTTAACCCGGTTTGGATCAAATCACTGTTGGTCGATGTGGAAAACAGTTGTTTGAGCCAGATGCCTGAGATTGTTGAGACTCGCCACGCCCGCCCGGCCGCAGTGTTGCGGTTTGCGGTGATCCTGCGGGGCGAAAATTTTGTTACCGATGGTGGTGAGGGAGAGCCCGAGCGCGTCGGATTCTATGTCGTGCGTACCGCAACAGCCGTCGATCAGGCGACTGCGGAGCAGTCAGCGCTGTTCGATCTCGAAGCAGAGATTCTCTCGCGCCCAAGCCTCAAGGCCTACTTTGCCGAAACCGGCACCATCGCCGTCGAAGAGGTTGCGCTGCTCGATGACGACATCGACGACAGCAACAGCGGCTTCATCTTCTATCGCATGGATGAAGGTCCACGCGCCTGACAGCCGCCTGACGCGGTGTCTTCCTTACCAAAGAGCGGTCGGTTTTGATCTTTGACTGATGATCTTTCTCGGCTGTACCCAGCGCGGCGTGAAAGAGTCGGGATCAATCTCCGACTGGTCTTTGAAAGAGATCCCCTGGTCGGTGAGATAAGACGCGAGCTGTCCGCTCTTGAAAGCCTCGAAAAGCTCGCTGCATCCGCCGATGAAGGTCTCACCGATAAAGATCTGCGGTATGGTTGGGGAGCCGGTGCGGGCGGTAAGCGCGCGACGAAGGCGCCCGCCCAGATCGTCTTTCTGAAAATCGACGGAGTCGAGGTCGACCGAATGGTAAGGAATGCGCAGTTGGGCAAAGAAGCGGCGCACCGACCAGCAGAATTCGCACCATTCTAGGGCGAACATCACCACGGGCTTTGCCGGGTCTGCGATTATCTTCGTGAGGTAGCCGATTGCCTCTTCGTCGCTGTCGCCCCGGCTCTCTGCGGTTTTGTCCGAACGGTTGACGGGGGTTGGCGCAGTCGGCAGATCAAAGCGCGCGGAGGGCGTGGAGAGGGATATATCGATTTCCGTCTCGTTCATGTCGGCGTGTGTGTCCTCAAAGAGTACGGTGCTGAGGTAACGCTCGCCGGTATCCGGCAGCATGCAGAGGATGCTGCTGCCTTTAGGGGCAGTCCGGCCGACTTCAAGGGCGCCCGCAAGCGTGGCGCCGCCGCTGATTCCAGTGAAGATACCCTCCTGCTGCGCCAGGGCGCGTGACAGACGCAAGGCTTCGTTGCCGCTCACCGGAACGATGCGGTGGACCAGTTTTGCCGCCAGCGCCTGCTCGGTCAGGCCGGGTATGAAGTCCGGGCTCCAGCCCTGCATAAGGTGCGGGCGGAAGTTCGGGTGGCTGCTGCTGTAGCTGCCGTCGGCATTGCGTTCCTGGCCGATGCCGCTGCCGAGGATCTGGGCATTGTCCGGTTCGCAGGCGACAACCTGGGTGTTCGGGCTTTCCGCCGCCAGGACTCGGGCGACCCCCTTCAAGGTGCCGCCGGTTCCGCAGCCGGTTACCCAGTAGTCGAGCGGACTGTCGGCGAAGTCGTCGAGAATTTCCCTGGCTGTCGTACGCGAATGCATCTCCGCATTGGCTTCGTTGTCGAACTGCCTGCAGAGGAACCAACCGTGTTTTTCGGCGAGTTCGGCCGCTTTTGCCAGCATACCGCTGCCCTTTTCGGCCGCCGGTGTCAGAACCACCTTGGCGCCCAGGAAACGCAGTAGCTTGCGCCGCTCGACGCTGAAGTTTTCCGCCATGGTGACGACCAGAGGATAGCCTTTGCGGGCGCAGACCATGGCCAGGCCGATGCCGGTATTGCCGCTGGTTGCCTCGATGACGGTTTGCCCGGGCGACAGCAGGCCGCGGCGTTCCGCATCCTCGATAACGGCCAGGGCAAGTCGGTCTTTCACCGACCCCATGGGGTTGAAGGCCTCCAGCTTCGCGTAAAGCTTGATGCCGGCGGGGGCAAGCTTCTTGATTCGGACAATCGGCGTGTTGCCGATCGTGTCCAGAATGCTCTCGTATCTGTGTACCATGTCCTATTACTCCAGGTAGTCAGAGGCAGCGCCGCGAGGTGTTTGCAGCATGCTCGCACCACAGGCCTCCGCCGGCTGATGGTTTTGCTAGGTTGCCATCAAGGGCCGCAGGGCATCGTTGACACGCTGGGCCTGGGATTCGTCGATCAAATCTCCGAGGATGCGTTGGAAAGAGCGGTGCTGCGCACCGGACAGGATGTATTGCCAGCGATAGGCTTTCAGAAAGCCATCGTAGACAGCCTGCTGCTCGGAATCGCTGAAGCGGCGGCCGCAGACTTCCAGGAAATAGCGGGTATCCTCGGCCGTTTGATCCTGCAGCAGGCCGTCGACCGCGCCGACAAGAGCGATAAAGTCGTCGACCGCCTTGTTCCTTTGTTCGGCTGTCATGGTGGCGTCGAGGCGGCGCAATTCGATCTCGTCCATGACGGCGTGCTGACTCTCTTCCTTCCAGTGAAACAGGAAGATGTCCTTGAACAGCGGTGAGAGGGTCTCGTCCGGCTCGAGACTTTCGCGGTAGTGCAACTGGGTGAAGAGTTCGATATGCAGTGTCAGCACCAGTACAGCCCAGCTGTCCATGCCGAGAACTGCTTTGGCTATGGCGTCCGGATCGCCGGCCTGCCTGTAGCCCGCAGGCATCTGCTTTGCCGCCAGGGCGTCAATGCGGCGAAACAGATCCTGATGCTTCAGTTCTTCATCACTGAAACGAACCAAGGCTTCAAGGGCGGTTTGGTCGCTCAGTGTATAGTCCAGGCTCACCTCCTGGATCTTAGCCACGATAAAGCGCTCGACCAGACCGAAGATGTTGGCGTAGGTACGGCCTTGGACTTGGCTGAAGAACCGCTTCTCGCCGTCCAACAGAAAGGTCAGGTCGTCGACCTTCGACAGTCCTCTTGGGAGGAATGTCTGCGTCATATCGAATGTTCTACCGCGGATAACGTCTTCGTCGATGTCCCAGCGGACACGCTTTGAAATCTCGATGCAGCGGGCAAATCGCGCCGTGTCGGAATCGGGGATCTGGGTTTGCATGGTTGTATGCCCTCATTTCTTGGGTTCTCGATTAGACAGACTGCTGCGGCTCGCGTTCGGAACCGCAGTTCGTTGAAGAAATGCCTTCGGCTTTTGATTGGTTCTCAAGAAGTCTGCGACGTGGCGGTTGACGATCTCGGCATGGCTGATCGGTCCCATGTGTCCGGCGTTGGCGAAGACTTTGGTCTCGCAGTTCGGCAGGGCGCCGGCCAGCAGGCGGGCCACCGCGGCGGTCGGCGCAGGCGCGAGGCTGCCGCGAAGGATGGAAACCGGGAATTCCAAGGCCTGGTAAGCTTCAAGCGGCGTGGTTTCCTCGATCAGTGCATGAAAGTCGAGCGGTGCTTTTGGCAGCCACTGGGTCAGGCCGCTCCTCAAAGAGGGGCGCAGGGTCGCCCAGGCGCCGGGCCCGCTCCAGTAGTCGACAAAGGCTTCGGCGGCGCCGCGGTAATCGCCAGTGGCAAGGCCGCGGGCCGTTGCGTCGGCCACGGCCTTGATCTCGGCGAAGGTCTCGGCTTCGGTAGCGCCGGCCAATCGCAGCAGATGAAAGGCCGAGGGTTCGTAGAGCGTCAGGCTGCTCACCGCCTGCGGCCGCTGCAAGGCGATGTACAGGGCGACGCCGCCGCCATAGGAGTGCCCGACCATGTGGAAGGGTATCGCCATCGCGTCGATCAACTCGAGGATCGGGCGTGCTTCCTCGGCCAGACTGAACGGGCGGTCGCCGCTCCAGCCCCGGTGGCCGGCGGCGCCGTAGAAAGCCGGGGCGATCAGTTGAAGGGGAGGCTCGAGCGCTTCGGACAGGGCGCGCCATTGGCGGCCGTCAGCGCCGGAGCAATGCAGCGCGACAACCGGCTGCGTCGGGTCGCTATCGGGCAGCAGGAACGGAATCTTGTCGCTTTGGATGGTCACTCAGAGGCGCTTTCGTTACGGCGGCGGCCGCTCTGATATTGCCCGGCGGCAGGCCGGGGGAAATCGGGCAACTGTCCCGATTCCGGCTTTTTCCGGCGGTTTTGTTATGAGACAGTTGTCCCGAACGGCGGAATTCTGCGGCGTTTGAGCGGGGATCATTGAAACAGCAGATCAGATACACGCGCTCGCGGGATGGAACGGCATTGGCCTGGGCCAGCGCCGGCAAGGGGCGGCCGCTGGTTAAAGCCGCCAACTGGCTGACTCATCTGGAGTACGATCTGGAGAGCCCTGTCTGGTCTCATTGGGTGCGGTTCTTCGCTGATCATTTCCATTTTGTTCGTTTTGACGAGCGCGGCTGCGGCCTGACCGACCGCCATGTCGAGGATTTGTCCTTCGATCGCTGGGTCGAGGACCTTGAGGCCGTGATCGATGCCGCCGGCATCGATGAGCCGGTCGCTTTGCTCGGCATGTCGCAGGGGGCGGCCATAGCTTTGGCCTACGCCGCCAAGCATCCTGACAAAGTATCGCGGATTATCGTCTACGGCGGTTATGCGCAGGGTTGGCGGGCCCGCGGCGATGCCGAGGGCGCAAGGTTCTACGATGCAATTGTCGAGATCACATCGCAAGGCTGGGCGCTGGAGAATCCGGTTTTTCGGGAACTCTTCACGAAGCGTTTTATCCCGGCCGGCAGTGATGAGCAGATCGACTGGTTCAATGACCTCTGCCGCAAAACCGTGGCAGCGGACATGGCGGCCCGGCTGCTGGCTGCCCGCGCCGATGTCGACATCACTGCCTTGCTCGACCGGGTCACTGCTCCGGTTTTTCTGCTTCACCCTGCTGGTGACGAGGTGGTGCCCTTTACGCAGGGGCAGCAACTTGCAAGCCGACTGACGGACGCTGAGTTTGTCAGCCTGGATTCCCGAAACCATATTGTCCTGAAGCAGGAACCCGCCTGGACGCGCTTGAAGGAAGCGGTGCTGGACTTCATGGGCGATACGTCGGCAGGCGGATTTGGTGCCTCATCGGACATGGAGAACCTTTCGCCGCGTGAGCAGCAGATTCTGGCGCTGATCTGCGAAGCCAAGTCCAACCCGGAGATCGCCGGCCTGCTGGGACTGTCGGAGCGTACCGTGCGCAATCACGCCTCCAACATATTCAGGAAGCTGGGCGTGAAGTCCCGCGCCGAGGCGATCCTTTACCTGCACGCTGGGCAGCGCCGCTGAAAGCAAGGCGCTGTCTCAATCACTTCTCTGTGATTTGCTTTGGTCTACCCCTCTCGGATTAACCCCGATAAGGCGCGCCCTACGCCATTGGCACTTTTCTTGCCAGCCAATTCGTGAGATAGAACTCACCGCTAAGTTGCCGCTAGCCTGAGTGAGAGGACGGAGTGGGACTCCGACTCTTCCGGTAGGAGCTGAGCAGTGACACAGCGAGTGCGGTTCACGCGATCGAAAGACGGGACAGCGTTGGGTTGGGCCAGTAGCGGCGAGGGGCCGCCGATGGTCAAAACCGCCAACTGTCCGACCCATCTGGAGATGGATCCACAAAGCCCGGTCTGGTCGCACTGGCTACGCTTCTTCAGCGATCACTTTCATTTTGTGCGTTACGATGAAAGGGGCTGTGGGCTTTCCGATCGTAAGGTGGACGATCTTTCCTTCGAACGTTGGGTCGAGGATCTCGAGGCGGTAATCGATGCCGCCGGCATCGATGGCCCCATGACCCTTCTGGGCATATCGAAGGGGGCCTCGACGGCAATTGCCTTCGCGAGCCGGTATCCCGAGCGCGTTTCGCGTATCATCATCTATGCGGGCGACGCTCAGGGCTGGGCGGCCCGCGGCGATCCACAGGCCGCGCAGTTCTATCAGTCGATCTCCAATCTGGTGGCCCTGGGTTGGGAGCTTGAGAACCCCGTTTTTCGCGAACTGCTCACCAAGCGCTACATCCCGAATGGCAGTGAAGAACAGATCGGCTGGTACAACGATCTCTGCTTGCGCACCATGTCAGCCGCAACGGTGGAGCGGATCATGAAAGAGCGTGCCGATGTGGACGTGCGTGCCCTGCTTGCCCGCGTCGCCATGCCGGTCCTGGTGATGCATCCCAATATGGATGAGGTGGTCCCTTTCGAGGAGGGGCGCCTGCTGGCCAGCGGCCTGCCCGATGCGGAGTTCGTCGAACTGCATTCGCGCAACCACATCATCCTGCAGGATGAACCGGCCTGGCGACGCTTTAAAGAGGCGGTATTGGATTTCATGGACCGGATTCCGGCTGCCGGCGGCAGCGAGGTCGCTTTGACTCGTCTTTCGCGGCGCGAGCGCGAGGTCGTCGGCCTGATTTGCGAGGCGAAGTCGAACCCGGAGATTGCCAGCCTGCTCGGGCTGTCCGAACGTACCGTGCGCAATCACGCGTCCAACCTGTTCCGCAAGTTGGGGGTCAAGTCGCGGGCCGAGGCAATTCTCCATCTCCACGGCGCCTCCCGGCGCTAGAGCGGATTACACGGCCTCATCTGTATTGGCCCTGTGTCCGAGGGCGCGGCGCAAGCGGCGGTCAACCGGCTTGCGACGCAGATCTTTCGATCATCAGTATCTGTCCAAGTCCTGTAACTTCTTCTATCAACAGATCGAGATCGCGCCGCTGTGTCCGATGGTTGTTGATCGCCACCCTCAGACAGTGAGCGCCGTGAACCGTTGTGTCCGACAGCGCCGCAGTACCGTTTTCCTGTAATCGCAGCATTATTTCCGTGTTAATGGCGGTCAGTTGTTCGGTCGTCAAGCCGCCGGGATTGTAGCGGAAGCAGACAATGTTGATGTTGGTCGGCACCGCAAGTTCCAACGCCTCGTTTTCTTCAATGCCCTCGCTCAGGTACTGAGCCTGGGCGATGTTCTGATCGATAAGACGGCCAAACTTTGTTGCGCCGTGCTCCTGCAAAGCCATCCAGACCTTGAGAGCTCGGAATCCGCGAGAAGTTTGAAGGCCATAGTCGTGAAGCCATGTGCCCGAGGCGACTCCCCGCTCTTTCTGTTCCAGGTACTCCGGTGTCAGGGTAAAGGTTTTCAGATGCTTGGCGGCATCACGGACAAGAACGCAGCCGACTTCGAAGGGCGCGTGCAACCACTTGTGCGGGTCGAGTGCGATTGAATCCGCCTTGTCGATGCCCGCGACGCGGCCTTTATTGCCGGGTGCGATCGCGAGCAGGGCGCCGATGCAGCCGTCCACATGAAACCAGAGCCCTTCGCGGCGGCAGACCGCAGCGATCGCCTCAAGATCATCGATTGCGCCGGTATTGACGGTACCGGCGTTTGCGATGACGCAGGCGGGATTTAAGCCGGCTTCGCGGTCGGCGCGTATGGCGTCTGCCAGTGCCCCAAGGTCAAGTGTCAGATCGGCCGCGGTCGGAATGCGCTTCAGTGCCGCATTGCCAAGGCCCAGGGTCTCGACCGCCAGTTGGTGACAGCCGTGCATCTGATCGGAAGCATAGTAGCGCAGGGGTTTGTCCAGGGCCTGAAGGCCATGCTCTCTGAGATCGCAACCTGCCATCACATTCCGGGCGACGGCCACTCCTATCAGATTGGCCATCGAGCCGCCGCTGACGAGTGTGCCGCTGGCGCTCTGCGGAAAGCCCATCATTTCCTTGCACCAGTTTACAACCTGGTCATCGATGAGTGCCGCCGCGTGATTGCCGCCGCCCAGGTTGGAGCCGAGAACGGCCGCAAGAAAGTCGCCCAGGGCGCCCGTGAAGTTGCTTGATCCCATGTACCACATCCAAAATCGCGGGTGGATGTTGCCCATGGGATAGGGAAGCATGTTCTCGGCCAGCGTTTCATAGATCTGGCCGAGCGGCGTCGGATCGTCCGGCAGTGATTTGGTGAAAGTGGCCTTGACCTGGTCAGGCATCGGCTGCCAGACCGGCCTCTGCCGCACATCGCGTACATGGTCGATGCTGTCGTCGACAATCCTGTGGGCGAGTTCACGCATCTCGTCCCAGTTCTGGGGGTCGAGTGTTTCTTCTTCAAGACTCAACGTAGTTTCCTCTTCGATACTCAGGTGACGGACATGGTGACCGGTGTCGTCCACCGGGGTGAAAACGAGCCTCTTGTCCATCTCCCGATCGGCATGACTGCCGCTTAAGTCGCCGGTCCCAGCGGCGGCGGGGTAAATCCGCGGAGGCAGCATACCCTGCCGGCATCTGCCTGCGAAGTGCGTACTATATCCAACCTCTGATACGCTGGCCCTAACTCCGAACGAATCAAATGGTTCCCGCCTCCTCGTGTGACTGGCCGGGCGGCTTTTCCATCCGTAACAGTGTCCGCAGGAGATTGGCATAGCCGCGGGCATCGTCGATTGAGAGGTGGCTATGTGGCACATGGCCGAGCCAGTCCGGCGGATAGTCCTCGGTCCGGCAGGCGGCGAAGTCCCAGCCGGTGCGTCCAGCGGCGAAGGCCTGGATGCAAAGTCCGGCGGTGTGGAACAGACGTTCACCGGTCCACGGCCCTTTCAGCATCCTGATACCGGTAAAGCGCCGGAGGTAGTAGTCGATCCAGGCGCCGTCGAAGGCCAGGGGATGGGCGGCGAAAACAGGTTGTCCTGGCAGGCTCCGCACCCAGGCGGCGTAGCGCTGCATCACCCCGTCCGCCTCTTCCGGGTTCCGCGTTGCGGCGGCCCAAGCTTCCGGGAAACCCTGAAACCAGTTGATGGTGATCGGGTCCTCACCGGCTTCCGGCAGGGTTTCCAAAACAGCTTCGAAACTATCGATCTCGTCACCTTGGGAACCGAGAGCAACCGAAGCAAAGGCGAGCATCGAGTGCTCTCCGGGCGTCGGCCCGTTCACCTCAATGTCGGTGACGACGTAGGTGGGGTCCATCACACTTCGTAACCCGCGGCGGCCAGCGCCTCGCCGGCCACCGCGCGGTAGAGGGCGTCGCATTCCGCGTCGAAGTGGTTCTTCCAGTCGCCGGCGATCCCCTTGCGCAGGAAGGATCCGGCATCGGCCTCGCCGGGTGCCCGCCCGCCGGAGAGAGCCTGAAAGCTGTTGCGGCGGACGACCTCGGCGATCGTTGCGTCAGAGACATCGCAACCGAGCCAGTCGAAGAGCGCTGTCATCTCCCGTCCCGTATCCTCCAGCATGTTCTCGTAGCGCAGGGAGAAATGACGGCCGGGATGGTCGGCGGCGTCTTTCTGAAACTTGGCCGCGGTGTCGCGCCAGGTGGCCGCATGTCCCTTGATACGGCCGATGAAATCGGCCCGGTTTTCCGCCGCGAGGGGCTCGCGGTCCGGATAGAGGTGAAACCAGAGCGAGACATAGCAGTCGCGCCCGTCGCGGATCGTCGAGATGATCCGCGCATCGGGCAGAATGGCGCGCCAGGAGACCAGGTCGCGTTTGTAGTCCGGGTCCTTGTCGCCGACCCAACGCAGCGCGGCAGTCTTGCCGGCTGCTTCAGCCCGGCGCTGAACCGCCGCCAGGCGGTCGAGGAAAAAGTACTGCATGGCCGCGAGAAGCTGTGGCTTGCCGAGGGTCTCGTAGACCGCCTGTTCCTTGTAGATCTTGTCGTTGGTCTTGGTGAGGGCTGTGTTATATTCGCGGATCGCCGGAGCAAGCTGTGTGAGTAGGACGTTCAGCTTGCTTTCGCCCCCGCAGGCGACTTCCGGATGACTGTCCAGCAGCCGCTGCAGCCAGGTGGTGCCCGACTTTGTGACGCCGGTGACGATGAAGAGGCCGGCCCGATCAAGGAGAGGACGAAGCGCCTCGGCACCCGATAACAGTTTCACGTTTCATTTTCCCCTGCGGCAGGATTGCGCCTGCGTTTCTGGTTATCGGTCGGCGTGGCGAATGTCCACCGGTCAATCACGGTTTGGCGCAGGGGCAGTGAAAAGGGGCGGTAAGACCTGGGGTTCGGCAAACTCCGATTTCCACCAAGTTTCGTGTGAAACATCGCCGCCGGAACTCGCGGCGTTGCCGCCCGACGGCGGGCTTTCGGGCAAAAGAGCTTGAATCGGAGCCGCGCGCCAGTCATTAAAGGAGTATGCCGTAAAAATCTGTGCCGCGCTGTCGTGACCGACGGGCGCGGCTGCGGTGTCAGTTGTTTTGGGGCGTTGCTCAGCGGGCGGAACCCGTTAGCGCGTTCCCAACGGTGGGTGATTTGGTGCGCGGTCTCCCAAAGACCGCAGGGCAGACAGGGGAATTCCATCACATGAAGATCGCGATACCCAGGGAGCAGCGCCCTGATGAGGCGCGAGTGGCCGCTTCGCCGGAGACTGTGAAAAAGCTGATAAACCTGGGTTTTGAGGTGGCGGTCGAGACCGGGGCGGGAGAGGGTGCGGCTTTCACCGACGAGGCTTACACGGCTGCCGGCGCCACGATCACCCCGGATGCCACGGTGGCTTTTGGCAATGCCGATGTCATCGCCAAGGTCCGCCGTCCCCTGCCGGACGAACTGAGGGGCCTTAAGTCGAGTGCCCTGCTGATCTCCATTATCGATCCCTTCCGGGCCGGCGACGAACTGCAGGCCTTGCAGGGTGCCGGTGTCACCGCCTTTGCCATGGATCTGATCCCGCGCATTACCCGGGCCCAGTCGATGGATGTCCTGTCCTCCCAGTCGAACCTGGCGGGCTACAAGGCCGTGCTCGACGGCGCCGCCGTTTACGGCTCCGCCTTTCCGATGATGATGACAGCGGCGGGGACCGTGCCCCCGGCCAAGGTTCTTGTCATGGGCGCCGGGGTTGCCGGCCTGCAGGCCATTGCCACGGCCAAGCGCCTGGGGGCTGTCGTCTCGGCGACCGACGTGCGACCGGCGGCCAAGGAACAGGTGGAGAGCCTGGGCGGCACTTTCGTGGCGGTCGAAGACGAGGAATTCAAGCAGGCCGAGACCGCCGGCGGCTATGCCAAGGAAATGAGCGCGGAGTATCAGAAAAAGCAGGCGGAGCTGATTGCCGAGACCATCAAGAAAATGGACATGGTGATCACAACCGCCCTGATCCCGGGGCGTCCGGCACCCAAGCTTGTCTCGGCAGAGATGGTCGCCTCGATGAAGCCGGGTTCGGTCATCGTCGATCTGGCGGTGGAAACCGGCGGCAACTGCGAGCTTTCCGAAGCCGGCAAGGTGGTTGAGAAGGACGGTGTGAAGATCGTCGGCCACACCAACGTGCCCGGCAGGCTGGCGGCCGATGCCTCGGCACTCTATGCCCGCAACCTCTACAACTTCGTCGAATTGCTGGTCGACAAGGAAAGCAAGGCCCTGGCCATCGACTGGGAAGACCAGATCGTTTCCGAGACCTGTATCGTGCGCGACGGCGAGCTGGTGCATCCGGCTCTGGCGCCGAAGCAAGAGGCCCCGCCACCGGAACCTGAAACGGCGCCCGAACCTGAGCCTGAGAAGAGTGAGGCGGGTTCGGAAGCGGCGGAAACCGAGTCCAACGGGCCCAAACCCAACGGCGAGCAGGGAGGCTGACGGTCATGGCAGGCGAGAACTTCGCAGAACGGGCAACGGAGATTGCCAACGAAGCGCGCGAACTGGCAAACGACGTCGCGTCTTTGGCCGTCGAGGCAAGCCGCCTCTCTACGGAAGCGGCGGGTCAGAGTGAAACATCGGCCCTGGTGGTGGGGTTGACGGTTTTTGCCCTCGCCGTCTTCGTCGGCTACCACGTCGTCTGGCGTGTCACACCGGCGCTGCATTCGCCCTTGATGGCGGTGACCAACGCCATTTCCTCGGTGATCATCGTCGGCGCCCTTATAGCCGCGGGTCCGGCGGAGTTCGGCTTCAGCGAGGTGATGGGTTTCCTGGCCGTCATCCTCGCGTCGGTCAACATCTTCGGCGGCTTCATCGTTACCCAGCGCATGCTGTCCATGTTCAAGAAAAAGAAATAAGGGGGCTGGACAATCATGAACGCTGATCTCGCAGCGCTGCTGTATCTCGTCGCCTCGATCTGTTTCATCATGGCGCTTCGCGGCCTGTCGCATCCGACGACGAGCCGCGCCGGCAATCTCTACGGCATGGTCGGCATGGCCATCGCCATTCTCACCACCCTGGCGACGCCGGGCGTGGTGAGCTATTCGCTGATCATCGTCGGCATGCTGATCGGTGGTGCCATCGGTACCGTCATCGCCCTCAGGATCCAGATGACGGCCCTGCCGCAGCTTGTCGCGGCTTTCCACTCCCTGGTCGGTCTGGCGGCGGTCTTCGTTGCCGCTGCGGCCTTTTACCGGCCCGAAGCCTATGGCCTCGGCGTGCCCGGTGACATCAAGGTCGGCAGCCTTATCGAGATGTCGCTCGGCGTCGCGATCGGTGCGATCACCTTCACCGGCTCGGTCGTCGCTTTTGCCAAGCTGCAGGGCCTGGTCACCGGCAAACCGCTGATCTTCCCGATGCAACATCCGCTGAACGCAGCTCTGGGCATCCTGACGGTCGTTCTGATCGTGCTGCTCTGCATCGATCAGTCCGGCTGGGTGTTCTGGCTGATCGTTCTGATCGCCCTGGCGCTGGGTCTGTTGCTGATCCTGCCGATTGGCGGCGCCGACATGCCTGTCGTCGTCTCCATGCTGAATTCCTATTCCGGCTGGGCGGCCTGCGGCATCGGGTTCACGCTGCAGAACAATCTGCTGATCATTACCGGGGCGCTGGTCGGCTCCTCCGGCGCCATCCTCAGCTATATCATGTGCAAGGGGATGAATCGCTCAATCTTCAACGTCATCCTCGGCGGCTTCGGCGGTGAGACGGCGGCCGCGGCCGGGGCCGGCGACGACGAAGACCGCACCGTCAAGTCCGGCGCCGCCGATGACGCTGCCTTCCTGATGAAGAACGCCAACAAGGTCATCATCGTGCCGGGTTACGGCATGGCGGTCGCCCAGGCCCAGCACGCCCTTCGGGAAATGGCTGACATCCTGAAGAAAGAGGGCGTCGATGTGCGCTATGCCATTCATCCGGTCGCCGGGCGCATGCCGGGCCACATGAATGTGCTGCTGGCAGAGGCCAACGTGCCCTATGATGAGGTCTTTGAGATGGACGAAATCAACCGCGATTTCGCCGCCACCGAAGTGGCCTTCGTCATCGGCGCCAACGACATTACCAATCCGGCGGCCAAGACCGATCCGGCCTCGCCGATCTACGGCATGCCGATTCTGGATGTCGACAAGGCAGGCACGGTGCTGTTCATCAAGCGGTCCATGGCCAGCGGCTATGCGGGCGTGCAGAACGAGCTGTTCTTCCGCGATAACACCATGATGCTGTTCGATGACGCCAAGAAGATGTGCGAGAACATCGTCAAGGCCCTAGAAGCGGACTAGGGGGAAGCGGACTAGGGGGAAGCGGACTAGGGGAGGCGACCCGATCCCGCTTCTGCGCCGATAGAGGTCGCAGCCGGAACAGCCCGGGCCCTCGCCTTGTTCTGTAATGCCCTTTCCCGGCCATGTAAGGCCCTGATTCGCGTAAGGATATCCGAGAGGCCATGGAAAATCAGAGCAAGATTCCTGCGACTGTCATCACCGGCTTCCTGGGCGCCGGCAAGACCAGCGCCATCCGCCATCTGTTGCAGAACGCCAAGGGTCGCCGCATTGCCCTGGTGATCAACGAGTTCGGCGATCTCGGCGTCGACGGCGAGATCCTGAAAGGCTGCGGCATTGAGGACTGCGGCGAAGAGGATGTGGTGGAACTGGCCAACGGCTGCATCTGCTGCACCGTGGCCGATGACTTCCTGCCGACCATTCAGGCCCTGCTTGACCGGGCCGATCCACCGGATCACATCGTTATCGAAACCTCCGGCCTTGCTCTACCTAAACCGCTGGTGAAAGCCTTTGCTTGGCCTGAGGTGCGCACCCGCACCACGGTTGATGGGGTGATCACGGTCATTGACGGCCCCGCCGTGGCCGACGGGCTCTTCGCCGGTGACCCCGAAGCAGTGGCGGCCCAGCGCGAAGCCGACGAGAACCTGGACCATGAAACCCCGCTGGAAGAGCTTTTCGAGGAACAGCTCGCCTGTGCCGACATGGTGGTCATCAACAAGGCGGACATGCTGGACGACTCCCAGCTTCAGTCCGTTGAAGCCACGGTCGCGCGTCATCTGCGACCGGCGGTGAAGAGCCTGCGCAGCAGCCACGGCGCCATCGACGCCTCGGTTCTGCTGGGCCTGGAAGCGGCGGCGGAGGACGATCTCGATTCCCGTCACTCCCATCACGATGCCGCCGGCGAACACGACCACGACGATTTCACCAGCTTCTCGGTCGCGCTTGACGAAGCCGAGGCGCCGGAGGCCTTGCTGGCGAAGCTGCTGCCGGTCATCGCCGAGCACGGTATCCTAAGGGTGAAGGGGTTTGCGGCCGTGGCCGGCAAGACCATGCGCCTGGTGGTTCAGGGCGTTGGCGACCGGCTGCAGCACTACTACGACCGCGACTGGCAGCCGGGCGAGGAACGCGCCACTCGTCTGGTCATCATCGGCGAGACAGGCCTGGACGAAGCTGCGATCCGGGCCGCGCTCGCAGGCTAGTCCGATGCACCTTCTCCAGGCGACGCCGGGGGCCGTTACCGATGGATCGGAAGCGGTCGATCTCGGCCAGACGCCGGGTGATATCGTCTTTCTCTCTGCCGCCGACACCGAGCTTGCCGCTCTGTCGGCAGCCCAGGCAAAGATGGGCGAGAAGGCCCCAAGCCTGCGTCTCGCCAACCTCATGCAGCTCGGCCACAACCTTTCAGTCGACCTTTATGTCGAGCAGGTGATCGCCGGGGCAAAGCTTGTCGTCGTCCGCCTGCTGGGTGGCGAGAGCTACTGGCCCTACGGCGTCGAGCAGATCCATGGCGCCTGCCTCGCAAAGGGCATCAAGCTGGCGATGCTTCCGGGCGACGATCAGCCCGACCCCGACCTCTCGACCTATTCAACCCTGGACGAGGAACCCACCTTTCGCCTGTGGCGATACTGCATCGAGGGCGGGCCGGAGAATGCGGAAAACCTGCTCGCCTACGCGGCCAGCCTCTTGGGCTGGGAAAGGGACTGGCTGGAGCCGCGCCCTCTCTTGCGTGCCGGGCTTCACTGGCCCGGCGTCAGCCAGCCGGGCCTGGACGACCTGCGGCGCGACTGGCGCCCCGCATCGCCGGTTGCGGCCATCGTCTTCTACCGGGCGCTGCTGCAGGCCGGCAACCTGGCCGCCGTCGATGCCCTGATCGCCGCCTTGAAGGCCCAAGGCGTCAATCCTCTGCCCGTTTTCTGCAGCAGCCTGAAGGACCCGCAGGCGGCGGAGGTCGTTGCCGGCCTGCTCGGCGACGCCAAGGCCGAAGTCATCCTGAACGCCACCGGCTTCGCTCTGGCGGTGCCCGGCGCCGAGCGTGGCAAGACACCCTTCGATGTCTGTGACGGACCTGTTTTGCAGGTGGTCTTCTCCGGCGGTAATGCCGCGGCCTGGGCCGGGGGCACGACCGGTCTTTCGGCCCGTGACATCGCCATGAACGTGGCCTTGCCCGAAGTCGACGGCCGGGTGCTGACCCGGGCCGTCTCCTTCAAGGGGGAGGCACGCTATGACGCCGTCACCCAGACCTCGGTCGTCGCCTACGAGCCGCAAGCCGACCGTGTCGACTTTGTCGCCGCTTTGACCGCCAACTGGCTGCGCCTGCGGCGCACGCCCAAGCCGAAGCGGAACCTCGCCATCGTGCTGGCCAACTATCCGAACCGCGACGGGCGGCTCGGCAACGGTGTCGGCCTCGACACCCCGGCAGGGACGATGAACGTGCTGCGGGCGCTGCGGGCCGAGGGTTATGACTGCGGCGAACTGCCGGCTGACGGACAGGCGCTGATCGAGCGTCTGGCGGCAGGGCCGACCAACGACCTGACGGACCGCCACAACCGGCCCGGCGGCGAAACCTATGCCCTTGCCCGATACCGACGCTTTTTCGCGGGCCTCCCGCAGGCGGTCCGCGAGGCTGTCACCGAACGCTGGGGCGATGCCGTCGAAGATCCTTTTGTGGAAGGCGACAGCTTCCGCCTCGCCGCCTTCCGCCTGGGCAAGGTGATCATCGGGCTGCAGCCGGCGCGCGGCTACAACATCGATCCGGTGGCGAGCTATCACGATCCCGATCTGGTGCCGCCGCACGGCTACCTCGCCTTCTATGCCTGGCTGCGGCAGGCGGTCGGTGTGCAGGCGGTGATCCACATGGGCAAGCACGGCAACATGGAATGGCTGCCGGGCAAGGCGCTGGCCTTGTCGGAGGCCTGTTTCCCCGAAGCCGTTTTCGGCCCCCTGCCGCACCTCTATCCCTTCATCGTCAACGATCCGGGTGAGGGCACCCAGGCCAAGCGCCGGGCCCAGGCGGTGATCATCGATCACCTGACCCCACCGTTGACCCGCGCCGAATCCTACGGCCCCCTGGCGGAGCTGGAGCGGCTGGTCGATGAGTATTACGACGCTGCCGGCCTTGATCCCCGGCGCCTGAAGGTGCTGCGCGAGGAGATCCTGGACCTCTCGGCCCAGAGCGGCCTCGACAAGGATTGCGGTATCGCGGCGGAAGATGACCCGGAGACCGCGCTCGGCAAGCTCGACAATCATCTCTGCGAACTGAAGGAGATGCAGATCCGCGACGGCCTGCACATCTTCGGCGAAGCCCCCGGCGGGCAGCAGATGACCGACCTGCTGGTTGCGCTGACCCGCGTACCGCGCGGCAGAGGGGAGGGCGCCGAAGCCTCTCTTATCCGGGCCCTCGCCAAAGACCTTGGGTTTGAAAGCTTCGATCCGCTGGATTGTGTTCTGGGCGAAGCCTGGGACGGTCTGCGGCCTGAGGTGCTGGGGGAGGCCAAGGGCTGGCGCACGCAAGGCGACACTGTGGAGCGGCTGGAAGTCCTGGCACAGGCGCTGGTTTCCGGTGACAGGGATGTGGACGCGGCCTGGAGCCGGACGGCGGCGGTGCTGGAGAGCATCGAGCAGCGGGTCCGGCCTGCGGTAAAGGCCTCCGGCGAGGCCGAGATCGCGGGGCTGTTGAAGGGCTTGAACGGAGGTTTCGTTGAACCCGGCTCCTCCGGTGCGCCGACTCGCGGCCGCCTCGATGTGCTGCCCACCGGCCGCAACTTCTACTCCGTCGATACCCGCACCGTGCCGACCCCGGCGGCCTGGCAACTGGGTTGGGCCTCCGCTGAGCGCCTGCTGCTGCGCCACCGGCAGGAGGAGGGCGGCTGGCCGCGCCGCTTGGCGCTGTCGGCCTGGGGCACCGCCAACATGCGCACCGGTGGCGACGACATTGCCCAGGCCCTGGCGCTGATGGGGGTGAAGCCAACCTGGGAAACCGCCTCGCGCCGCATTACCGGCTTCGAGATCCTGCCGCTCTCGGTTCTGGACCGGCCCCGGGTCGATGTGACGCTCAGGGTTTCCGGCTTTTTCCGTGACGCCTTTCCGGCGCAGATCGATCTGGTGGATTCCGCCGCGCGTGCGGTGGCGGCCCTCGACGAGCCCGCCGAACAAAACCCGCTGGCCGCGCAGGTGGCCGAAGACCGGGCCCGCCTGGTTGCCGAAGGCGCCTCGGAAGACGAGGCCGCGCGCCGCGCCGGTTTCCGGGTCTTCGGCTCCAAGCCCGGCGCCTATGGGGCGGGGCTGCAGGCGCTGATCGACGAGCGCGGATGGCGCGAAGCTGCCGATCTGGCCAAGGCCTACCTCGCCTGGGGCGGCTATGCCTATGGCGCGGGGGCCGGCGGACAGGCGGCGCAGGGCCTTTTCGAGGATCGCCTGAAGAAGGTCGAAGCCGTGGTCCACAATCAGGACAACCGCGAGCACGATCTGCTGGATTCCGACGATTACTATCAGTTCGAGGGCGGCATGACGGCGGCGGTGGAGCATCTCTCCGGTGTCCGCCCGCGGGTTTACCACAACGACCATTCGCGCCCGGAAAGCCCGAAGATCCGCACCCTGGAGGAGGAAATCGCCCGTGTGGTGCGGGCCCGGGTCGTCAATCCCAAGTGGATCGCCGGGGTCATGCGCCACGGCTACAAGGGCGCCTTCGAGATGGCGGCGACGGTGGATTATCTCTTCGCCTTCGCCGCGACCACCGGCGCCGTCGCGGATCACCACTTCG
>JANQMC010000046.1 GCA_028280305.1 Pelagibius sp. | reverse complement strand
CGAAGTGGTGATCGGCGACGGCCCCGGTGGTCGCCGCGAAGGCGAAGAGATAGTCCACCGTCGCCGCCGCGGATCACCACTTCGATGCCGTCTACGAGGCTTACCTGGAAGCCCCGGCTGTGCGATCCTTTCTGGAAGAAAAGAACCCGGCGGCCCTGGCCGAGATGGCGGAGCGCCTTTCCGAAGCGCAGGAGCGCGGCCTCTGGCGCCCGCGTTCCAACTCTGCCGCCGGCGAACTTGCCGCCCTGAGATCCCTGGAGGTTGCCTGATCATGGCCGAGATGACCGAAGACGAAATCAACGCCCGGGCCAATGAAAAGGCGAAGAAGCGCAAGGCCGCCCGCGACAAGATGCTGGCCGACAAGACCAAGGAAAAGGGCCTGCTGATCGTCCATACCGGCAAAGGCAAGGGCAAGTCGACGGCGGCCTTCGGTCTGGTGTTCCGCGCCCTCGGCAACGGCATGCGCGTCGGCATCGTGCAGTTCGTGAAAGGCAAGTGGGAGACCGGCGAGCGTGTCGCGCTGGATAAGTTCTCCGA
Organism: Pelagibius sp.; assembly: GCA_028280305.1. Classification (GTDB taxonomy): domain Bacteria; phylum Pseudomonadota; class Alphaproteobacteria; order Kiloniellales; family Kiloniellaceae; genus Pelagibius. The sequence continues at coordinate 29,553 of JANQMC010000046.1, read as the reverse complement.
CCGGGTGACCATCAAAGCGATGGGCGAGGGCTTCACATGGGATACCCAGGACCGCGCCCGCGACATTGCCGCCGCCAAGGCGGCCTGGGCCTATGCCAAGGAGATGATCGAGGCCTGCCGCGGTCCTGACAGGCCCTACGACATGATCCTGCTGGATGAGTTGAACATCGTGCTGCGTTACGACTACCTGCCGCTGGACGAAGTGGTAGCCTTCCTCAGCGACCGTCCGGAAATGCTGCATGTCATCGTCACCGGCCGCAACGCCAAGCCGGAGTTGATCGAGGCGGCGGACCTGGTGACCGAGATGACCCAGGTGAAGCATCCCTTCCGAGAGCAGGGGGTGAAGGCGCAGTTGGGCGTCGAATTTTGACGTCCACACCGGCCATCATGATCCAGGGCACCGGCTCCGATGTTGGCAAGTCCCTGCTGGTGGCCGGGCTCTGCCGCGCCTTCACCCGGCGCGGCCTTACCGTCAGGCCCTTCAAGCCGCAGAACATGTCGAACAACGCCGCTGTCACCACCGACGGCGGTGAGATCGGCCGTGCCCAGGCCCTGCAGGCGCGGGCCTGCGGCGTGGCGCCGACCACCGATATGAACCCGGTGTTGCTGAAGCCGCAGAGTGAGATCGGCGCCCAGGTCGTCGTTCAGGGCAAGATCCGGGGCAACGCCAACGCCCGGACCTATCAGGCGATGAAGGGCGAACTGCTGCCCAAGGTGTTGGAGAGCTTCGACCGATTGCAGGCCGAGGCTGACCTGGTGGTGGTCGAGGGAGCGGGCAGTCCGGCGGAGGTGAACCTGCGCAAGGGTGATATCGCCAACATGGGTTTTGCCGAAGCCGCCGATCTGCCGGTTTTGTTGGTGGCCGATATCGACCGTGGCGGCGTCATCGCCTCTCTGGTCGGTAGTCATGCGGTGATCGATCCGGCGGAGGCCCGGCGCATCGCCGGCTATGTCATCAACAAGTTCCGCGGCGACGTCAGCCTGTTCGATGATGGTTTAACCATCATCACCGAACACACCGGCTGGCCGTCGCTGGGCGTGGTGCCCTTTTTCCAGGAAGCGCGGCACCTGCCGGCAGAGGATGCGGTGGCGCTGTCGTGGACCGAAGCGGCGTCGGAGCGGGCCATCAAGGTCGCCGTGCCGCAGTTGGCGCGCATTGCCAACTTCGACGATCTGGACCCCCTGATCGCCGAGCCGGATGTGGCGGTGGATTTCGTCGAACCCGGCCGGGCCCTGCCGGGCGATGCGGATCTCGTCATCCTGCCCGGCTCCAAGGCGACCCTGTCGGATCTCGCCTTTCTGCGCGCTCAGGGCTGGGACATCGACATCCAGGCGCACCTGCGCCGCGGCGGGCGGGTTCTCGGCATCTGTGCCGGCTATCAAATGCTCGGTCAGCGTGTCGAAGACCCCGGGGGAATCGAGGGACCCGCCGGGACCTCGGAAGCGGGCCTCGGTCTATTGAAGGTCACGACCCGCCTCAGCGGCGACAAGACACTGGAAGAGGTTGAAGGGCGGCATCTGGAAAGCGGCGCTGAGATCCGGGGCTATGAAATGCACGTCGGTGTTACCGAAGGGCCGGGGCTGGAGCGGCCTTTCGCCAGGCTTGGCGATAAGTCCGAGGGCGCGGTTTCCGCCGACGGCAAGGTGGCGGGCTGCTATCTTCATGGGCTCTTCTCGGGTGACGCGTTTCGCGCGGCCTGTCTGGCAGGCCTGAAGGAACGGGCGGCCTCCGGTCTGGCCTACGAGACAAAGGTGGAGGACACGCTGGACGCGCTGGCGGCGCATCTGGAGACGCACCTGGATCTGGATCAGATTTACCAGATCGCCCTGGCGCGGAGCCTTAAGGAAGCGGTGGTTGAACAATTCCCTTTGCCCCGTCCCCGCAAGGCCCCGTAAAGTCCGGCTCAAGAATCAAGTCACAGGCAAGCAGGCGTTTAAGGAGAGACTGATGGGCAAGATTGGCGTGATGGTCTGCGGCCACGGCAGCCGCGACGAAGGGGCGGTGCGCGAGTTCGAGGCCGTGGCCCGCGGCATCCGGGCCCGCCTGCCGCAGTACGACGTGGAAAGCGGCTTTCTGGAATTCGCCACGCCGATCATCCGCAACGGCCTGGACGCGCTGCGCGGGCGCGGGGTCACCCACTGCCTGGCGATCCCGGGCATGCTCTTTGCCGCCGGCCACGCGAAAAACGACATCCCCTCGGTCCTGAACACCTATCAGGCCCAGCATCCTGAAATGGCCATCGACTACGGCCGCGAGCTGGGCATCGACACCAAGCTGCTGCAGGCCGCCAGTGCCCGCATCGAAGCGGCCCTGGCTGCGGCGGGCGATGACGTGCCGCGCCACGAGACCCTGCTGATGGTGGTGGGCCGCGGCGCTTCAGACCCCGACGCCAACTCCAACGTTGCCAAGGTCATGCGCATGCTTTGGGAGGGCCTGGGCTTCGGCTGGGGCGAGACCTGCTACTCCGGTGTCACCTTTCCGTTGGTCGAACCGGGCCTGGAACATGCCGCCAAGCTGGGCTACCGCCGCATCGTCGTGTTCCCCTACTTCCTGTTCACCGGCATTCTGGTGCAGCGCATCTACGATTACGCCGATCAGGTGGCCGCCCGCCATCCGGAGATCGAGTTCGTCAAAGCCTCCTACCTCAACGACCATCCGGCGGTGCTCGATGCCTTTGCCGAGCGGGTGCAGGAGATCATCGACGGCGAGAACCTGATGAACTGCAAGCTCTGCAAATACCGCGAGCAGGTGCTGGGCTTCGAGGCCGAGGTCGGGCTGGCCCAGGAAAGCCATCACCACCACGTCGAAGGCATCGGCACGGGCGCGGCAGATCACGCACACGATCACAGCCACGGGCATGCGCACGACCATGCCCACGGTCACAATCATGACCATGGTCACAGCCATGGCCACGATCACGGGCATCACCACCATCCCTATCCCCATGCCGACCATCCCCTGGGGCCGGTCAGCATGAAGAAGAAGTCGGCCTGATGGGTCTTGCCTGCGGCACACCCCCCTCCCTGACCCTCCCCCGCAAGGGGGGAGGGAAGAAGGGGCAAGGACGCAACACTGCCCCCTCCCCCTTGATGGGGGAGGGCCGGGGTGGGGGTGACTCCCTCTGCGGTAGGCGGCGTTCTTCAGGCCCGAGGGTGACGGTTAGGTTTGGATCAGCAACGTGACCACGACTCTCGAAGACTACATTCGCGACCCGCAGGAGATCACGAGACGCTCGTTCGAGATCGTGCGCGCGGAAACGGATCTCTCGGCCTTGCCGCCGGAGGTGGCGGAGATTGCGCTGCGGGTGGTACACGCCTGTGGAATGCCGGAGATTGCCGGCGATCTTGCCTATGCCGGAGACTTGGCCGTGGCCGGGCGGGCGGCCTTGCAGTCCGGCGCGGCTGTCCTGGCCGACTGCGAGATGGTCGCCGACGGGATTACCCGCAAACGCCTGCCCGCCGATAATCCAGTGCGGTGCAGCTTGAACGACGCCCGCACGCCCGGTCTGGCAAAGACCTTGGGCACAACCCGTTCGGCCGCCGCCGTCGATCTCTGGGGTGAAGACCTGGCGGGCGCGGTGGTTGCCATCGGCAATGCGCCGACAGCGCTGTTTCGTCTTCTGGAGTTGCTGGACGAGGGTGCACCGCAGCCTGCGGCGATCCTTGCCTTTCCGGTCGGTTTCGTCGGTGCCGCGGAGTCGAAAGAGGCGCTTATCGCCGCAAAGCTCGGCGTTCCCTATCTGACCCTGCGCGGCCGGCGGGGCGGCAGCGCCATGGCTGCGGCTGCCGTCAATGCCTTGGCGCGGGCCGGGATCTGACGGTCATGACCGAAACCTGGCTTTCCTTGATTGGGATCGGCGAAGACGGCTTGGACGGCCTCACGCCTGCCGCGCGGCGGTTGGTGGACGATGCCGCCGTGCTGGTCGGCGGCGAACGGCACCTGGCGATGGTGCCGCAGGACGGGCGCGAACGCCTCGCCTGGCCCAGCCCCTTTACCGCACTGCTGGACGAGATCGAGGCAAGGCGCGGCACCGCCGTCTGCGTTCTGGCCACCGGTGACCCGCTTTGGTACGGCGTCGGCTCTGCTCTGCTGAAGCGCATTCCGCTGCAGGAGATGACCATCCTGCCGGGCCGCTCGGCTTTTGCTCTCGCGGCCTCGCGGCTCGGCTGGCCGCTGGCCGAGGTCGAGACGCTCACGCTGCATGGCCGGCCCCTGGCGCTCCTGCAGGCCTACCTGCAGCCCGGTGCCAAGCTGCTGGTTCTCAGCGAGGGTGCGGAAACCCCGGCGGCGGTGGCGGCCTTGTTGCGTGAGCGCGGCTTCGGCGACAGCCGGATGACCGTTCTGGAACACATGGAGGGTGAGGCCGAGCGGCGGATCGACGGCACCGCTGCCGATTGGCGGGCCAATGACATCGCGGCCTTCAACACGCTGGCAATCGATTGTGTCGTTGATCCGGAGGCGGTCTTGCTGCCGCGGGTGCCCGGCCTGCCGGACGAGGCCTTTCGCCACGACGGGCAGATGACCAAACGGGAAGTGCGTGCGGTGACGCTGGCCGCTTTGGCACCGCTGCCCGATCAACTGCTCTGGGATGTCGGCGCCGGTTGCGGCTCCATTTCCGTCGAGTGGCTGCGCGCCGCGCCGCGCAGCCGGGCCATTGCCGTGGAGCGTAAGACCGAGCGCCTGAAGATGATTGCCGAGAACGCCGAAGCCTTGGGAACGCCAACGCTTGAAATCGTCGAGGGAGAGGCGCCTGTGGCACTCGCGGGCCTCGAAGCGCCGGATGCGGTTTTCATCGGGGGCGGTGCCTCGGGCGAGGGCGTTATGGAAACCTGCTGGCAGGCATTGAAGGAGGGCGGCCGTTTGGTCGCCAATGCGGTGACCCTGGAGGGCGAGCAGGCTCTCTTGGCCTGGCAAAAAAAGAACGGCGGTGCGCTCAGCCGGATCGCCGTTTCCCGCGCCGAGCCGGTCGGGCCCTTTCAGGGCTGGCGGCCTATGATGCCGGTGACGCAGTACAGTCACCGCAAAGCCCTTGCCGGGAAGCCGCTATGACGGGAAAGCTCTACGGCCTCGGCATCGGGCCCGGCGATCCCGAACTGCTGACACTCAAGGCGCTGAGGCTGCTGCAGGCGGCCCCGGTGATCGCCTATCCGGCGCCGGAGGAGGGGGACAGCCTGGCCCGCGCCATCGTCGCGCCGCACTTGCCCGGCGGGCAGACCGAGATCGAGATTCGTATGCCCATGGTCGCCGCGCGCTTTCCGGCCCAGGAGGTCTATGACTGGGCCGCCGGCAAGATCGGCGGGCATCTGGAAGCAGGCAGCGACGTTGCCGTGCTCTGTGAGGGTGACCCGTTTTTCTACGGCTCCTTCATGTACCTCTTCGGCCGGGTGGCGGAACGCTTTCCGGTAGAGGTGGTGCCCGGCGTTTCCTCGCTGACCGCCTGCGCTGCCGTGCTGGGCGCACCCCTGGCCGCGCGCAACGATGTGCTGACCGTCGTGCCGGCGCCCCTGGACGAAGATGCCCTGGCGGAACGGCTGCAGGGCGTTGAGGCCGCAGCCGTGATCAAGGTCGGGCGTCATCTGCAGAAGGTGCGCCGGGTGATCGGCGATCTTGGGCTTTCCGATCGGGCGCGCTATGTCGAGCGGGCGACCATGGACCAGCAGCGCATCCTGCCGCTGGACAGCCTTGAGGAGGACGGCGCGCCCTATTTCTCGATGATCCTGATCCACCGGCGCGGGGAAGCCTGGACATGAGCGCGGCAGGGAAGGTCGGGGGCGAACTGGCGCCGGTTTTTGTCGCCCTCACCCAAGCGGGTGCGGACCTTGCCGCCGATCTGCGGGCGGTCCTGCCGAACGCCTTGCTCTACGGCAAAGCCGGCCGTGTAACAGGGGCCGATCTGAGATTTGAGGACTTCTCCGCTACCCTGCAGGCGGCTTTCTTGGAGGGCCGGGCAATCATCGGCATTGCGGCAGCCGGCACGCTGATCCGGGCGCTCGGCCCTCTGCTCGCGGACAAGCGGGTGGAGCCGCCGGTGGTTGCGGTGGCGGAGGACGGCGCTGCCGTCGTGCCGCTGCTGGGCGGTCATCGCGGCGCTAATGACCTGGCCAGAGAACTCGCGGCTGCACTGGAGATCGAGGCGGCGGTCACCACCGCCGGCGACCGGCGTTTCGGCCTCGCCCTGGACGCCCCGCCCGCTGGCTGGCGGCTCGGTAATCCCGAAGACTACAAGGAGTTCGCGGCGGCGCTTCTGTCGGGTGAGAAAGTGACGCTTCACGGCGAGGCGGACTGGCTGGCGCAAAGCGATCTGGCCTTCGGCCAAGACGGCGCGCTATCGATTCAGATCACCGAAGAACTCGGCGCCCCCGGCCCGCTTTGTCTGGTTTATCATCCGGCGGTCCTGGCGCTCGGCGTGGGTTGTGAGCGGGATTGCGATCCGGCGGAACTGGCGGACTTGGTTGAGACAACCCTGGGGCAAGCCGGTTTGTCGCGCCAAGCCGTGGCCGGGGTATTTTCCATCGACGTGAAGGCGGATGAAAAAGCGGTCTTGGACTTGGCTGCCAGCCTGGCGGTGCCCGTCCGCTTTTTCGATGCCGCGACCCTGGAGGCGGAAGCCCCGCGTCTCGCCAACCCTTCCGATCTCGTGTTCCGCGAAGTCGGCTGCCACGGCGTCGCCGAAGGGGCAGCCCTGGCCGCTGCCGGACCGCAAGGCAGCCTGGTTGTCGCCAAGACCAAGTCCCGCCGCGCGACCTGCGCCCTTGCGCTGGCTCCAAGCGTGATCGATGCGGTGAGTCTCGGCCGGGCGCAGGGCAGTCTTGCGGTGGTCGGCACCGGCCCCGGCGATCCGGTCTGGCGTACGCCCGAAGTCGAAGCTGCCGTTTTGTCTGCGACGGACCTTGTGGGCTACGGGCTCTACATCGATCTGCTGGGACCGCTTGCCGCCGGCAAAACGCGCCACGGCTACGAACTCGGCGAGGAAGAACAGCGTGTGCGGGTGGCGCTCGATCTTGCTGCCGATGGCAAGGACGTGGCGCTCGTCTGTTCCGGCGATCCCGGAATCTATGCCATGGCGACCCTGGTCTTCGAACTCCTGGACCGCGGTGAAAACGATCTCTGGCGACGTATCGACATCAAGGTCACGCCTGGCGTCTCGGCCTTGCAAGCGGCGGCGGCGCGGGCCGGTGCGCCCCTGGGGCACGACTTCTGCACGATTTCCCTCTCCGACCTTTTGACGCCCTGGCCGGCAATCGAGCAGCGCATCGAGGCGGCGGCGGCGGGCGACTTTGTCATTGCCTTCTACAATCCTGTCTCCAAGCGCCGTACCCGGCAGCTTGCCGCAGCGGTGGAAATCCTGAAGCAACACCGCCCGGCGGCGACGCCGGTCGTCCTGGCGCGCAATCTGGGCCGGCCGGGTGAAACCGTGAAGCTGGTCGACCTGGCCGCGCTGAAGCCGGACATGGTAGATATGCTGACTGTGGTGCTGGTCGGCTCCAGCGAGACGCAGCGCGTCTCGCGCGGCGGCGGCGGGCATTGGGTCTACACGCCCCGCGGTTACTCGGCGAAGGCCAAAAAGAAATCGGAGGACGCGGCGTGACGGTCTATTTCATCGGTGCGGGCCCCGGCGCGCCCGATCTCATCACCCTGCGCGGACGTGATCTCATCGCGCGCTGTCCGCTGGTTCTCTATGCCGGCTCTCTGGTGCCAGAAGAGGTGGTGGGCTTCGCCCGGCAAGACGCCCTGGTGATGGATACCGCCCCCCTGACCCTGGACGAGATCCTGCATGAGATGATCGAAGCCGATGCGGTTGGTCAGGATGTGGCGCGGGTGCACTCCGGCGATCCTTCGCTCTACGGCGCCATCGCCGAACAGATCCGCCGCCTGCGCGAGGCCGAGATTGCCTTCGAGATCGTGCCCGGCGTACCGGCCTATGCGGCCGCCGCCGCGGCCTTGGAAAGCGAACTGACTCTGCCGGAAATCAGTCAGACGCTCATTTTGACGCGCACGGCAATGAAGGCTTCGGCTATGCCTGATGGCGAGGATCTCGCGACCCTGGCGCAGTCCGGGGCGACCCTGGCCATCCACCTTTCGATCCGGAACCTGAAGCATATCGAGGCGGAGCTGACACCCGCTTACGGCGCCGACTGCCCGGTCTCCGTTGTCTACCGCGCTTCCTGGCCGGACCAGCAGATCATCCGCGGCACCCTGGCCGACATCCGCCAGAAAGTGCGCGCGGCCAAGATCACCCGTACGGCCCTGATTTTGGTTGGACGGGTTCTCGGCTCCAACGACTTCAGCGACAGCCGCCTCTACGACCCCGGGCACGTCCATGTGCTCCGGCCCAAGCGGCGGGCTTCGTCGGGGTCATGAGCGTGGCCCCAAATGCTCTTTCCGTGCGCCCGGCCAGAGACGGCGATGCCGCCGGGCTTTGCAGTCTGCTCAATGAGATTATCGCGGTCGGCGGCACTACGGCGCATGAAACCCAACTGACCGATGCCACTTTCAGGAACTACTTCCTCGTCGGCGAAGATCACCTGAGTTGCCAGGTGGCCGAGAATGACGACGGACTGCTGCTGGGGTTCCAGTCCCTCGAAAGAAATCTCGGTCTGCCGCCTGATTGGGGTGACATCGCGACCTTCGCGCGGCTGCAACCCAAGGTGCCCGGTGTCGGCCGCGCCCTCTTTGCAGCGACTCTTGCGGTCGCCAGGGATCTCGGCCTTGTCGCGATCAATGCGACGATCCGCGCCGACAACACAAGCGGCCTGGGTTATTACGGGAAGATGGGTTTTCAGGACTACGCGGTGAAGGCGGCTGTTCCGCTGAGCGACGGCACCCCGGTCGACCGCATCTCCAAGCGCTACCTGATCGCTTAATCCAGACCGAGGGCGGCCCGTCGGCGCAGACCCTCCGGGTCGGCTGCCTTGGCACGATCGATCAGGCCGTCGGTATAGGCTTCGGCGTGGCCGACCGGCACCACATAACTCAAAGCGCGGCGGGTTTCGGTTTCATTGGTCAGGCGCAACAGAAGCCAGGTGGCGAGGTATTGAGCCGACAGACAGCCGCCGGCCGTCGCGATGTTGCCGGAGACGGAGAGCGGCGCCTCGAGGGTCTCGAAACCCATGTCGGCGATCCGCCCCCTTGTCTTGTCATCAGTGCTGACCCGGTGCCCCTCGAGCAAACCGAGCTTCGCCAGAATCAAAGCGCCCGAACACTGGGAGGCGATGATCTGGTGCCTTGGATCAAGTGCAAAGCGTGTCAGGAAGGGCGTGTTCGCCGCGAATTCAATCGACCGTTGGCCACTCCCCATAACCACCGCACTGGCTTCGGCGATTTCCGCAAAGCCTGCTGAAACGACCGTCGGCACATCGTTCATGGAGACCACTTCGCGGGCGGGTCCGGCAAGAAAAGCGGTCACTCCCTCCGCCCGGTTCAGAAGGCTCAGGGCGAGGAAACTGTCAATCTCGTTGAAACCGGGAAGTGTCACGATGGCAACGGCGGTCACGTCCAGGCATCCTGTCAGAAGTAACGCGGGTCTCTCACCATAGTATGGCGCCCATAGTATCGCTCTGTTTACGGCGTCTTGTCGATCTCCAGCAGTGATTATTATCGGTTGAAGTGTCAGCCTGCGCGTGCCGCCTTCAGGAATTCGGTTGCCGACTGATCGAGGGTTTTGATCTGCGCGGTCATATCGTCGGCCGTCGTCTCTATAAGCTTGGCGGAATCCTGAGTCTGATTGGCGGAATCGCTGACGCGGGAGACGTTCTCGGCGATCTCGGCCGCGCCGGCCGATGCCTGCCCGATAGAGTTGGCGATCTCGCGGGTGACGGTGCTCTGTTCTTCGGCGGCCCCGGCAATCGAATCGGCAATTTCGCTGATCGTGTCGACGGTGCTGGTAACCCTTTCATTGGCGTCGTAGGTGCGCTGTGTCGTATCGCGAATGTCGGTGACCTGGCGGCCGATTTCCTCGGTCGCCTTGGCCGTCTGCTGCGCCAGGGTCTTGACCTCGCTGGCGACGACGGCGAAGCCCTTGCCTGCCTCACCCGCGCGGGCGGCCTCGATGGTGGCGTTCAGCGCCAGCAGGTTGGTCTTGTCGGCGATCTCGGTGATCAGATCCAGGACCTGGCCAATCTGTTCCGTGGTTGTGACCAGGGCGCGCATCTGATCGCGGGCATTCTCCGCGTCTCCGCGTGCCGAATGCGCAATCTTGGCCTGGTGTTCCACCTGCTGGGTGATTTCTTGGATTGCGGTGGAGAGCTGCTCGGCGGCGGTGGCGACCGATTTCACGTTTGCGGAGGCTTCGCCGGCGGCCGCGGCCATGGTCGTCGCTCTGTGCGTGGTTTCGTCGGCGCAGCTCCCAAGGCCCTTTGACTGTTCGCCAAGGCTTGAGACGGCCTGCTCGACCGTCTCGATTGTCGTTTTGACCTGTGCCTCGAAAAAATCGGAGAGCTCAGCGAAATGCCGCGTGCGGTCGGCGATGTCAGCGATGGCCGTGTTGACGCGCCCGGCGCTCGCCTGGAAGTCGCCGGGCAGGCCGCGCAACAGGATCTTGCGGTAGTACTTGCCGGCGGCGACATGCTGCATGGAAGCCCCGGCCTCGCGCACGAAGGCATCGGTTACGTCGACCAGATGGTTGATGGTGTCGCGCAATGCCACGATCTCTCTGGCGGCCTCGGGCCGCTGAACCCGCAGATTGAAGTCGCCGCCCCGGGCGATCTGCTGCGTTGTCTCCATGATCTTCATTGTCTCGCTGCCGACGCGGTGCTGGACCCAGATCGACAACGCGACCGCCGCAAGGGCCAGAAGCTGTATGGCGATAGCCGCGATCTGCGCATTCCCTGCAGCCGTCTGCCAAGCAATCGCGGCGATGATCGACAAGGCGGCGAGGGTGGCGAGACGCTGGCCGTTAGACTGTGAAAATAAAGCGTTCATAGGTCGTTCCCTGCCCCTGTAAGGTCCGCTGAAGAAAGTCCAGTGCGGCGGTCATGCCGTCTTTCAGCCGCGCCGCATTGCTCTCGGCCTGGCGCAGTTCCTGGTAGATCGGTTCGATCCGGGCGATCTGTTCGGGGTCCGGCTTGCGCCGGTTCGAGTGATAGCCCTGGACCTTTCCGTCTTTGTCGGGGCTCGGCGTAACATGGGCGAAGACCCAGTAGTGATCGCCGTTCTTTGCCATGTTGATGACGTAAGCGAACACTTCCTCGCCTGCCTGGAGTTTGTCCCACAGCAGCTTGAAGACACTGTGCGGCATGTCCGGATGGCGAATGAGGTTGTGCGGCTGGCCGACTGCCTCTTGTTCGGAATAGCCGCTGACCCGCAGGAAGACATCGTTGACGTAAGTGATTCTGCCCTTGAGGTCTGTTTTGGAGACGATGATTTCGTCGATGCCGAAAAGGGCTTCCCGGCCTGTCGGGGTAACGATCGAGCGTGACATGCTTACCGCGCAGAAAGTGAAAGCGAACTGACTGGCAAGCGTTCTAGTTTTCTCGCATTAAAGAAAGATTGAGCCGCGACGGCATGTCGTGGGACTTTTTGTCGCTACTGAATTTGCTCAGTTCGATTTGATTATTGATAACCGCGAATCGATGCTATCGCCTTTGAAGGCGACACATCGACCGGCGGAATTGGTCTGAAGATCACGCCGATTCAAAACCGAGAAATCACCAGACCGGCGCCCACCAAGGCAACGGCGCCGACCCTGGGGATTGTGATTTCCTTGACCGGCAGTCCGAAAGCGCCGTTAGCGTCCAGAAGCAGTGCGGCTAGGAGCTGCCCTAAAATCAGAACGGCAAAAGTGGTCACGACACCGAGCTTGGGAACGCTCCACAAAACGGCCCAGACGTAAAAGGCGCCAAAGGCGCCACCGGTCCAACACCACCAGGGTACGGCTTTCAGGGCTGCCAGTGGCGGCAGGGCGCCGCGGCTTGCAGCCAATCCCAGCAGCAGCAGGAAGCCGATCCCGAAGGAGATCATGGCGGCGGTGATGCCGTCGCCGACGCTGCGGCCGAGAGCGGCGTTGATCGGCGCCTGGATGGCCAGTGCCATGCCACCGACGCCGACCAGAATCAGGGCAGTCCAGAATGTTGCGGCCATTGGTGTTTTCTCCCGGTTCCGGTTTGCTGTTTTCGGCTGGGTCAGAGCCGCTGTGAAATCCACTTCAAGGCCTCGTCGACCGAAGCGGCGACCTCCGCCTTTCTAGCTGAGGGCCGTTCGATCATTATGACCGGTAGGCCGAGTTCCCGCGCGACGGCGATCTTGGCATAGGTGGCCTCGCCGCCACTGTTCTTGGTGACCAGGGCCTGGATGCCGTGCAGCAGGATGAGCGCGCGCTCGCCATTGGCCTCGAAAGGGCCGCGGCCCAGCACCACCTCATAGTTTTTCAGCGGCAGGTCCCCACGGGGGGCGTCGATCATACGGACCAGGAACCAGGTGTCGCGGAGGCCTTCGAAGGCCTCCAGCTCCTGGCGCCCGACCGAAAGAAACACCTGTCGGGCAAGGCCTTTCAGCGCTTCCGCGGCCGCTTCGGCATCGGCCACCGTGATCCAGCGGTCGCCCGCGACCGGCTCCCAGGGCGCACGGCTGAGCACCAGCCGTGGTGTACCGCTTTCGCGGCAGGCGGCCTCGGCATTTTCGGAGATGCGCTCGGCAAAGGGATGGGTGGCGTCGATCAAAAGATCGATCTTCTCTTCATCCAGGTATCGGGCCAGGGCATCGACGCCGCCGAAGCCACCGATGCGCAGCGAACCGGGAATGGCCAGGGGATGCTCGGTGCGGCCAGCCAGAGAGGTGATGACCTCCAGGTCATCGCGCTCGACCAGCCGCGCCGCGAGGGCGCGGGAGTCGCCGGTGCCGCCGAGCAGGAGGATACGGTGCCTTGCCGTCATGCCGCCCAACCGGAAGCGCGACCGACGAGACCACCCTGACGATCGAAGATCAATACCTCCACCTCGGTCTCGCCCTCCAGCACGGCGAGGGCCCGGTCCCGCGCGCCTTCGGCAATGCTGTCGGCCAGGGGAAGGCCGGCGGCGCTCGCCATATCGAGTACCTGTTTGGCGGTGTTCGCGCGACGGCTTTCGTCGATCAGGTCTTTTGCCGCGCCGAGGCTTTTCAAGGTTTCGGCCAGGAGATCGAAGTCGACCTGGCTGCGCCCGGAATGCAGGTCCAGATGCCCGGCCGCCAGTTTGCAGAACTTACCGAAGCCGCCCCCCAGCGTCAGGCGGGGCAGGGGATGCTTACGCAGGTACTTCAACAGACCGCCGGCGAAGTCGCCCATGTCGAGCAAGGCGATCTCCGGCAGGTCATAAAGTCTCTGCACTGCGGCCTCGGAAGTGGAGCCCGTGCAGGCGGCAACCTGCGGCAGCTTGTTGGCGCGGGCGACGTCGATGCCGCGGTGGATCGAATGAATCCAGGCCGAACAGGAGAACGGCACCACGACGCCTGTCGTTCCCAGGATCGAGAGCCCGCCGAGAATGCCGAGCCGCGGGTTCCAGGTCTTTGCCGCGAGGTCTTCGCCGCCGTCCACCGAGATCTCGATCTCCACGTCGCCCGGCGCCCCATGGGCCTCGGCGACCTCCGCAATGACAGCCTGCATCATCTGCCGGGGTACCGGGTTGATCGCTGGCTCGCCGACATCCAAAGGCAGACCCGGTTTGGTGACGGTGCCAACCCCGGGCCCGGCCTTGAAGACGATGCCGCTGCCGGCTTCGGCGAGGCGCAGGGTCGCGCCGACCAGGGCCAGGTGGGTGACATCCGGGTCGTCGCCCGCGTCCTTCACGATGGCCGCGCTGGCCCGGCCCTCGCCAAGAGCCTCCCGCGCCAAGGCGAAAGCCGGTTGCTCCCCTTTGGGCAGGGTGATGGTCACCGGGTCGGGAAAGCTGCCGGTCAGCAAGGCGGTATAGGCGGCCTTGGTCGCCGCTGTCGCACAGGCGCCGGTGGTCCAGCCGCGCCGCAATTCTCCCTCAGGCTTTCGCGTCATGTCGTTATTCTACAAATCCAGGCTTTTCACTGACTAGGCTAGCCGGGCTGCTGCGTCTACACTCCTGCGTATGAATAACACGCTTGATGGCTTGCCGGTGTTCCCGCCGGGCACGGTCTGGCTGGTCGGGGCCGGTCCCGGCGACCCCGGTCTGTTGACCCTGCATGCCGTGAACGCCCTGCGCCAGGCGGAGGTGCTGGTCTATGACGCCCTGGTCGGCGAGGCGGTGCTGGATCTTGCGCCGCCTGAGTGCGAGCGCGTCTATGCGGGCAAGCGCGGCGGGCGGCCGTCACCGGTGCAGGCCGATATCTCCCAGCGCCTGGTCCGTTTCGCCAAGGCGGGCAAGCGGGTGCTGCGCCTGAAGGGCGGCGATCCCTTCGTCTTTGGCCGTGGCGGCGAGGAAGCGCTTTCCCTGGTGGCCGCCGGTGTGCCGTTTCGTATCATCCCCGGGGTTTCCGCCGGAATCGGCGGATTGGCCTATGCCGGCATTCCGGTCACCCACCGTGATACCAACTCGGCGGTCACCTTTCTGACCGGCCATGGCGTCGGCGGTGAGGTGCCCGACGGCATCGACTGGGCGGCGTTGGCCAAGGGCTCTCCGGTTATTGTGATGTACATGGCGCTGAAGCACATCGCCACGATTGCAGGGGCCTTGATCGAGCATGGACGCCCGGCGGCGGAACCGGTGGCGGTTGTCAGCCAGGCGACACTTCCCGCCCAGACCATCCTGGAGACCAGCCTGTCGTGCTGCGCCGAAGACGTCGCGGCGGCTGGAATCGAACCGCCTTGCATCGTGGTGGTCGGCGAGGTGGTGCGCCTGCGTGCCGGCCTCGACTGGCAGGGGGCTGCCGGAGGCCGGGCTCTGGACGACGATCCCCTCGGGTTGCGCAGCCGGCGCGAAACGGGATGAGCGGCGAAGGGGCGGGGGGCAGTCTGTCCGGGCTTGGGCCGGCCGGGCTGTTGATCGCCGCCCCGGCATCGGCCAGCGGCAAGACCACCGTCACCCTTGCCCTCCTGCGCCTGTTGCGTCGCCGCGGCCATCGGGTCGCCGCCGTAAAGGTCGGTCCCGACTATATCGATCCCGCTTTCCATGCCGCCGCCGCCGGGCACCCCTGTTTCAATCTCGACCCCTGGGCCATGCGGCCGCAAACCCTGGCGGCGGCGCTCGAGAAGACAGCCGAGGATGCGGAACTGGTTGTCGGCGAGGGGGTCATGGGCCTCTTCGACGGGGCGCCTGTGGAAGACCAATGGGGCTTAGCCGCCGGCTCCACCGCTTCCCTGGCGGCTGCGGCGTCCTGGCCCGTGGTTCTGGTGGTCAACTGCCAAGGCATGGGGGCTTCCGTCGCCGCCCTGGCGCATGGCTTTGCCCAGTTTCATGAACGCGTTCGGCTCGGCGGCGTGATCCTGAACGCGGTCGCTTCCGACCGGCATGAACGTCTGTTGCGGGAAGCCTGCGATGCCGCTGCGATGCCGGTTCTGGCCGTCCTGCGCCGGGTCCCTGGCCTGACGCGGCCATCCCGTCATTTGGGTCTGGTTCAGGCCGGCGAAGACGAGTCGCTCGACCTGTTTCTCGACGCCGCCGCCGATGCTCTGGCCGCGGGTCTCGATGAAGCGACCCTTCTCGCCACACTCCGGCCCGCTTCCCTCAGGGCGCAGGCGTGGTCGCCGCCCCTGGCGCCCCTTGGTCAGCGCATCGCTGTGGCCGCGGATACGGCCTTTGCCTTTTGCTATCCGTTGACCCTGGAGGGCTGGCGGGATGCCGGTGCCGAACTGTCGTTCTTCTCTCCGCTGGCCGATGAGGGCCCGGACCCGGCAGCCGACGCGGTCTATCTGCCCGGCGGCTATCCCGAGTTACATGGCGCGACGCTTGCCGCCAACAAGAGGTTCCAGGCCGCCATGCGGTCTGCCGCCGGGCGGGGCGCGGTCATCTATGGGGAGTGCGGCGGCTACATGGTGCTCGGCAGAAGCCTGGAAGACGCCGAGGGGCAGAGCCATGAGATGCTTGACCTTCTGGCTGTCGAAAGCTCGCTGAAGGCCGCCGCCCGGGTCTTGGGGTATCGGCGCGCCAGGCTCATGCAGGACGGCCCCCTGGGACCGGCGGGTAGCGCTTACCGGGGGCATGAGTTTCACTACGCCTCGGCGCGGAGCGATGGCGACGAACCCTTGTTTACGGTAACGGATGCCGCGGGTCAGGACCGCCACCTGGCCGGGCAGCGCCGGGGCAAGGTCATGGGTTCCTTCCTGCATCTGATCGATCGTGAAGACGCCGGCGCGTAATTATCTTCCAGACAGTCGGAATGACCTCTAAGGTTGTATTCGTCACAGATTTGACTTTGGATCGCGCTTGCGAAAAACGGTCTAGTCTCGTGACCTTCTTGTGATCGCAGCACTCTGCTTTTCTTCGAAGAAAGCTACGCAGATCATTCAGCCTTGCTTTGCTTTTTGATTAGGTTATTAAAAAGAGGGTGACTAAACCGATGGGCGGTCGGGATTTCCGGGGATTTGTCGGGGGCTCCCGCCGTTACTCGCACGAGGTCGCAAGAGCAGAACAACAAAGTGCGGACAGCAGCCGGTAACACCGGCTGTTTCGAATGCCGCGCCAACAAGTCTGGGGAACGTTAAATGGACGATTCAATTTCAGGTATCTGGGGGATGGTGGTGGGTCTGATCACCACCTATGGCCTGAGCGTTGTCGGCGCCATTATCATCCTGATCGTCGGCTTCATGATTGCCGGCTGGGTGAAATCGGCAGTCAGCAAGGCGCTGAGTAAGGTGGAGAAGGTCGACGAGACGCTTCGGGCGTTTTTTGCCAGTCTTGCCTACTACGCTGTTGTCATCTTCACTGTTGTTGCAGTTCTGGCCCAGTTCGGGATTGAGACAACCAGCTTCATCGCCGTCCTGGGCGCCGCCGGTCTGGCCATCGGCCTCGCCCTCCAAGGCACCCTCAGCAACGTCGCCGCCGGGGTCATGCTGCTGCTTTTCCGGCCCTTCAAGATCGGCGACTACATAGAAGGCGGCGGCTTGGCCGGAACGGTGAAGAGCATCACGCTTTTTGTCACCGAACTGGCGACACCGGACAATGTGCAGATCATTGCGCCGAACTCTCAACTTTGGGGCTCGGCGATCAAGAATTACAGCTTTCACCCAACGCGGCGCGTCGATCTGGTGATCGGCATCGCTTATGAAGACGACATCGACCGCGGGCTTGCAGCCTGCGTGGATGAGGTCAAAAAGGACTCCAGGGTCCTTGCCGACCCGGCGCCCATGGCCGCCGTGACTGACCTGGGCGACAGCTCGGTGAATTTCACGGTGCGCATCTGGTGCAATGCGGCGGACTACTGGGGGCTCAAGTTCGATATGACCAAGAACCTAAAGAATCGGATGGATGCAGAAAACATCTCTATTCCCTACCCGCAGCGTATGGTCCACACGGCAGGCGCGGCTGCTGCGGAGTAGCAAAGCGCGCGACAGGCGCGGTCTTTCACGGGCCGGCGTGGGGGCTTGGGCCCTGGCGCTGGCCCTTCTTGTCCTGCCCCTGGCTGTTTTGCACCCTGCCGGCCAGGCCTTGGCCCAGGGCAGTCTCTTCGACAAAGCCAAAGATCTTCTGAAATCCGGCGAGGGCGAAACTGCGGGCGGCCTGTCCGCGACCAGCCTGAGTGCGGCGGAAATCGGCGACGGCCTGCGCGAGGCCTTGCGGGTCGGGACCGAACGGGTGGTCGGCCAACTCGGCCAGACAGACGGCTTTAACGCCGATCCCGATGTTCACATTCCGCTACCGGACTCTCTGCAGAAAGTGCAGTCGGCCCTGCAGGCCGTCGGCATGTCCGATCTTGCCGACGAGGTTGAGCTGCGTCTGAACCGCGCCGCCGAACAGGCGACGCCCCAGGCCAAGCAGATCTTCTGGGATGCGATTTCGGAGATGTCGGTGGAGGATGCGGAAGGCATCCTGAACGGGCCCGACGATGCGGCAACCCGCTACTTTCAGGACAAGATGTCGGCGCCCCTGTCGGACGCCATGCGCCCGGTGATCGATGACAGCCTGGCTGACGTCGGCGCCATTGCGGCCTATGACAATATGATGGGGCAGTATAAGACGATCCCCTTCGTGCCCGATGCCAAGGCGGATCTGACCGATTATACTCTGGCGCAGGCGCTGGACGGACTGTTCACTTATGTGGCGCGTGAAGAAGCCGCGATCCGCAGCGATCCCGCCAAGCGCAGCACGGAAATTCTGCAGAAGGTATTTGGGGAGTAACGGTGTCCGCGCGTTCGGGCGGCGCCAACTTTGGAGGGCTTAGGTAAGATGAAAAAGGTATTGATCGGGCTTGGCGTGATTGTGGTCCTGCTTGTTGCGGCAGTGGTCATCATTCCCCAGTTCGTCCCGCTGGAAAGCTACAAGGCCGAAATCCAGGCCCAGGCAAAGCAGGCGACCGGCCGCGACCTGCGGATCGACGGCCCCATCTCGCTCTCACTTTTTCCGGCGATTGCGATTTCCGTGGAAGACGTCGGTTTCTCCAATGCACCCGGGGCTGCGGCGCCTGAAATGGCGACCATCGAAAGGCTCGATGTTGCCTTGCAGATCCTGCCGCTGATCGGGGGTGAGGTAGCCGTCGACCGCTTCATTCTGGAGCGCCCGGTGATCAGCCTCGAGGTTGATGCCGACGGCAAGCCCAACTGGGATATTCAAACGGGCCAGGCCGATACCGCCGGCGGTGAGACTTCCAGTGGCGCGGGTGATGGCGAGAGTGGCGGCGGTTCCGCGGTTAGCGAAATCCGTCTTGGCGAAGTGCGTCTGATCGACGGCACCTTCTCCTACGCCGATCGGCAGAGCGGGCAGGAGGAAACCCTCAGCGCGGTCAACATGGAACTCTCCCTGCCCAGCCTGTCCGAGCCTTTTGCCGCAGAGGGCTCTGCCGATTGGAAAGGCGAGACCGTCACCCTGTCGGTCAATGCCGAGAGCCCAAGGAATCTGATGTCGGGAGAAGCCACCAATCTCGCCATGACGATCGAGGCGGCGCCGGTCACCTTCTCTTTTGACGGCGCGGCGCGTAATGCCGAAGAACTGGGGCTGCAGGGCCAGCTTGCCCTGGCGGTCCCTTCGATACGCAATTTGGCGGCCTGGACCGGCAATCCCTTGGAGTTCCCGGGCGACGGCTTGGGGCCGTTCAATCTGGAAGGCGTGCTTGAAATGATGGGCGCCAAGATCGCGCTTACGGATGCCAAGCTCTCGGTTGATGAGATTGCCGCCGACGGTCTGTTCTCGGTCGATGCGCGGGGCGCCAAACCAGTCATCAAAGCGGAACTCAATGTCGATCAACTGAACCTGAACCCCTACCTGCCGCCGGAAGGTGAAGGCGGGGGTGAGGCGGCTGCTTCAGGCAGCGGCGGTTCCGGTTCCGGTGCCGAAGGCGGGCAAGGTGACTGGAGCGATGAGCCGATCGACGTTTCCGCCCTTGGCGCTCTGGATGCCGATCTCGCCTTCAACGCCGGCGGCATTCAGTTCCGGGAAGTGAAAATCGGCAAGAGCAGCCTTACGGTGCTTCTGCAGGACAGCAAGCTGACGGCCGATCTGTCGGAAATGCTGCTCTACGAGGGGGCCGGTAAGGGGACCATCGTGGTCGACGGCGCCAGCGGCCAGCCGGCGATTTCTGCGGACTTCGACCTCGCCAACTTCCAGGCTGGACCCTTCCTGACCGATCTTGCGGACTTCGACCGCATTCTCGGCACGACGGAGACCAAGCTCTCGGTGACGGCTGCCGGTGCTTCCCAGCGTGAACTGGTTTCCAGCCTGAACGGCGATGGCGCCGTGGTCTTCAAGGACGGTGCCGTCAAGGGCATCAACCTAGCCGCCATGATGCGCAACATCTCCGCCGCGGCCATCGAGCAGTCCTTCGATTCCGCCGAGCAGACGGACTTTGCCGAGCTGTCCGGCACCTTCCAGATCGACAAGGGGATCGTCTCCAACAAGGACCTTACGCTTGTCGCTCCGCTGGTTCGGATGACCGGGGAGGGCACCATTCCTCTGCCGCCGCGCACCGTTGACTACCAGGTTAAGCCCAAGCTGGTGGGTTCGCTCGAGGGTCAGGGCGGTGAATCCGATCTTGCCGGCATCGCGGTGCCGATCAAGGTGACCGGTCCCTGGCACGACATCTCCTATCAACCGGATCTGGCGGGCGCTTTGAGCGACCAGATCAAGGATCCGGGCGCTCTGCTGGAGAAGGTGCCGGATGCGGACAGTCTGAAGGACGCAACGGAGGGCGGCGCCAAGGGTCTGTTGGACAAGCTGGCGCCCAAGTCGGGCGGGGACGGCGAATCGAAATCGCCGCTCGACGGTCTCCTCGGCAACTGATCGGCGCGGCTGTGGAACACCAACGCCAACTTGGGGCAAGAACAACGGCGGCAGCGCGCTGGGTCGCGCTGCCGCTGGTCCTTGTGCTTTTGGCGGCCTGCGCTTCCACAAGTCCGATCCCGCCGCAGGTTCGGATTACCGATCTGCGCCTGTTGGACAGCGGCGTCTTCGAACAGCGCTTCCAGATCGACCTGCGGATCGGCAATCCCAACGACTTCGCCCTGCCGCTGGACGGACTGACGTTCGACCTGGACGTCAATGGCGCAGATTTCGCCAGCGGTTTTTCCAACGAGACCGTAACCGTGCCCCGCCTGGGCGAGGCGGTGCTCTCGGTGACCGCTTCCACGACCGTCATCGACCTTGTCCAGCAGATGGTGTTGCTGGCCGAGCGCGGCGATTTGAGCTACCGCGTCCACGGTGTCGCCTATCTCGACAGTCTGGCCCGGCGCCGCGCCCCTTACGAGACCGTCGGCACCTTCCGGCTGTCGCGCGAACAGCAGATCCGCGCCGACCATCCGCTGCAGCCGCGCTTCTGATCTTAAAAGCGTACTGCGGGGCTTCCGGCCAGGGGGCCGGCAGGCTATCATTGCGCCAGGAAATTCGGGGCAGTGCTGGGGCGTCCTCGAGTCCCAAATGATTTGCGCTGCCGGGAGAAGGCGTCATGACGGTTACTCATAGCGATACCCAGGCCGGATTTCCGCCGGTCCGCCGACTGGAACTTGAACGGCCCTGGTCCTGGCTGTCGGCCGGCTGGCAGGACCTCTGGCAGGCCCCGGGCGTCAGCCTGACCTACGGGGCGCTTTTCTGCCTGGTGTCCTTTGCCATTACGGCTGGTGTCTTCTTGGCCGACCTGACCTATCTGCTGTTGCCGCTCACCGCCGGCTTCATGCTGATCGGGCCGATGCTGGCCGTCGGCCTCTACGAGACGAGCCGCCGCCTGGAAACCGGCCAGCCGGTCACCCTGGGGGCGGCGCTCTTCGTGGCGACGCGCTCACCCATGCGGCTCGCCTTCCTCGGCGTCACCCTGATGATCGTCCTTTTGGTCTGGATGCGGCTGGCGACCCTGCTCTTCGCGCTTTTTCTCGGCACCACTCAATTCCCGCCGCTTTCCGAAATCGTGCCGACCCTGCTGTTCACCGCCAACGGGCTGCTGCTGCTGATTGTCGGTTCTGCCGCCGGGGCCCTGCTGGCGGCGCTGGTTTTTGCGATCAGCGTCGTCTCGGTGCCCTTGCTGATGGAACGCGATGTCGACTTCATGACCGCGGTGATCACCTCCATCAAGGCGGTCACCCGCAACCCCAAGCCGATGCTGCTCTGGGCCTGGCTGGTGGCGCTGCTCACCGCCTGTGGCCTGGTGACCCTCTACATCGGCCTGATCGTCACCTTCCCGCTGGTCGGCCATGCCACATGGCATGCCTATCGCGACACCATCGGGCGTTAGGATGAGCCTTGTCCGGGGCGCGTGGCTGCGGAGCCTTGCAGTCCCAGTGACGGTGGTTTGCGTCCTGACGGCCTGTGAGGACGAAAGTGCGACCGCACCCCGTTTCGACGGCGTCATCGCCCATGAGAGCGGTCTGATGGCGCCGGCTCCGGTCGGGTTCGATCATCGCGTGACGCCCGATGGACTGGTGTTCCAGGAGTCGGGCGGCCTCCGCTCGCCCCGCTACGTGAGGATCGGTTATGTCAAGAAGCAGCCGGCGTTTTTGGAGGGTGCCAGCCGTAGTATCGCTGGCGGTACGGCAGATTTTGAAGTGACGACCCTGAATGGTGGCTCCGGCGGCGTCGAGCATCAGCTTACGGCTGCCAAGTCTGCTGCCGGCGGCTGGATCACGGTGACAGCCGTCACCCAGACCGAGTTTGGGCAGCCGTCCTTCGATCTGGCCTGGGCGGTTCTCGAAGAAACATACCTTGCTGAATAGGGGCTGAATGGGGTTGCAGCCGCATTGACCTGCCTTTCCGGATATCTTCTGCGATGACTCTGCCAAAGCTCGACAACGACCGCTTTACGACCGAGGCCGGCTACCTTGTCACCACCCAGACGCCGGAGGTCTGCGTCGAGGTGATCATGAAAGCGGTGGTCGCCTGCCATGATCTGAAATACGGCGACTACGATCAGGTGGCCTTCAGGACATCCCCGGGGGTCCAGCAGTTCCGCTCGCTGCCCGGTGGGCGGAACGCGCCGACGGAAAAAGCTGTAACAATTCCCTGCGTCGAGCTCTCGTTCTTTCTGCCCGCCAACGAAACCGTAGTGACGGCGGTGCTGAAGGCGATCTACGACGCCCATCCCTATGAGGAACCGGTGATCTTCGTGAAGGAGAGCCTGCGTACGCTGCACATCTCCGGCCTGGATGAAGACAACCCCAACCGCTACTGGAATTGGGACGAAGACCCCTGGACGCCGGAACAGAACCGCGGATAGCGACGGCTGGCTCGCCTATTCCTTGTTCTGCTGTCCTTTACGAGGCTCCTCTTCCTCCTCATCCAGCAGGATGCGGTGGGCGGCGCCGTCGAGATCCTCGAACTGACCGCTTCTGAGCGCCCAGAGAAAGGCGACGAGGCCGACGAGCCCGAGGAAAAGGGCGGCCGGAATGAGGTAGACCAGGGCGCTCATGCGCCTTCGTTCCGGCTTTTCAGGTTCAGCCGCATGGCGTTTGCGGTGACGATGATCGACGAGCCCGACATGGCCGCCGCGGCGATCAACGGCGTTACGAAACCGGCCACGGCAATGGGCACGGCGATCAGGTTATAGAGCATGGCGAGGCCGAAGTTCTGGAACACCAGCCCGCGGGCGCGGCGGGCGGTGCCGATGGCCTCTACCACCGGCGACAGGCGCTCGCCCTGAAAAACGATATCGGCGGCGATCTGGCTGACATCGGCCGCCTCCGCCGGGGAGAGGGAGGCAAAGGCGGTGGCGAGCGCCGGGGCGTCGTTCAGGCCGTCGCCGATCATCGCCGTGCGCCGGCCTTCCGCCTTCAGGTCTTCGAGCCGCGCGATCTTGTCGGCGGGCCGGCAATCCCCGCGCCAGATTTCTATCCCCAGATCTTCGGCAAGCTGACCCACCACGCCGCTGCGGTCGCCGGAGAGTAGTTCGACGGCGATGCCGCGGGCGCGCAGGGCGGCGATTACCTCGGCGGCGTCTGCCCGGGGCGCGTCATTGAAGGTGAAACGCTGAGGGGCGAAGTCGCCGCCGCTTAACCAGAGCTCCATCGCAGCGTCGGCGGAACCGTCGTCGACGCCGCACCAGCCGCGGCGGCCGAGGCGGATCGTCCTGCCGTCGATTTCGGTCGAAAGCCCATCCCCGGCATGCTCCTGAACGGAAAGGTGGCGATTGGTGCCCGACGCTGCCCGGCTCAGAGCACGGGCCAAGGGATGGCGGCTGTAACGGGCGATGTCGGCGGCCAGGGCCAGCAGCGCGGGATCGACGGAGCCGGCGTTCTGCAGAGAGGGACAACCCCGGGTCAGGGTGCCCGTCTTGTCGAAGACAACAGTATCCACCTGGGCCAGACGCTCCAGCGCGTCGGCGGATTTCACCAGAATCCCCTGTTTCATCAGGCGCCCGACGGCGGCGACCTGGACCGCCGGCACCGCCAGCCCCAAGGCGCAGGGGCAGGTGATGATGAGGACCGCAATGGCGATCATGAGGCTGTCCTGCCAGGGCTGGCTGGAAAGGGCGAGCCAGCCGCCGAAGGTTGCCGCGGCCAACAGATGGACGACGGGGGCGTAGAGACGGGCGACCCGGTCGGCGAGGCGCACATAGCGGTCGCGGCTCTGCTCGGCGGACTCCATCAGCCGCACGATTTCCGCCAGCAGGCTTTCGTCGGGCAGGGCGGTAACCGCGATGCGCAGCGCCCCGCCGCCGTTCACGGTACCGGCGTAAACCGCGGCGCCTTCGTGCACCGGCTGCGGCAGGCTTTCGCCGGTGAGGAGGGAGGCATCGACCTCCGAGCGGCCGGAGAGGACCTCGCCGTCCATGGGAATGCGCTCACCGGCGGCGACGGCGACGGTCATGCCGGGTTTCAGCCGGTTGATGGGCAGGCTCCGCAGGCTGCCGTCCGCGGCAACCACCGTCGCCGCCGTGGCCTTCAGCGCCGTCAGGTTCTCGGCCGCCGAGCGCGCCCGGCCGCGCAGGCGCAGGTCGAGGAAGCGGCCGATCAACAGGAAGAACAGCAGCATGACCGAGGCATCGAAGAAAACATGTTCGCTGCCGCGCAGGGTCTCCGACAGGCTCATGCCCGCAGCCAGGATGACGGCGAGGGAGATCGGCACGTCCATGTTGGTGTGGCCGCTGCGCAGTACCGTCAGGGCGGAGCGGAAGAACGGCCGCCCGGCATAGGCCACCGCCGGCAGGGCGATCATCGCCGAAACCCAGTGCATCAAGGTCCGGGTGGCCGGACCCATATCGGCGGCAAGGCCGGACCAAACCGCGACCGACAGAAGCATGACGTTGCTGGCGGCAAAGCCCGCCACCGCCATGGCGCGCAACAGTTCGCGGCCCTCTGCCGCTTCCGCGCTTTCAAGCTGATCCGGGTCCAGCGGCACCAGACGGTAGCCGCGTGCCTCGACGGCGGCCAGCAATGGCTCGGCTGTCGTCTGTTTTGGGTCCCAGCGCAGG
The DNA here is from genome assembly GCA_028280305.1 of Pelagibius sp. GTDB lineage: Bacteria > Pseudomonadota > Alphaproteobacteria > Kiloniellales > Kiloniellaceae > Pelagibius. The sequence goes on along the minus strand of JANQMC010000046.1, from coordinate 4,631 downwards.
GCGAGCCGCCGGGTGCTGAGGTTCACACGCGCCTTCAGCAGGCCGGCTTTCTTCTCGACCGCCGACTCGATGCTGCGGATGCAGCTCGGGCAATGCAGGTTCTGCACCACCAGGGTCAGCGATTCGCTGCCGTCTTCATGCTGGCGGAGCTGCTCGGCGAAGTCAGAGGCACGCAGGCCGCTGTCGTCGATCTGGGCCAACTCTACCGCCATACCTGCGGGGCAGCACAGGGGCGGCGTCGCACGGTCCTCGGCGGCGGGTTTCGCCGCCGAGGTAAGGTCGGCGCTTATTTCAGCCATAGCCGCGTCTTCATTTCAAAGGGCGTCGCTTCCGGCGCCGCGCCGGCGCGGCTGGCGGAGAGGGTAAGATCCCAGTTGCCGCGCAGCGGCAAGGAAAGGGTGGTGCTGTATTCGCCGGCTGTTCCTTCCTCCAGTGTCAGAGATTCGTCGTAGTTCTCATTGGTCGGCCGGCGCAGCTGGGCGCTGACGGTCAGATCGGGCAGGGGCCGGCCATCGTGGTCGCGCAGCACAACGGTCAGCAACTCCGATCCGTCGGCTCCTGTTTCCACGGTCACGGCGCCCTGCCAGCCGAGGGCGCGCTGAGCATCGCGGGCGGCAATGGTCTCGTTGTAGTTCAGGCCCTTTTGATAGGCGTTTTCCGTGGAAAGGCCGGTCCAGGTGCCGAGGGCAAAATAGACGAAGACCAGGTTCACGGAAATGATCACCCCAAAAAAGGCCAGCATTCCCATAAGGACGTGCTTGCCGCGGATGATCATGGGTTCCCTTTCCAGGCTGGCATTGCTCATTGCTCCGGTCCTCGGAAGACAGAATTGTTGATCGTCTCTTCTCCGTTACCGTCAATGATACGGAAACGGATGTCGGTTGCGCTGTCCTGCAGGGCCGCGCGGGGTACCGTCGCGAAAACACGATAACTCGCCAGGCTGTCGGGGCCAACCGTCAGGGCTTCTGCGTCGGCACCTGACCCGACGACCGAAAGCCGGCTTTCGGGCAGGCCCTCCAGGACCAGGCGGAAGCTGCGCTCGTTGTGCTGCTTGTTGGTGATCTTGACGGTATAGCCGTTGCGGATCCCGCCGTCCGAAAGTGTGACGAAGAGCGGATTGCGGTCGCGCAGAATGCTGAGATCGAGATCGGAACGGGTGATCAGCGAGAACAGCATGATCAGGCCGACCACCACAATAAGGCCGCTGTAGATGATGGTGCGCGGACGGATCAGCCTCAGACGCGGTTTCTCCCCGGCGCGCACCCGCTCGACATTGGCCAGCGTGGAGTACTCGATCAGGTTCCGCGGCAGGCCGACCTTGTCCATTACCGTGTTGCAGGCGTCGATGCAGAGGCCGCAGGTGATGCATTCGAGTTGCTGGCCGTCGCGGATGTCGATGCCCATGGGGCAGACCGCCACACACTGATTGCAGGCAACGCAGTCCCCCAGGTTGTCGGGGTGGGTGTCCTTCTTGCGCGCGCCGCGCGGCTCGCCACGGTCTTCGTTGTAGGCGATGACCAGAGATTCTTCGTCCAGCAAGCCGCCCTGGATGCGTGGCCAGGGGCACATATAGGTGCAAACCTGTTCCCGCGCGAAACCACCCAGCAGATAAGTGGTGAAGGTGAGGACGCCGATGGTGATGTAAGCCACCGGCGGCGCCTGGAAGGCGAGCAGGTCTCCCATCAGCGTCGGCGCGTCGGCGAAGTAGAAAACCCAGGCGCCGCCGGTGCCGATCGCGATGATCACCCAGACAATCTGAGTTGCCGCTTTGCGGAAGATCTTCTCAGCGCCCCAGGGGGCCTTGTCCAGGCGAATGCGTGCGGCACGGTCGCCCTGAATTTTGTGCTCTACGGCGATAAAGAGATCGGTCCAGACTGTCTGCGGACAGGTGTAGCCGCACCATACCCGCCCGGCGAGACTGGTAATCAGGAACAGCCCGATGGCCGCCAGGATCAAGAGGCCGGTGAGGTAGTAGACCTCCTGCGGCCAGATCTCGATGAAGAAGAAGTAGAAGCGCCGCCCGGGAAAGTCGATCAAGACCGCCTGGTCCGGGGTGTTGGGACCACGGTCCCAGCGAATCCAGGGTGTAAGATAGTAGATACCCAGGGTCACCGCCATGATGACCCACTTCCATCGCCGGAAGGCACCCTTTGCCAGCTTCGGATAGATCTTGATCCGCTTCTGATAAAGGGAACGGTGTTCCTTTTTGTTGACCGCCTCAGCGTCGGAGCGTTCTACGCTCCCATGTTGGTCAGGCTTCACTCCTGCGCCGGGGGTCTCCGCGACCGCCTGTTCGACCATTGTCTCTCCTCAAGATCACTCGCCGCCCCCCAGCGAGTGAACATAGATTGCCAGTTTCTTGATGGTCGCCTCGTCCAGACGCCCCGTCCAGGCCGGCATCATGCCGGCACGGCTGTTGGTGATTGATTCCACCACAGCACTCTTGTCGCCGCCGTAGAGCCAGATGGCATCTCTCAGGTTCGGCGCCCCCAATTCATAGTTACCCCCGCCGTCTTCCATGTGACAGGCACTGCACTGCTCGGCAAAGGTCACCTCGCCCCGCGCAGCGGCGGCAGCGTCGCTGCCGCTGTTCGAGAGCGAGAGCACGTACTCCGCGACGTCGTCGATTTCTTCGCGGGTCAGCAATTCGTCGCGCCCGTAGGCCGGCATCTCGTTGAAACGCGTTTCGTCGTGATCGGAGCGAATACCGAAATGGATCGTGTGGCTGATGGCGTCGAGATCGCCGCCCCAGATCCAGTCGTCGTCATTCAGGTTCGGATAGCCGACGAAGCCGGCGGCGCCGCTCCCATGACACTGCGAGCAGTTCACCGCGAAAGCCGATCTGCCGCCGGCCAGGGCAAAGTCGAGCAATTCCTGGTCCGCCGCGATCTGTTCCAGCGAAGCTGCGTCGATGCGGTCGAGATAGACCGATTGCGCGTCACGGGCCCGTTCGACCGACTTGGCCAACTGAGCGCGGGAGGAGTAGCCGAGGAAGCCCTCAGTATGGCTGCTGATCAGCGGCCATGCCGGCATCACGATCCAATAGGCGAGGGCCCAGATGCAGCAGGCATAGAAGGTCCAGAGCCACCAGCGCGGCAGCGGATTGTTCAATTCGCGGATGCCGTCCCACTCGTGTCCGGTGGTCTCGACTCCTGAGACCTGATCGATTTCCTTATGGTCGGCCATGATCAGTCATCCTCCAGCGGGCGCCGTGCCGCTTCATCGAATTTCTTCTTGTTCTTCGGCCAGAAGGCGTACAGCAGCACGCCGGCGAAGAGAATCATCAGGTAGAGCAGTCCGTAGGTGGCGGCGAACTCTCTTGCGCTTTCGTAAGTCATTCGCTGCGCCTCCTAGCGGTAGTTGGCTTCGGGCTCGTAGGCCTCGAAGTCGACCAGCGTGCCCATCATCTGAAGGTAGGCGATGATGGCGTCTAGCTCGGTGAGTTCGGGGTTGCCATCGAAGTTGGCGATGATGGCCCCGGGATAGCGTTCGAGAACCGCATCGGCGCCGTCGGAATCGGGATCCGCCTGGGAAATCAGATCCTGCTCCGCCATCTCGATCATTTCATCGCTGTAGGGCACTCCGACGCCGCGGTTGGCGCGCAAGTGGGCGGCAACGTCGACCACTTTCAAGGGGGTTTCCGCCAGGAAGGGATAACCCGGCATGATCGACTCCGGCACCACGGAGCGCGGGTTGATCATGTGGGCGACGTGCCAGTCGTTCGAGTAGCGGCCGCCGACGCGGGCAAGATCCGGGCCGGTGCGCTTGGAGCCCCACTGGAAGGGATGATCGTACATGCTTTCCGCCGCCAGGGAGTAATGGCCGTAGCGTTCCTCCTCATCGCGCAGCGGGCGGATCATCTGGCTGTGGCAGTTGTAGCAGCCCTCGCGGATGTAGATGTTGCGTCCGGCCAGCTCCAGCGGGCTGTAGGGCCGCATGCCCTTCACCTTTTCGATGGTGCTTTCCAGATAGAACAGCGGTGCGATCTCCACCAGCCCGCCGATGGAAACCACCAGCAGGGTCAGGACAGTCAGGAGGATCGAGTTCTTTTCGATAACGTCGTGTTTGAAAGACATGGTCGCCTCCTTACTGTGCGGCCGCGGCCGAAGCCGGCTGAGGTGAAACGGGAAGGCCCGCAACCTTCTCGTCCTTCAGGTCGCCGCGGATGGTCCGCCAGCAGTTGTAGACCATGATCAGGGCCCCCAGCAGGTAGAGGGCGCCGCCCAGGGCACGGATGACGTAGAAGGGATGCATCGCCTCGACGGTCTCGACGAAGGAGAACTCCAGGAAGCCGAGGCTGTCGTAAGCCCGCCACATCAGGCCCTGGAGGATGCCCGAGACCCACATCGCGGTGATGTAGAGCACGATGCCGATGGTCGCGACCCAGAAGTGCAGGCTGACCAGGTTGACCGAATAGAGCCTGGCCCGCTGCCAGAGCTTCGGTACCAGGTAGTAGATTGCCCCGAAGCTGACGAAGCCGACCCAGCCGAGGGCGCCGGAGTGGACATGGCCGACGGTTCAGTCGGTGTAGTGGCTGAGCGAGTTCACCGCCTTGATCGACATGACCGGCCCCTCGATGGTGCTCATGCCGTAGAAGGCGACCGAGACCGCCAGCATGCGCAAGACCGGAT
>JANQMC010000103.1 GCA_028280305.1 Pelagibius sp. | reverse complement strand
ATGGAAAGGATAGGTTCCTTACAAGAGCTAGCAGAGGAAAGGTTACGTAAATTGGGTTTAAGAAACATTGAATATCGCCATGGAGATGGTTTTGTTGGTTGGAAAGATCGTGCACCTTTTGATGCGATTGTTGTTACAGCTGGTGCTGTAGAAGTCCCAAAAATGTTACTCGCGCAACTTGCGCCAGGCGGACGTTTAGTTATACCGGTTGGTGAAGAGGGTGATCAGTCATTGCGTGTTATTAGACCGTGATCCCCGGCGTCCGCCTGTTCCAGAACCAGCCGGACGTGGTGCTGTCCATCTTCCTGCTGCTGCTGGCGGCCAACATCTTCATGCTTGTCTTCGGGGCGATGGGCGCCAACGTCTTCTCGCGGCTGCTGCGCATCCCCATCACCCTCTTGATGCCGCTGGTGCTGATGATGTCGCTGGTGGGCGCCTACGCGGTACGCAGCAATCCGGTGGATCTGGTGGTGGCGCTGGCGGCGGGCCTCGTGGCCTTCGTGCTGCGGCTCAACAGCTTTCCCCTGGCGCCGATCATCATCGGCTTCATCCTCGGCGGCGCGCTGGAGATGTCGCTGCGCCAGGGTCTGGTGATGACCGACCAGAGTTTCCTGCGCTTCTTTGAAAGCCCCATCGCGCTGGTCCTTTTCGCGATCACCGCGCTGATCGTCGCCAACCTGATCCTGGGAGACCGCCTGCTGCGCTTTCTGCCGGGGCTTTCGGCGAGGGCGCGCAAATGACCGACCGCATCGTCTTTCTCGACAAGGGGACCATCGGTCCCGGCGTCACCCTGCGCCGCCCCGGTTTCGACCATGACTGGCGGGAGTTCGAACGCACCGCCAGGGCCGATGTCGTCGAACGCCTGGCCGGCGCGCGCATCGCCATCACCAACAAGGTCCCGATCCGCGGGCCCGACCTGGAGCAGCTTCCGGACCTTGGCCTCATCGCCGTCGCGGCGACCGGCTATGACGTCATCGACACCGCGGCCTGCTCCGCCCGCGGCGTGATCGTCTCCAACATCCGCGGCTATGCCGGGCACACCGTGCCAGAGCATACCTTCGCTCTGATCCTCGCCCTGCGGCGCAACCTGGCCCAATACCGGGCGGAGGTGCTGGAAGGGCGCTGGGTCAAGGAGGATCAGTTCTGTTTTTTCAACCGGCCGATCGGGGACCTGGCCGGGACCACGCTGGGGGTTGTCGGTGCCGGCGTCATCGGGCGGGCCGTGGGCGCCATCGGCGCGGCCTTCGGGATGCGGGTGCTCTATCACGACGACTATGCGCCCCAGGCGCCGGACAACGGCGCGCTGGTATCGCGCGCGGAACTCGTTGCCGAAGCCGACGTCATCACCGTGCACTGCCCCTTGACCGAGGAGACGCGCGGCATGATTGGCGAGGCCGAGTTCAACGCCATGAAGCCGCATGCCCTGGTGATCAACACCGCGCGCGGCGGCATTGTCGACGAGGAGGCCCTGGTTGCCGCCATCGAGTCCGACCGCATCGGCGGCGCCGGTATCGATGTCGCGGCGGTGGAGCCGACCCCGCTCGATCATCCGCTGATGCGCATCGCCAGGCGGTGGAATGTGCTCTTCACGCCCCATGTGGCCTGGGCCGGCGTTCAGGCCATGCAGAGCCTGTGCGACCAGCTCATCGACAACATCGAAGCGTTTCACCGGGGTGCGCCCCGAAACACGGTCGTTCCGGCGCCTCTGTAGGGCGCCAGTGCTTCATTCATGGGAATGGATAGGGAGGATACGATGAGAAGGCTATTGAAGAGAGGTTTCGTTGCGGCGGCGGTTCTGGGACTCGGCGCCGGGGCTGCACTGGCCGACTATCCTGAGAAGACCATCGAGGTGGTCGTGCCTTACGCCGCGGGCGGCGGCACCGACACCGGCGCGCGCCTGCTCCTGCCGGAGCTCGAGAAGGTGCTCGGGCAGAGTATGATCATCAAGAACATTCCTGGTGCCGGCGGCACCGTCGGGGCGACACAGTTCAGCCGCATGAAGGGCGACGGCTATTCGCTGGGCTTTCTGCCGGTCGGGACGACGACCACCCAGCCCCACCTGCGCAAGCTGACCTATGACGACAACAGCTTCGAGCCGGTCTGCCTGACCATCCAGGATCCCATGGCCGTGGCCATCGCCCCCGGCTCTTCGATCCAGTCCATCGACGAGCTGATCGCCATGGCCAAGGACCAGACCCTCTCCGCCGGTGGCCCGCCGCCGGGCTCCCTGCCGCATATCGCGCAGGCGGCGGTGGCCAATGCCTATGGCGTGCAGTTCAAGTATGTGCCCCACGAAGGCGGCCCCGCCGCATCGAAGTCGATCCTCGGCGGCAAGCTGGACATTCTGGTGGACCCCATCGGCTCGACGCTCAACTACGGCCTGCGGCCCCTGGTGCTGCTGGACGGCAAGCGCCATGCCTCGGTGCCGGACCTGCCGACCATCGACGAGGTGGGCGGACCGCCGCTGCGCTACTCCATCTGGTTTGGCCTTTTCGCGCCCGCGGGCACGCCCGCCGAGATCGTCAAGCAGCTTTCGGATGCCTGCAAGGCGGCGACCACCACGGATGCCTACGTTCAGGCCGTCGCCAATGCCAAGCGCACGCCGCGCTTTCTGCCGCATGACGAGTTCAAGACATTCTTCAAGCAGCAGTACCAGGCCAATGCCGAGCTGATGTCTGTCATCGGCCTGAAGAAGTAGCAGGACAACGGTTTGCGGCGGGCCGGTTCAGCCCGGTGCTGCGGCCTGCCGCAAAGGGTTCCGGAGAGGACATGACCTCAGGCAAGATCTATGTGAACCCGCCGACAGTGGCGCCGCTGAAGGCGGAGCGCGCGGCGCGCCTGGACGCCATCGGCTATCCGGTGGAATGGAACGACCTCGGCCGGCTTTTGACCGAGGAGGAGGTCATCGAGCGCGCCGGCGATGCCGTCGCCCTGGTGGCGGGCGCCGAGCCGATTACGCGGCAGGTGCTTGGGGCCGCGCCCAATCTGAAAATCGTCGCCAAGTTCGGCGTCGGCTACGACAACATCGACGTCGATGCGGCCAGGGACGCCGGGGTCGCCGTCGCCGTGGCGACGGGCGGCAACACCGAATCGGTGGCGGACTACACCTTCGCCATGATTCTCTCCCTCTGCTGTGACTTGCAACGCAACGATCAGGTGGTGAAGTCCGGGCAATGGACCCGGGCCGCCTACCCGGGCCTCTGGGGCCGCACCCTGGGGGTCGTCGGATTTGGACCCATCGGCGCCGCGGTCGGCCGCCGGGCCGCCGGCTTCGGCTTGCACGTCCTGGCCTGCGACCCGCTGTTCGATCCCGCTGCGCCGCCGCCCAATGCCGACGAGATCGTTCCCCTTGACGAACTGTTGGCCCGCAGCGACGTGGTTTCCTTGCATGTCCCGCTCACCGGCAACCGGGCCCTGATCGACGAACAGGCCATCGCGCGCATGAAACAGGGGGCGGTTCTGGTGAATGCCGCGCGCGGCGGTCTGGTGGATGAAACCGCACTTCTGGAGGCCCTGCGCCAAGGCCGGCTGCGCGGCGCCGGTCTCGACGTCTTCGAGCGGGAACCGACGCCGCGCGCCCAGGAGTTCGCGGCGCTGAACGTCGTCACCGCGCCCCATATCGCCGGCAGCAGCGAGGTAGCGCTGGTCAACTCTCTGGACATCTGTGCCGAGGCCATCGAGGCGGCCTTTTTCGGCCGCCCGGCGAGGGCCCGCTTCGTCGTCGAACTGCCGAGCTCCTGAGGCCGGCCGGCGATTCCGCCCAGGACAAGAGGGCTGGGCGGCCGGAGAGCGCGCACCCGTCGCCTCTTCCACGCAGGCTTCGTCTTCTTTTCTTTGCAAGTATGAGCGGCCGGGAGTTGCATGAACGCTGCAGTTCAGTGCAAGATTTTGCACAGAGGGATGGAGAGCGCCTGCTGCGCCTCGTCCCGTGCCCGGTGTAACCGATTGAATTCCGATTGATTCAATCTCTACGGAAGAATTGGCAGGAGCGGCGACGACTTGGCACGCGACTTGCTTATTAAAAGAACCAACAAAAAATGGGAGCGCATGCAGCGTTCCTGAGAAACAGGAGGAAATGCCGGGATGACAGCCGAAAACTAGGATCGCTCATGGCCGCTGCCTGCCTTGTAATGCGCGGGCGGCTGTCTTTGGCCGGGATGCGCAGGTCTGCGTCCTGGCCGATGACGTGAACGCGGGACTTTTCGGCCCGCCGGTTCAACGGTCAGCGATCCATCGGTGAAGTTTGCCAGACCCCTTGTGCTTCGAACCCCTTGTAGGGCGATTCATCAGGCCAAAGACTGGCGACAGCGTTTACTGCATGCGAGTGCAAGAGCTAACACGGGAGGACTAATGATGAGAGTGTTTACGTTGATGGCTGCGGGTGTTGCAGTCACTTTGGCTATGGCGGCGAACAACGCGTCCTATGCGTCCGATGCCTGCCAGGATGGCGAGATCGTCATCAAGTTCAGTCACGTCACCAATACCGACAAGCACCCCAAGGGCATCGCGGCATCGCTTTTGGAAAAGCGCGTCAATGAGGAGATGAACGGCAAGGCCTGCATGGAGGTCTTCCCGAGCTCCCAGCTCTACAACGACGACCAGGTGCTCGAGGCCATGCTTGCCGGCAACGTCCAGCTTGCGGCCCCGTCGCTGTCGAAGTTCGAGAAGTTCACCAAGAAGTTCCGGCTTTTCGACCTGCCGTTCCTGTTCGACGATATCAATGCCGTCGACCGCTTCCAGAACTCCGCGGACGGCCAGAAGCTGAAGGACGCCATGCGCCGCCGCGGTCTGCAGGGCCTCGCCTTCTGGCACAACGGCATGAAGCAGATCTCGGCGCGCCAGCCGCTGATCGAGCCCTCCGACGCCGAGGGCCTGAAGTTCCGGGTCCAGCCCTCCGACGTGCTGGTCGCGCAGATGGAAGCGCTGCAGGCCAACCCGCAGAAGATGGCCTTCTCCGAGGTCTACGGCGCCCTGCAGACCGGTGTCGTCGACGGCCAGGAGAACACCTGGTCCAACATCTACGGCCAGAAGTTCTTCGAGGTGCAGGACGGCATCACCGAGTC
>JANQMC010000156.1 GCA_028280305.1 Pelagibius sp. | reverse complement strand
CTGAAAGGTTTGGGTGGGCGGACCAAAGCAGAACCCGCGGTCAACGGCAAGCCGCAGACGCGGCAAGGCTTGAGTGGCTGTCGCTGGACCCGACCTGGTGATGCTCCCCCCAAAACGCGCCCGCGCGGCCGTCAAGCGACCGAGAAGCGGCTGTAAGGCCGGCAGGGTGGCGGTCGAGTGTGGCGGATTTGCGGCATTTTTAGGAACAAAGAGAGTCGCCGACACTGAAATCGGCCAATTTCGGCCCTTCGCGATTGCACCCGCAGGCAAGCGCCCCTTCACAGGCCTTGAGCATACGGGGAAAACCCGTGACAATTAGTTCCCGTATTGGCCAAATTGTGTTTAGGATTGGGTGATTTGCGTTCCCAAAGGGAGTATAGTTTGAACGGGCATATCGACCAGAGAGCAATAAATTCTTCTTTTGCGCGTCTATTACTTATTCATTGCTCTTAAAAAGAGTGTTTTCGCTTGCTTCTCTTTGCTGGATGGCCGAGGGCGGAAAGATTGTCTGGGCAACAAGTAAGGGCCGATTGCGGCGTGACTTTGAGTGAGGGTTTTCGCAAGGCCAGATATGGCCTGCCGACGCGCTGTACCAACCGCGCCTTCCTCGATCATTGTCCGGAGCGCATCGCCGAGATCTTTCATTACTGGGACAGGCTGCGCGGCGACCGGCGCATGCCCTGCCGCGCCGATTTCGACCCCGCCGAGGTGGTTCGCCACCTGCCCAGCCTGCTGCTCATCGATGTCGAGGGCGTCGACGACCGCGGCAGCGCCATCCTGCGCTACCGGGTGGTGGGAACCGAAGAGGTGCTGCTGCGCGGCCACGACCCCACGGGCAAGCTGGTTTCCGAAGGCTTTGTCGGGCCGAGCCTGGAAGCGGTCATGGACGCCTATGAGCTGGTGCGCAAAGAGCGCTGCTTCCTGTTCGAGCTGCTGGAGTTCAAGACCCACCGCGGCGTCATGCGCAGCGAGTACGGCATCCTCCTGCCGCTTTCCGAAGACGGCACCAACGTCAGCCAGATCCTGGTCTATTCCCTGATGCGCGACGCCGACGAAGAGGGGTGAGGCTCTGCACGGTCAGAGCCGTGCCGCAACAATCAACGACAGCAATCGATCGAACTCGCCGCGCAGGATGAAACGGTCTTCGCGGCAGAATTGCGTTTCACCCGCCAGCGGTTTGAGACAAAACAGAGCCAGCTCCTCAAAGGCGTCTTCGGCATCGCTTTCTCCACCTCCCACCGAGCTGCGAAGGTTTTTCATGAAGGCCGACATATCGGCTTGATGAACGATCACGGTCCGCCAGGCTGGAACAACAAAAAGCGCCTGCTGGCCGAACCCCCAGGCCCAGAACGTGCCCGGCGGCAAGCCGCTGCCCGGCCCCGGAATCCACCAATGATAGCCGTGGCCGTGGCGCAGGCCGTCACGCCCGGTTTCCAGGTAGTCGGTGGTGATGCGATCGATCCAGGAAGCCGACAGGATGGACTCGCCGTCGACCTCGCCGCGGTCCAGATAAAGCCCCCCGAAGCGGGCCAGATCACGGGCCGACATCCGGAACATCACGGCGCGGTGCTGCGACAAGGCCGGTTCGGCCTTGTAGGTCACAGCCGCCACCGTAAAGTCCTGCAGACCCAGCGGATTGGCGATGCCGGCGTCAAAGGCGTCGGCAACCGAGAGGCCGGTCCGCATTTCAAAGACCGTCGTCAGGGCGTTGGGATCCCAGTTGTTGTAGGCCCAGGTCGTGCCCGGCGTGTTTTCCGCCTTGCCCAGGCGGCGGTTCTTTTCCGCCACGAGGCCGCCTTCGGCCGCGGCGGCGTGGTTGATTCCGGAAACCGATTTCACGAGATGCAGGACCGTCGCCTGTTTCTGCGGCGCTGTCAGCGGGTCCGGCATGTCGTCTATGCCCAGCTCCGCCAGCGTGGCGGAGAGGTCGACCTGCCGCGCCCCCATCCCCTGGTGCTGGCCGACCAGCGCCGAGAGCAGGGCCTTGCGCATGGAATGAATGGGGCGGGGCTGCGCAAGATCGCCGAAGGAGGCAACCGTTTCGCCCCGGGTTACGATCATCAGACTGTCGCTGCTGAGCTGCTCCAGATAAGCGAAGACAGCAACGAGCGCCGCCGGGTCCCAACCCAGGCGCTGCAAGTCGGCATCGCCCAGGCAGTTGACTGCTGGTGCTGCCGATGCCGTCGGGTGCACGACCTTCGAGGCCGGGCGCGCATGGTCGCCGGGAAGCAGCGGTCCTTCATAGGTCGCGATGAAGTAGGCGAACAGGGCCATCAGGCTGAGCGGGATCACTGCCAGGGCGGCGACCCCGCCGCGTCTTGGACGTCTCATGACTTTTTTCCCGATGATGGCACCGCCGGTTTCCCGGCGGGCCGTTTATCAGAGGTCGCGGAACTCGCGATGCAGCCGCGCTTCGGAGGAGGTCACGAAGGCCTCCATGTTACGGACACGCTGTTCCTGGTCGCGGAACTTGTGGCGCAGCCGGGATAGCGATTCGCTCGGCTTCAGCCGTACCTGGCGCCAGAACTCCTTTTCCTCTTCGGACTGGTAGGTGAACTCAGGTGCCGGGTCGAGCAGGATGGTCGCCAGGACGTAACAGACCAAGGTCGGAAAGGTGAACATGAAGAGCGAGATCAAGGCGACCAGGCGCACCACGAAGCTGCTGATGCCGAAGTAATCGGCGATCCCGGCACAGACGCCGGAGACCTTGCCCTTTGCCCGATTGCGGTAGAGGCGGCTGGGCCGCGCCTTGGGGTCCCTCTGGTGTCGCGGCCCGCAGGAGCGGGGGCCATGCCAGCTCATAACTGTTTCCTCCAGTCCGTCACCTCGGCATCGAGGATGCGCTCCAGGGAATTGATACGCTGCTCCATGCGCTCGGCGCTGGTCCAAAGCTCCTCGAGCAGCTGTTCCTCATCGCTCGACAGCGACTTGGTCGCCCGCCAGCGCGTGGCGTAGTGGGCAATGATCCAGATCGGCGCGACCACCGCGAGGAAGAGTATGACCGGTACTTCGAAATCCATGGTCTTCTAGCCCCTGGGATCTTTTAGTTGCTGTCCGTTTTGCCGCTGTCAGCCGGCTTCTTGGCGCCGGACTTCTCCATCCGGGCCTTCAGAGCCGCCAGTTCGTCCTCGATGGCGGATTCGGCCGCCAGTTCGGAGATCTCATCGGCCAGCGAGCGGCCGTCACGCCCGAGGTCGTAAGCCTCGACTGCGCCCTCAGCTTCGTCCAGCTTCTTTTCAACCTGCTCGAAGCGGGTGAAAGCCTCTTCGACACGGCCGTCATAGAGCGTGCGGCGGACCTTCAGGCGCGAGCCGGCGGTCTCGTGACGGGCGGCCAGGGCCTGCTGCTTGGCCTTGGCTTCGCGCAGCTTGCTCTCCAGCTTGGCGACATCGGCCTCGCCCTGCTGCAACAGGGCTTCCAGATCTTCGAACTCCTCGCGCAGGGCCTCGGCCGCTTCGGCCAGCTTGGCCTTCTCCAGCAGCGCACCCTTGGCGAGATCTTCGCGTCCCTTGGACAGCGCCAGTTCGGCCTTTTCCTCCCAGCCGCGCTGGGCATCGCCGAGGCGCGACAGGCGGCGCGAAATCTCTTTCTTCTCGGCAATGGTCTTGGCCGCGGTGGAGCGCACCTCGACCAGGGTGTCCTCCATCTCCTGAATCACCAGGCGGATGATCTTTTCCGGCTCTTCGGCGCGGTCCAGGATGGCACTGAGGTTCGAATTGATGATGTCGGCGAGGCGGGAGAAAATACCCATCGGTGATGTTCCTTGTTTCGGGGGGCTTGGGGTTTCGGGCGGCTTGGGGTTTCGGGCGGCTTGGGGTTTCGGGCGGCTCGGTGTTTCGGGGCTTGGGGGGAGCGTTTCAGGGTTCAATAAATGTGGTGAGGGTCAGGTCTTGCATCAGGTGAGAATGGCGCCGACCACAATGCCGCCGATGAACATCAGCCAGTGATCCGCCGTCCGGCTGCCCAGATAGGTACAGATCTTGTTGACCCAGTTCTCCAGGGTTTTCGTTCGGGGTTCATCGTCCAGGCGGTGCATTGACATCGGTGCCTCTCTCTTGGTTTTGCGGCTTCACGGCCGCGGTGGTGCTTTTCACCAAGGCAAATTGCAGGGAGCGTGCCAAGTTTGATGAAAATCGACAAGCCATTGATTTTCATAGATTAAATAATCCAGATTGGAATACAGTGATCTCACCAACGATGTGAAAAACGCCAATTCTTGGTGTAATTAGCTTTTTGTTAGCTATATTCAAATCATGCAGACGCCAGACCTCCCACCCCTGCTCGGCGAGTCGCCGGCCTTCCTCGCCCTGGCGGAAGAGATCTCCCGCATCGCCCCCCTGGACAGGCCGGTGCTGGTAATCGGTGAGCGCGGGACCGGCAAGGAACTGGTCGCCGCGCGGCTGCACTTCCTCTCCCAGCGCTGGGACGGCCCCTTCGTGAAGCTGAACTGCGCGGCCCTGGCCGAGAGCCTGCTTGAATCCGAACTCTTCGGTCATGAAGCCGGGGCCTTCACCGGCGCCGTCAAGCGCCGGGCCGGACGCTTCGAACTGGCCGACAGCGGCAGCCTGTTTCTGGACGAGATCGCCGCGGCCACCCCGGCGATCCAGGAAAAGCTGCTGCGGGTCATCGAGTACGGCAGTTTCGAGCGGGTCGGCGGCAATGCCGGTCTGACCGTCGATGTCCGGGTGATCGGCGCCACCAACGAGCACCTGCCGGAGGCCGCCGCCGAGGGGCGGTTCCGCGCCGACCTGCTGGACCGCCTGGCCTTCGAGGTCATCACCCTGCCACCGCTGCGGGCGCGGCCGGAGGACATCCCCCTGCTTTCCACCCATTTCGGGCGCGAGATGGCCAAGGAACTGGACTGGCCGCAGTTCCCCGGCTTTTCGGAGGCCGCCCTGGCCCGTTTGGCGGAACATGCCTGGCCGGGCAACGTGCGCGAACTGCGCAATGCCGTGGAACGCTCCGTCGCCCGCGGCACGCCGGACGCAGCGATCGACAAGGTGGTTCTGGATCCCTTCGCCAGCCCCTATCCGCTGGCGCCCCTTGCGGCAAAGCGTGCGGCTGCCGGCGAGACAAAGCCGGATGCCGATGGCGCGGAACCCGGCAGGACCGGCGGCGTCTTATCCGATCCGCTGCGCGCTTTCGATCTGAAGGAAGCCCTGAAGCGGGTGGAACACGACCTGCTGCAGCAGGCCCTGGAGGCCCAGCGCTTCAACCAGCGCGCCACCGCCAAACAGCTCGGCCTTACCTATGACCAACTGCGCAACCGGCTGCGCAAGCACGGGCTGCTGGAACGCCCCGCCTGAGATCGAAATCGCCGCATCAGACGCCAGGCAATGCCATTGAAGAGCGTTCCCCCAAGGCGTCACCATGCCGTTCCAGCCAGGCCGCCGCCGCATCCCGGCCGATCGCCTTCAACTTCTGGAAGAAATGCCAGTCGGCGCGCTGTTTGCTGGTGACGTCCAGGGCCCGCATGGCGGCGCCGCCATCCAGCAGGTGCAGGTTCAGACCGCGCACCCGGGCCGCCATGTCGCCGCCGCGCTGGCGGCCCGGCCCGGCCATGCGGCCCATGTAGCCGAGCGCCTCCAGCTCGCGCATCAGCGGGGCATTGAACATGATCTGACTGCGCCGATTGTTGATCTGGCGAACGCTGCGCGGCACCTCGTCGGTGGTCATGGAGTCAATCTGAATGATCATCACGTCCCGGCTGTCGCAATGGAACACCAGGGGAAAGATCGTCGGGTTGGCCATGAAGCCGCCGTCCCAGTAGTGCCCGTCGTCAATCGCCACGGCACGGTAGAGATGGGGCAGGCAGGCGGAGGCCAGCAGGACATCGACCGTCATATCGGGATTTTCGAAGAGCGCGGCGCGGCCCTGCTTCAGCTCCGTGGCCGAGATGAACAGCCGCGGCGTTTCAGCGAGTTGCAGGCTTTCGAAGTCGATCACCTCATCCAGCAGGCGGCGCAGCGGGTTCACATCCAGGGGATTGAGCTGATAGGGGGAGAACAGGCGGGTCATCATGTCCAGAGCCGGGGTCGCGGCGGCCGCCGGAGAGAACTCTCCCAGCCCGCTGACCCGCCGCCAGAGCCGCTCAAGGCTGACCCGGGCGCCCTCGGCCCCGTCCTCCAGCCAGCCGCTCGCCAGAGCAGCGGCATTCAGCGCACCGGCGCTGGCCCCGCTGAGGCCGTCAATCTCCAGCCGGTCTTCTTCCAGCAGGCGGTCCAGCACGCCCCAGGTAAAGGCGCCGTGGGCACCGCCGCCCTGCAAGGCAAGCGAGAGCCTGCGCCGGGCGGATTTGCGGCGGGCAGCGCGGCCCAAGGGGCGCGCCAGGGCGGAATCGAGGCGAGAAATGCTGTTTCTTAAAGCCATGATGCCTCCAGACATCGTCTGGAGCATATCCAACCCGGGGCGGTTTCTTTGCGACCTTGCTGCGCTCATGCCTCCCCAAAAGGGGATCCGGCAAGACGCTCGCCAGTGTTCTAATTGTGATTGGTGAACAAGAACTTAAGGCAATTCCAAGGCACATTGGGCCGCCGGCCGCGAAAGCCGGCCCCAAAGGCTCAGAAATGATCGGCGCGGATAACCTCGACGTCGGAGAGGGTGATGATGGCGCTGTAGTCGCGCAGCAGTTCGTGGGCCGCCGCCATAATCCGGTGGGCCGCCTCTTCCCGGGCGATGACGACGATCAGGCGCATGGAGAGCGCCTCGCTGATCTCCCCCTGCTGCCAGGCGCCGTCGGCCCCCTTGCCGGCAAGGCAGGGCATGATCGTATAGCCGCGCACCTCCTGCTCCTCCAACAAGGCGACCACGCGGCGCTCCAGCGGGGCTTCGACGATGATATCCAGCTTCTTGCGGAGATGGGTTTCCATGGATGGCGTCTCCCCGGGTTGTTTTAGGGCGATGATATCGCCGCAGCGACGGAAAAGTAGAGCGGAATCCCGAAGGTGAGATTGAATGGAAAGGTGATCGCCAAGGACAGGGTGAGATAGATGCCGGGACTGGCCTCCGGCACCGCCAGGCGCATGGAGGCGGGCACGGCGATGTAGGAGGCGCTGCCGCACAGCAGGGCCAGCAGCGCGGTCTCGCCCGGACCGAGGCCCAGGGCCCAGCCGGTCGTGAGACCCAGGGAGGCGCCGACCACCGGCATGGTGATACCGAAGAGAACCAGCCGCCAGGTCAGCTCGGAGGCGCCGCGCAGGCGGGTCGCCGCCACCAGCCCCATATCCAGCAGGAAGAGGCAAAGCACACCTTTGAAGGGCCCCACCACAAAGGGCGCGATGGCATCCAGCCCCTTGGGTCCGGTGATCCAGCCGATGACAAAGGATCCGATCAGGATCACGACGCTGCCGTTCAGAAAGATCTCGCGCATCAGGTCGCGGTCCAGCAGTCCCTTTTGCCGCCGCGGCCTCGCCTCCGCGGTCCCCTTCAGGTTGCGCCGGGCCAGCCAGATACCGGTGACGATGGCCGGGGTTTCCATGATCGCCATGACCGCGACCATGTAGCCTTCGAAACCGATCCCCATGAGCGTGAGAAATTCACTGCCGGCGACGAAGGTGACCACGGAAATGGAGCCGTAGTGGGCGGAAACCGCCGCCGCATCGGCCTGACCGAGACGGGTGAAGGTTCGCAGCAGGGTATAGGCGATCATCGGAATGATGAAACTGAGGGCGGCGCCGGCCAGCAGAATGACCGCGACGGTCCAGTTCAGGCCCTGCTTGTTCAGTTCCACGCCGCCTTTGAAGCCGATCGCCAGCATAAGGTAGAGCGCCATCGCCTTGGCAAAGGCCTCGGGTATCGAGAGGTCGGAGCGCAGCAGCGCCGCGCCGAACCCCAGCGCGAAAAACAGGATGATCGGCGAAAGCAGATTATCGATGGCCAGGGGAAGCAGATCAGGCACGCAGGCTTTCCGGAACAGCGGGAGGGAGGCAGGAGGGCTGAAAAGGACACTACATAAGATAGGGGCGCCTCGAGACTTTTAGTCCAAGACCGGAACCAAACCAAGAAGCGATAGATCGCCGCAGGCGCGCCCATTCGGCGGATTGCCGGCTGCGGAGCGGAAATCGATGGGTTACCGTCACCGGGTTCCCGGGGCAGGGAGCTCTTGGGGCCGGATTGTCGGAGGACAGCGATGGCATTGGAAAGCGGCGGCGAGAAAGAGGCAGCCTCGCCAGGGCCCGGGAGGCAGCCCGGAAAGCAACCGGCAGGGCAGCCCGGTGATCTGGCGCGCGGCCTGTTGAGACGCGCGGAGCGGGCGAGCCTCGCGACCAGCCTGCAGAAGGACGGCAGCGGCGACCCCTATGCCTCTCTGGTGATCATGGCGGTGGATCAGGATGGCGGCCCTCTTCTGCTGCTCTCCGATCTGGCCGATCACACCGCCAACCTGAAGGCCTCACCGCGCGCCGGGCTGCTGATCGACGGCACCGCCGGCTACGACGATCCTCTGACCGGGCCGCGCATCAGCCTGCAGGGCAGGCTCGACCGGATCGACTCGCCGGCGGCGCTGGCGCGTTTCACACGCCGCCATCCCGGCGCGGCGCTCTATGCCGGCTTCGGCGATTTCAACCTCTACCGCTTCGAGATCGAGAAGGGGCACCTCGTCGCGGGCTTCGGCGATATCCATTGGCTGGCGGCAGAGCTGTTGCTGCACGACTGCAGTGGTGCGGCGGCCCTCGCCGCGGCCGAGGCCGATATCGTCGCCCATATGAACGAAGACCACGGCGACGCCCTGGCCCTGATGGCGCAACACCTTCTGCGGCGGGAAGGCGGCCCCTGGATCATGACCGGCATCGATCCGGAGGGTTTCGATCTGCGCGGTCCGGGACCGGAAGGGCCCCTGCAAAGGCTCGACTTCCCCCAGGAAATCAACGATGGGGAAAGCGCCAGAGCGGCCCTTGTGGCCCTGACCCGGCAGGCCCGCGAAGCCGCCGGAACGGCTTAAAATATCCAGCAGCGGATACGTTAGAGAATCCCTTTGAAAAGGATTAGAAAGAACACATAAACGCCATGACAAAGCCCCAGGGGATGGACTATCTGTGATGGCCAAGGGGGGTCCATGTGACCCTTAAAAGGCCCGGCATCTCGAAGGGACAGTCAACGTCTCCGCCACAAAAGGGCCGTCACCGGAATAAAGCAGTGGGAGACAATTCGTTGGAAAACATCGGCGCGGCCATCAGCCGCCACGGCCTCGATCTGCACGGCCTCGTCAATCTTCGAAAAGCACACTGGAATCTCAACGTCGCCGCCCTCTACGGCGCCTCTCTCTGGCGCGGCGAGTCGCAGCTTTCCGAAGGCGGGGCCATGGTGGTCCTGACCGGCAAGCACACCGGACGCTCCCCCAAGGACAAGTTCATCGCCCGCGAAGCCTCCAGCGAGCAAAACATCTGGTGGGGCGATGTGAACGTGGCCATGGATGAAGACGGCTTCGACCGCCTGCACCGCAAGGTCTGCGGCTACCTGCAGGGCCGCGACGTCTTCGTTCAGGACGTCTATGCCGGCGCCGACCCCGATTACCGCCTGCCGGTCCGGGTGGTCAGCGAGTCCGCCTGGCACTCGCTTTTCGCCCGCAACATGTTCATCCAGCCGCGACCGGACGCACTGGCTGACTTCATGCCCGGCTTCACCGTGATCCATGCGCCCTACTGCCATGCCGATCCGGAAGTCGACGGCACCAACAGCGAGAGCTTCATCGTCGTCAACTTCGCGCGCCGCCTCGTGCTCATCGGCGGCACGGTCTATGCCGGTGAGATCAAGAAGTCGATCTTCTCCGTCCTGAACTACCTGTTGCCGGAACGCGATGTCCTGCCGATGCATTGCTCCGCCAACATCGGGCCGGAAGGCGATACGGCGATCTTTTTCGGTCTCTCCGGCACCGGCAAAACCACACTTTCCGCCGACGCCAGCCGCAGCCTCATCGGCGACGACGAGCATGGCTGGTCGCCCAAGGGCGTCTTCAATTTCGAGGGCGGCTGCTATGCCAAGGTGATCCGCCTGGATGCCGAATCCGAGCCCGAGATCTATGCCACCACGGGGCGTTTCGGCACGGTGCTGGAAAATGTCGTGATGGACCCGGCCAGCGGCCAGCTGGATCTCGACGACGCCCGCCATACCGAAAACACCCGGGCGAGCTATCCGCTCGACTTCATTCCCAACATCTGCGCCGACGGCCAGGGCGGGCAGCCCAAGAACATCGTCATGCTGACCGCCGATGCCTTCGGCGTGCTGCCGCCGATTTCCAGCCTGACGCCGGACCAGGCCATGTATCACTTCCTCTCCGGCTACACCGCCCGCGTGGCGGGCACGGAAAAGGGCATGGGCTCGGAACCCTCGGCGACCTTCTCGACCTGCTTTGGCGCCCCCTTCATGCCACGCCACCCCTCCGTCTACGCCAAGATGCTGGGCGATAAGATGGCGGCAACCGGGGCCAAATGCTGGCTGGTGAACACCGGCTGGACCGGCGGCGCCTATGGCACCGGCTCGCGCATGAAAATCGCCCATACCCGCGCCATGGTGCAGGCGGCCCTAAGCGGCGGCCTGAGCCAAGCCGCGACGGCGCGCCACCCGGCCTTTGGCCTCGCCATGCCGGAGGCCTGCCCCAATGTACCCTCGGAGGTGCTCAATCCCCGCAACACCTGGGGCGACAAGCGGGCCTATGACTTGACGGTCCGCGATCTGACCCAGCGCTTCGAGGCCAATTTCAAGCAGTTCGAACCCTATGTCGGCGAGACCGTCCGCGAGGCCGGTATCCGCGCCGCCGCCTGATTTGCGCCCATCTGCCCAGACCCGCCGGCAAGCGCCCGAGCCGCTGCCGGCGGGAGGGGACCTTTGTGCAGATCGCGTCAGGGTTTCGATGGCCGCAACGGCCCGATGAAATCGTTGCACTCTGCGGCGATCCCTTCAATATTGAGACTTCTGAGGGGAGGGGCTCGGTAACATGTCGGCGATCACCGCAGACAAGGTCTTGGATGTGGCGCAGCGTCTTGTGCAGACGCGCGGCTACAATGGTTTCAGCTATCGCGACATCGCCGGCGAGATCGGCATCAAGTCGGCCAGCATCCACTACCACTTCCCCAGCAAGACCGATCTCGGCGTGGCCCTGGTCGACCGCTACCAGGACAACTTCGACAGCGAGCTGCAGAAGATCCTCGCGCGCAGCGACGAGGCGCCGAAGCGGCTGAAGGACTTCATCGCCCTGTTCCGCCAGACCCTGAAAGGCGACCGCCTCTGCCTCTGCGGCATGCTGGGGGCGGAAAGGGACAGCCTGCCGGAGGCCGTCAGCGAGCGGGTGCGCAGCTTCTTCATGCTCTGCGAGGCCTGGCTCGTCGAGGTTCTGAAGCAGGGCCGCAAGGCCCGGGAGATCGCCTATCTCGGTTCTCCCCAGGCGGTCGCCGATCAGTTTCTCTCGCTGCTGGAAGGCGCCATGGTGGTGGCCCGCGCCCTGAACGATCCCGAGCGTTTCGACCGGGCCGCCAATGCCTTCCTGCGGGTCCTGAAGTCCATCGACTGAAATGCATCCGGCCCGGCGAACGGCCCGAGGCGATTCCGTTCAATCCGACAGACAGGGCCCGGCCAATTGAAAGGGGGCAGGTTAACCATCGCCTCCCTTGCAGCCAGCCGCCTCAACACACGCGCCTGGGCCCCCGGCAGTCTAGACAGGTAAATCCAGGCTGAACAATTCTGACTCTGAGCTTTGATCTCCTTAGCCTGCATCTTATCTACCTATCACTAGGTAGATAAGATGCTTCTTTCACAGCAAGGGGATGGGTCATGCGTTTTGAAAACAAGGTCGCCGTTATCACCGGCGGCGGTTCCGGTATCGGTCTGGCAGCGGCGGAGCGTCTCGCAACCGAAGGCGCCAGGGTCGTGATCAGCGGCCGCAGCGAAGAAAAACTGAAACAGGCCGTTGCCAACATCGGCGCCGAACAGGCCGACTATCTGGCCGGCGACATCGGCGACCCCAAGGTCGGACAGGCCCTGGTCGACAAGGCCAAGGCGCGCTTCGGCGGCGTCGACATCCTGCTGAACAATGCCGGCATCTTCACCCCCAAACCCTTCCTGGACTTGAGCGAGGCCGACTACGACGGCTTCCTGACAACGATCCTGAAAGGAAAATTCTTCACCGCCCAGGCTGCCGCCCGGGCGATGCGCGAACGCGGCGGCGGCGCCATCGTTCATACCGGATCCATGTGGGCCGAGGTGGCGGTCGCCGCGACACCCTCCAGCGCCTACTCCGCCGCCAATGCCGGCGTGCACGCCCTGGTGCGTAACCTGGCGATCGAACTCGCCGGGGATAAGATCCGGGTGAACGGCGTTGCCCCGGCGGTCGTCGAGACACCGGTCTACGGCACCTTCATGAGCGAGCAGGAAGTTGCCAAGACCCTGCCCACCTTCAACGCCTTTCATCCCATCGGGCGCAACGGCCAGCCCGCCGACGTGGTGGCGGCCCTGCTGTTCCTCGCCTCAGAAGAAGCCGGTTGGATCACCGGCACCGTCATGCCGGTCGACGGCGGCGTCACCGCCGGGCGCTAGAGGGTTTTCGACTTACGTCGAGGCGGTTCCAGCCCGCACCCCCTCCCGGCCACCCAATGAGATTATCCTAGTGGGTGGCCGGGAGGGGGTGCGGGCCGGTGCCGTCCTAACATGACAGACGCTAGTTCGAAGCCAGATATCTCGGTAGCCGCTCCAGGAAGGTCTCGACATCCGCCGCCGTGGCGAAGAGGTGGGCGGACATGCGGAGACGTCCATTGTCGCCCCAGACAAAGACGTCTTCCGCCGCCGCCCGGCGGGTCAGGCCTTCCGCATCGCTATAGGCGAAGGCGGCGTTACCGGCACGGTGCGCCGCCGCCGCCGGTGTCATAACATCGAGGCCGAGATCGGTCATGCCGGCGATCAGCCGCCCACTCAAAGCGCGGGTGTGAGCGGCGATGGCATCGATGCCGAAGCTTTCCAGATAGGCGAGGGAGTCGCGCAGCAGATAGGCGCCCAGATGCCCGGCGTTGCCGAACTCCACTCTTCGTGCATCGGGTTTCAATTGATAGTCCGCCGGCGTGTCACCAGCGGTGGCCGAAGCCCAGCCGGCGCCTGAGGGCGCAAAGTCTGGCCGGCGCCGCCGGTTCCACACCAGGATTCCGTCGTGAATACCGAGCAGGAACTTGTAGCAGCAGCTCACGACGAAATCGCTGGCCCGCGCGTCCACCGGAACGACGCCGAGGGCATGGCTGGCGTCCACCATCAGGGCGGCATCCGATCCGTCCAACCTACCCGACAGCGCGGCAACGTCGTGATGCTGTCCGGTAAGCGCATTCACTTGGCTCACATAGATCAGCCGCGTGCGGTCATCGCAGGCGGCCAGGATATCGTCCCGCTCGATCCACCAACCGCGACCGGGCACCAAGCGCACCTCGACACCCGACGCCTTCAAGCTGGCGAGTGCAAAGCGGCCGGAAGCGTAGTCGAGCGCCGGTACCACCACGTTGTCACCGGCCTGCCAGTCGATGCTGGAGACGACGCGCATGATCGCCTCCGAAGCATTGCCGAGCAGACCGATGTCACCAGGCTCGGCCTGTGTCATTCGGGCCAGGGCCTTGCGCGCTTCGTCAACTTCTTCCCAGTGGCGCCAGTAGCCGTCGAAGCCGGCCGCCTTGTCCGCGGCAAAGCGCTCGAAAGCGTCACGATGCACCTTCAGCAAAGGCGGTTCGCCGCCGGTGGAAAGATGGATCTTGCCCTCCAGGCCGATGAAGTCGCTTTTCGGGGCGGGCAGGGGACGGATACTTGGCGGCGACATCAACCGGCCTTGCTGCGATTGCTTTTCCGGAAGGCATAGACCGTCAGGCCGATGAAGAAGGCAAGGACAGGCAGCAGTACATAGTCCAGAACACCGATCCAGGCGGAGAGGCCGAGCCCGCCGAGGAGCACGACCAGCAAAGGCGTGAAGCAGCAGAGCGCTGTCACCACCGTTCCGACGAAGCCAATCTTTAGGAGCCTGCGATCCGCCATGGCGCGACCTTAACCCGTCACCGAAGTTGACGCCTCGTCCCTA
>JANQMC010000152.1 GCA_028280305.1 Pelagibius sp. | reverse complement strand
GCCGCCGCGTCGCTTCCTCAGGGCCCGCTGGTTCCCCATCCACGAACGCGCCGTCGCGGCTCAACAGCCCCACGGTGATCCCCGCCGACCGGAGGATGTCGTCCAGGGCATGGGCAATCCTGGAACCCGGCCCGCGCTTGCCGACCGCCAAGGCAACGGGAACCCGCCCCTGGACGCCCGGTGGCAACATGGTTTCGATGACAGCTCCCGCGGCGTCCCGGGGTTTGCCTTCGGATGGCCAGGTGTGCAGGTCGAAGCCGGGCCGGGCATTGACTTCCACGATGGCGCCTCCGACCTCCTTGTGGGACCGGCTGATGTCGGTGATGACGAGGTCAACGCCGGTCACGTCAAGGCCGATGGCCGCCGCGGCCCGGATGGCCATCACGCTGTTGTCCGGATGGACCTGGTCGGTGACGTCGGTCGTGGTGCCTCCGGCGTGGTAGTTGGACATCGAACGCAAGAAGAAGGGCTCATCCTTCGCCAAAACCGTTTCGAAGGTGTAACCGGCCTTGCTGAAAAGACGATCCAGTTCCTGGTCCAGAACGACCCTTACCAGCGTGAAACCGTCACGGCGGGGATCGCTGTTCAGTTCCTTGACCAGATCGCCAATGGTCCTTCTGCCGTCGCCGGTGACAAAGGGCGGCACCCTTTTCGTCGCGGCAACCAGCCGTCCGTCGACGATCAGAAGCCGATGGTCCTGCCCTTCGACGAAGGATTCGACGATCACCCCGTCGCCAAATCGGCTCGCATGTTCGAAGGCGGGGGCAATCTCCTCCGGGGCTTTTAAGCCAGCGCACACGCCCTTGCCCGAATTGCCGTTCAAAGGCTTCACGACCACCGGATAGCCGATCCGTTTCGCGGCGCTCAGCGCCTCGTCTATGTTGCCCGGGTTCTCCTGCCGTGGAACCGGAACGCCGACATCTGCCAACAGGCGGTTGGTGATTTGCTTGTCGCGGGAGAACCTCTGGGCAAGAAACGATGTGTTTTCGGTCACCGAATTGTTGATGCGGTGTTGGAACTTCCCTTGCCCCAGGCGCAGGAACCATCCGCTGATCGGTTCCCACGGAATGCCTCTTCTCTCCGCCGCCTGCACGACGATTGCTGAGTTGTAGTCGTGCTTCTGCTGCGAAGCGAACTTCCATAAGGAGCGGTAGGCGGTCTTGAAGCTGTCTTTCGAGGCGCCGGACCGAGGCTGCAACGCCTCCGGCAGCAATTCGCCGACACCGGTCAGGCCGGTCTCCGCGGCACGACGCGAGATCTCCGGATTCCGACAGCTCCACGCCAGGATCGCCCGTTCAGGAGAAGGGCCGGCGACGATTTCGCTGAAGGCGACCCCGTCGAGCCGCCGCATGGCGTAGGCCATAGAGTCCTCCACCGCCAGGATGGCCTGAAGCAGGACCTCGGCAAAAGGCGCCCCTTCTGCGGCGTTGAGGCGATTGAGAAAATCGGTCTTCATCCCGCCAACAGGGCTCCGCGTCTTCAGGCCGCCGAACCGGTCGATAAAGCGGGTGGCGAAATCGGGTCCGGCCTGTCCGCTGCTCAGGCCAGCCAATACCCCGAGGTCGATCTCCTGCCGGATCACGGTGGCCTCGTGGTGAACGTTGCAGCCCCAGAGGGTCGACGCCGACAGGCATTTCAGAACGCCTTCGGGCGTCGCGTCGCTGTCTTCGCTGCGTGGCAATGCTGCCGCGGCGCTCGTGCCGTTGGTCGCACGAGTAGATGCGCCATTCGGTTTTCGAGCCGCGGGCTCGAACAGCTCGGCCACCTCCAGCAGCCACGGTGACAGGTCGGCAGTGAGCGGTGATTTGGCTGCCCAGCGCGAGGCGCGAAGCGATGTCTTGCGAGCATCCTTCAGCGCATTTGCGGCAACCTCGCCGGCAGATCGGACATCAGCCCAATCCTCCAAGCCGCCTCTGTTTTGCTTGTTGAGGATTTTGCCTAGGCGGATGCACATGTGGAACGTGCCGTAGACCGCCAAGTAATCGCGTGCATCTTGCGGGTCCATGCCGTCAAGGAAGGCCGGCAAGTGCCGATCCAGCAAACGCTCTTCGACATCGGGCCATTCCGGAACAGTCTGATCGCCGAACAACCAGGCCAAGTCGTCCAGCCTGTTTCGGCAGCCGCAGTGTTCCCAGTCAATCCAGGCGACCTTGCCGCCTTCCATAACGATTGCGTTCGGTGGCCGGGCGTCCCATTTGATGAAGCTGGGCTTGGAGACGCGAAGACGCTCGACGAGTTTTCCGACTGGCAGATCGGGGGCCGGCGAACGCAGAAACCTGCCTAAATCCTGTGAATGAGAAATGAAGGCCCGCCGCCAGTCCTCGCGCTGGCCAAGGGTAACGACGAATCGTTCCAGACCGGCCGCTTGCGCAGTCGCTTGGGTTTCCGCCAGACTTGTTATGGCAGAGTCCAGCAGCCTCTCACCTTCGGCGCGATTTGCGCGTTTTAGCGCCGTCGACAACCGTTTGCTTCCAAGGTCCTCCTGGAAGAGAAGTTGACCGTTGAACGCCAGAACCTTTGGGACCAGCGCACCACGCGCACCGAGTTCTTCCAGTACCCTGACTTCAAGCTTGGCCCGGGCCGGGGTCTTCCGTCGCGTCGCGATCACAGATCGTTGCCCCTTCAGGTGGAGCCGAATGGATCGCGTACGCAGACCGGTCGGATAGCTGGCTCGCTCTACACGGCTGTTCAGGAGCTCGCGACATGCCTGCTGAGCGTCTTGCTCCAGGTCTCCTTTCTTTCCTTCGAAACCGCGGTAGTTGTCATTTTCAAGACCCCAACCGGCGTCCGCTTGGCCACCGTCGAGGTAAGCTGGAGGCGGTCTATATCTTTTTGAATTCGAGATCATGGGAACCGCCTCGCCATCGCTTCGTTTCCACTCGGCGCCGGATACCGTCCTGGCGTGCCTGGCTTGTCCCGCGACGCTCGGACAGACAATTCAGTTTGGAGATCCGGATCGCGAACGGGAACTCGACAGCAGTCCTTGATGTGCGCAGCGGATCGCTCACCATCGCTAGGTGCCCAGCCGACCGTCTTGCCGCCAAAGCGCAAGGTCCGGCGCGTTTCTGCGCCCTTACGATCGTGTGCCGCAGCCAACGGTTTTCTCCTGATGAGTTGGAAAGGCATGTCACTTATCCTCATGCGCCATCTCTCGCGGCGAGGAGACGGATCGCAAGGCAGGTTGATCCGATCGCAAGGCGGACGTGATTTCTTCCCCGGTGCGGCCCATGGCATGGGCCAGAGCCACGGCGAACAGGTGAGCCTGAAGGCGCCCGCGCGAGGGTCGCTCCGCAAGCTCAGGAACGGCAGCCACAGGAACTGAGAGGACGGTGCCTTCACCATCCGTGAGAACGATGAATTGCTCGCCCTGGTCCTGCGTAATCGTCGCCGCCGCACCGCCGGCCGCCAGCCATTGGCGGAGGGCAGCTTTCCAGTGGCGGAAGGCAGCTTTGTCGGCGTTCACTGAGACCATGACCAGCCGCTCCGGATCCAGGTCGCGAACCGCGCTCAGCGCGAGCTCGCTCTCGGCATCGACAACAAGTTTGCCGCGCGTCGCCCTGATCGCGACTTCCAGTCCCTGCCGAACCTCCTCGACGTCGCCGTCACTTCCCGTGTCTATGATCGCCGCCACGTCGCAGCTATCGTGAATGAGACCCTGCCTCTTGGCCTGAAGCGGCGAAACAGTACTGACGACGGCTTCGACGTGCGGATGACGGAGCAGGAACTGGGTGGCTTGCCGCCGCGTCGCTTCCTCAGGGCCCGCCGGTTCCCCATCGACGAACGCGCCGTCGCGGCTCAACAGCCCCACGGTGATCCCCGCCGACCGGAGGATGTCGTCCAGGGCCGGGTTCGAGGATTGCCCATGC
>JANQMC010000133.1 GCA_028280305.1 Pelagibius sp. | reverse complement strand
GCCGCCGGCGGGCTGGGGCGCGCCGGCAACGACTCTCTTCAGGCTGGAGAAGGTAACAACCTTCTGGCCGGCGAAGCCCAGGCGATCGGTGTCGGCGATGGCGCCGCGGCAACCGCCAGCGCCACCAACACCGTCGACGTCCGTGCCGGCCAGGCGGGCAACGACACGATGATCGCCGGCAGCGGCGACGATACCGTTTCCGGTGGCGCTCAGGCCGTCGCGGAAGGCGAGGCTGTGGCCAAGCAGGCCAACCTGACGCCGGACGGCCGTGGCTCTGCCGGCAACGATTCCATCACCGCGGACGCCGGCGGTGAGGTCGAAGGCGGCGATGACGTGGTGGCCGGCGACGCCCAGGCGATTTCGGCCGGCGGCAACGCCACGGCGACGGCCGAGAACGGCGACAGCATCTTCAGCGGTGACTCCCTAGGCAGCGATGTCATCGCTACCGCTGGGTTTGATCTTACAGGCGACCGGGTGGCGGGTGACGCCCAGGCCATCGCCGCCGGTACGGCCACGGCGACCGGCGCCAATTTTGCCGGACAGAGCGCCGTGGTCGGTGGCGATAGCATCACCTCGGCGGAGGGTGCGGACAGTATCTCCGGCGGCGCGCAGGCGATCGGCGGGGTCGCGGCCGTGGCCAGCCAAACCAACCATGCGGAGCGCCTTAACAGGGGCCCCGACGCCGGTAGCGACGTGATCGCGGCCGGTGGCGGCGCCAACCGGGTGGCAGGCGATGCTCAGGCGATCTCCGATACCGGGACGGCCTCGGCTGTTGGCGACAATTTCGCCTTGGAACTCGGTAACAGAGCCGGCAACGACGGCATCACCGCCGGCGGGGCGTCAGACTGGGTTTCCGGCGATGCTCAGGCAATCGGCGGGACTTCGGCGACGGCGACCCAGACGAACACAGCGCTGAACGGTGTCGCCGCTAGCGACGATATCGATCTCGGCGATGGCGCCAACCGGGTGGCGGGCGATGTCCAGGCAATTTCCGATGCCGGCACGGCCTCGGCTGTTGGCAACAGTTCCGCCTCGAATGTCAATGCCAAGGCCGGCAGCGACACCATCACCACCGGCGGGGCGGCGGATTGGGTTTCCGGCGATGCCCAGGCAATCGGTGGGACCTCCGCCGAAGCCCGGCAGGTCAACGCCGCGAACGGTCAAGGAAGCGAAGCCGGTAGAGACGATATCGATGCCGGCGCCGGGGCCAACCAGGTCACCGGCGATGCCCAGGCAATTTCCTCCGGCGGTGTCGCCACGGCCTATGGCGACAATACGGCGGACAGCAACGGTGAGATTGGTTTCCGCCTCAATGCGGGCGGCGACACGATCATCGCGGGTGATGACGGCGACAGCATTTCCGGCGGCGCCCAGGCGATCGGCGCCACTATGGCCACCGCCCGGCAGACCAACGTCGCCACCGGTTTCGGGAGCGATGCCGATAACGACAGCATCGAGGCCGGCGGAGGCAACAACGTGCTGGCCGGTGATGCTCAGGCGATTTCCACCGTTGGATCAGTCGATGCCCGTGGCAGTAACCGCGCCGAGGACGCCGGTATTGCCGGCCGCGATACCATTGAAACGGCCGCGGGTAACGACACCATCTCCGGCGGCGCTCTGGCGATCGGCGCTGCCGGCGCCACGGCGATACAGACCAACGAGGCGACTGTCAGCGCT
This sequence comes from Pelagibius sp., assembly GCA_028280305.1. Taxonomy (GTDB): domain Bacteria; phylum Pseudomonadota; class Alphaproteobacteria; order Kiloniellales; family Kiloniellaceae; genus Pelagibius. Next base: position 37,692 of record JANQMC010000133.1, on the reverse strand, counting down.
GCCAATCTCGGCCCTGGAAGTGCGGGTAATGACTCCATAACCTCCGATCTTGGCGGTGGTAGTGGTAACGATGACGTGGCCGGTGACGCCTTGGCGGTAAGTGCCGGCGGCAATGCCATGGCCATGGTCTCGAACGCGGCGACTGTGAAGGGTTTGGCGGGTAACGACGAGATTCTTGTCGCTGGCGGCAGCAACCGGGTGTCCGGCGATGCCGCGGCGATCAGTCCCTCGCCCGGCGGTACCGCCACAGCGATCGCCGATAATACGGCGGATAATACGGCGGGTGTAGGGCGTAGCGACGCCGGTAACGACTCCATCTCAGCCGGAGACGGCGCCGACATCCTTGCCGGCGACGCGCTGGCGATCAACGTCGGCGGCGGCGCCTTCGCTACCGTAACCAACGCCGCCAGCGATGGCGGCGTGGCCGGCGGAGACACCATCGTGGCCGGGGGCGGCAACGACACCATTTCCGGCGATGCGCTGGCGGACGGTGTTTCCGGTTCTGCGGTGGTGAACCGCGGCGGCGACGATTCGATCCTGGGCGGCGCCGGCGACGACCTGATCGCGGGCGACGTGCTGGCCCTGGGCGGAGCCACGGCGGAACTCAACAACGCCGGCGGCAACGACACGCTCTACGGCGGCGACGGCAACGATACGCTCTATGGCGACAGCAACGATGCCGACGACAGCATCGGCGGCGATGACGATCTATACGGCGGTATTGGTGACGACGTCCTCTATGGCGGCGCCGGTGAGGACTTCCTCGACGGCGGGGGCAACAGCGATGCGCTCTATGGCGGTGACGGGATCGACACCCTTGTCGGTGGCGAGGGCAGCCAGGACACGCTTTACGGCGGTGCCGACGGTGACCTGATCTACGGCGACACGCCAGACGATCTCGACCCAACCAGCGGCGATGACGATCTGCTCTACGGCGAGGGTGGCGACGACACGCTCTATGGCGGCGGCGGGGCCGACACGCTGTCCGGTGATTCCGGCGCCGATACGCTCTATGGCGATGCCGGTAGTGACGTCGTCTCCGGTGGCCTCGACAACGATTTTCTCGACGGCGGCGATGGTGATGACAGCGTCGACGGCGGCGCCGGTGACGATACCGGTCTCTACGTCGCCGATGCGGCGGCGCAAGGCACGGGCAACCTCTATGACGGCGGCCTGGGCCTGGACAAGCTGGTGGTCACCTACGACGTGCTACCCAACGACCTTGCGCTCAATGAATTGCTGGAGATGGTGACCCTGCTGGGTTTCTTCAGCGACCCGGCGGCGGACCGCGACCCGTTCGACTTCGGTGGCGTCTCCTGGGGCAATACCACCAACGGCTTTGCCGACAACAGCTTCGATCTGGACGGCGACGGCGTCGACGACATCACCGTGGCCGACTGGGAAGAGGTCGAGATTATCGTCGACGGTGAGGTCGTCGAGGATCTCTGCGAACTCGGCGCAGAGCGGATCGAAGGCGACGACACCGCTGAGAACCTCGACGGCGGCGCCGGCAACGACACCGTCTTTGGCTTCGGCGGCAACGACAGCCTCTATGGCGGCTTCTGTCATGACGATCTCTACGGCGGTGCGGGGAACGACTTCCTCGACGGTGGGGTCGGCAACGACCTGCTCTATGGAGAGGCGGGCGAGGACACCCTGATCGGTGGCGAGGGCAGCCAGGACACGCTCTATGGCGGCGCCGACAACGACCTGATCTACGGCGACACCCCCGACGATGCCAACCCGCAGAGCGGCGACGACGACCTGCTCTACGGTGGCGATGGGGACGACAGCCTCTTTGGCGGCGGCGGTGACGACACGCTCTCCAGCGGCGGCGGTCCCAACGATGATGTCCTCGTCGGCGGGGCCGGCAATGACGTCATCTACGGCGACGATGCAGAGTTCCTGGTTATCGCCGGTGAGGATTTTGGGCAGAGCAGCGGTGTCGCGGCGACGAATACGGCCAACACCAGCGATGGTTATGCAGCAGCCGGTACCGGCAACGATCTCATTCTTTTCGGTGCCTCCGGTAGTGACAGGTTTTTCGCCTCTGGTGGCAGCTTCGCTGTCGGCGGTCCCGCATTGCTAACCAATGTTGCGGATGTGAGCGGATTCGGCGGCGAGGCCAAAGCCGGCGACGACACCATTATCGGTCTTGGGGACGGCGGCTGGATCGCCGGAGATGCCCTGGCTGCTGTGAGCTCCTTCTCCAGCACGGCTTTCGTGACCAACTCGACAGAGGCGACAGCCGGCGTGTTCGGCGACGGCCAAGCGTCGGCCGGCAACGACCGCCTCGCCCTGCCGTTGAACGCCGAGACGGGCCGCGAGGAGTCGCTCATCGCCGGCGACGCCTTGAGTGTGTCGATATTTGGTTTGTCAGATACCAAGGCCATCGCGGAGAACACTGCCGTAGCAAGCAGAGATGAAGCAGGTTCCTCTGTTGCACGATCGGGCAACGATGATATTGGCATTGGCAACGGAGAAGGCTTCGTTGCGGGTGATGCGCTGGCCTTCGGCGCCGGTATCGGTGAAGCCCGAGCCATCAATACAGCAACCGTCGAGGGTGAGGACGCCGCTTCGGCGCGGGCCGAAGCCGGCAACGACATCATTCGGGGCGGCGACGGCGCCAAGGTCGTCGCTGGCGACGCTATGGTTTGGGTGCCTAACACTGTTTCCTTCAGTGAGCTTGTTACTGCCCTGACCGAGAACACAGCCGATGGGGCCGGCAGCCGGGCCGGCAACGACAGCATCGTTACCGGTGCAGGCGACGATCTCATCGCCGGCGATGTCCTGGCCGGCGACGCCCTGGCGGCCGAAGATGACGACACCGTATCGGCGACGGTGACCAATACCGCCAGTGACGGCGGTGTCGCGGGCAGCGATACCATCGACGGCGGTGCGGGCAACGACACCATTTCCGGCGACGCGCTGACGGACGGTCTCTCCGGTTCCGCGGTGGTGAACGGCGGCGGCGACGATTCGATCCGGGGCGGCGCCGGTAATGACCTGATCGCCGGTGATGTGCTGGCGCTGGGCGGCGCCACGGCGGAACTGAACATCGCCGGCGGCGACGACACGCTCTATGGCGGGGTCGGCAGCGATACGATCTACGGCGACAGCAGCGATTCCGATGACGGCATCGGCGGTGACGACTTCATTGACGGCGGCGACGACAACGATCACCTCTACGGCGGTGCCGGTGACGATACGCTCTATGGCGGCGAGGGGGACGACTTCCTCGAGGGCGGCCTCGGCAACGACGCGCTCTATGGGGACGGCGGTGCGGACACCCTGATCGGCGATGAGGGCAGCCAGGACACGCTCTATGGCGGCGCCGACGGTGACCTGATCTATGGCGATGCCCCCGACGATCCCGACGCCACGACCGGCGACGACGACCTGCTTTATGGCGCCGATGGCGACGACACCCTCTACGGCGGCGGCGGAGACGATACGCTCTATGGCGGCGCCGGGGATGATTTCCTCGACGGCGGCAGCGGCAATGACGCGCTCTATGGGGACGGCGGTGCGGATACCCTGATCGGCGATGAGGGCAGCCAGGACACGCTCTACGGCGGGGCCGACGGCGACCTGATCTACGGCGATACGCCGGATGATGACGACCCCTCGACCGGCGATGACGACCTGCTCTACGGCGCTGATGGAGACGACACGCTCTACGGCGGCGGCGGCAACGACAGCCTCTATGGCGGCGCGGGGGCCGATCTCCTTTACGGCGGCTTCGGGGACGACGCCTTTTACGGCGTCGACGGCGATGACGACGTCACCGACAGCGGCGGCAACGACACCATCTTCAGCGCCTTTGCCACGGTGCTGGGCGCGGGCATCGAAAACCTGGTGCTGACCGGCAGCGACGACGTGAACGGTACCGGCAACGACCTGGACAACAGCCTGACCGGCAACAGCGGCGACAACCTGCTGAGCGGCCAGGACGGCAACGACACCCTGATCGGCGGCGGCGGCGCGGATACCCTGGTCGGCGGTGCGGGTGACGATTGTTACATCGTCGACAGCCTCGACGACGTGGTGACCGAAGACCCGGGCGAAGGCACCGACACGGTGAAGGCCTCCATCACCTATACGCTGGGCGAGACCCTCGAAAACCTTGAACTGACCGGAGATGCCGATATCGACGGCACCGGCAATGATGAGAACAACAGCTTGACCGGCAACGACGCCGATAATGCGCTCAGCGGCCTGGAGGGTGACGACACGCTGGCCGGCAACGGCGGCGATGACACCCTGGAAGGCGGCGCAGGAAGCGATTCCCTGGACGGCGGCGCCGATGACGACCTGCTGCGCCACGATGTCGAGGCCGGCGACAGCCACGATACCCTCTCCGGTGGCGAGGGCTTCGACACTCTGGCGCTGACCTTTGAAGGCAGGCCCGAGGGTCTGGTCCTGTCGGAATTGCAACGGCTGCAGGCCTTCATCGAAGCCAATGCCGCCGGCGGCGGCGACAACGGCGTCTCCGATAGCTTCGATCTGAACGGCGACGGTCTTGACGATCTCACGGTGCAGGACATCGAGGCGCTGACGGTCGTCGTCGGCGGTATCGAAGATCCGCAGGCCGCCGACGACCGGGTGCTGACCAATATCCCCCGCGGTTCGGCCATCGATATCCCCTTTGCCGCCCTGCTGTCCGACGACAGCGAGACCCTGACCGTCGTCGATATTGAGAGCGTCACCGGCGGTACGGCTGAGCTGGTCGATACCGACGGCGACGGCGTGTTCGATGCCGTGCGCTTCATCGCCGACCCCGGCAGTGGCGCAGCCGGCTTCACCTACCTTGCCTCCGACGGTTTCAACGACCTCAGCGCAACCGTGGGCATCAGCCTTCGCGGCCCGGGCTTTATCCGCGCTTCTGATGCGGATGAGATCATCATTGCGGGTCCCAGCGCTGCCACAAGCCAGCAAGGCTCGGGAGGAAACGATTTCATTGTCGGCTCCAGTGCGGCAAGCGAGCTGCAGGGCAACGATGGTGACGACACGCTCTACGGCGGCTCGGAAAGCGAACGCTTGTTCGGCGGCGCGGACAACGACCTGCTCTATGGCGGCGAGGGGGACGACGACCTGTTCGGCGGCGACGGCGACGATACGCTATATGGCGGCTTGGGCACTGACACCCTGTTCGGCAACCTCGGCGACGATGTCTACATTGTCGACAGCAACGGGGAAACGCTGGTTGAGCAGGAGGGTGCCGGCACCGACACGGTGATCAGTTCGGTCAACTTTAGCTTCCGTACCGACCAAGCAAACCGCCGCAACATCGAGAATCTGGAGTTGGTTGGAGAGGCGATCGAGGGCCGCGGTGGTCTTCGGGCCAACACGATCACCGGCAACGACAAGGACAATCTCCTCAACGGCGACGGCGGCAACGACACGCTCTATGGCGGCCTCGGCGATGATAGGCTGGTCGGTGGTGCCACAGGCGCTGATCTTCTCTACGGCGGCGCGGGTAATGACAGCCTGGACGGCGGCACCAATAGCGATACGCTCCATGGCGGCGACGGGGCGGATACGCTGATTGGCGGCGACGGCGATGACCTGTTGTACGGGGACAGCGGCAATGACAGCCTGACCGCCGACCAGGGCAGCGACACGCTCCACGGCGGTGCCGACGACGATACCCTCACCGGCGGCGCGGGCGCGAACCTGCTCTATGGCGGGTTGGGCGACGACGTGTTCTACGGCGTCGATGGCGACGACACGCTCCTTGGCGGCGACGGCAGGGACACGCTCTATAGCGAGACCACCGCCGTGCTCGGCGGCGATATGGAGAACCTGGTGCTGACCGGCACCGACGATGTCGATGGTACCGGCAATGCTCTGGACAATGCGCTGACTGGTAACAGCGGCGCCAATCAACTGCTGGGCCTGGACGGTGACGACACGCTGAACGGCGGGGGCGGGGCCGACACTCTGGACGGCGGGGCCGGCAACGATTCCGTCGATGCCGGCGCAGGTGATGACGTCGTGGTCCATAGGGTTGGAGCGGGCAATTCGAACCGTTCTTTTGACACGCTTGATGGCGGCAGCGGCAACGATGTCCTGGAGATAAGCTTCGGCCCCGCACCCAATGCCATAGGTCTAGACGAACTCCGCCGTCTGCAGCGTTTCATTCAGGACAATGGCGACAACGATGTTGAAGGGTTCTTCGACCTGGACGGCGACAGCATATTCGATATCTCTGTGAAGAACTTCAATCGGCTGGTCGATGTCGACGGCGTGCTCCAGCCCCCGGCGGCCCCGGGTAAGCCGGTGCTGAGCAACATCGCGGATGGCTCACCGATCGTGGTGCCCTTCGCGGCCCTGTTGTCGGGCGGCGCGGCGGCCCTATCGATCATCGCCGTTTCGGACGCCGCCGGCGGCACAGCCGAACTGGTCGACACCGACGAAGATAATGAATTTGATGCGGTGAGCTTCGTCGCCGATACCAGTGGCCCGACGACCGGCAGTTTTGTCTACACTGTCCGCAACGCCCTTGGTGAGGAGAGTCGCTTCAGGGTGGATGTTGAATCCCTAGCTGGTTCGCGGGTTGCCGGTTCAACCCCGGACGAGATCATTATCGCGGCCCCCGGCTTTGCGGTCCTCTCCGGCGACGCAGGTGATGATTACATAGTCGGCGGCGGCGGTGCATTTACGGTATTGCAGGGCGAGAGCGGCGACGACACGTTGCTCGGCGGCGATGCGGGCGACCAGCTGAATGGCGGGGATGACGACGACCTGCTGTACGGCGGCGGCGGCAACGACACCATGACAGGGGACGATAACAACGACACGCTGTATGGCGGCGATGGAGCCGACAATGCGAGAGGTGGCAACGGTAACGATCTGCTCTACGGCGGCGAAGGCGGCGATACTCTTTACGGCGGTGAAGGCAGCGATACGCTTCTGGGCGAAGGGGGTGACGACCTTCAGTTCGGCGACGCTGGTGACGATACCCTGCTGGGCGGTGCCGGTGACGACACGCTGGTCGGCGGTGACGACGAAGACCTGTTGGTCGGCGGGGAGAACAATGACGTTCTCTATGGCGAGCAGGGCAACGACGTACTGACCGGTGGCGTAGGGAGCGATACACTCCGCGGCGGTACGGAAGACGATACGCTGCTTGGCGGTGAAGACGACGATCACCTTTACGGGGGCACCGGGGCTGACACTTTGACCGGTGGCGAAGGCGGCGACCGCCTCTACGGCGAAGGCGGTGACGACCGGATTTTCGGCGATGCCGACGACGATGTCCTTATTGGTGGGTCCGGTGAGGATACCCTGCTGGGCGGTGCGGGGTCCGACACCCTGGACGGCGGCTTCGACGACGATACCCTCTATGGCGGGGTGGGCGACGATCGCCTGATCATCGACGGTGACGACAGGATTTTCGAGTTCGATGGCGAGGGTAGCGATACGGTTGTCGCGAATTTTAACATCGATCTGAACGACGCGGTCTACGACAACGTTGAGAACGCGGAGTTGCAGAACGCGGCGGTTGCGGAGCGCCTGGAGGGTGATGAGAATGCCAACATTCTGACCGGCAACATTTTCGGCAACCAGATTGGCGGGCGGGGCGGCAACGATACACTCTATGGCGGTGACGGGGACGACAGCTTGTTCGGCGATGCCGGCGCCGACGCCCTTTACGGTGGCCAGGGAGATGATCGCCTGGTTATCGACGAGTTCGACAGCGTCACGGAGTTTTCCGGGCAGGGCAATGACACGGTGGTCGCCAGCTTCAGCGTCGATCTGAATGACCCGGACTTCAACAACATCGAGAACGCGGAACTGCTGCAGACGGCGGACGCCGGTAGCCTGACGGGTGATGACGGCGCCAACAGGTTGGTCGGCAATACCTTTGACAACACCCTGCTTGGCAATGGCGGCAACGACACCCTTTACGGCGGCGCCGGGAACGATATCTTGGACGGTGGCGCCGGCAACGATACGCTTTATGGTGGCACGGGCGACGATCGTTACAGCTACGACGGCTCCGACAGCCTGGTCGAACTGGCCGATGAAGGCAACGACACGGTCTTTACCTCGGTTAGCGTCAACTTCAATAGCGCCGGCTTCGACAACATCGAGAACGCGGATCTTGTCGAAGCAGCGGGTGCCGCTAACCTCACTGGCAACGATAGCGACAACAGGCTGGATGGGAACAGTTTCGAGAACTTCCTCAATGGCGGTTCCGGGAATGATACCCTCTACGGCGCTGGCGGCGACGACACCCTGAATGGAAGTGATGGCGCGGATCTTATCTTTGGCGATGCCGGTGACGATCTCATCTACGGTGGTCTCAGTGCTTCCGACGGTGACGACTCCCTCTACGGCGGTTTCGGCGATGACCGCCTACTTGGTGATTTCGGCAACGACTTTATAGACGGCGGCGCCGGGAGAGATCTGATTAGCGGCGGGTCCGGTGACGACCGGATCGTTTTCGATAGCGAGGACGGCTCAGTCAGCGGCGGTGGAAACCTCGGGGACATGGACACCCTGTTGATTGACGGGGTGGCGGACTTCATCCAACTGGCCGATAACTGGGGCGGTTTCGAAGTCCTTGACGTGACTGACGGCGAAACCAACGACGCCATCGTTCTAAACCTGGCAGAAGTGCTGGATATTACGGATACAGGCCCCAGCAGCGAGTTGACCATCCTCGGGGATGGCAACAGCAACAGCGGAGCATCGGATTTGGTCAATCTCGTCGGCAATTGGACCGAGGGTGCAACATCCAATGGTCTGACCACCTACACGCTCAGCAATGCGACGGTCAGGGTCGATGTCGATATCTTCGTTACCGTCGACGCCAGCTAGGCCGTATTCGGTGACATTGTTCGGATTTCCTGGGGGTGGGGAATGGCCGGTTTGGGGCAGCAGCAGGTGCCGGGTGATGCGACCGTAGGGCGGTCGGCGGGTTTGCGGTCCGGTTTCGCAAGTCTGCGTCCGCTGCTGGCCAGCCTGACCGCCGGCGTTATCTGCGGCCTGCTGGTGGTGATCTTCTCGATCTCCGATGCGGCGTTGCTGTTCAACGGCGAACTCGGCGGTTATGTTGCCGTCGGCATTGGGCTCTGCCTTTTCAGCAGTGCTGTTCTGGCTGCCGTTATCGCCTGCAGTTCCTCCCATCCCGGCATGGTCGGGCTGTCCCAGGAAGTGACGGTGGTCACCCTGGCGGTCATCGCCGCCTCCATGCATACGGCCATGGAGGGCCTCCGCAGCGAGCGCGAGATGCTGGTGACCATCGTGGTGGCAATTGGCCTGGCGACCGCCTTCACGGGGCTCTGCCTGTTGGCGCTTGGCGTGTTTCGGCTGGGCCGCTTCATCCGCTTCATTCCCTACCCGGTGATCGGCGGTTTTCTCGCCGGCATGGGCTGGCTGATCGTGCAGGGCGCCTTCGGCGTTATCCTGGGCACGATCCCGACCCTGGAAAACCTGGGGATGCTGGTTGAGCCGGCGAACGTCGCGAAGTGGGCGCCTGCGACCCTCTTCGCCTGTATCCTCGCGGCCATCGCTCAGCGCGGCGGCAGCGCTCTCAGCCTGCCCGTTGCGATTGCCGTCGCTCTGGCCTTGTTTCACGGCTTGGCCTGGGCGCTGGACCTGCCACTCTCGCAGCTACAGGCCCAGGGCTGGCTTTTCGATCTGCCGATGCAGGGGACGGTCTGGCCGCCCTTCGCCGGCAACCCGCTGGGCAGCATCGACTGGGGCGTCATCTGGGCGGAGGCGCCCAAGGTGATGGCGATGGTCGTGGTCACAGCGGCCTCGGTGTTGTTGGCCTCCAGTGGCGTCGAGTTGTCGCTGCGCCGCGACATTGATCTGGACCGTGAACTGCGGGCCGCGGGGCTGGCGAACTTCTTCGCCGGCAGCGGCGGCGGTGCGGCGGGCTTTCAGGGCCTCGGGCTCTCTCTTTTGGGCCACAAGCTCGGGGGCGACACCCGTCTGGTGGGGGTCGTTGTCGCAGCGGTCTGCGTCGCGACGTTGTTTTTCGGTTCGGCGTTGCTGGCCTATCTGCCCGTTCCGCTGTTCGGCGGCCTCCTGCTGTGGATCGGCATCTCCCTGCTTTACGACTGGCTGGTCGAGGCCTCCTTCAAGATGCCGCGCCGGGAGTACCTGATCATCCTGTTGATTCTGTTTGTGATCGGCTGGGTGGGATTCCTGGAGGGCGTTCTGGTCGGCCTGATTTCGGCGGTTGTTCTTTTCACAGTCGACTATAGCCGGGTCGAGATCGTGAAGTACGCGACCACCGGCGATAATTTCCACAGCAGCGTCGAGCGTGCCGAGGAGGAGCGCCAGGTGCTGGTCTCTCAAGGCCGCCAGATCCTGATCCTGAGGCTGCAGGGTTACGTCTTCTTCGGCACGGCGCACCGGCTGCAAAAACTCGTCAGGTCCCGTATGCAGGACCGCAGCGAGCCGCGGCTGCGCTTCCTTCTGCTGGACTGCCGCAGCTTGACGGGACTCGATTCTTCGGCGGTGCTCAGCTTCATCAAGATCGGCCAGCGCGCTGAACGCAACTGGGCGACGGTGGTCGTCACCAACCTTCCGCCACACATCGACAGGCTGCTCACAGAGGGCGGTTTCGGGGCTGAAGGCGGTTTGCCGGTCCGGTCGTTCCCGGAGTTCGACCGCGCGCTGGAGTGGTGCGAGGAGCGTCTGCTCGAGGCGGCGTCAGGCGGGCAGGCGGCGCCACAGGACGATTCCATCGAGGGTCTCCTGACTCGTGCCCTCGGGTATCCCTCGGCTGCCGCCACCATGCGAAGCTATCTTGAAAAAATGGAACTCGATCCCAAAGCCGTCCTCATTCACCAGGGCGAGGTGTCGAGTGATCTGTTCTTTGTCGAATGCGGCCGGGTCAGCGTTCAGATCGAGACGCCGGAGGGCATCAGCGTGCGCCTCAGAACCATGGGCAAGGGCACTATCGTCGGCGAGATCGCCTTTTACCTCGACCAGTGCCGCTCCGCTTCCGTGGTTGCCGACACCGACGCGGTCGTCTGGCGTCTCAGTCGCGACTCCCTGGCGCGCCTTAAGGCCGAAGCGCCGGATATCGCCTCCGCCTTTCACGAGCACCTGGTCCGCATGCTGGCGGCCCGGGTGACCCAGACCACCGGTCTGATCAGATCCCTGGCAGACTGAGCGAAGACCCCTTGTCGGCTCCGCAGAGGAAACGACCTGTCCGGCATTTCCCTGTCCGGCATCTCCCTGTCCGGTATCTCGATGATACAGGTTCATGCCAAAGGGCGGGCCGTGGTGGTTCCGGGCGGCTTGATCCGGCTAGGCGGAGGCCAGGGCTCTGGATGGAATGCTGGCGGCGGACCAGAAACTTTGAACCAGGCGCAGGGTCTCGTTGGCCGCATCCAGCCCCGCTTCGTCGAGCTGGCCTTGCTCCAGCTGCGCCGTGTGTTCGTCAAACAGCGTGGAGATGCGGGCATAGACCGCAAGGCCTTTGTCGGTTGCGCGGACGTAGAAGGATCGCCTGTCGTGTGGTGACCGGTGCTGGGTCATGTAGCCGTTCTCGATCATCTTCTTGATGTTATAGGAGACGTTCGAGCCGAGGTAATAGCCGCGGTTCGTCAGTTCACCCATCGACAGCTCTTCTTCGCCGATATTGAACAGGATCAGGGCCTGAACATTACTCAGGTCCCGGGTGCCCTGGCTTTCCAGATCGGCCTTGATCATCTCAAGGCATTGTCGATGCAGCCGCTCGACCAAGCCGATGAGATCAAGAAATTCCGTTTGCACGACGTCCTCGCAAGTTTTGCAGCGCAGGTGTCTCTGCGATCTGATCAGTTTAGGGGGCTTGCGTTAAGCTTCGCTAAAGGCAGCGGAAATTAAACCGAGGATGCCCTTTTTGCGATGTGAGATTGCCGTGCAGGTAGATGGATCTTAACGATCGCCGGTTCTGCCGCCGAGAGGCCCAGTTGGCGTCGCCTTCTGCAGGCAACCGAAGCACCTATCCGGCGCCTGGCGCCAAACCAGGGCTCGCCAGTCCCGAGGGCAGGGCCCGCAATGCGATGGTCTCGGCAGAGGCTTTGCTGTTTTGATTAATTTGTCGGTCATTTTTGTGTGGCATGTTGGGTTTGGGGGAACAGAGACAAATACACTTTATGGTTTTGTCGGCTGCCCCCTGTGGCGTGAACTGCAGGCTTCCCGAAACTCACGGCTGGAACTTCTAGGGTTCAGCAACAGAGTGAAGAGGTGCCAAGAATTGGCAATTCCGGGCATTAAGATGAGCAGCAGACTTCAGAACGCTCTGGGCGGTCTGGAACTGAGGGTTCTGCTCGTCGAAGACGGCCGCGGCGATGCGCTTCTTGTGATCGGGTTGCTCAACGATGTTTACGGGGACGACTACACGCTCGTTCAAGCGACCTCCTGCAAGCAGGCTCTTGATCTCATTCGCGCACAGGATTTCGATGTCGCCCTGATCGATTACTGCCTGCCCGACGGTTCCGGCGTCGATCTGATCGAAGTTGCCTGCCGCGAAGCGCCCGGCCTCGCCACCATCTTGTTTATCGGACATCTTGAAGAGTCCGTCGACCTGAAGGCCATGGCTGCGGGTGCATCGGACATCATATCGAAGGGTGACCTGCAGAGGGCGCCCCTTGAGCGTTCGATCCGCTACTCGGTCGAGCGCCAAAAGGTCGCGCTGAAACTGCGTCGCAGTGAAGCCGAACTGGTGCGCCGGAACGATGAGCTAAGCTCCGCTCAAGCGCAGTTGGGAGCCCAGACCAACAACATGATCCTGTTGGCAGAGCATCTGGCGCAGTCTGAAGGGCACGAAGAGGTCGCTTTCCTTGTGCCGGACGCGGACAAGACGGCCAAGGGAGACATTCAACCGCATGCGCTAACCGAACAGGGGCAAGTCTGTATCTGGCATGTCTCGCCTGAGGGCATCAGCCGGCATATGAATCAGGCCATGGCGAGCCTGCTGGAGATTTCACAGGAGGAAAGCGATGGCCCTGCCGATTTCCTCTCTTACTTTGACGGGGCGGCCCGCGATAGCGCGGCGGGCGAGCTGGCGAAGTGGTTTCGGGGCATTGCGACGGCTTTCGAGGCCGCGGTTGTCGGGCGCCGGAGCGGAGATGTGAAGCAGTTGGTCCTCTCCGGCTCTCCGCTTTTGGTCGATAACGGCGGCTCCGCCGGCCTCCTCATCACGGCGGTCGATGTTACCGAGCGCCGCCGCATCGAGGCTTCGACGAGAGAACTCGCCCGGCAGGATCCCCTGACCGGCCTGTTGAACCGAAACTCCCTGAGCGAACACCTCACCCAGGCCCTGGCGAGCGCCAACCGCATCGGCCGTTCCGTCGGTCTGCTGTGCCTTGACCTGGACGACTTCAAGAGCATTAACGACAGCTTGGGGCACCCTTTCGGCGACAAGCTCCTGACCATCGTTGCCGAGCGCCTCAAGTCCGCCGTGCGGGCATCGGACAGCATTGCCCGTCTGGGCGGCGACGAGTTTGTGGTGATCCTGAATCACCTGGAGTCATCCGACCAGGTGTCGGTGCCCGCACAGACAATTCTCGACCGGCTTGCCGAACCATTTTCCATCAACGGCGAAACCGCTTTTACCGGCGCGAGCATCGGCATCGCCGTCTATCCGGCCGATGCGGACTCACCGGAAGATCTTCTGAAAAAAGCCGACATGGCGCTTTACCGCAGCAAGGAGATCAGCCGCGGTGGTTATGAGTTTTTCGACCACAACATTCTCGAGAGACTGCAACGCCGGCGGGAGCTTGAACCCGCTCTGCGTCAGGCCGCGCAGCGCAACGAGTTGCGTCTTATGTATCAGCCGCAAGTCAATCTCGCGACAGGCGACACAATCGGCGTCGAAGCATTGCTGCGTTGGGACTCCGCTGCCAAAGGTTTTCTCGATCCGAGCGAGTTCATTCCCCTGGCCGAGAGTTCCGGTCTGATTGTACCGATTGGCGATTGGGTATTCGGTGAAGCCTGCCGTCAGTTGTGCGTCTGGCAGGAGTCCGGCTTTCCCGACCTTCGCCTGTCCGTCAATGTCTCGATGGTTCAGCTCAAACGGGCAGGCTTTGCCGACAGTGTTCAGGCCATGCTCGAAGAAACCGGAGTCAAGCCGGAATCCTTGGTGATGGAAGTGACTGAAAGCGGGGTGCTGCAGAACCTCAGCCTTGCAAAGGAAACGCTTGGCGCCTTGAACGCCCTTGGCATCGGTATCGCGCTCGACGACTTCGGAACCGGATTTGCATCTCTTGCCTTGCTGAAGGAGTTTCCGTTCGAGCAGATCAAGATCGATCGTTCTTTCATCGAAAACATCGAAACGGATGAAGACTGTGCGGCGATTGTCTCGACGACGATCACCCTGGGTCGCAAGTTGGGCCTCAGGGTGATCGGCGAGGGGGTCGAAACGGAAGAACAGTTGGCCTTCCTGCGGGCGGAAAGCTGTGAAGAAGCGCAGGGTTTTCTCTTCAGCAGGCCGATGCGGGCGGATGACTTCGGCGATTGGCGTTTCACAGGCCACAGGCTCCAGGCAGATTCAGTCGCTTCCTGAAGCAGATCGTTTCGCCGTCCCGTTTCGTGGTGATGCTGCGCGACATCACAGCCACCCGCTTCGCCAAGCCTTCGATTTCTCTGAGGCGAATTTCCCGATGGTCTTTTGACGGGCAAGTGGCCGGCGAAACTGACGAAATAAGCGAATCGTTAGTATTGATTCGATAAGGTTGTAAAGGTTGGCGATTCAACGACTTTTGGTCGCTGTGCTTGCGCGTCCCAGCACCTCGGATCGGGAGGTGCTTTTTGTTGTGATCAAGAGAGCGTCGATGCCTGCTGTTGCCCCTTTGCCGAACGATGAAGCGCGCCGCCTGGAAACCCTGCGGCGCTATGCGATTCTGGATACGCCAGCCGAGCCCTGCTTCGATCGTATTGCAAGGCTGGCGGCGCGTCAGTTCCGTACGCCCATTGCCTTGATATCGTTGGTTGATGAAAGGCGGCAGTGGTTCAAGGCGAAGTGTGGCCTTGCGGCCGAGGAGACGGACCGGGACATCGCATTTTGCGCCCATACCATTCTGCACGACGACGTGCTTGTTGTTCCCGATACCCGCCTGAGTTCCGTGTTTGCCGATAATCCTCTGGTAACCGGCGAACCGGGCATACGGTTCTACGCTGGTGCGCCTCTGGTCGCACCGGACGGAACCAGGATCGGCACGCTCTGCGTGATCGACACGAAGCCGCGGGACGGTCTCTGTGCCGAGGACCAGGCTTGTCTCAGGGACTTCGCAGCGATCACGATCGACGAGTTGGAGATGCGTGCGGCGGCGGGCGGTTTTGCCGACGAGATCGAAGCGCGGCTGGAGGCGGAAGGCAAGCTCAAGGCAACCGCGCAAAAGCTGGACAGCTTTGTCCAGCATGCGCCTTTCGGTGTCGCCATGCTCGATATCAGCGGCCGTTTTCTTTCTGCCAGCGAGCGGTGGCGCAGCGACCACCAACTGACCGATACGTCGCTGCTGGGCCAGCACTATGACCAAGTGGCCCCCGGTGCGGCCATGGGTTCCGGGGACTCTTTCGATCGCTGTCTTTCAGGCGAGGTCGTTACCTGTGCGGAGCAAGCGATCAAACACGGCGGCGATATCCGTTGGCGCCGCTGGGAGTTGCATCCCTGGTGGGACGATTCCGGAGAACTCGGCGGCGTGCTCGCGTTCAGTGAGGACATCACCGAGCAGAAGCAGGTTGAACTGCAGCTGAAGCAGAACAAAGACTTCTTGGCTGCTGTGCTCGATAGCATCCAAGAGGGTATTGTCGCCTGCGATGCAGAGGGCCGCTTATCGCTTTTCAATCAGGCCGCACGCCGCTTTCACGGCATCGCAGAGAGGCCGATTACGCCGGACCGTTGGGCCGAGTACTATGATCTCTACCGGGCCGATGGCAAGGTGCCTCTTGAGCAAGAGGAGATTCCTCTCTTTCGGGCCATCGAGGGCAATGTCGTCCGCGGCGCCGAGATGGTGATTGCCCCGCGTGATCAGCCGCCGCGACAAATCATCGCCAACGCATGTCCGTTCTATGACAGCGAGGGCAACAAGCTGGGTGCGGTCGCTTCGATGGTCGACGTTACCGAGCAAAAGACTCTCGAAAACCAGCTCGTTCAATCGCAGAAAATGGAAGCCGTCGGTCAACTGACCGGCGGTCTGGCGCACGACTTCAACAACCTTCTCGCCGTTGTTCTTGGCAACCTGGAGCTCCTGGGACGCTCGATTGAGGCCAACGAAAAAGCGCAGAGAAGGGTTTCCGCCGCTATCGATGCCGCTCAAAGTGGTGCTGAACTTACCAAGCGGCTGCTGGCCTTCTCGCGCCGTCAGGTCCTGCAGGCGGAAGTGGTCCTGGCGAATGATCTGATCCGGGATATGGAAGAACTGTTGAAGAGAACGCTCGGCGAGGTCGTTGAGCTTCGGCTCTCGCTTTCGGAAGAATGCCTGCGCACCAACATAGATCCGAGCCAGCTTAAGACTGCCATCCTTAACCTTGCGGTTAACGCACGCGATGCGATGCCTGACGGTGGGAAACTCACCATAGAATCCGCTCTCACGGTTATCGGCGAGGCCGACGCGGTGTCAAGCCCTGAGGCGGTCGCGGGTGAACACATTGTCATCTCGGTAAGCGACAACGGTTGCGGTATGTCTCCCGAGGTGGCCCGGCAGGTCTTCGAGCCTTTCTTTACAACCAAGGAAGTCGGCAAGGGGACCGGCCTTGGGCTCAGCATGGTCTATGGTTTTGCAAAGCAGTCCGGTGGTTATCTTGACGTCATCAGTGAAGTGGGAGCCGGCACAACCGTGCGGCTCTACCTTCCGCGCGACAAGGGTGACTGCCGGGCGAAGGCAGTCTTTGAGCTGCCGCCATCCAGAGGATCTTTCAAGGCGGCAAAGGTGCTGGTGGTTGAGGACCGCGCCGATGTTCGTGCGGTCGCTTCCGCGCAACTTTTGGAACTCGGCTGTGCGATCGTTGAGGCAAAGAGCGGCGCGGAGGCTTTGGACCTGCTTCAGTGCCACGCGGACATTGATCTGCTGTTCACGGACATCGTGATGGCCGGCGGCATGTCCGGTATTGAACTGGCGAAGCAGGCCTTGCTGAAGGCGCCTCGGTTGAAGCTGCTCTACACCTCGGGCTTTGCCGAGGCGTCGATGATACAGGACGCGCTGACGGATTCCGGGCAGATCCTGCTGACCAAACCCTACGGAAGAGACGATCTGGCACGCGCCCTTAGCACGGCATTGGATCGGGGCGACGGGCCCACGCAAGACATGGAATCAATCCCCACCCAGGTGGGCCGGGTTGGACAATAGGCGATTGGAGCGGGTGAGATGACCAAGGTAATGCTTATCGACGACAACGGCGCCCTTCGTTTGATCCTCTCTGACATGCTCGAGGAAATGGATTGCTCGGTTATCGAAGCCAAGGACGGCGTCGAGGCCATGCGCTTGGCTGCGAGGAAAAAGCCGGATCTCATCGTGACGGACATCATGATGCCGAACATGGATGGGATCCAAACGATTAACGAGCTACGCCGCTGTTATGGCGGGATTCCGATCATCGCCATCTCCGGTGGTCAGTCCGACGATGACAGCAAGTCGCTGGCCCATGCCAAAGCGGAGGGTGCGGACAAGGTGCTGCAGAAGCCGTTCAGTTTCTCGGATTTCGAATCCTCCGTTCGGACCCTTCTCGGCGACACCTGACCGTATTCGGTTCCCGGTTTTCCAGTTTTCGCTGTCGTCCGGGCGAGGCCCGGAGGCCGGTGGACCATGACTGCGCGTTTGGCAGACAAAGCAGTCCATCGGGCTTGACGCGGCGGCAGGCCTGGGTTGGGATCTGACGATGCGTGAAGCTGTCACCGCCGAGCGGCACTCATTGCCGTTTGATTCAAGGTTTCTGATCGGGGCCGCCATCGGCTCCGGCACCACTGCCTTGGCCGCCGAACGTGGCGGCGCTGATTTCCTTCTCGCGATCAACGCGGGGCGGCTTCGCAATATGGGTGCCCCGTCCATTGCCTGCATGCTGCCGATCTTCGATGCCGGACCGCTGAGCCAGCGGTTTGCCCAGGAAGAACTGCTTGCGCAATGCAAGATCCCGGTCCTTCTGGGCGTGAATGTCTGGGGCGCTTCCTTCGAACCGGCGGCGGTGGCGCAGTCGGTCAAGAGTGCCGGATTTGCCGGTGCGGTGAACTTTCCCAGTTGCATGCACTACTCCCGGCCGATGCAGCAGATACTGGCGCGCGCCGGTCGCGGTATCGAAAGGGAAGTCGAACAGCTGCGCGCCGTTCAGGATGCCGGGCTGACGTCGATATTCTACTGCGCGACACGCACGCAGGCGCGTCTGGCCGCAGACGCCGGAATCGACATGGTATGCCTCAATCTCGGCTGGAACGTGGGGGGCGTCTTGGGGCACCAGAGCCGCGCCACTCTTGAAGAAGTGGCTACGGTGGCGCGGGAGATCGGACGGCTGATCAAGCGTATTCATCCCCGCACCCGGTTTTTTCTGGAGGGTGGCCCCATTGCCTCCGCCGAGGATCTGGGGCGGGTTATCGGCTTGGCGCCGATTGACGGCTATGTCGGCGGCTCGACGTTCGAACGCATGCCTCTGGAAGACTCTGTAGCCGACCAGATCGACCGTTTCCGTCATGCCAGCCAGCGGCGGGCGGCCCTTGATCGCGAGAGTGCGCGTCTTGTCGCCTGGTCGCGGCGGTTTGGCTTCGTGGGGCGTTCAGGCCGGCACCTTGGATTCCTGCGCAAACTGCGCAGCCTCGCCGGCGCTGCCGATCCCGTGTTGCTGCTTGCGGAAAAGGGCCTTGCCGAACGTCCGGCCTTGAATGCTCTCAGCAACCGGAAAGACAGGGCCGCCTGGCAGGACATTCTCCATATCGATGTGGCGGGCGAGGACTTTCCGGCGCGCGCCGGTGCTCTTCTGTTCGGGCAGCGGGACCCTGCCGGCAACAACCTGCCGGCCCTGGCCGATGCCTCCGTCGTGCTGTTGGCGATCCATGCACCCGAACGGCTGCCGGCGGCGACCCAAAGACGGCTCGCCCGCGCCCTTCGGGACGGTGTGTTTCGTGCCCCGCAAGGGCGCCGCACCCTGCCGGTCGTGCCGCGTGTCGTGTTGATCTCCAACACGCCCGCAGCGGGTGAAGGGGGCGGGCTTGAGAGCCTTTCCGCTATCGGGCTGGATCCGGATCTCGCCTCGGTTTTCGCCGGTTGGACTCTCCGTGTTCCGCCGCTGCGCGAACGCATCGAGGATCTGCTGGCGATCATCGAAGCCCAGGCGCTCCAGAGTCTGGGGATGGAGATCAAGCGCTCCTTCTTT
The DNA here is from genome assembly GCA_028280305.1 of Pelagibius sp. Classification (GTDB taxonomy): domain Bacteria; phylum Pseudomonadota; class Alphaproteobacteria; order Kiloniellales; family Kiloniellaceae; genus Pelagibius. The sequence goes on along the minus strand of JANQMC010000133.1, from coordinate 18,378 downwards.
ACCTCCGCCGCACTGCAGCGCCTCCGGGCCCATCTTTGGCCCGGCAACGAGGGAGAGTTGCGCGCGCTGCTGGGAGCGCTCTCGGCGCGCACGCAAGGCGGCCCGGTGCAACTCGGCGAGCTGCTCTCCGCGCTGGGGCAGGACAACGCTGGGGTCGAGACCAGCGGCGAATCGCTTGCGACCCGGACGGAAAAAGACCGGATCGTCGACGCGCTGTGGCGCCACGGATACAACCGGACCCGCGCGGCAGAGGCCCTGGGTATCTCCCGAAAGACCCTCTACAACAAGATCCGCAGATACGGACTGGGCGGCTAGAGCAGATTCGGTCTAAGGCCGCGCTATCCAAGCAGATTGCGTTGAACGGTCTTCAGGTGGGCGGTCATGGCGTTTCTGGCTGCTTCGCGGTCGCGGCGCATCAGGGCGTCGAGAAGCGCTTCATGCTCCGCACAGTAGTGCCTCATCCGCTCTTCCGAGAATGCCCGCTTTTTCATATCGAACCACAAAGGTTGGTTGCGCAGCAGCCGTAGCAGATTGTGGGTTTCTCTCAGCAGTTCGTTGCGGGTGCAGTCAAAGATCTTTTGATGAAACACCGCGTCCCAGTCCTCGAAAGCGGGCATGTCCCCGGCCTGGCAGGCATTCCGGTGCGCCAGCCCGATGGCTTCGAGTTGTGCGTCGCTTGCCGTCGTTGCGGCCGCCGCTGCGGCGGCGGGTTCGAGCAGCAGGCGCAGTTCCATCAAGTCTGCCGGGCTGGTGCCCTTTATGCGTCCGATGATGCCCGCAAAGGAGTTCGCGTCGGGTTTGCTCAGAAAGGTGCCGCGCCCGACCTGTCTTGAGACGATTCCGTCTTCTTCGAGAAGAGACACCGCGCGGCGCATGGTGTTGCGGGCAACCCCGTAGTCATCCGCTAGTTCCCGCTCAGGCGGCATGCGGCCCATGGCCGCCCACTCACCGGCCTCGATTCTCTGGCGCAATTGCCGGGCGACATCATCGGCAACCAATTTCGGCATTATGGGCGGTCTCGACTCTTTGCTGATCCGGTTATGATCCAATATTAGCGTGATCGGATTGAGGTGAAAACATAGTATTTTGAAAAATATCATGAATTTTTTTGACAGTGCCGTCGGCCACATCTTACGATCAAGATAAGTAACAAATTGGTCCATTAAAGGATCAAATTGACCATTGGGAGGCGGGACGATGAAAGAGCTTGGCGGAACTGCGTGTCCGCCCCGGCTTTCCGGGGCTATGCCGGCTCTGGACGGCGAATCAGACCGTCGAGCGCTTCCGGCCAGATGCCCGCATGTTCGGTTTCCGTCTTGTCGCCCAAGGTGAGGATCGGTCCGCGCCATGGCGTCTCGGCGACCGCACGGCGAACCGCCAAGGCAGCCGCGCCGCGTTGTCGGAATGACGGGAACCCGGCGGCAAAATCAGCCACACGCGGCATCACGACCAGGGCAGATGGGCCGGAGGCCACGGCCAGACGGGCACTTCCGGCGTCGGCGACAACCGCAATGACCCCCAGCCCCGCCGCACGACAGGCAGCCAGCCTGTCGTACTCCAGCCCGCAGTCCAGTCCGACATCTGCCAATTGTTGGCTGAATTCGGGATCCTGCTGTTCGGTGCTGGGCAGATTGATCACCCAGCCAAGGCCCAGCCGTTTGAGCCGATCGATTTCCAGGCGCAGATTGAGGAAGGGGTCTGCCAGGAACAAGCCAAGCGCATGGTCGCGGAGTTTTTCCGGGTCGCTCTCCACCGCCCGCAGGGTGGCGGCGAGGCTGTCCTTGTTGGGCAGCAAAAGGCCGACCTCGTCGGGCAGGTCACCGCTTCTGAAAGGGGGTGTGATCGTCGCCACGGCCTTGGGTAACGGAGGCGCCGTCCACTCACATCCGCTCCGAAGCGTGATCTGCCAGAACATAAGATTCAACATATCGCCGAACAATTTACCCAAATTTACCCAGATTGGCACTCAGAACCAGTTGCGGGGCGTTTCGAGTCCAGACAGGCTTTGTCTTGCAGCCGAACGGTTGTTGCAGCCTCGAGAGAATCCGGCAGAAGCCGGGATGGGGCATGGGCATGAGCTTAAGGCGTCCGGTAAAGGGCGCCAGGCTCTGGGGAGGAGCAAGGCCATGGCGGGGACGCCGGGTTTCTGGGACAGGCCCGTCCGGGATCAAACGGCCCGGATTCAAATCATCGGAGCACGGGCCAGTGCTGTGGCGGCCAATGCCGCGGTCGCCGGTGCCTTAGCGGCCGGAATCGCGGCGGCAGGCGGGTTGGCCGCATGAGGCAGTTTCTCGAACGCCATACCTTCTGGGCCATCACGATCCTGCTCGCGGCTGCGATCCTGCTCTGGATGATCTTCGCTGTCTGGCCGGAATGGCTGGTTTCGGCCATCGGCCGCAAGAAAACCTTCGTCAACACGCTGTTGAACGGCATCACCCTCGGCGGCCTCTACTTCCTGGTCGCCAGCGGCTTCACACTGGTCTTCGGCCTCATGCGCAACGTCAACCTGGCGCATGGCTCGCTCTATCTCCTCGGCGCCTACATCGGGTACGAGGTCGCCGAAGCCAGCGGCAGTTGGTTCCTGGGCCTCGCCGTCGCCTTTTTGGCGATCGCCGCCAGCGGCGTTCTCATGCAGGTGCTGATCTTCCGGCGCATGGAGGGTGACGATCTGCGCCAGACCCTGGTGACCATTGCGATTTCCATCATCGCCGCCGACCTGATGCTGGCGGTCTGGACCGGGACGACCTATCAGTTTTCGCCGCCCGAATGGCTGTTCGGGGCGACAACGCTGCCCGTCGTCTCGGTTATCCGGGCCTCCGGCGACCCGGTCTTCATCAAGTATCCGATCTACCGCCTGGCCGTGCTGGGCGTTGCGGTGGCGGTCGGGATCGGGCTCTGGCTGTTTCTCAACCGCACCAAGATCGGCATGATGATCCGCGCCGGGGTGAACGACCGTCAGATGCTCGCCGCCAGCGGCGTCAACGTGCAACTGCTCTTTGCGCTGGTCTTCGCCATTGGCGCCGGACTGGCCGGCTTCGCCGGGGTGATCGGCGGCACCGCGCTTTCCATCGCGCCCGGCGAGGATATCCGTTATCTGCTGGCGTCTCTGATCGTGGTGATCGTCGGCGGGCTGGGCTCGGTCACCGGAGCCGCCATCGGCGCCCTGCTGATCGGCCTGGCCGAGCAGTTCGGCCTCGCCTATTTCCCCACCTACGGCGTGGTCCTCACCTTTCTCATCATGGTCGTCGTCCTTGCGGTGCGGCCGCAAGGCTTGATGGGGCAGAGCTAGGCGATGGACACAAGACAGCTCTTTTCGGGAAACAGCCTGCTGGCCGAGCTTCGTCCGGGGCCGCTTGTCGCCCTGGTTTTCCTGCTCGCCTATCCGGCCTTCGCCAGCGACTTTTTCATTTTCCAGATCGGCGCCTATTCGCTCCTTCTCGGGACCATCGCGCTGTCGCTGACGATGCTGGCGGGCTACGGCGGCATGGTCAGTCTGGCTCAGCTGACGGTGGCCGGCTTCGCCGGTTATCTGGTGGCGATCCTGGGGGACAACAGCGTCGGGGTCATGGGCCTGGGCTGGCCCTGGTGGCTGACGGTGCCGGTTGCCATTCTGGCCGCTGCGCTTTTCAGCGTCTTTATCGGCGCCATTTCGGTGCGCACCGAAGGCATCTACACCATCATGATCACCCTGGCCATTGCGGTGGCCTTCTTTTACTTCGTGCGGCAGAACTATGTGATCTTCAACGGCTTCACCGGTTTCGCCGGTGTCGAGCCGCCGACAGTTTTCGGTCTTTACTGGCGCGATCCCGTCCCCTTCTACTACCTGACCCTGGCGGTTTCCGGCGGCTTCTTCCTGGCCGTACTCTACGCCTCGCGTTCCACCTTCGGCCTCAGTTTGCAGGCGATCCGCGACAATCCCCGGCGCATGCGCGCCCTGGGTTACGACGTCACGCTGCACCGAATCGCCGCCTATTTCTTCGCCGGCCTGATCGCCGGGACCGCCGGCGTTCTGACGGTCTGGTTCAACGGGCGGATCTCGCCGGGCTCGGTCGGCATCGATGTCGCCATCGATATTCTGGTGATCGCCGTCGTTGGTGGCATGCGCCACCCCATTGGTCCCTTCATCGGGGCGATCGCCTTTGTACTGTTGGAGAATTTCGCCATCGATCTGATCGATCGGGAGCGTTTCAACACCGTGATCGGCCTGGCCTTTTTGCTGGTCGTTCTGTTCTCCCCAGACGGATTGCTGGGGATATGGGGCCGCTTGCGGGAAAGACTTCGACTAGGAGGATCTGCGCGGCAGGAGGCCAGGCGCGAACGAGGGGGCGAACGGCAGCCTGCCGGATCGCTCGAGCAAACCTGAAGACGTAAGAAACCCACAAAGAAACCAAGGAATGGGAGGCAAGGATGTTCAGACTAGGTAAATCGACGCTGGTGGCGGCGACGGTCTTGGCTTTGGCAAGCCCGGTCGCTGCGCAGGAGACGGTGAAGATGGGCGCTTTGGCGACGCTGGAAGGCGCCTTTACGGTGCTCGGCGAAGACAGTATGCGCGGCGTCACACTGGCGCTCGAGGAATTCAACTACACCGCCGGCGGCAAGAAGATCGAGCTGATTACCGGTTCGTCCGACGCGTCGCCAGACAGTGCGATCCGTGCGACCCGTAAGCTGGTCGAACAGGACGGCGTCCAGATCATGGTTGGCCCGCTTTCCGGCTCGGAAGGCCTGGCGGTGAAAGACTACGCCAAGACCCAGCCCAACGTGACCTTCCTCAACGGCAGTTCCGCCGCTCAAGACACGACGCTGCGCGATCCGGCCGACAACTTCTTCCGCTTCGGCACCGAAGGGGCGCAGTGGATGGCCGGGCTCGGCGAATATGTCTACAAGGAAAAGGGTTATCGCAGCCTTGCGGTGCTGGCGGAGGACTACTCCTTCCCCTACACCCAGGTCTTCGGTTTCCTGGAGCCGTTCTGCCGCCTCGGCGGCAAGGCGTCGGCGGATGCCCGCTTCTGGGTGCCGATCGGCAACAAGGACTATTCCTCGGTGATCGCCGCTCTGCCCGATGATGTCGATGCGATCTACGTCGCGCTGGGCGGTGCCGACGCGGTGAATTTCCTCACCCAGTACGAGCAGGCCGGCGGCGATCTGCCGCTGATCGGCGGCTCCATCACGGTGGACCAGACGGTGCTCGGCTCCAAAGGCCGGACCCGCGACTTCATCATCGGCACGCCCTCGGCCGGACCGATCTCCGACACCTGGGAGGATTCTCGCTGGGCCGACTTCGTGGCTGCTTACAAGGCACAGTTCCCGGACGGCTTCCCCTCTCCCTCGCTCTTCGCCCATGCCTACTACATCAACACCAAGGCCGCTCTCTTGGCCCTGGATGCGGTGAACGGCGATCTCTCCGACGGCGGTAAAGCCTACCGCGCGGCACTCGCTTCCCTGGAGTTCGAAACCCCCACGGGCGTTGTCAAACTCGACGAGCGGCGCAATGCGGTGGCCGACATCTTCCTCACGGAAGTGACCGAAGGGCCGGACGGCAATCTGCTGAACAAGACCATTAAGGTCATTCCGCAGGTCAGCCAGACCTTGGGTCTCTCCTACGACGAGTTCTTGAAGTACGGCGTTGTCAGCCGCGAGAACCCGGTCTGCGAGTAGGTCGTTGCAAGTATGACGGTAACCTGATGTCGACGTCCAGAACCGACGCTCTCTCCCGCCTTCAAGGGACCGGCCGTTTCGCGCTGGAACTTGAAGCCGTCAGCCGCCACTTTGGCGCGCTGGTGGCCCTGGCGGATATCAATCTCACCGTAAGGGCGGGGGAGAGGCGGGCGGTTCTGGGCTCGAACGGGGCCGGCAAGACCACCCTGTTCAATGCCATCACCGGCGACTATCCGCCGACCACCGGGCGCGTGCGCTTGTTCGGCGAGGACGTGACCGACCTGCCGGTGCACGAACGTATCCGCCGCGGCCTGCGGCGGACCTATCAGATCTCGCTGCTGTTCGATGGGCTCAGCGTGATCGACAACATCTATCTGGCTTGCCGCGGCGTGAACCGCCGACGCTTCTCCCTCACGCGTCCTGGTCGTGACGACTCTGCGATGAACTCTGCCGAAACCCTGTTGTCGGCGGTCCATCTGGACGATGCCCGGGAGATGATGGTGGCCACCCTCAGTCACGGACAGCAGCGTCAGTTGGAGATTGCGTTGGCTCTGGCCGGGGCGCCCCGTCTGATTCTTTTCGACGAACCGGCAGCCGGCCTTTCGCCGACGGAGCGGACCGAGCTGGTGGAGATTCTGCAGTCACTGCCGGATCACATCGGCTTCATCATCATCGAACATGACATGGATGTGGCGCTGCAGGCCGCCGAGAGCGTCACCATGATGCACAATGGGCGCATCTTCAAAGAAGGCACGCCCGAGGAAATCGAAAACGACCCTGAGGTACAAGAGCTGTATCTGGGTCAGGGCCAAATACAGGGCCAGGGGCAAGAGCAGGGGGCGGGCCATGGCTGATCGCAATCGCCGCGCCGCCGATAGCCAATCCGGGAGCCGGGCCGTGCTGCAGGTCCGCGACCTGCACGTTTATTACGGTCAGTCCCACGCCTTGCAGGGCGTGAATCTCACGCTTGAGAGTGGCGTTCATGCCGTCGTTGGCCGCAATGGCATGGGCAAGACGACGCTCTGCAACACCATCATGGGTCTGTTGAAGCCGCAGCGCGGTTCGATCCGCTTCGAGGGCAAGGAGATTGCTGGTCTCGCAGCCCACAGCATTGCCGCAAAGGGTATCGGCTACACGCCCCAGGGCCGGCGGCTTTGGCGCTCCCTGACCGTCGATGAACATCTTCGTTTGTCGGAGAGCGGCGGCAACTGGTCCATCGAGCGCATCTACGAGAGCTTTCCGCGCCTCGCCGAGCGGCGCCGCAACGGTGCCGCCCAACTTTCCGGCGGCGAACAGCAGATGCTGGCGATTTCCCGGGCGCTGCTGCAGGACCCGCGGCTGCTGGTACTCGACGAACCGACCGAGGGCCTGGCACCGGTGGTCGTGGAGCAGGTCGAGCAGCTCCTTGCCCGACTGGCGGAAGAGGAAGACGTAGCGATCCTGCTGATCGAGCAAAACATCGCCGTCGCCACCGCGATCTCCGAAGACGTGGCGATCATGGTCAACGGGCGCATCAGCCGGGTCATGCCAGCCCAGCAACTGGCGGGCGACCGGACATTGCAGGAACGCTTGCTGGGAGTCGGGCGTCACTCTCACGAAGACGCCGAACTGGACACGTTGGTCGAAGAGACGTCGCCCTCCGCGGAACCGGAAACGGCATTCGAAAGGGTGACTGCAGAGGCGACCGAAGTCACCAGCGCCCCTCAACCTGAGTCTGGGCCGCCCTCGAACCTCGTCTATGTGCCGCCGACCCGCTGGTCGAGCGCCGCCTGGCGGGAGGGTAAGGGACCGCAGGAGTCCGCGCCGCGACCGCCCGCTGCGCAACGGCCGTCGCGGCCCTTCGACAGCAAGCCCGAACCCCTGTTCAAGGAGCCGCCGACGCCCCTCGGCGCCCTGCTGGGGCAGGAGATTTACGTCACCGGGACTTTCGATACCAAGGGCGCCGAGCTGAACTACATCCGTAACTGCCTGCTGGAGAGCGGCCTGCAGGCGGTGCGTACCGTCGATCTCTCGACCTCCGGCAAGCCTTCCTCGGCGGATGTCCCGCCGCATCTGGTCGCTGCCTATCATCCTTCGGGCAGCAGCGCGGTCTTCACCGGAGACCGGGGCGCTTCTGTGGGCGCCATGGCGCTTGCCTTTCAGAATTGGATTCAGCGCCAACGCGGCATCGGCGGCATCATATCCGCCGGCGGTTCCGGCGGCACGGCGCTGGCGACGCCGGCCATGCGCAGCCTGCCCGTCGGCGTTCCCAAGGTGATGATCTCCACCGTCGCCTCCGGTGATGTCGGTCAATACGTCGGACCCACGGACATCATGATGATGTACTCCGTTACCGACGTGCAGGGCCTGAACCAGATCTCCCGCCGCGTGCTGGCCAACGGCGCCAGGGCGCTTGCAGGCATGGTGCGGGACGTGCCGGAGAAGACGGATAACGGCGGCGGTGAGGGACAAAAGCCGGGCTTGGGCCTGACCATGTTCGGCGTCACCACCACGGCGGTGCAGCAGATCACGGCGCAGCTTGAAGACCGTTACGACTGCCTGGTCTTTCATGCGACCGGCACCGGTGGCCGTTCGATGGAGAAGCTGGCCGACAGCGGCCTGCTGTCGGCCGCGGTCGATCTGACCACCACAGAGATCTGCGACATGATGATGGGCGGCGTCTTTGCCGCGGATGAAGATCGCTTCGGCGCTTTCATCCGCACGGGCATTCCCTATGTCGGTTCGCTCGGGGCGCTGGACATGGTGAACTTCGGTGCGCCCGATACGGTGCCGGCGCGCTACCGCGACCGGCTTTTTGTCGAGCACAACCCCCAGGTCACGCTGATGCGCACCACCGCCGATGAGAATGCGCGGATGGGCGAATGGATTGCCGGGCGCCTGAACCAGATGAGCGGGCCGGTCCGTTTCCTGATTCCCGAGGGCGGCGTTTCCGCCCTCGATGCGCCGGGCCAGCCGTTTCACGACCCGGAGGCCGACCTTGCCCTTTTCGATGCCCTGGCCGGGCGTTTTCAGGAAACGGCGTCGCGCCGCCTGATCCGCGTCGCCCACAACATCAACGATCCCGCCTTTGCCGATGCGGCGGTCGCTGCACTGGAAGAGATAAACCCTACCAAGAGGACGAGCAGACATGCCGCGTTTTGAGAGAAGAGACTTACTGGAACGCTTCCAGGATATGAAGCGGCGCGGTGAACCGATCGTCGGCGGCGGCGCCGGCACCGGCCTTTCCGCGAAGTGCGAGGAGGCCGGTGGCATCGACCTTATCGTCATCTATAACTCCGGGCGCTACCGCATGGCCGGGCGCGGCTCGCTTTCCGGCCTTATGGCTTACGGCAATGCCAACGACGTGGTCATGGAGATGGCTCACGAGGTTCTGCCGGTGACGGCCAAGACGCCAGTGCTGGCCGGGGTAAACGGCACCGATCCCTTCTGCATTTTCGATCACTACCTGGATCAAGTGAAGGCGATCGGCTTCTCCGGGGTGCAGAACTTCCCGACCGTCGGCCTGATCGACGGAACCTTTCGGGCGAACCTGGAGGAAACGGGCATGTCCTACAGCCAGGAAGTGGACGTGATCCGGATGGCCCATCAGAAGGACATGCTGACGACGCCCTACGTCTTCAGTGAAGACGACGCGACGGCGATGGCGGAGGCGGGAGCGGACATTATTGTCTGTCACCTTGGCCTCACAACCGGCGGGTCCATCGGGGCCGAGACGGCGCTTTCCCTGAACGACTGTCCGGCGCTGGTGGACGCCTGGGCGCAGGCGGCGCTTAAGGTCAATTCGGAGGCTATCATTCTGGTGCACGGCGGTCCCGTCGCCATGCCGGCGGATGCACAGTACGTCCTCGACAACAGCAAACACTGCCACGGCTTCTACGGCGCGTCCTCGATGGAGCGCTTGCCGACGGAACAGGCACTAACTGAACAGACAAAAGCCTTCAAGGCACTGACACTAGGTTCAAAGGGAGGGTGAGGTCATGACTAGCGGCCTGATCGGATCAATCATTCTCTGGCTCATAGTCGCGATCATTGTGATCGTCGTCGGGGTCTATCTGTTGAACTGGCTCTATCATCGCTCGACCAAGGAGGTCGCCTTCGTGCGTACCGGTTTCGGCGGCGAAACCGTGGTCATCAACGGCGGGGCGCTGGTCTTGCCCATCGTGCACGAGGTGACGCCGGTTAACTTGAATGTCGTGCGCATTCCGGTCGCCCGGTCCCGCGAAGCGGCGGTGATCACCCGCGACCGTATGCGTGTCGATATCGAGGCGGAGTTCTTCGTGCGCGTGATCCAAGAGAAGGCGGCGGTGGCTGCCGCCGCTTCGACCCTGGGCCAGCGCACGCTGGAGCCGGACCAGCTTGCCGATCTGCTGAGCGGTAAGTTTGTCGGCGCTCTGCGCTCGGTCGCGGCCGAGCTCACCCTCGACGAGATGCATGAGAAGCGCGGCGACTACGTCGCCATGGTCGAGGCACGGGCGGCCGACGCCCTGGCCCGCAACGGCCTGGAGCTTGAATCCCTGGCAATCACCGATCTCGATCAGACGAATCTGGAGTTCTTCAATCCCTCCAATCGCTTCGATGCCGAGGGCTTGACTCAGCTCATCAAGACCATCGAAGGACGCCGTGAGTTGCGGAACGACATCGAGCAGTCCGCCATGGTGGCGATCCGCAGCCGCAACCTGGAAGCCGAAAAGGAGACCCTGAAACTGGAGCAGGAAAGCGAGAGTTCGCGCCTGAGCCAGGAGCGGGAACTGGAGGCGCTGCGCGCCGAACAGCGCACCGAGGTCCTGCGCACCCGCGTCATGCGCGATGCCGAGGCGGAGAAAGCCCGCATCGCCAGCGAGCAGGAAACCCGCGAGTACGATATCGCCCGGCGCCGCAGTCTTGAGGAGACCGAGCTAAAGGCACAGGAAGAGGTGGAACAGGCCCGCATCGCCCAGGAGCAGTCGCTGGAGAAGGCCCGCATCGAGCGGGAGCGCCTGATCCGCCAACAGCAGATCAAGCAGCGCCATGATGTCGAGACGGCGGAGATCGCCGCCGGGGAGGACGTCGAGCGTGCCAAGATTGTCTCGGAGCGCCAATTGCGCGAGGCGCGCATCATCGCCGAGGAGGAAACGGAGAGCCGCGACATCACCCGCGGGCAGGAGATCGAGACGGCCAAGATCGCCGCCCACAAGGCAGTGGAATCCGCACGCATCGCTCAGGAGCAGATGCTGGACAAGGTGCGCATCGAACGTGACCGCCTGCTGCGCTCTCAACAGATCGCCCAGCGCCAGTCCATCGACGAGAGCGAGATTTCCGCACAGGAAGAGATCGAGCGGGCGCGCATTGCCTCCAACCGCGGCCTTGAAGAGGCGCGCATCCTGCAGGATCGGGACCTGAAGCGTCTCGAAGTCGAGCGCGCCCAGGCCCTGGAACTGGCCGAAATTGAGCGCCAGATCGCGGTGCTCCAGAAGCAGTCCGATGAAGCCGAGATCCGGGTGGCCACCGAGGCGGCCCGCGCCAAGGCGGTGGAGGCGGAAGAGAGGGTCGTCACCACCCGCGAGACCGAGGTTGCCGAGCGCATCGCGGCGGTCGACCGGCTGCTGGCGAACAAGGATGCCGATACCGCGAAGATCGCCGCCGAGGCCGAGAAGGTCAGTGCCGCGGTGGCCGCCGAGGCCCAGCGCTTGCGCAACGAGGCGGAAAACATCCTCAGCGAGGATGCCCGCGCCACTATGCTGCGCGCCAAGATGATCGACCGCCTGGAGGGCATCGTCCGCGAGAGCGTGCGGCCGATGGAAAAGATCGAGGGCATCAAGATCCTGCATGTCGACGGTCTTGCCGGCGGCGGGGGCGGCGGCAGCCGGACGCCGACCGACGAGGTGATCGAAAGCGCCCTGCGCTACCGCGCCCAGGCGCCGCTGATCGACGAGATGATGAAAGAGATCGGTGTGGAGAACCCGAACGTTGCGCGGATGGGGGACATCTTCCGCTCGGCGCGCGATGCCCAGAGTCTCTCCAAGGACGTTGAAGCGCGGAAAAAGAAGGACGACTGAGGATGGCGCAGGTTTACACCTCCTCGGTGATCGGCGCCTCGGCGGAGCGGGTCTGGGCGGCGATCCGCGACTTCAACGCCTTGCCCGACTGGCATCCGGCGATCAAGGAAAGCCGGATCGAGGGCGGTGGGCCCGCCGATCAAGTCGGTTGTGTGCGCGCCTTTCGGCTGCAGGACGGTGGCTTCATTCGCGAACGTCTTCTCGCACTCTCGGACTATGACTTCAGTTGCAGCTATTCGATCCTGGAAAGCCCCATGGGGGTGGAGAACTACGTCGCCAGCGTGAAGCTGACGCCGGTCACGGACGGTGCGCGCTGCTTTGCCGAGTGGTCGGCTGAGTTCGACTGCGCGCAGGAACGTGAGGCCGAGTTGGTCGCCCTCATCGGTAACGATGTGTTCCAGGGTGGTTTTGCGGCGTTGAAGGCGCGTTTTGGGGACGCCTAGAGTGAATCTGTATTTCAGTTAAGCGAGAGGGAGGAGTGACGATGACGAGAACCCTTACGATTTCTGTGATACTGGCCATTGCCACCACAGCGCCAGCTATGGCGGATGAGCCAAACCTTCCGCCCCTTGTGGTTCAACCCGGCGCGCAATTGGTAGTCGATGAGCACCTTGATGCGCTGAACAGATGCGATTGGGACCGTTTGATGGCCCAGTACCCGCCGGAGGTGGAAATCCACCTGCCCGACGGTGTTGTCATCAAGGGTAGGGAAGAGGTCGGAAAGCTCTTTACGGGCTTCTGTAAAAGCCGTTCCGACGGCGGCCTTCGCGGGCTTGTATTTACGACAGAGCACACCTTCACGGTCGACGGCACCCTGAACGTCCAATGGCGGGCGGAGGCTGATTTCCTGGCCGAACCCTATCGCGGATCGGACGCCTATGTGACCAAGGACGGACTGATGTACGCCCAGGTCACGACGTTCAACGGCAGTGACCTGAAGTTCAAGGAGTAGCCGGAGCTTCTGCTTCGCGTTTCGCCGGAGAAGATCGCCCATGATCAAGGTCTCGCGCAGTACTATCTTGGACGCCCCGGTCGCGGCGGTCTGGGAAGTCCTGCGCGACTTCAACGGTCATGACCGCTGGCACCCGGCGGTCGACCGCAGCGCACTGGAAGGGGGAAAGAAGACCGATCAGGTCGGCTCCGTGCGCAACTTCGTGCTCGGCGGGGGCGAGCGGATCCGGGAGCGTCTGCTCAGCCTCTCCGACAAGGATCGCCGCCTTCGCTATGCCATCGTCGAAAGCGATGTGCCTTTGATGAATTACGTGGCTGAGGTGTCGTTGAAGCCGGTGACCGACGGCGACCGGACCTTCTGGTCCTGGAGCTCGAAGTTCGAGGCCCCGAAGGGCCGTGAACGGGAACTGGCCGACTTGGTGGCGGAGGGCGTCTATGACGCCGGCTTCGAGGCCGTGCGGGCCCGCGTCGAACGGCGATCACCAGCTTCTTCCGCGCCGTTGCAACGGGCCGCCGGCGGAGCCGCCATCGACGGTCTGGCGATGGTGATCGACCGCCACGGCGGCCCGGAAGAACTGCATCCCGCGCGCATTGCTGCACCGCCGCCGGGGCCGGGCGAGGTGCGCCTGCACCAGACGGCCATCGGCGTGAATTTCATTGATATCTATTGCCGCAGTGGCGCTTTTGATCTGCTGCAACCGCCCGGCGCTCCGGGGATGGAGGCCGCGGGGGTGGTGGTCGATGTCGGACCGGGTGTGCGTCATCTGCGACCCGGACAGCGCGTCGCCTATGCCTGCCCGCCGGTTGGTGCCTATGCCAGCGTCAGAACCATGGCGGCTGAACTGGTGGTGCCTTTGCCGGACAGCATCGACGCCGAGGCGGCGGCAGCCGGCCTGCTGAAGGGGATGAGTGCCGAGTTCCTGTTGCATCGTGTGCACAAGGTTCAGCAGGGCGAAACGGTCCTGGTCTATGCGCCGGCGGGCGGGGTCGGGCGCTTGCTTTGCCAGTGGGCGGCGCATCTCGGCGCGACGGTCATCGGTGCGACCTCGAGCGAGGAAAAGGCGCGTATCGCCCGTGCTGCCGGCGCGCGGCATGTGATTCTGCCCGGCACGCAGAGCCTTGAAGACCAGGTGCGTGACCTCACACAGGGGCGTGGCGCCGACGTGATCTATGATGCCGTCGGCCGGGACACCTTCGCCCACTCCGTGGCGGCGCTGGCGCCCTGCGGGCACCTGATCAGTTTCGGGCAGGCTTCCGGGCCGGTTGGCTCTTGGGACATCGGCTCTTTGGCCGCTAGCTCGGCCACGGTTTCCCGCCCGAACTTTGCTCACTACACCGACACGCCGGCGAAGGTTGCCGCCATTACCGAACGTCTGTTCCACGCCATCGACCGGCGGGTGGTCACGGTCGAGATCGGCCGCCGCTACCCGCTCTCGGAAGCGGCGGAGGCGCAGCGCGCGCTGGAGAACCGCGAAACCACGGCGTCGACCATCCTGATCCCGAACGAAAACGAGGAAAGCCTCTGATGAAACTTGCGTTGTTCGCATGGAAAAACAGCCTCCATGTCGGCCGGGTCGATGAGGGCCGGGGTGTTGTCGAGCGTTTCGATTTCACCTCGGAGAACTTGGAAATCGATGGCGTGGCTGCCCTGATCGGCCAGGATCTGCCCTCGGTCATCGATGCCTTACCCTTAGAGGAGGTCAGCCTGCAGGCACCGATCCCACGGCCACGGCGCAATGTCTTTTGCGTCGGCAAGAACTATCACGAGCATGCGCAGGAGTTTGCCTCCTCCGGTTTCGACAGCTCGGCGGCCAAGGGCGCGGTGCCGGAGGCACCCATTGTCTTCTCCAAGCTGCCGGAATCCGTAGTCGCTGCCGGGGAGGCGATCAGGATCGACCCCGCGGTCAGCACCGCCATCGATTACGAGGCGGAACTGACGGTGATTATCGGCAAGGCGGGCCGCAACATCCCGGCGGCAGAAGCGCTGTCCCACGTCTGGGGCTATACCATCGTCAATGATGTGACGGCGCGCGATCTTCAGGGGCTGCACAGCCAGTGGCTGATCGGCAAGTCGCAGGACAGTTTCTGTCCCATGGGGCCCTGGGTGGTGACCGCCGATGCCTTGGATCTTTCCGACACCGCGGTGCGCTGCTGGGTCAACGGGGACCTGCGCCAGGAATCCAACACCGGCCTGCTGATTTTCGATGTGCCGACGATCATCGCGGCGATCTCCAACGGCATCACGCTGCAACCCGGTGATGTCATCGCCACGGGAACCCCAGCCGGTGTTGGGATCGGCTTCAAGCCGCCGAAGTACTTGGTGCCGGGTGACCGGGTGAAGGTAGAGATCGGCGGGATCGGCAGCCTGGAGAATCCGGTGGAGGCCTTTTGAGCCATGGCTGACCGGCATCTCGGCAGTCTGGTCATGGAAGACCAGGGGGAAGACCAGGGGCAGGGGGCGGCGGTGGTGATGATCCACGGCCTCGGCGGCAGTTCCAACAGCTTCGAACCCATGATGGAGCGGCTGGATGGGTACCGCGTGCTGCGCCCGGACCTGCCCGGGGCCGGGCGTTCGGCTCTGCGCCCGGGGAAACCAGGCCTGCGCGGGCTGGCGAGCGCCGTCGGCGACGCCCTGCGATCCGCCGGTGTCGAACGGGCGCATCTCGTCGGTCACTCCATGGGCACCCTGATCTGCCAGTATCTTGCGACGGCGGCCCCCGAGCGTGTGCTAAGCTTGACCCTGTTCGGGCCGATCCTGAAACCGCCGCCGGCTGCGCAGACGGCCCTTAAGGAGCGGGCCCAAACCGCGCGCCGCGATGGTATGGCCGGTATCGCCGGGGCGGTGGCTGGCGGCAGCGTTTCCGCGGCCTCGCGTGCGGAAAATCCCGTGGTGACGGCTTTTGTGCGCGAAAGCCTGATGCGCCAGGAACCGGCCGGCTACGCTGCCCATTGCGAAGCCTTGAGCGAGGCGGCGGCGGCGGATCATCCGGCCATTCAGGCCCCGACACTGCTGGTGGCCGGAGAAAACGATCCTGTCGCGCCGCTCGCCATGGCGCAGCAGTTGAACAGGCAGATTGCCGGATCGGCGCTGGAAGTCATTCCGTCGGTTGCGCATTGGATGATGATGGAAGCGCCGCGGCGGTCGGCGGATCTTTTACGAACACATCTCGATAAAGCGGCGTAATGATCGCGAACCAGAGGGAGACAGGACATGGCAGAGAGCAGTTTCGGCGGTTGGGGTGGTGCCCGCAGTACCGGAAACGGCGAGAGCGAGATCGTCTTCACCAACGTGCGCGTGCTCGACGGCAGCGGCGAACAGCCTTTTTCCGGCGAGGTCACCGTTGCGGGCAACCGCATAAAGTCGATCTCCCGCTCCGGCGGCGGCTATGGCTGGAGCGCCAATGGCGGCCAGCGTATCGACGGGCGCGGCATGACGCTGATGCCCGGTCTCATCGATGCCCACCTGCATCTCAGTTGGAACAATGCCCCCGGCATTGATCCGATCCAGATGATGCCGCTGGAAGAACACGTCATCAACTGCGTGCAGATGGCGCGCCTGCTGATCGATGCGGGCTTTACCGCCGGCTACGGCGCCGCGGCTGCCAAACCGCGGCTCGACGTGGTGATCCGCGATGCGATCAACCAGGGCAAGATTGTCGGGCCGCGCTATACCGCGGCAGGGCCGGAGATCACCGCGGTCGGCGGCCTGGGCGACGCCACCCTGCCGCACATTCCCCATGAAGGCCTCAATCTTGGCATCGTTGTCTCCGGGCCGGAGGACGTCCGCCTGAAGGTGCGCCAGCTCATGAAATGGGGCGTCGACACCATCAAGATCAACCTCTCCGGCGAAGAGATTACCGGCATGGGGGCGGAGGAAAATCAGTTCTCCGACGAGGAAATCGCCATGGCGGTGAACGAGGCGAAGCGCCGCCACCGCCGCGTCGCCGCCCATGCGCGCTCCAAGGAATCGATCAAGAAGTGCGTCGAGTTCGGTATCGAGATCATCTACCACGCTTCCTTCTGCGATGAAGAGGCCTTGGACATGCTGGAGGCGAACAAGGACAAGCACTTCGTTGCGCCCGGTCTGGCCTGGCTGATCAACACGGCACGCAATGCCGGTGACTACGGCATCAAGCCCGGGACGCCGATCACCATCGCCTACGAGCGCGAGTTGGAAAACGCCATCGAGACCATGCAGAAGATGCACAAGCGCGGCATCCGCGTGCTCATCGGCGGCGACTACGGCTTCGCCTGGACGCCGCACGGCACCAACGCCAAAGACCTGGAGTACTTCGTCGACATGCTCGGCTTCACGCCGATGGAGGCGATCCAGGCCGGGACCAAATACGGCGGCCAGATCATGGGGATGCCCAATGAACTCGGGCAGATTCGCGAAGGTTATCTGGCAGACCTGCTGCTGGTCGATGGCGATCCCTTGTCAGACGTCCGTATTCTGCAGGACCACAAGCGCCTTGTGGCAATCATGAAAGACGGCAAATTCCACAAAGCGCCGGAGGATCCGGGTTCGGCCCTGCGCTTGACGGCGTAGCGCAACCCTGCTTCTCGGGAAAGCCGGTGGCGCTATAGGCCTGCCACTGCACCCTGGGTTTCGACGGGCAAGCCGACGAGGCGGGCCGCTGTGAAACGGTCGGTGATCAGGATGTCGAGAGCGCCGGACTTCAGCGCGGCGTCGATGGCTGCGGTCTTGGATTGACCGCCAGCCAAGGCGATCACCCGCGGTACCGCCCGCAGTTCTTCGGTGGTCATGCCGATCACCCTTTCGTCCAGGGGCGTCTTCACATCGCGGCCCTCGGCGTCGAAGAAGCGCAGGCTGATTTCGGAGACGGCGCCGCCCGCTGTCACCTGAGCCAGCTCCGTTTCAGAGAATACGTTGCCGCTGTCGGCGAGCATCTGCGACGGCTCGATGGCGCCGATGCCGACGACCGCGAGAGAGATATTGCGGAATTGCTCGATGGTGCCGCGGACGTAGCTGTCGCCCAGCAGAACGATCTTTGCTTCGCGCGATGCGGCGACGCCGGGCGCGCTCAGGATCAGCGGCTCGCCGCCGGTTAGTTGCGCCAGCCTGGTGGTCAACTGTGTCGCGTGCTTCTGGACGTTCGGATTGCCGAGGCCGCCGAGCAACTGGACCACGGAACGAGCCTTGCCCTGCTTCATCGGGTGGATGTTGTCGATCATCTTCAGGATGGTCTGCGACCAGGAAGAAACGCCGATCACCTCGCCGGGCTGGATCGTGGTTTCCAGAAAATGCGCGGCGGCCTCGCCGATGCGGGACATGATCGCCCCCTGTCTGTCTTCGGCGCAGTCGACGACGATGGCTTCCGTCAGGCCGTACTGGCGGCGCAGCGCCGCTTCGGCCTCGGCATAGGTTCCCTCCGGCGAGGCCAGGGAAATACGCACGATGTTTTCATCGTGGGCGCGCTTCAGCATGCGCGAAACCGTGGCCTGGCTGAGGTGAAGCTGCGCGGCGATGGCCGACTGCCGCTTGCCCTCCATGTAGTACATGTGGGCGATGCGGGCGATGAACCTGAGCTCGTTGATGCGCGACACCTTCTGCTCTCCGGCCGGTTTCAGGCGTTGTCGGCGGCGGGCAGCAGGCAGCGGGCCAGGGCGTCCCGCCGGGGCCCCTGGAGGCGGCTGCGCGTATCGTCCGAAAGCGATGGGACGATCCGCGTTCGGGCCTTCGGCAGGGCCTCCAGTTCTTCCAGGCTATCCCAGA
>JANQMC010000122.1 GCA_028280305.1 Pelagibius sp. | reverse complement strand
AAACGCCGGAGGTCTGGCAGTGGGTGCGCAGCATCAGGGAGCGCGGGTCCTTCGGCTGAAAGTGCGTCTGCATGAGATCGGCCCACAGGAAACGCGCGGCGCGCAGCTTGGCGATCTCCATGAAGAAGTTCATGCCGATGGCGAAGAAGAACGACAGGCGCGGCGCAAAGGCGTCAACGTCCAGGCCCTTCGACAAGGCCGCGCGCACGTATTCGACGCCGTCGGCCAGGGTGAAGGCCAGTTCCTGCACGCAGGTCGCCCCGGCCTCCTGCATGTGATAGCCGGAAATGGAAATGGAATTGAAGCGCGGCATCTCCCGCGAGGTATGGCCGATGATGTCGGCGATGATCCGCATCGAGGGTTCGGGCGGATAGATGTAGGTGTTGCGGACCATGAACTCCTTCAGGATGTCGTTCTGAATGGTGCCGGAGAGTTTCTCCGGTCCGACACCCTGTTCCTCCGCCGCGACGATGTAGCCGGCCAGCACCGGCAGCACCGCGCCGTTCATGGTCATGGAAACAGACATTTCATCCAGGGGAATGCCGTCGAAAAGGATCTTCATGTCCTCGACGGAATCGATGGCCACCCCGGCCTTGCCGACATCGCCGACGACGCGGGGATGGTCGGAATCATAGCCGCGGTGGGTCGCCAGATCGAAGGCGACCGACAACCCCTTCTGCCCGCCGGCCAGATTGGCGCGGTAGAAGGCGTTGGACTCTTCGGCGGTGGAGAAGCCGGCGTACTGGCGCAGGGTCCAGGGCCGCCCGGTGTACATGGTGGCGCGCGGCCCGCGGGTGAAGGGCGCGAAGCCGGGCAGCGAACCTGTCGTCTCAAGGCCCTCCAGATCTTCCGCCGTATAGAGCGGCTTCACCGCAATGCCTTCCGGCGTCTCCCAGGCCAGGGTCTCGGGGTCGGCGCCCTTCAGCTCCTTCGCCGCCAGGGCCTGCCAGTCCGCCAGGGTCTTCTCCGGCCAGTCGCTCATCGTCTCCGCCCTCTTCTCATCGCCGGCCAATCCGGCGCAAATCCGCTCATTTCGCAGGTGCAGTATAAGCCGACGAACGACTTCGGGCAAAGGGGCGGCAGAACCCTAGTTTCCGGGAGCGTCAGGCTTGGCCAACAGCGCCGAAACGGCGCCGTAGGTGGCGACGCCGTAGGGCACGATGTAGGTGAGTAGGGCCTTCATCAGGTCGAGGCCCTGGCCGGCGAGGAGCCGGTCGCCCTGGTTGATGGCGATCAGCAGGCTGCCGACGACGAGGGCGACGCCAAGGGAGCGGCGCACCACGGCGGGCCGCAGGGCGGTGGTGAACCAGCGGTTCATGACGTCACGGTCTCCTTTTCCAACAGCATAGCGCCAGCGCTCAACACCGTGAAAGCCCCCTCACCCCGACCCTCTCCCACGAGGGGAGAGGGGGAATCCCGCGTCAGCGGGAAGGGGCGGGAAGGAGACGGAAAGCCGCGTCTCTCAATTCAGCAAGACAGATCAAGCGGACCTCGGGTAGGTCTTTGTCAGTCAACAAGGACCGCCCACGAAGGAGCCGCCCCATGAGCCAGAGAGAGACCACCCGCCAGACCTGGCTGGCCCGCTTCCTGAGGGTCACCGACTACGTCACCGAGAATCTGGACGGTGACCTGGATCTGGAGCGCCTGGCCGAGGTCGCCTGCCTCTCGCCCTATCACTTTCACCGCTGCTGGTTCGGCTTCACCGGCGAGACGCTGGCCCAGATGGTCACCCGCCTGCGCCTGCATCATGCCGCGGGCGATCTGATCGCCGGCGACGAGGCCATCGAAAATGTGGCGCAGAAAGCCGGCTACGGCTCCGCCGCCGCTTTCACACGCGCCTTTACCCGTGCCTTCGGGCGCAGCCCCGCGGCCTATCGCGCCGAAAGACAACTCTCACCACCGCTTTCCCTGATCCCCCAAGAAGAAGGAGACCTTCGGATGTTCGATGTCCGTGTCGAAGAAACCCTGCCCATTACCCTCGCCTCGATCCGCCATGTCGGCCCTTACATGGAGGTCGAAAAACCCTTCAACCAGGTTTTTGGCTGGGCCATGGGCGCTGACGTCATGGGGCCGAATACCCGCGTCATCGGCGTCTACCATGACGATCCCAATGACGTTCCGGAGGCCGAGCTGCGCTCCGACGTCGGCATCGCGGTCGAACCGGGCACCGCCACCGAAGCGCCGGTCCGGCTGGTCGATGTTCCCGGCGGCCGCCATGCGGTGCTGCACTTCAAAGGCGCCTATGCCGAGCTGCTTGGTGCCTACAACTGGCTCTACGGCACCTGGCTGCCGCAGAGCGGACAGGAGCCGGCGGATGCCCCCTGCTACGAGGTCTATCTGACCAATCCGCGCGAGGTCGCGCCCGCCGACAACATTACCGAGATTCATCTGCCGCTGAAGAACTGAGTCTCTTTCCCAGCGTCGAACCCTTCTCGAGGCCCGTCTGCCGGTTCCCCCTCCGGCGGCGGGCCTTCCCCTTGCTGCGCTCTAGCGACTTCGCCACTGCATGGTGAGGGCGAAGGCCACGACCAACGCCGTCGCGGCAACCAAGCTCGGCAGCAGGAAGGAATTGCCGAAGCCATAGGCATAGCCGGCGAAGCTTGGCCCGATCATCTGGCCAAGGCCGAAGGCGGCGGTCATCAGGGCGATGGAGCGGCGCGGGTCGCCTGATGTCAGGGCGCGCGCATAGACCAGGCCGAGCGCCGTGATGCCCATGAAAGTACCGCCCAGGAGGATCGCCGCGGCAAAGACGGCGGCCGCGGAGCTGCCGAGCACCGAAAGCGCCACGCCGATGCCTTCGGCCAGACAGGCCAAGGCAAAGCCCCGCGCGGTGCCCAGACGCCGCGCCACCCAGGTCCAGAACGCCACCGAGGGCACGGCGGCCAGCCCGACCACCAGCCAGATATAGGGCTCCAGCCAGGCGATCTCCGGGGTCAGCCGCACCAGGGTGGAGATGAAGGTGGCGGTGATCACGTAGCCGAAACCGAACAGTCCATAGGCGAAAATAAGAGCGACGAGGCGCCGCCGGTTGCCCTCAACCCGGGATACCGGTTTGGTTGCAGCGCCTTCCGGTTCCGGCGGGATCAGACGAAACACGGCGAGGAAGGCCAGCAGGGAGAGCCCACCGCTGGCCAGCCAGAGCCCGCGCCACTCCAGGCCACGGGCAGCAAGCCCGGCAATCAGCAGCGCAGAGAGGGCAATGCCGGCACCGACCCCGGCAAAGTGCAGGGCGGAGAGGCCCGGCCGCCCGACCGCGGCAAGACGGTCGAGCACCAGGGCGGAGGCAAAGACCAGGACGAAGGCGCTGGCCACGCCGCCGGCAAAGCGCAAGACGATGAAAAGCGTCAGCGAAGCTTCCGCCGCCATGGCTGCTGTGGTCAGGGCCGAAACCGCGAGCGCGGCAAGGAACCAGCGCCGCCGCCCGCCGGGCAGCGCGGCCTTGGCCGCCGCGAGGGCACCCAGCAGATAGCCGAGGAAGTTCGCCGAGGCGACAAGCCCGGCCTGGGCCTGGCTGAGCCCGAGCGTCTCCACCATGAAAGGCAGGATCGGCGTATAGACGAAACGCCCGATACCCATGGCGGCGGCCAGGGCGATGCAGCCGCCGAGGGCAACCGCGGCGGCGCCGCTGCCCATCGCGTCAGGTGATTTCGAATCGTCGCTCACCCCACAAGGCTAGCACGCGTTCTGGTGCCGGGATCTGCAATTCCCAAAAATAGAGTCGCCCGGGTGAGGATTGAGATCGGATTACTTCGCCGCGTCGGCGCCGATCAGCGCGGCGGTGCCGTCGATGTTGGCGAGGCCCCAGTCCCTGACCGCCGCGAGAACAGGCCTCAGGCTGCGGCCTTTGTCGGTCAGGTGGTACGTCGCGCGCTTGCCCGAGGGCGGCGAGCGACGTTCCACCAAGCCCTGTTCGACCAACAGGTTCAGACGGTCGGTCAGGATGTTGCTGGCGACACCTTCGGGCGAACGCTGAAACTCAGAAAAGCGGGACCGACCAAAAAACAGGTCACGGACCACAAGAAGGGTCCAGCGGTCGCCGAGCAGATCCAGCGTGCAGGCCAAGGGACAGGATGACCGTTTTTCGCGGTCACCCCCGACACCAACGTTCTTGCTCATCAAGAATCTCCGCCTGACCGAAGAACCGCCTCTTCGCGACGTTCGCAAGGATCAGGTGATCCACAGGTTTCAAGCTTACGTAGATTACTTGCAAAATGCAAGCATCAGGCCGTAGAAGAGACGACGCGCATGCAGCTCCGCCACGGCCAAACGACCCAGGGAAAGCCGCCATGTACGATCTGATGCAAGCCCACCCGATGACCTTGATCATCGTCATGTCAGCGGTGCTGGTGACGCCCCTTTACATGCTCTGCACTTACGTCTTCAGCGGTGCTTCAGCGCGCAAAGGCGCACTGATCGGCAGCGGTTTCCTCTTGTGGGGGGCGGTCATGACCTGGTTCTGCCTGGCCGGGATCGTTCAGGACATGGGGCCGTTGGGCAGCCTCGTGGTGCCTGTTTGCTGGCTGTTGCCGAGCCTGATCCTCTTCATTTGGCGGGATTGGTTTCTCAGCGAACCGCTGTCCCAGCGCTGGCTGATCGGCCTTCAGGTCTGGCGCGTTATCGGCGGCATTTTTCTGATCGAGATGGTGGGCAGGAACATCCCGGGTGTCTTCGCTTACCCGGCCGGCATCGGCGACATTCTCGTTGGCATCACCGCCGTTGCCGTGCTGGTTTTCTATCGGCGGCGCAAGTACATCGCACCCGGCGCCGTTCTTCTCGTACTCGGTCTTGGCGTCACTGATTTCCTCAGCGCGTTCTTTTTTGGTTTCACCTCTTCCGCAGGTCCGCAGCAGCTTTTCTTCCCGGAGATCGCCAACAACTCGCTGCTGTTCCCGACCGGGATGATCCCTCTTTTCCTGGTGCCCTATGCGATCTTCTTCCACACGCTGTCGTTTCTGACGTGGCGGCAACGCAAGGTCCAAGCACAGCGCCTCAGGGCGGCGTGATTACGCCGACCACCTCCGGGCGGTCGCTTCCGTTCGGGCGCAGCACCAGCCCGCCGCCGGACTTCACCGGCTCCTGACCGATCACCGTGAAGGCATGGGTATGGCTGACCAGCACCAGAGGCGGCCCATCGGCAGAAGATGCGAGGTCGATGATGTAACGGCGCAGCGCCGCATAAGTCGCTTCTTTATCGCCGGTGCTCCAGTGAAAGTAATTCAGCGCCGGCTCTTCGGTCACCGGGCCCATATCGAGCAGTTCCGCGGTCTGCTTGGCGCGGCAATACTGGCTGCTGACGAGTCGCACCGCCGTAACACCAGCCGCTTCGAACCGCGCCTTGAGTTCCGCTGCCTGCCGACGGCCCGGCGCTTCGACCCGACGCTGGGTGCGGCAGTTCCGCAGATCGAAATCATCGGCATCGGAACCGCCGGCCTTCACATGGCGCAGCAGGACGACATAGCCGCCGTCTTTCAGCCGCGCCAGATCGAAGTCCTCGGCAACCGCAGGGGCCGGCATCGAAAGGGACAAATAACACAGCAGCAGCGCCGCACCGGCGCGCAGCAAAATAACAGCATTCATGTGATCCCCCGGAATGCGAATTCTAGCTTCCCGCATTCCTTCTACACGGAAAGCAGCGGTGGCTCTAGAGCCGGACGCGGCAGAAGTCGACGGGCGCGTCGAAGCCCTTGAGGCTGGTCGTCTCACGGACACAGCTGATCCCGTCCAGCAGACGCACCACCGGCAGGTCTCCGGCGACAGCCTCCGACAGCACAAGATCCCCGCCTTCGCTCTTGCCCTGCAAGCGCGCGGCCATATTCACCGTGGTGCCGAAGTAATCGAGGCGCCCGTTCAGCGTGACGGCGATGCAGGGACCTTCATGCACGCCCAGCTTGATGGCAACCGGAACCTGTTCCCCGGCATTGAAGGCGGCGATTTCACGCTGCACCGCCAGACCGGCCTCTACGGCATCGGCCGGCGCGGCGAAGGCCGCCATCACCGCGTCGCCGATCGTCTTCACCACCGCCCCATTGTGGCGGCGCACGATCGCCCCGATGAAGGCGAAATGATCGCGCACCAGATGATAGGCGGCAGCATCGCCGATGCGCCCGTAGAGATCGGTCGAGCGCCGGAGATCGGTGAACAGCAGGGCGATCCGGGATACCGATACCTCATCGCCGGGCCGCAGCACCTGATCGGAAAAGAGGTCGCGGAAGGCCTGCATCGCCGTCACCCGGTCGGCGGTCAGGGCATCGCGCACCCAGCGCAGTTCCTCGATGATCACCGTGCGCGGGCGGCCCGAGTCATTGCGCAGCACAACCTGGCCGGGCTCGGCTGCCGGTCCCGGTACAATACTGTCCTCGCCGATCAGCACCTCCGGCAAGCCGCCGCCCTCAGCCACCTCCACCTCGCAATCCGGTCCGGCCTCCAGCGTGCGGAGGACATAGCGGCCCGGCGGCAAATCGCAGACCTCGCTGAGACCGGCACCGGCTTCCACGGTTCGCTGAACCCAGACATGCGGGGTCGACATCGGGCCGAAGAGGCAGTGTTCGCCCGCCCCCAAAGGACGCACCGCGGGCGCCGGGGCGAAGCTCAATTCGACATTGCGGGAGAAATCGCGGCCGTAGTCGATGTTGCAGGTGTCGCAGTGCGCGCCCTGGGGCAGACCGTCGAGCGCCTCCACCGCCGCCTTGGGCACCCGGCAGCGCGGACACAACAGGTCCCAACGCATGGTCAGCAGCCCGGCCCGCACCGATTCCAGACAGAGCTCGATCACCAGACGCTCATCCTCCGCCCAATCCCGCGCCAGCGCCAGAGGACGAAGGTGGACGAGGTCGGCCTCCTGGGCAGAGAGCAGATAGTCGGCCAAGCGTTCCGCCAAGCCATGGCCGTGCGGTCCCGCTTCGATCCTTGCAATCAGCTCGGTCACCAGTTCGCGCGTGGCCGGGGTCGGCGGCGGCGCCTTGAAGGTAAATGGGAAAGGGCTGGCACCGGCGGCAAAACGATCCGCCTCGACGGCGAGGCGGGCGAAAGTCTTGGCGGTGTTGGAGAAAAATCCCGCCTTCAGTATCAGCCGGCCGAGAAGACTGGCCGGTGTCGCCGAAAGCGTGTAATCCGCACGGCAGGTCTTGCCCCCCTCCTCCGCCGTCACCACCAGGCTTGCGGTCATGTCCTTGAGCGGGCCGGTTTTGAACTCGCGGCGGTGCTCGAACCAACGGCCGGTAACCCAATTGGTCGGCACCTCACGCCAGGCGAGATTGACGGGGCCGATCTTGGCAGCGCCTTCGAAGCGGACGGTGCCGTCGTCCTGCAGGGTTTCGGTGACCTCATAGCGCGGCAGCCCGGCGGCTTCGTTGAAGCGCACGGTGTCGGCGAGAAGGGGCCAGATCTTTTCCGGCGGATTCTGAAAGCGCCAATGAAAGGTTTGGCTTTGTGTCTCCACAGTCCTCACCGGTCTCGTCACAGATACGCTGCGGCGGCTACCAGCGCATATCGGGCAGCACAGCCGTCGGCAGGGTCCGCGCCTTGCGCACAAAGGCGTCAAAGCGATCCGGGTCGATTTCCCCGTTATCTTCTACGCCCAGTTCGGCGCCATGGATGCCCGCCGCGATAAAGATCGAGTCGATCCCGGCCGCCGCCGCCCCGGCAACATCGGTGCGCAGGGAATCCCCGATGGCCGCAATACGTTCCGGGGCGATCCCCGGCAGCAGGGCAAAGCAGCTGCGGTAGACCTCCGGATGAGGTTTGCCGTGCCAGCGCACCCTGCCGCCGTGTTGCTCATAATCGAGCGCCAGGGCGCCGGCGCAGATCTCCCGCCGGCCGCCACGCACAACCTCCAGATCGGGATTGGTGCAGATCATCGGCAGGTTCAGGGCAAGGGCCCGATCCAGAAACGCCCGGTAGGTCTCCACCGTGTCTTCGGCATCGAGATTACCCGTGTTCATGATGAAGTCGGCCTCGTCCAAGGTCTCGACGAAATCGAAGTCGAGCCCGTCGCGCATACCCAGATCCCGTGCCGGACCCAGATGGTAGCAGCGCCGGCCCAGGGCCTGATACCAGGCATCGGGGCGGTTCTTCAGATGCTGCCAGGCGTCTTCGCCGGAGGACATCAGGGCATCGGGCAGGTCGGGGGGAATCCCCAGTTCGGCATTGCGGGCGGTAATCACGTCGATGCGCCGCGGCGCATTGGAGAGAATGACCGAGCGTTTCCCGGCCGCCTTCATGGCCTCCAGCGCCGCGACCGCCGGCGGGAAAGCCATGATCCCGTCGTGCATCACCCCCCAGAGATCGACGATGAAGGCATCATAGCGATCCGCCAGGGCCGAAAGGCCCGGAAGCACAGGGGGATGAGACATGAAAGCTCCGGAACAGCAGGCTTTAGATCAGGGACTTCTGCCATAGCGCGGAAAGGAAGCAAAGAGAGCTTTTGCGGTGGACGGCCCGCCGGTTCCCGGCGATCGGCACCCCGCGGCTAAGCCGCCGGGCGGGCCAGGCGCGGCTCGCCGAAGAGATAGCCCTGGGCGCAGTCGATACCGATATCGAGAATCTCCACCAGGGCGTCCTCGTCCTCGACCCGCTCGGCCACCAGTTGGATGCCGTTTTCCTTCAGCTCGCTGAGCAGGCGCTCGGAAAGTTCCGGCTCCGCCAACAGCACCTCGGCCCGCACCTTCACGAAATGGAAGTTGCGCCGTGCCATGGCGGCAGCATCGATCTGCAGGTCCATGACCCCGTCGAGCGAGAAGCGGCAGCCCAGGTCGGCCAGCCGGCACAGGTAGTCGCCGGCACTGGAGTCCCAGTTGTTGTAGGCATTCTGGGGGAACTCGAAGACCAGGTTGCCGGCCAGCTCGCGATTGCTTCTCAGGAATTCGATGAAGTCGGAAAAGAAGACGTCGTCGCCCAGGGTATGGCTGGATATGTTGCAGAAGAAATCGACGGCCTCGTTGCGCCGTTGGACCTTGCGGATCAACTGGACGCAGCGGATCAACAGCATGTTGTCGATGGCGGTCACCAGCCCTTCGCGTTCCGCAAGATGAATGTACTGCTCAGGCAGGATCATGAAGCCATCGGTGGTGCGCAGGCGCGAGAAGCACTCGTAGGCGGAGCGCTTGCGCTGCGGCAGCAGGACGATAGGTTGCAGGACAAGGTCGATGCGGTCATCGCGCAGCGCCTGGCGGGCAACTTCCAGCACCGCCGAATCTTCGAGCCCGAGTGCCACCGGCGGCAGGACACCCGGCTTCTGGTTGGCGTTCGCCGGCAGGGTCGAGATGTTGGCGCCGGCGTCTTTCTGGTCTGCCGGACGCGGACGCAAGGGATGGGGCTTGGCCAGCGGCGAAGCTGTGGCAGCCTGAATCACCTCTTCCTCCGGCGGCTGCTCTGCTGTTTGCGGGCGTTCCTGCTGAGGCGCCTTGGAGGACTTGGCAAGCCTGGTGATCAGCGACTGCAGAACCTTCACCTCGGCAATCACCTCGTCGACGGATTTGCCGGACTTGCTGACCCCGCCCACGGCCTCCAGAGCCTCGCGCAGCACGGCCAGTTCGCGCCGCGTCCAGGAAAGCTCCTCCAGCGCATCGCCCTGGGCGACCCGCAGGGAAAGCAGCTTTTCGGTCAGGAAAGCCTCCCGGCCGAGACGGGCATAGACCTCATGCAGCAAACCGCCGCCGATCACCACGAAAAGGCAGAGAACGATGGCGGCGCGCTGATCGATCAGGGGGTGCCACTGCGGCGCATAAAGCAGCACCGCCGCGGCGGCGCAGGCGTAGATCAGGAAAATCCCGAAATGCTTAAGCATCGCGGCGCCCCCGGACGGCGACAGCCGCACTGGAGAGAAGGTCGGACCGGTCCATAACCCACAGTTTGCCCGGGCAATCTTGAAAGAGGGTTAATGGAATCTTGCTGAATTCAACCCCGGCCGGGATCGTCGCGGGGCAAGAGCGCTTGACGGCGGCGGCAGGCCCGCTATGAGAGTCCTCCGCAACCAGCCTTGCGGGCAATCAAGATCAGGAGGAACCGGGTCATGGCCGTCACCATCTATCACAATCCCCGCTGCAGTAAGTCCCGCCAGACCCTGGCGCTGATCCAGGATCGGGGCATCGAACCGCAGGTCGTCGAGTACCTCAAAGACGCCCCCGATGCCGAGACTCTGGACCGGCTGCTGAAAGCCCTTCAGAAGGAACCGCGCGATCTGATGCGCCGCCAGGAAGCGGTCTACAAGGAGCTGAATCTGAGCGACCCGAAACTCAGCCGCGACGCCCTGATCGCTGCCATGGTCGCCAATCCGATTCTGATCGAGCGGCCGATCGTCACAAAGGACGGCAAGGCCGCGCTCGGCCGCCCGCCCGAAGCCGTGTTGGATATCCTTTAAACAGGCTCATGCTAGATCGTTTTCGACTTACGTCGCATCGGTTCCAGCCGTCAAAACATGAAAGACTCTAACCGCCGTAGCGGTGGTCGGCACCGACGGCGGCGGCAAGGCTGTCGAAGCCGTCGTCGCGCAGCAGCCCCGCCAGCTCGCGCTTAATGCGCGAGACCTGCGCCGGCCCGCGATAGATGAGCGCGGTATAGAGCTGAACCAAAGAAGCCCCCGCGCGAATCTTGCGGTAGGCATCGGCGCCTGAGGAAACGCCGCCCACACCGATCAGCGGAATCCGGCCCTCGGTCAGCCGATAGAGATCGGCCAGCACCGCCGTCGATGGCCCGAACAGCGGCCGGCCTGAAAGGCCGCCGGCCTCGTCCCGCGCCGCGCCTTTAAGAGTCTCCGGCCTCTCGATGGTGGTGTTGGTGGCGATGATGCCGGCGATGCCCTGGTCCAGACAGACCGCTGCGATGTCGTGCTTGTCCTCCTCCGTCAGGTCGGGGGCGATTTTCAGCAGCAGCGGCGGCGCCGGCGCCGGCAGGGCGGCCGCCACACGGGCCAGCAGGGCGGCCAGTTCTTCCCGGCCCTGAAGGGCGCGCAGACCGGGGGTGTTGGGGGAGGAGACGTTCACCACCAGGTAGTCGGCAAGCGGGCCCAGGGCAGCCGCACCCCGTTCATAGTCGGCGGCGGCATCCTCGGTATCCTTGTTCTTGCCAAGGTTGATGCCCACGACACCGCGATGATGCCCGGCATGCTGCTGCGCGCGAAAGGCCGCAAGGCGCGCGCGGGCGGCTTCGAGGCCTTCGTTATTGAAGCCGAGGCGATTGATCACCGCCCCGTCCTCCGGCAGACGGAAGATTCGCGGGCGCGGATTGCCGGGCTGCGGTCGCGGCGTGATGCTGCCGACCTCGACAAAGCCGAGACCAAGCTGAAGCATCGGCGCCATCACTGCGGCGTTCTTGTCGAAACCGGCGGAGAGACCGAGTGGATTGGGAAAATCGCGTGACCAGAGCCGGGTCGCCAGGATCGGGTCCTCAGCCTCAGTTTGCCGGGGCGCCAGCCCTGCAGCAAGGGCTTTCAACGTCACCCCGTGCGCGGTCTCCGGGTCCAACAGCCTCAAGGCCGGGCCGATCACATGATCGAACAGGGAGGCCGCGGCGGAAATCGATCTTCTCCGGGTACTAGAAAAGCTTGGGGAAAACGTGGCGGCCGTCCGGACCGAGCGGCAGGTCGTCAACCCGGCGCACCGCATCCACCGGCAGCGGACCGTAGAGATGGGGAAACAGCGCCCCGCCGCGCGCGGGCTCCC
>JANQMC010000098.1 GCA_028280305.1 Pelagibius sp. | reverse complement strand
GCTGGCGAGATGCGGGCGACACTGAGCCGCTTTCGGCTCATGCTGTTCGGCATTGTCGTGGGCGTTCCGATCGGCGCCGTCTTGCTCAGCAGCCTTGATGAGGAACCGCTGATCTTCTGCCTCGGTCTCTTCGTGTCGGCTTTCGCCCTTTTCAGCGGCGTCAATCCACGCCTGCGGATTCCGGCGGCACGCCGCCCTCTGGCCGAGGGGGTCGCCGGCGTTGCTGCGGGCGTCATCGGCACGCTGACGTCAACCAACGGACCCGTCTTTGTGACCTACCTGACCGGCATCGGTGCGGAGCGGCGGGTCATGATTTCCGCGCTCGGTCTCTTCTTTCTCTTCTCGGGCGTCTTGATTGCCGGCTCCTTCTGGGTCATCGGCTTTATGAACCTTCCCCGCGTTCTGATCGCCCTGGCCTGCACACTGCCGGCCGGCCTTGGCATGTGGATCGGCAACAGGCTGGCCGGGCGCCTGCCGGCCGAGACTTTCCGTAAGCTGGTGCTGCTGGTTCTGTTCTGCCTTGGCATCAACATGATGCTGCGGGTTCTGCTCTAGACTTCAATCCAGGCGAAACCCCTTGCTGCGGATGAAGGCGCCGAAATCGGCACGTTCGGGTTTCGAGTACTGCCGCGTTTTATCTTCCGACCATCCGTAGCCGGCGTCTTCGCCGTAGTCCTCGACGAAGCGCTGCACTTCGTAGTGGCGCGATGGATCATAGGCCGCAATGGCGTCCTTGATGCCGTCCTCGCTGAAGCGGTTTTCATGAAAGGTGACGCCGAGCGGCAGGCGGGGACTGATCGGTGCTCTCGCCGCGGGCCAGCCGACGGCCAGACCGGCGACCGGGAAGACATGGTCGGGCAGGCCGAGCAGGTGGCTGACTTTCTCCGACTCATTGCGCAGCGCGCTGACCGGACAGCAGCCGAGGCCGAGAGTCTCCGCGGCCATTACAAAGGCCGTCAGGGTGATCCCGGCGTCGACAGCCGCGTTGAAGAAAGCATCCAGGTGGTCATTGGCGAAAGGGTGCCCCCGCATTTCGTGGATTTGCCGCTGGCGCCGGTTGTTTCCGCAGAACACGAGCATCGCCGGCGCTTCGGCGATCCAGCTTTGGTCATCGATCAGCAGATTGATCGACTCGCGCAGCGCCGGGTCCGTCACCATAACAATATCGCGTTGCTGGAGATCACTTTTCGTCGGCGCCGCCAGGGCAAGCGCGCTCAGCAACCGCAGCAGATCGGGTGATATCGGGGTGTCCTTGAACTGCCGGACAGACCCGCGGCCGGCCAGCGGCATCAACCGGCTTGCCGACTCGCCGGCGATGTCGACGTCGAGATCCGCTCCGTCGCTGAAGCGCGCTGCAAGGGCCGCACCCAAGTCAGATTTGTTCTGCTGTACATTCATCGATTCCCTCCACGCAAGACTCTCCCATTACAGGGTAGGGCTGTGGCTTTGGCGGTGAAAGCCCTCAATTGCCCGCTTGTCATCGTCCCCTGAATTCGATGAAATCCCCTGTAAGGCGTTTTGGTTCTATTAAGGTGGGTTTCCCGATGAATGACGGCCGGTCCGATGGCAACCTGTGGCGCAGCACGGCGGGTGCGGTGCTTGACGCGCCGCCCCTGGGCGATGCCGTGGAGGCCGATATTGTCATCATCGGCGGCGGTTTCACCGGCTGCTCGGCTGCACTGCATCTTGCAGAAGCGGGCGCATCTGTGCGGCTTCTGGAGGCGGAAACCATCGGCTTTGGCGGCTCCGGTCGCAATGTCGGCCTGGTCAACGCCGGACTCTGGCTGGAGCCGGAAAAGGTGGAAGCTGTTCTGGGTCCGGTGCTTGGCCGGCGCCTCAATCAGGCTTTGGCTGCAGGGCCCGATCTTGTCTTTGAGTTGATCGAACGGCACGCCATAGACTGTGAGGCCGTGCGCAACGGCACGCTGCACTGCGCTCATGCCCCTTCAGCACTCTCCGGACTGCAGGAGCGTTTGCGGCAGTTCGAGGCGCAGGGTGCTCCGGTTGACCTGCTGAATGCTGAAGAGACGGCTGTGCGAACCGGATCCTCGGCCTTTCACGGCGCTTTGCTGGACCGCCGGGCCGGCACCATACAACCGCTTGCCTACTGCCGGGGGCTTGCGCGGGCAGCGGCATCCCAGGGTGCCGCCCTCCATGAGGGGACGCCGGCCCTTCAGGTGACGCGAGACCAGGCTGCGTGGTGTGTTGAGACCCCCAAGGGCAGCGTTCGCGCGCCGGCCTTGCTGGTGGCGGTCAATGCCTATGGCCGTCCCCTGCCGGGAGTCGCTGCGCCTGCCTATGTGCCCATGCACTACTTCCAACTCGCCAGCCGACCCCTCAGCGACAACCTCCGTAAGTCGATCCTGCCGGAGCGCCAGGGCTGCTGGGATACCGGTACCGTCATGTCCTCCTTCCGTCTCGATGCGGCCGGGCGTCTGCTGGTCGGGGCCATGGGGTCGCTGGACAGTCTTGGCGGCGGTTTGCATCGCGCCTGGGCGGCGCGCAAGCTCGCCGCCCTGTTTCCCGAGCTGGAGGGGACCGCATTGGAGCACGCCTGGTTCGGGCGCATCGCCATGACCGGCGATCATCTGCCCAAAGCCGTGAAGCTCGGCGATCGCGCTATCTCGATCTTTGGATACGGCGGCCGCGGCATCGCTCCGGGTACGGTCTTCGGCAGAGCGGCGGCGCGCTACCTGCTTCATGGTGACGAGGCGGCGCTGCCCAGCGGCCTGCTGTCTCACTATCGCGAACCTTTGGCAGGGGCGAAGCAGACGTTCTATGAGCTGGGCGCGACCCTGGCCCATGCTGTCGGTGACCGCTGAACTCTCAATTTCGGACTGCAGGGCCAGCGTTCCGAGGCTATGATGCCGTCCGCCTTCATCCTCCCCAATCCACAGAGTTGACCCTATGAGCAGCAAGCCCCGCCTTTGGATCTCCCGAAAGCTCTCCGACGCGACGGAGGCGCGCGCCGCGCGCGACTACGACGTGGTTCTAAACCCCGAGGACAGAGCCTTCGACGCGGAAGGCATCATCGCCATGAGCGGGGATGTCGATGCCATTTTGCCCTGCCACTCCGAAGTCTTCTCTGCCGATGTCACGGCGCGTCTGGCGGGGCGGCTGAAAATCATTGCCAATCACTCTGTCGGCGTCGATCACTGCGATCTTGCGGCCCTGAAGGCGCGGGGCATCGTGGTGACCAACACGCCCGACGTTCTGTCCAACGCGACGGCGGAGATCGCCTTCCTCTTGCTGCTCGGTGCCGCAAGGCGGGCGCCGGAGGGCGATCGCATGCTGCGGGCCGGAAACTGGAATTCTTGGAGCCCCAGCTTCATGGTCGGCCAGGAGGTGACGGGCAAGCGTCTGGGCATCGTCGGCATGGGCCGGGTCGGCCAGGTGATGGCGCGCCGCGCCCGCGGTTTCGACATGGAGGTGCACTACTACAACCGCAAGCGCCTGGCACCGGAGTTGGAAGAAGGCGCCGTCTTTCACGAGAGCCTCGATGACCTGCTGGCGGTTTCCCAGTTCCTCTCGCTGCATTGCCCGGCGACGCCGGAGACCAAGGGGCTGATGAGCCGGGAGCGCTTTGCGATGCTGCCCGAGGGGGCGATCTTCGTGAATACTGCCCGCGGTGCTCTGGTGGACGAGGATGCTTTGATCGAGGCGCTGAAGTCTGGCCGGCTGGCGGCGGCGGGCCTCGACGTCTTCCAAGTCGAACCCGGCGGCAATCCGGCTTTCGCGGCCCTCGACAACATCTTTATGCTGCCCCACATCGGCTCGGGCACCCGGGACACCAGGGATGCCATGGGGTTTCGTGCCCTGGACAACCTGGACGCGTTTTTTGCCGGGCGGGAACCCGGGGACCGGGTCGCCTAGAACCGCTTGGCCTGCAGCGGATCTATGGCGGAACCGCGCCGAAAGCGCTATACCCTTGAATAAGCAAGACGGGCCAGAAGGCCCGACAAGCCAGGGGGAGGGGGCTTCCTCTATCACCGGGACAGACCCGCGCCGACTCTGGGGCGCGGCAGTCGGCTCGGCGATGCCCTTGGCAGCTAGGAAGCGCGACCCGCGTAGGGGGCACAAGGGAGAACAGGAGGAAGAACAATGAACAAGGGATTGCGGAACCTGGCCAAGGGAGCCGCCTGCGGCGCCGGCCTTTTGGCGACGCTGGGCACGGCCCAGGCCGAAGAACTGAAAATTGGCATGATCACCACCCTTTCCGGCGGCGGGTCGAGCCTGGGCATCGACGTGCGCGACGGGTTCCTGCTGGCGGTCAAGCAGTCCGGTGCCGGTGACGTCGAGGTGATCGTCGAGGACGACGCCCGCAAGCCGGACCTGGCCAAGCAGATCGCCGACAAGTTCATCCAGCGCGACAAGGTGGACATCCTGACCGGCATCATCTGGTCTAATCTGGCGATGGCCGTGGTGCCGGCCTCTGTGCGGCAGGGCGTCTTCTACATCAGCCCCAATGCCGGGCCTTCGGCGCTGGCGGGCAAGGGCTGCCACGAGAACTACTTCAACGTCGCCTGGCAGAACGACAACCTGCACGAGGCCATGGGCGGCTACGTCCAGGCCAATGGTTTCAAGAAGCCCTTTATCCTGGCGCCCAACTATCCCGCCGGTAAGGACGCGCTGACCGGCTTCAAGCGCTTCTACGAAGGCGATCTGGCCGGAGAAGTCTATACCAAGCTCGGCCAGACGGACTACGCGGCGGAGATCGCCCAGATCCGCGAAGCCAAGCCGGACTCGATTTTCTTCTTCCTGCCCGGCGGTATGGGCATCGCCTTCATGAAGCAGCTCGCCCAGTCGGGTCTCGATACCGCGGTCTTCGGCCCGGCCTTTTCCTTCGACCAGGGAATCCTGAAAGCCGTCGGCGATGCAGCGCTGGGGGTGAAGAACACCTCGCAGTGGTCCAAGGACATCGACAACCCGGCCAACAAAGCTTTCGTCGAAGCCTTTCAGGCGGAGTACGGACGTCTGCCGTCGCTCTATGCCAGCCAGGGTTATGATGCAGCCAACCTGATCCTGGCCGCAAAAGGCAAGGCCGGCGGTGCAGGCGACAAGGCCGCTTTCCGCTCAGCCCTGAAGGCCGCGGACTTCGCCTCGGTGCGTGGACCCTTCAAGTTCGCTGCCAACCATCACCCGGTGCAGGACATCTACGTCCGCGAAGTGGTGAAGGAAGGCGAGGTGCTGACCAACAAGATCGTCGGCGTCGGGCTGCAGGACCATGCCAACGCCTATGTCGGCGACTGCAAGATGTAGCACCATACAATGCTGCCGTTTGGGGGCTGCCTTCGGGCGGCCCCCTTTTCCTTTGAGATCCTCCAACACGTGATTATCTAACCGTGTCCGTCGCCTTCCTGATCGAACAGCTTTTGAACGGCGTGCAGTTCGGCGTAATGCTGTTCCTCATGGCCGCCGGGCTGACCCTGGTTTTCGGCGTCATGGGGCTGATCAATCTCGCTCATGGCTCGCTCTTCATGCTCGGGGCCTTCTTTTGTTCCTGGATCGCCGGGATCACCGGGTCGTTTTGGCTGGGTCTTGGGGGCGGTTTCCTGGCCGCCGCGGCGGCGGGGGCGCTGATCGAGATGCTGGTGATCCGGCGGCTCTATGACCGCGACCACCTCGACCAGGTGCTGGCGACCTTCGCCCTGATCCTGATTTTCTCGGAGCTGGTGCGCTGGGTGTTCGGGGATCAGCCCCTTTACTTGGATATTCCGCCGTTGCTCTCCGGCGCGTTGCCGCTGCCGGGCGGCGGCGGCTATCCGGTCTATCGCTTTGCCATCATACTGGCGGGGCTGGCGACGGCGCTGGGTCTCTACCTGCTGATCGCCAAGACGCGTTTGGGTATGCGTATCCGAGCGGGGGAGTCCGACCGGGAGATGATCGGTGCCCTTGGCGTCGATATTCGCACGCTCTACACCGCCGTCTTCGCGCTCGGCGCGGCGCTGGCCGGTTTTGCCGGCGGCATGGTGGGGGCGTTGCAGTCGGTTCAGGTCGGCATGGGCGAACCGGTTCTGATCCTCGCCTTCGTGGTGATCGTCATCGGCGGCATCGGTTCGGTGAAGGGGGCCCTGATCGGCTCGGTCCTGGTTGGGCTCACCGACACTCTGGGCCGGGTCTTCCTGCCGCAGGTTTTCAAGCTTGTCTTGCCGGCTTCGGAGGCCACCGCCGTCGGCTCGGCCCTGGCCTCGGTGGCGATCTATCTGCTGATGGCGGTGATCCTCGCCTGGCGGCCCAAGGGCCTCTTTCCGGTGAACGCCTGATGCCGGCCTTTCTTGCATCTGTGAGCTCGCGGGAAGGGATGGTGAATGCCGTCCTGGCAGGATTGCTGCTCGCGGCACCGTTGATCGCCTTTACTCTCGACGAACCCTTTTACATTTCCCTCGCTACCCGGGTGGCGATCCTGGCACTGGCTGGGGTCGGCTTGAATCTGGCGCTGGGCTACGGCGGCATGGTGAGCTTCGGCCACGCTGCTTTTTTCGGGCTCGGTGGCTACGTCGCTGGCATTGCCGCCTTCCATGCCTTCGATGGCAGCGACTTCATCGTCTGGCCCCTGACGCTCGGCGGCACGGACCAGCTTTTGATCATCTGGCCCCTAACGGTCCTGGTGGTCGCCGTGGTGGCTTTTGCAATCGGCGTCATTTCGCTGCGCACTTCCGGCGTCTATTTCATCATGATCACCCTGGCCTTTGCCCAGATGATCTACTACCTCGCGATTTCGATCCCGACTTACGGCGGTGAGGACGGTTTGGCGATCTATCTGCGCAACCAGCTACCGCTCGGGGACAGCAACGACCCGCTGACGTTCTTCTTTGTCTGCTACGGGATGTTGCTGCTGGCGCTTTTCGTGTCGTCGCGGCTGGTCGCTTCGCCTTTTGGTGTCGCATTGCAGTGTGCCCGGATGAACGAGGTGCGCCTTGCAACGATGGGCATCGCGCCCTTTCCGGTGAAACTGACCGCTTTCGTCATATCCGGCGTCATCACCGGTATTGCCGGCGCGCTCTTCGCCGACCTGAACGGCTTCGTCGGCCCCTCCATGCTGTCCTGGCACCGCTCCGGCGAGATCATGATCTTTGTCATTCTCGGTGGTGTCGGCCGGTTGTTCGGTCCCCTGGCGGGGGCGGCGCTGTTCATTCTGCTGGAAAGCCTGATCGGCGGGATGACCGACCGCTGGCAACTCTTCCTCGGCGCGATCCTGCTGGGTGTGGTGCTTTTTGCCCGCGGCGGCTTGATCGGTCTGCTGGCGGGGAGGGCGCGGCATGACTGAGCCGCTGCTGGAACTGAAGAAACTCAGCAAGGCCTTCGGTGCGGTAAAGGCCAGCGACGCGGTCGATCTGACACTCTTTCCCGGTGAGATCCACGCCTTGATCGGCCCCAACGGCGCCGGCAAGTCCACTTTGATCGCCCAGGTGACCGGCTGGATGAAACCGGATGCGGGGGAGGTCCGTCTGCTGGGGCGCGACGCATCCCACTTATCCGTAGCCGCGCGCGCGAAGCTGGGCCTGGGCCGCAGCTTTCAGGTTTCTTCTCTTGCCCAGGGATTCTCCGCGCTCGCCAACGTGATGCTGGCGCTGCAGGCCCGCGACGGCGGTGCCTTTCGCTTCTGGGCACCGTTGCGCGGAAACGCGGCGCTGCGCGAGGAGGCGCTTGGCGTGCTGGCGCGGATCGGCCTTGCTGATCGGGCGGACCTGCCTGTCTCGGCGCTGTCCCATGGTGAACGCCGCTTGTTGGAGATGGCCCTGGCTTTGGCGCTGCGGCCCAAGCTGCTGCTCCTTGACGAACCCATGGCGGGTTTGGGCCCGGAGGGGACGCGAAACCTCACGGCCTTTCTTCGGGAACTGAAGAACGAGGCAGGCATTCTGTTGATCGAGCACGACATGGATGCCGTTTTCGCCCTGGCAGATCGCATATCGGTCCTGGTTTATGGCCGCGTCATTGCGTCCGGGACGGCTGATGAGATCCGGCAATCCGCCGCCGTGCGGGAAGCCTATCTCGGAGACGCGCTGTGCTAGAGGCGCGCGGGATCGAGTCCTTCTACGGACCCTCCCAGGCCCTCTTCGGAGTCGACCTCACGGTGGCCGAGGGTGCGATGGTGGCTCTGTTGGGCCGCAACGGCATGGGCAAGACGACCACCATCCGGACCATCTGCGGACTGATGCCGGCGCGGGGCGGCAGCCTCCTGTCTTTCCTTGGGAAGGACATTAGGGGACTGCCTGCCTTTCGGGTGGCGCAACTGGGGGTCGGCCTAGTGCCGGAGGGGCGGCGCTGCTTTCCGAACCTGACGGTCGGTGAGAACCTGTTGGCGACAGCGCGGGGCGCGGGCTGGGACATGAAGGCCGTCGCGGCGCTCTTCCCAAAGCTTGAAGAACGTCGGGATCAGTCGGCCCGCACTCTTTCAGGTGGCGAGCAGCAGATGCTGGCCATCGGCCGCGCCCTGATGACCAATCCGCGGCTCTTGATCCTAGACGAAGCGACCGAAGGTCTGGCGCCGGTGGTGCGCCAGGAAATCTGGGCGGCGATCGCGGCAGTGAGGCAGCGCGGCCAGTCTATCCTCATCGTCGATA
The DNA here is from genome assembly GCA_028280305.1 of Pelagibius sp. Lineage (GTDB taxonomy): Bacteria > Pseudomonadota > Alphaproteobacteria > Kiloniellales > Kiloniellaceae > Pelagibius. Next base: position 89,304 of record JANQMC010000098.1, on the reverse strand, counting down.
AGAACCTGAAGGACCTGCTGCCGCTCGCCGACGCTTGCGTTATCCTCGAAAAGGGTCACACGGTCTGGCAGGGTCGTCCCGACGACTTGGCCGCCGATGCGGCGCTGCAGGACCGCTATCTCGGCGTCTGAGGCTACATCGCGTCGACCAGCCAAAGCGACAGGCCGGGAATCGCAACGATGAGTGCGAGGCGCAGGATGTCGACCATCCAGAAGGGCGTGACCCCGGCGAAGACGGTCTTCAGCGGCACGTCGCGCAGCACCGCGCGCAGCACGAAGACGTTGAGACCGACGGGCGGGGTGATCAGACTGATCTCGGTCACCACGACAACGATGATGGCGAACCAGATGAGGGCGGCTTCCGGGTCGGCCAGCATCGCGATACCGAAGTCGAGCTCGTACATCAGCGGGTAGAAGATCGGTACCGTCAGCAGGATCATCGAGAGGCTTTCCAGCACGCAGCCGAGGATCAGGTAGATCACGATGATGGCGGCGATCACCAGGAAGGCGTTGACGTCGAGCCCGGCGATCCAGGCCGCCAGCCCGTCCGGCAGACCGGCGAAGTTGATGAAGTTGGTGAAGATCTCCGCACCGATGATGATGGCGAAGATCATCGCCGTGGTGCGGGCGCTCTCCAGCACCGCCTTGAACAGCCCCTTGCGGGTCAGGCCGCCGAGCCCGAAGCAAAGCAGCAGCGCCGCCCCGGCACCCATGCCCGCCGCCTCCGTCGGCGTGAAAAACCCGCCGTAGATGCCGCCCATGATAAAGGCGAAGAGCGCCAACATGCCAAGAACGCCCAGGCGTTCGCGGCGGCTCATGGCTTCCCGTTCGGTGGCCCTGGGTGCCAATGCGGGTTTCAGGCGGACCGTAGCCCAGACGGCGAGGATATAGAGCAGGATGCCCAGGAGACCCGGCAGGATGCCGGCGATGAAGAGCTTGCCGATGTCGGATTCCGTCAGCAGGCCGTAGATGATCAGAATCACGCTGGGCGGAATCAGAATGCCCAGCGTGCCGCCGGCTGCGATCGACCCCGCCGCCAGGCTGTCGGCGTAGCCGTAGCGGCGCATGGAGGGCATGGCGACCTTGGACATGGTAGCGGCCGTGGCGAGGGAGGAGCCGGAGACGGCGGAGAAGCCGCCGCAGGCGAGCACGGAGGCCATGGCCAGTCCGCCGGGTGCGCGGCCCAGTAGACGGTCAGCCGCCGCGAAGAGGCCGTGGGCGATGCCGGAAAGCGACAGCAGGTTGCCCATCAGGATGAACAGCGGCACCACTGAGAGGGTATAGGAAAGCCCGCTGTCGAAGGCGACCTGACCGACCATCGACCAGCTTGCCGGCCAGCCGCGCATCAGGGCAAAGCCGGTCATGCCGACCAGTGCCATGGCAAAGGCGATGGGCAAGCGCAGAAAGATCAGCGTCAGCAAGACGGCAAAGCCGAGCAGGGATTCCAGCACCCGCTAGGCCTCGTCGCTGGGGCGGAATCCGCGCAGTAGGGCGATCACCGCGGAGGCCGCGCAGGAAAGCGCAGCCAGCCAGGCGACCGGGGCCAGCGGCAGGGTGAGGGAGTTGGTAACGGCGCCGTCCTCGAAGAGGCGCAGTCCGTGCAGCGTCAGACGCCAGGCGATCACTGCCAGAACCACGCTGGAGATCAGCGCCGCGAGTCCGTTCATAACCCGCCGCGCAGGCCTGCTTGCGAGGCCGGCCAGGAGATCGACCTCGACATGCTGGCCTGCCGCCGTGGTGAGGGGCAGGGCGGCGAAGATCAGGGCGGCCAGCAACAGTTCGGTCAGTTCGAAGGCGCCGTTGATGGGCGCATTGAACCAGTATCGCGTGACTACGTCGGTGCAGGTAAGGGCAATCAGTCCGAACAGCAGGAGGCCGCAGAGCAGGCCGAGGGCCCGGGTGAGGCGATTCTCGTTTTCGCCGCCGTTGGGCGCCGGGTCTGCCGGAGAAGCCAAAGCCCAAGCCGCCTCAGTAGGCGACGCCCGTCATGGCCCGAAAGGCGGCGAGGGCTGCCTTGCCGTCGAAACCCTGGGCCGCGACGCTCTCGGCCCAGGCGGCTTCGCGCTTCATGGCGATGGCCTTGATGGCATCGATCACCGCTGGCGAGGCGTCGTAGACCTCGACGCCGGTGGTGGCCACGAAGTCCGCGCCGCCGGCATCGGCCTTGTCCCAGACACCGCCGGCCAGGGCAGCAAAAGCGGCGCCGGAGACACCTTCGATGGCGGTCTTGTCGGCATCGGAAAGCGCATCCCACTTCGCCCCGTTCATCACCAGGAACCAGGAGGTGTTGTAGATACCGCCCGGCACCCGCATGGAATACTTCAGGTGGTCGGTCAGCTTGAAAGCCTTCAGCGCTTCGATCGGGAAGGTGACGCCGTCGATGACCCCGCGGGAGAGTTTCTCGAAAACCTGGCCCGGGCCCATGAATTGGGTGGTGATACCGAGATCCCCGGCGAGGCCGGCAATGTAGCCGCCGGGGGTGCGGATCTTCAGGCCGTCGAAGTCACTTGGAGCGGCGATCTTGCGCTGGTTATTGTGGAACATGCCGGGCCCGTGGACGAAGAGGCCCAGCAGCTTCACGCCCGCGTGCTCTTCCTGCGCTTTCAGATCGCCGTTATAGATCTGCCAGTAAGCAGCCGAGGCTTCGGTCGCGTTGTCCCCGAGGAAGGAGAACTGGCCGATGCGCGAGCGCAGGAAGCGGTCGTCCTTGGTGAAGGAATGCAAACCGTAGGTGATGTCCGCCACGCCGTCCTTTGCCATGTCGTAGTGCGCGGGGGGCGGGCCGAGGGGCTTGGCGAGGACCCGGACATTCACGCGGCCTTCGGTTGCCTGTTCCACTTGCTTGGCCCAGGGGCGCATGACCCCGGTGACGACGGGGTGCTTGGGCGGCAGCCAGGAGGACAGGGCCAGCGTCGTTTCCGCCTTGGCGGGCAACGGCCCGGCAAACAGCGTTGCCGCAGCGGCGAAAAGCGTAAAGGCCAGCGTCTTGGACATTCTCGATGCGGTCATCGGTCCCCCCAGTTTCCCAGTTGTTTTTACGGCGCTTTTCCCATCCGGGGAGACGCCTTGTTCTTGGGTCCAAGCTTGAAAGTTGATTATGTAACTTTCAAGCTGGACCAGCCAGGGATAGCTCTAGGCGACCCGCCGCGGCCGCGCGTCCAGTCCTGCCGCTGCGGCTCTGTCCGGCTGCACTGTCAGCGTCGGTGCGCGATCAGCGCCCAGTGCGCGCTCCAGGGCAGCCAGTCCCTTGGTCAGAGCAGCCAGTTCTTCGGGGTCGAGCTTGTCGAACAGCGCGTCTTCGAAGGCCAGCATCTTCGGCGCCAGCTTTCGGTAGGCAGCCTCACCGGCGGCGGAAAGCGCCAGGTGCTCGATGCGGCGGTCCAGGTCGTCGGTCCGGCGGACCAGCCAGCGGCGGCGTTGCAGAGAGGCGACGGCCCGGCTGACTTTGGTCTTGTGCATGGCCGAGTGCTCGCCGATCTCCTTGGCCGTTGCGGCGCCGAACTGGCCCAGGGTCGCCAGGGTGCGCCACTCCGGCACCGTAAGGCTGAATTCATTGCGGTAGATTGCCGAGAATTGACGGCTGGCAACCGCGGCGGCACGATTCAGCCGGTATGGCAAAAACGATTCGAGTTTCAGTTTCATAGCCCAGGTTTCCTTATCGGCACTGCAACATCAGGGATTTGCAGGCCTTGCTTGATAGTTACGTTTGCAACTATCACAAAGGGGCCGGGGATCGCAAGGATTCCCAAGATCTGCGGCTTGGGCGACCAGGCGGACAATAAGGAGTGTTTCATGGCGCTGAGCTACCTCTCGGGCTTCGGCAATGAGTTTCAGAGCGAAGCCCTGCCCGGAGCCTTACCGGTGGGGCGGAACTCGCCGCAGCGTTGCCCCTACGGCCTTTATGCCGAGCAACTGAGCGGTACGGCATTCACCGCGCCACGGGCCGAAAACGCGCGCTCCTGGCTCTATCGCATCCGCCCCTCAGTAAAACACCTGGGGCGCTTCGAGCGGATCGGCCTGCCGCAGTGGCAAAGCGCGCCTTCTGCACCCGGTGAGATGGAGCTGGGTCCGCTGCGTTGGGGGCCGCCGCCGATCCCCGATGAAGACCTGACCTTCGTCACCGGGATGCGGAGTATGACCACTGCCGGCGATGCGCTGACCCAGAGTGGCATGGCGGCGCATCTCTTCCTGGCCACCCGTTCAATGGAGCGGGAATACTTCTACAACGCCGACGGCGAGATGCTGGTGGTGCCGCAGCAGGGCGGCCTGCGCTTTGCGACGGAGTTCGGCATCATTGAGACCCAGCCGGGCGAGATCTGCGTGCTGCCGCGCGGCGTGAAGTTTCGCGTCGAACTGCTTGACGGCGCAGCGCGGGGCTATGTCTGCGAGAACTACGGCGCGCGTCTGAGCCTGCCCAATCTTGGGCCCATCGGGGCCAATGGTCTCGCCAACCCGCGGGACTTCGAAAGCCCGGTGGCCGCCTTTGAGGACAAGGAGGAAGAGGGGCACCTGACAGTGAAGTGGGGCGGTGCCTTTCATACCTGTACGATCGGCCAATCGCCCCTCGATGTGGTCGCCTGGCATGGCAACTACGTCCCCTACAAGTATGATTTAACACGTTTCTGTCCGATGAATGCCGTGCTTTACGATCATCCGGATCCCTCGATCTTTACGGTGCTGACCGCGCCTTCCGAGACGCCGGGCACTGCCAATGTGGACTTCGTGATCTTTCCGGAGCGCTGGATGGTCGCCGAGGACACCTTCCGCCCCCCCTGGTATCACCGCAATGTAATGTCGGAGTTCATGGGCCTGATCTACGGCGTTTACGATGCCAAACCGGATGGTTTTCAGCCCGGCGGCATGAGCCTGCACAATGCCATGCTGCCCCACGGCCCCGACCACAACGCATTCGCCCAGGCGAGCAGCGAAGCCTTGGCGCCGGAGAAACAGAGCGGCACGCTGGCCTTCATGTTCGAAACCCGCCTGCCACAGCAGTTAACCGACTACGCCTGCAAGCTGGAAACCCTTGACCGCGATTACGTGAACTGTTGGTCGGGTCTGGAAAAACACTTCGACGGCACGCCCTGAGTGGCGTCCAGGGTTAGGATCGAAAAGACCATGAAGTTTGCGAGTTTGAAGGACGGCAGCCGCGATGGGCGCCTCTTGATCGTCTCCCGGGATCTCACCCAGGCGGCAAAGGCCGCGACGGCAATGACACTGCAGGCGGCGCTGGACGACTGGGAGGCGCTGATGCCGGCGCTACAGGCCGAGGCTGAGGCGTTGGAACGCGGTGAGGCGGCGGAGAGCTTCGCCTTCGATCCGGCGGCCTGCCATTCGCCCTTGCCGCGCGCCTATCAGTGGGCCGATGGCTCTGCCTATGTGAACCACGTCGAACTGGTGCGCAAGGCGCGCGGCGCAGAGATGCCGGAATCCTTCTGGACCGACCCCTTGATGTACCAGGGCGGCTCCGACTCCTTTCTTGGTCCCTGCGATCCCATTCCCTTCGTCGATCCGTCCTGGGGACTGGACCTGGAGGCGGAGGTCGGCGTGATCGTCGGCGACCTGCCTCAAGGCGCCGCGCCGGAAGCAGCGGCGAAGGCCATCCGCCTCATCATGCTGGTGAACGACGTCAGCCTGCGGGGCCTGATCCCCGCCGAACTGGCCAAGGGCTTCGGCTTCTTCCAGGCCAAACCCTCTTCGGCTTTCTCACCGGTGGCGGTAACGCCGGACGAACTGAGCGAAGCCTGGGACGGCGCCAAACTCAGCCTGCCCCTGTTGGTGCATTTGAACGGCGAGCCTTTTGGAAAGGCCGAGGCGGGGGAGGACATGACCTTCGACTTTCCCCAGCTCATCGCCCATGCCGCCAAGTCGCGGCCGCTGGCGGCCGGCAGTATCATCGGCTCCGGCACCGTCTCCAACCGCGACGCCTCGGGCGGCCCCGGCAAGCCCGTCACCGACGGCGGCCGCGGCTACTCCTGCATCGCCGAAGTCCGCATGGTGGAGACCATCCTGGACGGCGAAGCGAAGACCAGGTTCCTGCAGCCCGGCGACCGCGTCAGAATCGAAATGCTGGATACGGCAGGCCGCAGCATCTTCGGCGCCATCGATCAGCGGGTCGAAGGAACCGTCTAGTGCTTTCCGGTGTTCCTAGGGTGCGGTGCGGTGCGGCGCGCCACTTCACCCATCAGCGCCCTGCCTTCGGGGCGGTCCGGGTGGAGGCGGAGCAGTTGTTGTCCGACTTCCCGCGCATCATTAATGCGCCCCCGTTCGATAAGCAGCACGCCGAAGCTGTAGAGGAACTCAGGGTTCTCGGGTTCGATGGCAAGCGCTTCACGGGCACGCTTTTCGGCGGCCTCCGCCTGGCCCGCTCTGGCGTGGGCCAAAGCGAGATTGTAGCGCAGACGGCCATCGTCCGGGCGCAGGTCGGCGGCGCGCTCCAGCGCTGTGATTCCTTCTTCGAGGTCGCCGCGTTCGATCCGCAACAGGCCGAGAGATCTGTGCAGGAGACCAGAATCGGGAAGGGCGGTCAGACCGCGGCGGAAAGTCTCGACAGCCTCTGCGCTGCTGGAACGGCTGTGCTGCAGTTCGCCGAGGCGCAACCAGGCATCTTCAAAGTGACCGTTCAGGGCGAGAGCCTGTTTCAGCGCCGCCTCAGCGGCCCGCGGGTGCCCGGTCCGCTGTGCCAGCGCTGCCAGGTTCATCTGGGTTTCCGGCAAGTCGGCGCTGGCCAGCAGGCTGGCGCGATACTCCGCTACGGCTTTATCGTAAGGGAGCACTGCCTGCGCGGGAAAAGCCAGAGGCGGGATGTCGACCAGAAGGCTAGCCGCGGCAATCCGCACCGCGCGGATCGGATCGGAAAGCAGCGGCACAAGGCGCTCGACTCTCTTATCTCCCGCTGCATTCGACTGAAGCAGGGCGGCCCCGCGGCGCAGCAGAGGTGTGGGATCGCTCAATAGAGAAACCACGGCATCCGCGGAAGCGGGGCCGAAGCGGCGCAACAGATCCAGGGCCGTCGCCCGGACGATTGCCGGCTGCTCGCTGTTTAGCGCGAGAGAAAGCAGCGCGGCCTCGGCGCCTGCGTCGCCGCGCCGCCCGGCATCGATGGCCTCAGCGAAGTGTGGCCTGCCGCCTCGGCCTTCCGGAAACCAGCGCTTCAACTGGCCGGCTGCCCAGGTCGGGTCTTTGTCCGTGTGGCAGGCCGTACAGGCGTTGGGAGTGCCCAGGGCAACAGATAGGTCGGGCCGGGGTACGCGAAAGCTGTGGTCCCGCCGCGGATCGACAATCATATAGGTGCGCTCGCCCATATGGCAGTTCACACAGGCGGCGCCGTCGCTGCCGGTCTCATGGAAGTGATGATCCGGAGAGTCGTAGACCGCCTTCCTCAGGCTCGGGAAGGCATCATTGCCGGCGGGACTGTGGCAGGCGGTGCAGAGCGCATTGCCCTCGGCCTTCAGCCGCGCCGTGTGGGGGTCGTGGCAGTTGCCGCAGGTGACGCCCTTGTCATGCATGCGGCTCTGGAGGAACGAGCCGTAGACATAGACCTCGTCGAGGATCTGGCCGTCGGCGTGATAAAGCCCTTCGCGCAATAGGGCCGGGACGAAGTGATCCAGGAAGGGGGCGCCCGCGGGCCGGCTTTCCGCATCTAGGGCCTGGCGCCGGGAATGGCAGGCTGCGCAGACCTCGACTTCGTTGCCGGGTGCAAGGGTGAAACCCCGGCCGGTTTCGTCGTCTGGGTTCTGCGCCCAGGCGACATGGGCTTCGCCGGGACCGTGACAGGATTCACAGCCGACATTCAGGTCGCTCCAACGACTATCAAAGGTACCGCCACGCGGATCCAGGCCCTTCACGTAACCGGTCGAGTGACAGTCGGCGCAGCGGCTGTTCCAGTTGTTGAAGGTTCGGGTCCAGTGCAGGCCGTCGTCCTCTGCGATCCGCGGGCCGGGGTAGAGGTGAAACCACTGCTCGGCCTCGACATCCCAGGCAATCGTCAGCGCCTGCAGGCGGCCGCCGTCGAGCATGACCAGATACTGCTGCAACGGGGCAACGCCGATGCTGTAGAGCACCTCGTGGTCGACCCAGGCGCCGCCATCATTGCGGGAACGGGCGATGAACTTGCCGTTTCGCCGGGTGAACCGCCAGACTTCGCCCTGCTGTTCGAAGCTTGCGCTGTCGAAGTCGCCGAGCACGGATTTTTCATCCGCCTCCTTCAGTGCCCAGTCGTGGTGCGAGCCTTTCCACGCGTCATGCTGCTCGACGTGACAACCGGCGCAGACGGCGGTGGTGACATAGCCGGATGCCTGCGCTGCAGGCGGAATGGTCTGTGCAGCGCTGTGGGAAGGTGGCAGCGCCAGCCACGCCCATAAGGGGAAGATGATGAAGGAGAGGCCCGCCAGCAATGCAATCAGCCAGCGCTTTTTTTCAGGGTTTTCTAATGGGCGCGTCACAAAAGGATCACTTCTTTAGGTAGAAAACACTCCTGATGACTGTAGCCTTATTGAGCGGATTGTCCTACGCTTCGTGTAAGCAAAAACGAAAAGTGAGGAGTGACGAGATGCTGATGCAGATTCCTCTCCGCCGTTCTTCGGTCTTCCTCGCCGCCGCCTCGGCTCTATTCATCGCCGGCCTTGCTATCGGGGGTCGATGCCCAGAGCCAGAAACCGGACATCGTTGTCATCTGGGGTGACGACATCGGCATCACCAACGTCAGCGCCTACGGCTTCGGGGTCGTCGGCTATCGCACGCCGAACATCGACCGTATTGCCGCCGAAGGCATGATGTTCACCGACGACTACGGGGAACAGTCCTGTACGGCGGGGCGTTCTTCCTTCATCACAGGGCAAAGCGTTTATCGGACGGGGCTTTCCAAGGTCGGCCTGCCCGGTGCGGAACTCGGCATGCAGGTGGAGGACCCGACCATCGCCGGTCTCCTAAAGGCGCAGGGTTATGCCACCGGGCAGTTCGGCAAGAACCATCTGGGCGATCAGAACAGGCATCTGCCGACCAATCACGGCTTCGACGAGTTTTTCGGCAACCTCTATCATCTCAATGCCGAGGAGGAGCCGGAAAACGAGGACTGTCCGAAGGACCCGCGCTTCAAAGAACGGTTCGGCCCGCGCGGCGTGATCAAGTCTTTTGCCGGGGGAGATATCGAAGACACCGGCCCGTTGACCAGGAAACGCATGGAAACAGTCGACGACGAAACCGTGGTCGTTGCCCTTGACTTCATGGAGCGTCAGGCCGAGGCGGACACACCCTTCTTTCTCTGGTGGAACGGCACCCGTATGCACTTCCGCACCCATGTGAAGGACGAACTGCGCGGTATTTCCGGTCAGGACGAATATGCCGACGGCATGGTCGAGCACGACCGCCATGTCGGACAGCTGCTGGACAAGATCGACGAACTGGGGATCGCCGACAACACCATTATCTTCTACTCCACCGATAATGGACCGCACATGAATACCTGGCCCGATGCTGCCATGACACCATTCCGCGGCGAAAAGAACACCAACTGGGAAGGCGGCTGGCGGGTTCCGGCTATTGTGCGCTGGCCCGGGCGTATCGAGCCGGGACGGGTGTCCAATGAAATCATGCACCACATGGATTGGTTGCCGACCTTGCTGGCGGCGGCCGGCGTGCCTCACATCAAGCAGCAGCTTCTCGATGGAGAGGTGGAAGCCATCGGGCGGCGGTATAAAACCCATCTGGACGGCTACAACTTCCTGCCTTATCTGACCGGGGAGAGTGAGGAGTCGCCGCGCAATGAGATCTTCTACTTCTCCGACGACGGCGATCTGACCGCGCTGCGTTATGAGGACTGGAAGCTCATCTTCATGGAGCAGCGGGTGGAAGCGACGCTGCAGGCTTGGGCGGAACCCTTTGTGCCGCTGCGTGCCCTTGATCTTCAATCTGCGGCGAGATCCCTACGAGCGGGCACAGTTGACGTCGAACACCTGCTACGATTGGCTTATAGACCGGGTTTACCTGATCGTCCCGGCGCAGGCTTATGTCGGCAACTTCCTGTCGACCTTCCAGGAGTTTCCGCCGCGGCAGGAGGCTGCCAGCTTCAGCATCGATCAGGTGATGGAGAAACTGCAGCAGGGCGTGGGTTCGCGCTAAGGGCGACCGGCCTTCAGGGTTGGAGGTGCTCATGACTCGTCTTGGCGGGCTGATCCTGATCGTCAACGTGGTTGTGCTTCCAGGGCTCGCGACCGCCGACCCTTTGCCGTCGTGGAATCACGGCGAGGCAAAGTCAGCAATCCTTTCCTTTGTCGAACGGGTGACTGAGCCAGATAGTCGTGACTATGTGCCGTTCAACGAGCGGGTCGCCGTCTTCGACAACGACGGGACGCTGTGGTCGGAACAGCCCATGTACTTCCAGCTCATCTATGCCATCGACCGGGTGAAGGCGCTGGCGTTGCGGCATCCCGAATGGATGGACAGCCCAATCCTGAAAGCCGCTATGGAGGGCGATGTGGAGGGGGTTCTGGCCGGCGGCAAGGGCGGGCTTATGGAGGTGGTCATGGCCAGCCATGCGGGCCTGACGATCGAGGAATTCAAAGCCAGCGTCCGGGACTGGCTCGCGACGGCGCGTCATCCGCGGAGCAACCGTCGCTATGACGGGATGGTCTACCAGCCGATGCTGGAACTGCTGAGGTACCTGCGCGCCGAGGGCTTCAAGACTTTCATTGTCTCGGGGGGAGGGATCGACTTCATCCGTGTTTTTGCGGAAGAGGTTTACGGTATTCCGCCGGAACAGGTGATCGGTTCAAGCATCAAGGCCGAATTCGCACGAACATCCGACGGAACTGCGCTCCGCAAGCTGCCGGAACTGAACTTCATCGACGACAAGGCCGGCAAGCCGGTCGCCATCAGTCTTCACATCGGGCGGCGTCCGCTGGCGGCTTTCGGCAACTCTGACGGCGATCTGGAGATGTTGCAGTACGCCACGACCGGGGGTGGGCTGCGTTTCGGCCTGATCGTACGCCACAGCGACGCCGAGCGGGAATGGGCCTATGATCGGGACAGCCACATCGGCCGGCTCGACAAAGCTCTTGATCAGGCCGGGGAAGCCGGCTGGGTCGTCGTGGACATGAAGCGCGACTGGCGGGTCGTCTATCCCTTCGAGCTTCAGCAGGGTCCATAGGCGTCGCCGCTCGCTTAGAAGACTTCGGAGAAGGTTTCCTGTCGCTCCGCCAGTCGTCGACCTGCGCCACGCTTCGAAACCGCCAAGTTGAGATGTGATCGGGCTTTCTGGTGCCCGCCGCCTTTCCCTGGGCGAAGCCCCGAGGCGATCTTCGCCTTAAGGTTCGTAGGTGGGCTTCCAAAGAACACGGGCGTTTGCTCATGAATTCATCGAATAACGATGAAAGTATGGTCATTTGCTCATTTCAATATCGAATCCAATTATTATTTATGAACGAACGATAATAACTTGATGTTCGTAGGATTTGTTGCTGCAGTATCCTTTGAATACAAAATAATTATAAATACACAAATAAAAGGGAGCGTCCGAAAAGACTCAGAGGTGGTGACAGATCAAGAGGAGTGCTCACGCAATGAAACGTCGGGAGTTTCTGAAAAAGGGGACGGTGGCGACCGCAGCAGCGGCGGCCACCACAGTTGCGGCGCCCGCGGTTGTCCGGGCCCAGGAAAAGTTCGAATGGAAGTTGACCACGGCCTTTCCGCCGGGGGCGATCATGTATTCCACCGGGCCGGGCTCGCTGTCGGTGCTCTGCGACACCATTCGTGCCATGTCCGGCGGAAGACTGGACATCCAGATCTATCATGGTGGTGAATTGGTACCGGCTTTCGAAGGCTTCGACGCCGCTTCTCAGGGCATCGTCGAGTGTAACGGCTGGGTGTCATACTTCGGTGCGGGCAAGGTTCCGGCCGCTCAGTTCTTTGGGGCTGTTCCCTTCGGTATGTCGATGCAGGGGCAGAACGCCTGGTTCTACAGTGGCGGCGGCATCGACCTGTGGCATGAGGTTTATGAGCCGTTCAATCTGGTGGCCTTTCCCTGTGGCAACACCGGGGTGCAGATGACCGGCTGGTTCAACAAGGAAATCAACTCGGTCGCGGATCTTGATGGCCTCAAGATGCGTATTCCGGGCCTGGCCGGGCGCGGCTATGCCCGGTTGGGTGTCGATGTCCGGCTGCTGCCAGGCGGAGAGATCTTTCCGGCACTGGAGCGCGGCGTGATCGATGCGGCGGAGTGGGTCGGCCCGGCCCAGGATCAGGTGCTCGGTCTCAACAAGGCGGCGAAGTACTACTACACGACCGGCTGGCACGAGCCCTGCACGGTGACCGAGTTTGCCATCAACAAGACGGCCTGGGAGAGCCTGCCCCAGGATTTGAAAGATATCGTCTACCACGCCTGCGCCTCATCCAACCTTGCCATGCACAGCCATGCCGAGGCGGTGAACGGCATAGCGCTCGACGAGATGGTCGCTTCCGGAACCGAAACGCGCACGCTGCCGCTGGATGTGGTCGCGGCCCTGCGCAAGGAGATGGACGGCGTCTATGAGGAACTCGCCGGCGGAGATCCGGTTTTCGCCAAGGTGATGAAGTCCTACTTCGACTTCAAGGAGAAGCACGACAAATGGGCTTCCTTAAGCGAGGGAGTCTGGCACAGCCAACTGCGCGGCGCCTGATTCCTGGTTAGCAACAAGAAGTCTGTTTCTTATGTCGTTGTTGCGTGTTGCGGGTGCTTTGGAAGCGGTGACCGACTTCGTCGGACGTGCCGCAGCCTGGGTTACCCTCATTCTGGTGCTGCTGGTCACGTTCAACGTGGCCAGCCGCTACCTCTTTTCCTGGGGCACGGTCTGGTTGCAGGAGCTTGAGTGGCACCTGCTGCCGGTGATCGCCCTTTTCGGGATCACCTATACCCTGCGTCATGGCGGCCATGTGCGGGTGGATATGCTTTACGAGCGCATGAGCCCAAGGATGCAGCATTTGGTGGATCTGATTTCCGCTCTGGTGCTGATCGTTGTGGCGATCTTGATTATCCGCTTCTCGCAGAATTACATCGGTCAATCCTGGCGGGTTGGCGAAATGTCGCCCGACCCCGGCGGGCTGCCCGCACGCTATGCCCTGAAAGCACTGATCCCCGTCGGCTTTGCCGTTCTGATTGTCCAGGCCCTGGCGATGGCATTGCGGCACGGCGTCCTGCTGTTTCGTGGCGGCGAAGGCGAAGAAAGGCCGCCGTCATGAGTCCGAACGAGTGGCTGGCCATCGGCATGATCCTTGGCTTCTTCGTGCTGCTGACCGTTGGGATGCCGGTTGGGATCGGCATCGCCCTGGCCGGGTTTGTCTTCGGCATGCTGGGGTTCGGCGAGACCCTCTTTAACCTGTTGCCGGCGCGCATTTACGGCGTGGTGACGAAATACGAGTTCCTCGCCATTCCGCTGTTCATCTTCATGGGGGTGATGCTGGAGCGTTCGCGGGTGGCCGAGCAGATGCTGGATGTCGTCGGGGTGCTGGCCGGGCGTTTGCGCGGCGGTATGGCGCTGGCGATCGTCATCGTCGGCGTGCTTCTGGGGGCCTCCACCGGGATCGTCGGGGCGACGGTGGTGACCCTGACGCTGTTGACCCTGCCGGTGCTGCTGCGACGCGGTTACAACAAAGGGCTCGCCTGCGGCACGATCTGCGCCTCCGGCACTCTGGGCCAGATCATCCCGCCCAGTCTGGTGCTCATCCTCCTTGCCGACATAACGGCGCAGTCGGTGGGCACGCTCTTTGCGGCGGCGATGCTGCCGGGGCTTCTGCTGGCCGCGCTGTATTGTCTCTACATCCTGGGGTTTGCCCATCTGTATCCTGAAAGTGCGCCGCCGCTGCCGGTCGAGGAGCGCCGCGCGCTCCCGGGACTGGCGCTTCTGCGGCGTGTGGTCTGGGTGCTGTTTCCGCCGCTGCTGCTGATCTTCGGCGTTCTCGGTTCGATCATCGGCGGTCTTGCGGCCCCGACGGAGGCGGCGGCCGTCGGCGCTTTCATCTCGATCCTGATCGCCGCCCTCTACGGCCGTCTTACCATCGCCATGCTCCGCGAGGTCAGCCAGATGACCACCCGAATCTCGGCGATGATCTTTTTCATTCTGATTGCTGCACAGGTTTTTGCACTCTCTTTTCGGGGGTTGCGGGGCGAAGGCATGGTCGCCGACATGTTCGCCTTCCTGCCCGGCGGCATCACGACGGCGGTGATCTTCATGATGGTCCTGCTGTTCATACTGGGCTTTTTCCTGGAGTGGATCGAAATCTCCTATATCGCCCTGCCGCTGTTTCTGCCGTTTTTCATGTCGGCGGGGGTCGATCCGGTCTGGCTGGCGATCCTGATTTCGCTGAATCTGCAAACTTCCTTTCTGACGCCACCCTTCGGCTGGGCGCTGTTTTTCCTGAAAGGTGCGGCGCCCCCCGGGGTGGCCACAAGCGACATCTATCGTGGGGCGATCCCCTTTATCGGTATTCAGATTGTCGCCCTGGTGATCCTCTTTGCCTGGCCACCGTTGGCAACCTGGCTGCCGCAGGCAATCGGATGGTAGCCGTGCGGCCTTGACTGGACTTTTAGGACCGGGAGCGATAGCCCTGGAGCTTGTATAGTGAGGATGAGGGGATGCCGTGAAGCTGCCGACACATGGGCGCTATGGCTACAGCGCGATCACCGAGAGAGCGGTCTACGACTGGCCGAACGGCACGCGGTTGGCGGTCTACATTGGACTCAATCTGGAACACTTCGCTTTCGGAGAGGGGCTCGGCGCGAAGCTGGCGTCGGCGGGACCGGAGCCGGATGTGCTGAATTTTGCCTGGCGTGACTACGGCAACCGTGTCGGCGTGTGGCGCATGCTGGATATGTTTGATGCCCTCGGCCTGCCGGCGGGCGTTCTGGTCAATGCCGCGATCTACGATCACTGTACGCAGGTGGTGGCGGCCTTTCGCGGGCGCGGCGACGAGATCATCGCCCATGGGCGCAGCAATTCAGAACGGCAGGGCGATTTCGACGAGGCCGATGAGCGTAACCTGATTGCGGAGGCGACCGCGGCGCTGGCGGAGGCCGAGGGCAAGACGCCGGTCGGCTGGCTCGGGCCCTGGATATCCGAAAGCCGAACCACCCCCGACCTGCTGCAGGAAGCCGGTTACCGTTACCTTCTGGATTGGTGCTGTGACGATCAACCGATCTGGCTGGAGACTCGCAGCGGCCGTATTCTGGCGCTGCCCTATCCGCAGGAGGTGAACGACATTCCGGCGATCCCGCTGCATCGCATGAGCCCGGCCGATTTCACCGATCTGATCGTCGACAACTTCGAGGAAATGCTGCAGCAGGCCGAAGCGCAGCCGCTGGTGATGGGTATCGCGCTCCACCCTTATCTTGTCGGTCAGCCTTACCGGTTGCGCCACCTGCGCCGCGCTCTTCAACACATCGCTGCCGAGCGCGAGCAGATCTGGTTCACGACCCCTGGTGCCATTGCCAATCATGTGATCGAGAACGATTTGGCGATTTAGCCCTTCACCGCCTCTCCAAAGGCACGGAAGAGGCGGGTGGAGAAGTCGTTTTCCAGAGCTTTGTACTCCGGATGCCATTGGACGCCGAGGGCGAAGGCCTTGGCGCCGGTGACGACGACGGCCTCCGGTGTGCCGTCGGGGGCGTGGCCCTCGATCTCCAGGCCGGGCGCCGCGACGTCGATGCCCTGACTGTGGATCGAGTTTACCTCGATCTCCGTGGCGCCGGCGATCTCCGCAAAGCGGCCACCGGCGGTAAACGTCATGCCGTGGCTTGGACCGTAGCGCACGTCCGGGTCGTCATGCTTGGGTGCGCGATGGTCTATGCGGCCCGCGATCTTGTGTACCTCAGGGTGCAGCGTTCCGCCGAGGGCGGCGTTCAACTCTTGAAAGCCTCGGCAGACGAAGAGGCTGGGCAGGCCCGTTTCCAGGGCCGCGTCGATGATCGGAAAGGTCATCGCATCCCGCGCTTCATCGTAGGGCTCGGCTTTTTTGTCGGCGCTCCGGCCGTAGCGGCTCGGATGGACGTTGGAGGGGCTGCCGGTGAACATCAGGCCGTCCAGGCGCTCCAGCAGATCCTTGGCGTCCTGGCTTTCCGCCATGGCGGGAATAATAACCGGCGTACAGCCTGAAACCTCCCAGACCGCACGGGCGTATTTGTCGCCGACGACATGATAGGGCGCGGAATCATAGGTGCGGAAGTCGGCGGTGACGCCGACCAGCGGGCGTCTCATGGGCTTGACGGCTGGGCCATGGTTCAGGCGGTTCCTTCTTTCTCCCGGTGATAGTCGAAGGTCGCGTTGATCATGTCCAGCAGATGCTGGCCGGAGGTCGTCGGCTTGAATTTCGCCGGACGTCCGGGGCCGACACAACTCGGCAGGGCTTCGACCCTGGCCATGTAGTTCGGATCGAAGAAGAAGGGGATGGAATAGCGCTCCTTGCCGGAAACGTTCACCACCCGGTGCTGGGTGGAGGCAAAAAGATCGTTGGTCCAGCGCGCCATCATGTCGCCGATGTTGATGACGAAGGCATCGGCCAGCGGCGGGGCGTCGATCCAGGTGCCGGCGGCGTTCTTGACCTGCAGGCCGCCGTTCATGTCCTGCGCCAGAATGGTCAGGCAGCCGAAGTCGGTATGCGCACCGGCGCCGATCTGCTTTTCGGTAATGCTGCCTTGCTGCGGTGGATAGTGCAGCGGGCCGAGGGTCGCCATGGGGTCGGTCAGATCACGGTCGAAGTGACATTCGTCAAGGTCGAGCGAGAGGGCGAAGGCGTGCATGATCTGACGGCCCAGGCCGGTCAGGGCGTCGAAGTAGGACTGCATGGCGCCCTGCCAGCCCGGCAGGTTCTCGGGCCAGAGATTGGCGCCGTGGAGCGGCAGCCCGGCGCGCACCAGCGCATGGTCGGCGGCCAGATCGCGGCCGATCTTGATGCCCTCTTTCAGATCGCCGGCCTCGGTCTGTTTCTCCGGGTCCAGGTTCTCGCCGCCCATCTTGAAGTAACCGCGGTGACAGGGCGATTTCTCGATATCCACGGCCATCTTCGCAGCCAGCGGCTGGTCGAAGAAACGCTTGGCCTCGGCAAAGGTGCGCTCCCGCAAAGCCGGAGAGATGCCGTGGTTGGCGAGGTAGAAAAAGCCGATGTTGCGGCAGGCCGATCCGATCTTCCGCGCCACGGCCTGGCGGGCTGCGAGATCGCCGGTGAGGAAAGGGCCGAAGTCGATGACCGGGATCTCTTCCAGCGCGACCCGCGCGCCGCGCAGGCTGCTGTCGAGTTTGGGGTTGTCGGTCATGGTTTACCTCGCCTGTCTGCGCCGCATCAGAACCCAGCCGCCGTAGCCGAGAATCAGGACCAGGGCCGCGCTGGTGGTGGTCAGTGCCCCCAGCGTCGGCACCAGGGGCGTATAGCCCGACACCATCTTGGCATAGAGCCATTCGGGCACGGTCTGGTCGGCGCCGGTTGTGAAGAGGGAAAGGGGAAAGTTCCCCCAGGAAAGCAGGAAGGCGAAAAGCGCGCCGGAGACGACACCGGGCCAGAGCACCGGCAAGGTGACCTCTTTCAAGGTCTGCCAGCGGCTTGCGCCGAGATCAAAGGCGGCCTCCTCCAAAGCGGGGTCAAACGAGTATGCCTGGATAGAGATGACAAGAGTCACGATCGGCACAATCCATACCATGTGCGCGATCACCGCCGTCCGCCAATCGGGAATGATCCCGACGGAAGAAAACCAGATGAGCAGGGCCAGGCCGAGCACGGCCTGGGGGAAGAAGATCGGCAGCAGGACCAGACGCTGATAGAGGCGTCGGCCACGCCAATCGAAGCGGGCAAAGGCTAGGGCCCCGAAGAACCCCAGGACAACAGAAGCCAGCGCGACGATGACGGCGATGGACAGCGAGGTCGAAACCAGGTCGCGCACCGTCAGGGATGAAAAGGCGCGCTCGTACCACTTGCCGTCGAAGGCGGGGACCGGGAAGCGGAAGTAACGCTGCTTCGAGAAGGATGCCAGCATCACGGTGAGGATCGGCAGGTAAAGAAACAGGATCAGCGAGCCGGACCAGACGGCGATCAGGTTATGGGTGATGCGTTTCTTGCGCCCCTCAGTCATTGCCGCCACGCCCCAGAATGCGGTCCAGGTCGACCCAGCTCAGCAGAGTGAGAACAAGGGTGCCGGAGAAGAGGATCAGGATGACCGAGAGGGCGGAGCCCAGGGGCCAGTTCTGGCCGAAGGTAAAGGCGGTTTCGATTTCGTCGGCGATCATGATCACCGCCTGCCCGCCCAGGATCTTCGATTCCGCCAGCGAGCCCAGGGAAAGAATGAAGGTCAGCAGGCCGCCGATCAGGATGCCCGGTGTCGCCAGCGGCAGTTCGACCTCGCGGAAGACCTGCCAGCGCGAGGCGCCCATGTCGAAGGCTGCTTCAGTCACTTCGCGTGAGACCATGGAGATGCCCAGCACCATAGGAAACAGCGTGAATGGCAGGTAGACGTAGACCAGCCCCAGCACGATGGCCGGCACGTCGTAGAGAATGCTCTCGCCGTCGAAGCCCAGCCAGGCCTTCAGGCCGCCCAGGAAGACGCCGCCCTTGATGAGGAACAGGACCCAGCCGAAGAGACGGATGTTCTCCGAGACGAAGAGCGGAATGATAATCGCCAGGGTCATGAGGTTGGCCCAGCGTCCGAAGAGCTTGGCCATGCCGTAAGCGATAGGCCAGCAGATCACCATCAGTAGGACGACGGTCACCAGCGCCAGTCCCAGAGACTTGGCGAAGGAGATGTAATAGCTGCCGGAAAAAACCGCGAGGTAGTTCTCCAGGGTCGGCGGGAAGGTAAAGTCGAAGGTGCCCTCGGGCATGAAGGAGTAGCCGAAGACCGCCAGCAGCGGCGCCGCAAAAGCCAGGGCCAGGAAGATCAGAACGGGCAGGGCGGTCAGCAGGCCGGGGCTGACGTGGAGGCGGCGCTCCCGGCGGTGCCGTGGCTTGTCGGTCTCTGTGGCTCTGATCTCCGTCGTTGCTGTCATTCGGTTGCCAGCACGCTGTCGCGCGCCTCCCAACCGATGGTGACCTCGTCGTCCAGTTTGCCGCCGTAGCGCTGCTCGCGCAGTTTCTCGACCAGGAAGACCTGCTCGCCGACGCGGACCTGATACTGGATGCGACTGCCCAGGGCGTATTCATTGTAGAGCACGCCGGTGACGGTGTTCTCCGCCGTCTCGCCCGGTGCGATGAAACGCAGGTACTCCGGGCGAATCACCAGGTAGCCGCTTTCGAAGTCCGCCTTG
Source organism: Pelagibius sp. (assembly GCA_028280305.1). Classification (GTDB taxonomy): domain Bacteria; phylum Pseudomonadota; class Alphaproteobacteria; order Kiloniellales; family Kiloniellaceae; genus Pelagibius. The sequence continues at coordinate 70,049 of JANQMC010000098.1, read as the reverse complement.
CCGTCCGGGCCCTGCAACGTGGATCCCAGGACCGGGCAGTGCAGGCCGGCGCCGTTGGGCTTTACCTCCAGCACATTGACCTCGCCCATGAACTCTGAGACGAAGCGGTTGGCAGGACGCGAGTAGATTTCATCCGGCGCGCCCACCTGGACCAGTTCGCCCAGGCGCATGATGCCGATGCGGTCCGACATCACCATGGCCTCTTCCAGGCTGTGGGTGATGTAGACGAAGGTCTTGCCGGTTTCCCGGTGCAGGTCCTTCAGTTCTTTCTCCAGGGTCTTGCGCAGGCGGTAGTCGATGGCCGAAAGCGGTTCGTCGAAGAACAGGATTTCCGGGTCGAAGGCGAGGGCGCGGGCGAGGGCGATGCGCTGGCGCTCGCCGCCGGAGCACTGGCTCACCTGCTTTTTGTAATAGTCCTCCGGCAGGCGCAAAAGGCGCAGCAGGTCGAGCGCCCGGTTCATGCGCTCCACCGGCGGCACGCCGCGCATCTTCAGCGGAAATTCAATGTTCTGGCCGACGCTGCGATGGGGGAAGAGGGCGAGGGACTGGAAGACCATACAGGTCGGCCGGCGGTTCGCCGGGGTTTCGTTGATGCGCTCGCCGCGCAGCAGGATTTCCCCGTCGCTGGGTTCTTCCAGGCCGGCCAGCATGCGGATGAGCGTGGTCTTGCCGGAGCCCGAAGGGCCGACAATGGTGAAGAACTCGCCCTCCTGGATGGCGAGATCGATCCCCTTCACCGCTTCGAACTGTCCAAAGCGCTTGGACAGTTGTGATAACCGCAGAATTGGATCGGCCACAGTAACTCCCTATTTTCGGCCCGCAGATCCTGGGACTTGCGGCGCCGGGGCAGGCCCCGACGATCCTCTCGAGGATATCGGGGCCGCCCGCTGCCGAAGCTGTCTAAGCCTCGCGCTTGGCCGCGTTATAGATCTTATCCATGACCTCGTAGTCCGGATTGATCTGGTAGTCGACGGTGTTCGACAGCTCCTCTTCCAGGCTGTCCCACTGGATGGCGTCCAGCTCGTCGGAATCGAACTTCTCGAAGACCTTGGGGTTCGCCATCTGGGTGACCGGGTTGTAGGTGCCCTCGGCAAAGGCGACGGCATGACAGACGTCCGGGTCCTGGACATACTCCAGGAAGTCGAGGGCCAGGGGCGAGCCGTTGGGATTGTTCACCACCGAGGTGATCTCCACCCAGGTGATGCCGCCCTTGCCGCCGGCCAGCGGGCCCTTCTTCGGGGTAATGCCGCGGATGTTGGTGGCGCCGTCGAGACGGGCCGGGCTGGCGGTGTAGGTACCGCCGGTCAGATAGAAGTCGATCTCGCCGTTGATCAGCGCCAAGTTCATCGCCACCAGGTCATCGGTCAGCAGCTTGGCGCCTTTGAACCAGGCCCGTGCCACCTTCTCGAAGGCCGCGATCTCGGCTTCGCTGTGCTCGACGAAGGGGTCGAGCCCGGCGCCGATGCACATGTGATAGATGTTCCAGTTGTCGTAGGTAAGGATGCCGTAACGTCCGGCGTTGGACGCTTCGTTGAAGAGGTTGAAGCCTTCGTCCTCCGCCGTGGCGCGGCTGACCTTGTCGGTGTTGACGACGAAGTTGAAGGGGCCGAAGCGCTGCACCATCCCCAGCAGTTCTTTGCCGTCGGGGGAGTAGCACCAGGGATACTCCTTGCCGTAAGGCTCCATCATGTTGGCGAAGTAAGGCTCGAAGCGCTCCTGCGGCAGCGGCTTGATCAAGCCTTCCGGCCACATCTGATCGCGCGCCCAGGGCTGGTTCAGATTGATCACGTCCCAGACATTCACCTCGCCGGCGCGCAGCTTGTTGATCATGTCGGGATCGGAGGTGCCGCTCTCGGCCTTGACGGAGGCGCCGGTGCTGCGCCTGAAGGGGTCGAGCACCTCGTCGGAATTGTAACCCTCCCAGCAGAGGATGTTCAGTTCCTTCTCGCGGGCGGCGAAGGCCGTGCCCGCCATGGGCCCGGCGAGCCCGAGCGCGCCGGCGGCGGCGGTGTACCTCAACAAACTGCGACGGTCGAACTGCATGATCACGCTCCCCGTTTATTGTTGCGTCCCCGGCTGTCCCCAAGGTGAGCCCCCGCTGTGAAGAGGGCCAACCAAACCAGCATAACCTTTCCGGCGATTGCTTAGCCGTCAGGTTCGCAAGCCAAGGCTCATTTGATGAAAGTACCACGCAAAATTTGGTAATTCCAACATGATTTGTTGTACTCACCACGAAGTTAGGGCATAACCGAAACAGGGCTTTTGCCGCCAAGAGCGCAAAGACCGCCAAGTGAGAAAACCCTGGATGACGCGAGTGACAATGCGACCGGCGATTGATTTCATTTTCATGTTCACTCGAGCGGATCAGACCGTGGAGGACTGCCTGGATGTCTTCGACATCGTGGCGGGCGCCGGCGTGAAGCACATGGGTTTTAAGGATGTCGGGGTAAGCTTCGAAACGCTGATCGAGCTGAATCGGCGGATCAAGGATGCCGGCGCCACAAGCTATCTTGAGGTTGTATCGACGACGCCGGAGGCTTGCCTGAATTCAGCCCGTGCGGCGCGTGAGATCGGCGTCGACTGTGTCATGGGCGGCACCGATGCGGCGGGCATTTTGGGTGTGCTGGACGGCAGCGGCATCGGCTATCTGCCTTTCCCGGGGCGCCCCATCGGCCATCCGACGGCGCTGGGCGGCAGCCCCAACGATGTTGAGAGCGACTGCCGCAAGTTCGAATCCCTCGGCTGTTCGGGGGTCGATCTTCTGGCTTACCGCGCGACCGAGGCCGATCCCTTGGAACTGGTGAAGGCGGCGCGGCGCGCGACCCAGGGCACCCTGGTGGTGGCCGGCAGCGTCGACTCGCCGGACCGCATCCGCGCCCTGGCCGATGCGGGGGCCAATGCCTTCACCATCGGCTCCGCCGCTTTCGACGGCTCTTTCTCGCCGCGCAAGGGGGCGCTGGCGTCGCAGTTGGAGGACATTCTGGAGGCGGCGGCGTGAGCTCTTCCGGAAAGACGTCCACGGGCAAACCGCTGACCGTCGTGAAAACCGATAACGACCGGGCCGGCACAAAGAACGGCGAGCGCCTGGACCGCGAGGAACGCCACCGCCGCATCATCGGCGAGCTGAAGTCCAACCCTACCGTCCGCATCTCTCATCTCGCCGAAGCCTTCGGCGTTTCCACCGAGACGGTTCGGCGCGACATCGACAGTCTGTCGTCACGCGGGCTGGTCGAGCGTACCTATGGCGGCGCGGCCGCGCCCATGGGACGGGAGCCGACGGTGCGCGAACGCACCGCTTCGATGGTCGCCGAACGCCAGCGCATCGCCGCCGTCGCCATTCAGGCCATCGCACCGGGGGATGTGGTGATGATCGATTCCGGCGCCACCACCCATCACTTGGCCCAGGCCATCGCCGCCGCCGGGCTCGAGGCCACGGTGATTACCAACGGTCTGGAGATCGCCGAAGAGGTCGGGGCTTCTTCCGCCGTGCGGGTGATCCTCTGTCCCGGTGCCTATTCGGCCCATGAAAAGGGCGTCTACGGGCAGGACACCTGTGATTTCCTGGCGCGCTTCCATGCCAACGTCGCCTTCACCTCGGCCGGCGGTATCACCGAGGGCGGGGTCACCGATGTGGACTCCAATGCCTGCTGGATCAAGCGGTCCATGTTCAAACGGGCCGAGCGGCGCATCTTCATGATGGACAACGCCAAGTTCAACGTGCGCCTGTTGGAGGTTGTCATGCCGCTTGGCGAGGTCACCGATCTCGTGGTCGACAAGCCGCTGCCGGAAAAGCTGGCGGAAGCGGCGAAGGCGGCGGGCATCACCACCGTGGTCGCTTAACGCTCTCTCTTCCCGCTGTATTCAGATATTGTAGGCGCGCTGAAAGGCCGGGCGTTGCTGGAGCCGTTCGTAATAGGCTTCCAGAACCGGATGACCGGCGATCAGCTTCATATAGCTGGCCATGAAACAACTGTGGCCGATCAGAATGTCCGCGCCGGAGAATCCGGATTCCAGCATATGGTCGCGGCCTTCGAGTTCTTTCGAGAGTGCAGCCGCGCGGACTTCGAACTCGCCGCGTCCGATGGCGGCGAAGTCGGTATCGTGCTGGCGCCCTGGCGGCCGCATTGCCTCGAGCGGACGCAACGCGTTGTCGAAATAGGTCATGAGGGCCGGGTCCATTTCCGTGCCAGCGAACACGCACCACTGATAGTAGCGGGCACGCGCCGGGCTGCCCACCGCAGGCGCCAGGTTTTTCTCCGGATGCTCGTCGATCAGCTGCAGCACGATCGCCACGGACTCGAACATCGAATAGCTGTCGGTCGTCAGGGCCGGAACAACGCCCAGCGGATGGAGCGCCCGATAGGCTTCGCTGTTCTGCTCTCCCGCAGACAGGTTTACGATGTGACTCTTGTAGTCGATACCGAGTTCTTCCAGCACCCACTTGGCGCGCTGCGATCGTGTCGGCGGAAACTCGTGGAGTTCCGTCATGGCGCTTTCTCCGATGTCTGGTGTTGCCCCGCTGAAGGAGGGATGTGCTTACATCTCCATCATCTCGGCCACTTCGATGCTGCCCATCTCAATGAAGGGGCAGGCCTTGGCCATGTTTATGGCGGCATCGATGCTGTCGGCCTCCACCACCGAGAAACCGGCGAGGGGATTTGAACCACCGTCATCTGCAACGCCGTCGGCGCTGACGGTTTTGGACTTGCCGACAGGGTTGCCGGGATTGACCATGGCGTCGCCCAGATCGTCGATCCAGGCTTGCCAGCGCGCCATCATCTTGGCGCCTTCCTCCGGCGAGTCGGGCTTTTGTCCACCGTGATAGGCAAAGATAAACTGCGGCATCGAGTGCCCCCCTGTTCATGGACTTTGGGTTATCGGCGCCCGGCTTGAGTCTCCGGGTGATCGTCAATACTGAACCTCTTGGTTTATTAAATGCCCTCCGCTATATTGTCAACCATCAGGTTCAGTGATGAGTTTGTGACATGGAAAATCTCGACACGATCTTCGCCGCGCTCAGTCATGAAGCGCGCCGAAAGATATTGGCGCGGCTGATGCAAGGGGAGTCCCGGCTCTCTGATTTGGCCGAGCCCTTCAACATGAGCCAGACGGCGGTCTCCAAGCACGTGCGCGTGCTGAGCGATGCGGGCCTGCTGGTGATCGAAAAGAGGGGCCGCAGCCGTCATTGCCGCCTCAATGCCGAACCCATGAAAGCGGCGACCGACTGGTTGATCGACTACCAGGCTTTTTGGATGCAGCAGTTTGACAATCTTGCGCGCCACCTGGCGAAAGAGGACGACTGACTATGGATTTCCTGAAGTCTGTGCCCGGCGACGATCCCATCGTTGTCGAGGGGTATTTCCCTGCCTCACCGGAAAGGGTGTTTTCGGCCTGGACCGACCCCAAGGCCGTCATGAAATGGTTCGGCCATGGGCTGAATTCGCTGCACTCCGCGACCATCGATCTGCGACCCGGGGGCGCTTGGAGCTTTGTCAGGACCAAGGATGCCGAAAAGTCGGTGGGATTCGAAGGCGAGTATCAGGAAATAGCACCGGGCGAGAAGCTGGTGTTTTCCTGGGCCCATGTGGTCTTCCAGGCGGATGGCGCGCGCGAGGCGACACCTTATTCACGGGTCGAGGTTACCTTCACGCCGACAGGCAAGGGGACCACCGTCCGTGTCGTGCACTCGGCGGTCAGGAGCGAAGACGCCCGCCGCGGCATCGGCGGCGGCTGGCAGGCGGCCTTTAACTGCCTGGCCGAGATTCTGGCTTCATAGACGACCGGGAAACGGGCGGGCGGCTCAGGTCCGGGTTTCGCCGACCTCGGAAAGGATCCAGTCGATCACGGCGTTTCTTGCGGCGTTCGCTTTGCGGCTGACGGGGTGGACGATGTAGTAGCTGCTCTGATCGGCGCTCTCGTCCTGCCACAGAGAGACGAGTATGCCTTTTGCAATCGCATCGTACAAAAGCAGGCGCGGCGCCAAAGCAATGCCCTGTCCGTTCGCCGCCGCATCCATCGCCAGGGCCGTCTGGTTGAACTGCATCATGCGATGCCGCGCCCGGGTGCCGGTCTTGTCGAACAGGGCGTCCCAGAAGGCATGGCTGTCTTGGATGAGGCGTAGCTTGGCAAAGTCCTCGAAGCGCTTCAGCGGCGCCACGGTCTCGGCATAGTCCGGGCTGCAGATCGCGCAGAGATCGAGCGGCGCCAGCAGAGTGGTCTCCATGTTCTTTTCGAAGGGCGGGCGTCCGAGGCGGACCGCGAGGTCGACGCCGTCGGATTGAAAGTCCGCCAGCCGCTCGCTGGCCACCGTCTGCAGGTCGACTTCGGGATGCGCCTTCGCGAAGTTGCCGAGCCGGGGCACCAGCCATTTGGCTGCGAAGGAGGGAGTCACACTGAGGGTTATGCGGGTGCCCTGGGGGCGCAGGTTCGCCGTTGCCTCGTCGATGATCGCGAGCGCCCGGTGGACCGGACCGTGATAGCCGCGCCCGATTTCGGTCAACGCCAGGCCGCGGGCTTTGCGATAGAAAAGCTGAAGCCCCAAGTCGGCCTCCAGCCGGCGTACCTGCTGTGCCACAGCGCCCTGGGTCAGGCTCAACTCCTCAGCCGCCTGCCGGAAGTTCAGATGCCGCGCAGCCGCATCGAACATGCGCAGGGCATTCAGGTTGGGCGTTCTCAAGGGATCGCTTTCTTAAGCCAGTAGAATTTCTACAGTCTCGCGCGACGAGACATGATTGGTCAAGGGCGGGGCGAAGGCGCATCTTTGCGGCAGATTCTTTTTGCAGATCCGGACGATGGAGAAACGATCATGGCGGACAAGAAAGTTGCGATCATCACCGCGGGCGGTAGCGGGATGGGGGCGGACGCTGCGCGGCGACTGGCGTCGGAAGGTTATGCGATCGCTGTTCTCTCATCGTCGGGGAAGGGCGAGGCTCTGGCGAAGGAACTTGGGGGCGTCGGCGTCACGGGCTCGAACCGCTCGATCGAGGATCTGCAGAAGCTGGTCGATGCCGCGATGGCGCGCTGGGGGCGCATCGACGTGCTGGTCAATTCCGCCGGCCATGGGCCCAAGGGACCGGTGCTGGAAATCAGCGACGAGGACTGGCATACCGGCATGGAGGTCTATCTGCTGAATGTGATCAGGCCCGCCCGTCTGGTGGCGCCGATCATGGCCGCTCAGGGCGGCGGCGTCATCGTCAACATCTCGACCTTCGCGGCTTTTGAACCGGACCCGCTGTTCCCGACCTCCGGCGTTTTTCGCGCCGCCTTGGCCAGCTTCACCAAGCTCTTTGCCGACAAGTACGCCGCCGACAACATCCGTATGAACAATGTGCTGCCCGGCTTCATCGACAGCCTGCCGGAAACCGAGGACCGCCGCGCCCGGATCCCTATGGGCCGTTACGGCAAGGCGGGGGAGGTCTCCTCTCTCATCGCCTATCTGGCCTCGGAGGATGCCGCCTATATGACCGGCCAGAACCTGCGCATCGACGGCGGGTTGACCTATTCGGTATGAGCCTCTGGCTGCAGGGTCTTGCTACTGGTGATGTCAGGCGAACTGGTAGCCGACCGCCGCTTCGATCTCGGACCTCAGGCACTCTATCGTGACCGGCTTGGTGAGAACCGTCACGGCGCCGACCTGTTTGGACACTTCGTGAAGAAGGGGATCCCGATCACCGGTCAGGATCAAGATCGGGACGCCGCGATTGGCGTAGGCCCGGTTGCGCCGTACGGCATTGCAAAACTCCAGACCATCCATGTTTTCCATATGCAGGTCACAGATGATGACGTCGGGAAAGCGCGTGTTGGGGTCCGCCAGAAACGCCAATGCTTCTTCGCCGCCGGGCAATGCCGTCGATGCTTTGATGCCGATCGAATTCAGCATGCTCTTAACAATGGATCGCATTGTTTTCTGGTCATCAATGACCAGCACCCGAAGGGGACAGTCGACAGCTTGATTCATCTTTGCGTTCACTATGAAATCAAATTCTACTGTTAGTAGATTAGAGTGGCCATACGTTAATATTCCGTGATCATGCGGAAGCCGCAGAAATGCTGACTTTTACAGCGCTTCTGAGATCGGCGCAGGTCGGGCCGGCGCTTGTCCATCCGGCACCGCTCCGGTAAAAGACCGGTTCTGCGTGACTGGCGAGGTTAATGGAGCACCATCGAGGAGCGCAGGCCCGGGTCGTTCGTCGACCTGGGATCCGCCGTTCGCCTGGGCAAGTCCATCCACTGTGAAGGAGTTTGCCCATGTCCGGCGTCGCCGCACTCACCGGAATTCTTTTGGCCTTGCTGATCGGCGCCGCCAGTCCAGGCCCGAGCTTCATAACTGTTTCCCGTATCTCGATTGCCGCCTCGCGGTCGGAAGGGCTTGCCGTTGCCCTCGGCATGGGGGTTGGCGGCGCCGTCTTCGGCAGCCTGGCGCTGCTGGGCCTGACGGCGCTCCTGCTGCAGGTGGCGTGGCTCTATCTGATCCTCAAATTCGCCGGGGGTGCCTATCTGATTTACCTAGGGGTTCGCATCTGGCGCGCTGCGTCGGAACCGCTTGTCTTGCCTGAAACAGGGCGAGCAGGAAGAAGAGGGCTGCTGCGTGCCTTTTGGCTCGCCTTGCTCATTCAGATCAGCAACCCGAAGACCGCCATCGTCTACGCCAGTATCTTCGCGGCTCTCCTGGCGGCCGCGCCGCCGCTTTGGATGCTTGTCGCGCTGCCGCCCCTGATCTTCTGTGTTGAGGCAGGCTGGTACGCAACAGTGGCTCTGGTGTTTTCAGCCAGTGGGCCGCGTTCGATCTACCTCGCATCCAAGGCTTGGATCGACCGCCTGGCGGGCAGCGTGATGGCGGCCTTGGGCCTGCGGCTCGTCATTGACGGACTCGAGAGGCAGCCGTCTTAAGGGAACATTCCCGAGATCCGGTGGCCCGTTTCCAGTCAGTAAAGCTCCAGATACTCGTCGCGCTCCCAGTCGGTGACATGGCTGCGGAAGCGGGCCAGTTCCGCTTCCTTCACCGTGGTGAAGAGCTTCACAAAGTCGGCGCCCAGCATTTCCTGCATGGCCTTGTCCTTCTTCAGGGCGGCCAGGGATTCCTCCAGGCTGGCGGCGAGCTTCTGGTGCTTGGGGTCGTCCTCCGAAGGACCCTTTGAGGGTATCGGCAGTTCGCCTTTTTCCTTCAGGCCGAGCAGACCGGCGGCCAGCACTCCGGCGGCGGAGAGATAGGGGTTGGAGATGCCGGAGGCGGCCCGCATCTCGATGTGGCAGTTGTCTTCGCCGACGTCCTTCATCCGCACCATGGCGGTGCGGTCCTCGACGCCCCAGGAGATGTTGGAGGGGGCGAAGGTGTGCGGCTTGAGGCGGTGATAGCAGTTCGGCGTCGGGCCGATCAGCGGCTGCATGGCCTTGGCGTGGGTCAGTAGACCCGTTGCGAACCGGCGGATCAGCGGGTTCATCCCTTCCTTCGCGCCCTTGCTGTGGAACGCGTTCTTGCCGGTCTTGCGGTCGATCAGGCTGACATGGACGTGGCAGCCGCAGCCGGCCATGTCTGTCGCCGGCTTGGACATGAAGGTCGCCAGATAGCCGTTGCGGTGGGCCAGTTCCTTGATCGCATTCTTGAAGGTGAAGGCCTTGTCGGCGCCCTCCAGCCCAACACCGGGGCCGTAGTTAATCTCGAACTGAGAGGGCGAGTATTCGCAGTTGTGGGTGATGACGTCGATGCCCGCTGCCTGCAGTGTGTCCAGAAGGCCGTCGAGGAAGGGCACATATTGATTGCGCGTGGCGTTGAAGATATGGACGCCGCCGAAGAGCGGGGCTTTGGTTTCCGGGTCGAGCAGATAGAACTCGTACTCCAGCCCGAACATCACGTCGTAGCCCATCTTGCGGGCCTGTTGCAGCAGGCTCGCCAATACCGTCCGCGGGGTGGCGGCGATGGGCTCCCCCGGTGCCCAGCGGGCATCGCAGATCACCTTGGCGGTATCTTCCAGCCAGGGAACAGGGCGCAGGCTCGCCGGGTCGGGCACAAGCTGCTGGTCGCGGTAGCTGACCTCCTCATGGACGCCGCAGCCGCCGATCACGGCGGAGGCCGTATCCAGGCCGATGGTGCCGCCGTAGAAGTTCAGGCCCTTGCGGGCATAGCCCTCCGCTTTGCCGACGGGGATCACCTTGGTGCGGCTGGTGCCGTGGAGATCGGGAAGCTCAAACCGCACATAGCGGGCGTTCATCTTCTTCAACGCCGCCATCATTTCCTTCACCGAATCCCCCGCCATCGTCTGCCTCCTCGAAGCCCATGTTCATTGTTCGATTGTTTTTCAAAGTTGGTACTTGCCAACAATATGTTGCAGTTGCCAAGTGACGCAAGCTACCTTCGCTTTTTGGGTACCGAGGGCGCCGAATCAGCGGCGACCTTATCACGGTGCTTGCAGCCGGGGGGAAGGCGATGAGCGGACAGCAGATGGCGGGACGGCATGCCCTGATCACCGGTGGCGGCGCGGGCATTGGACGGGAGGCAGCCCTGCTGTTTGCCCGCGAAGGCGCGGCGGTGGCAGTGGCAGATCTGAATCTGGCGGCGGCGGAGGAAAGCGCGGCCGCCATTACAGCCGGGGGTGGCAAGGCGGTGGCGCTTCAGGTGGACGTGGCCCAGGCCGAGTCCGTTGAAGCGATGATGGCCGCCGCCGAGGCCGGGCTCGGCCGCGTCGACGCGCTGTTCAACAACGCCGGGGTGATGCTGTCCGAGGACCGCGGGCCGGAAGATACCGCGACGGCGGTCTGGGACCGCACTATCGCCATCAACCTGACCGGCGTTTTCCACTGCTGCCGGTTCGGCATCCCGGCGTTGCGCCGTGCCGGCGGAGGGGCGATCCTCAACATGTCTTCGCTGGTGGCGGTGATGGGCTCCGCCGTGCCGCAGCTTGCCTATACAGCCTCCAAAGGCGGCGTCATGGCCATGACGCGGGAGATCGCGGTGCAGTACGGGCGCCAGGGCATCCGCTGCAATGCGCTGTTGCCCGGCCCCATCGGCACGCCGCTTACGGCGGAATTGTTCGATACGGAGGAGAAGCTGGAGCGCCGCCGGGTGCACATGCCGCTCGGCCGTTTCGGCGAGGCGGGGGAGGTGGCCTCGGTGGCCTGCTTCCTCTGTTCGGAGGCCGCGAGCTATGTAACCGGCGCGGGCTGGCTGGTCGACGGCGGCATCACCGCCGCCTACGTAACGGCCGAGGATCCGGCATGAGCGATGGCGCCCCTGGTATGGCATCCGGTCGCGTCACATTGGGTATCGATCTCGGTGCCGGCAGCCTGAAGGCTGCTCTTGTCGACGAGACCGGTGAGACCTTGGGCGAGGCGGCGGCGCCGATTGCAACCGCGAGCCCGCAACCCGGCTGGTCGGAACAGGACCCGGCGGGCTGGTGGGCTGCGCTCTGCACGGCGGTGCCCAATGTGACTCAAAAGGCCGGCATTTCTGCCGAACAGATCGCTGCGGTCGGTCTCTCCGGCGGTGCCCACATCGCGGTGCTGGAGGATGCCGCGGGGCAGGTCATCCGCCCGGCCATCATGTGGAACGACCAGCGCAGCGCCGCCGAGGCGGAAGAACTTCATGCCCGGGCCGGTGACATGATCATCGAAAAGGGCCTGAACCGCGCCAACCCAACCTGGACGCTTTGCCAGCTCGCCTGGCTGCAAAAGCATGAGGCGGCGGCCATCGAGCGTACGGCAAGGCTTTATGTTTCGAAGGACTGGCTGCGCAGCCGCCTCACCGGGGACTGGTGCACCGACTATTCCGATGCCCTGGGGGCGCTGATGTCGGATGCCGAAAGCCGTGCCTGGTCGCCGGAACTCTGTGCCTTGATCGGCTGGGACATGGAACGCCTGCCGCCGGTCCGCGAGCCCAGCGACGTTGCGGGAACGGTTCATGCCGCCGCAGCCGCGGCCACGGGCCTGAGGGAAGGGACGCCGGTCGTCGTCGGATCCAATGACACGACGGTGGAACTCTATGGCGCCGGAGCCATCGAAGCGGGGCAGGGGGCGATCAAGCTGGCCACAGCCGGCGTGGTCTTTCTGACCACCGGCAAGCCCGAAGTGCATCCGCCGGTTTCCTGCTACCCGCATATCATGGCCGGCCAGTGGTACATGGCCTCCGGCATCAACGCCTGCGCCACGGCCCATCGCTGGGTCCGGGACACCTTTTTCTCCGACCTGCCGGAGGAGACGGCTTTCGCGGAGATGGACCGCCTCGCCGCAGAAGTTCCGCCGGGCTGCGACGGGCTGATCTTTCATCCCTATCTGATGGGCGAGCGCGCGCCGCATTGGGACCCCAAGCTGCGCGGTGATTTCATCGGCCTTACTTTGGCGCACAACCGGGCCCACTTCGCCCGCGCCTGCTACGAGGGTATTGCCTTTGCTCTTAACGACGTGCTGCAGACCGCCAAAACGCTCTCCGGCGCGACTTTCGGCGATATGCGCCTGCTCGGCGGCGGCGCACGCAGCGCCACCTGGCGCCAGATCATCGCCGATGTGACCGGGCTGACGGTGAAGGTGCCGGCAAACGGCGACGCCTCCTTCGGCGCGGCCCTGGTGGCGGCGGTGGGGGCGGGGATCTTCGCCTCGCCGGAAGAAGCAATCGAGCGCTGCGTGCGCATCCGGGAGGAAAACACGCCGGACCCGGATCACCACGCGGCCTACGTCAAACGTTTTGCGCTTTACGATCAAGCGCGGCGCGGGCTCACCGATATCAGCCATCAGCTTCATGACGGTTTCTAGCCGCCCGCGGCCCTGTCCCGATATCTGCCGTCCCGATATCTGCCATCCCGATATCTGCCGTCCCGATATCTGCCGTCCCGATATCTGCCGTCTCGACATCTGCCGTCTCGACCTGGGGCCGCTTCTGGTTCTATGCTCGCGGCCTTACCGATTCCTCCGGCGCGGAGCCTCCTTCCCGCCGGCCCAGCCAAATCCGGAGTTCAAGCCATGCCAGGCAAACTGACCCTCGCCCAATTGAAAGAAGCCGTCGCCCTGGGCAGCATCGACACGGTCCTCGTCTGCATGGTCGACATGCAGGGCCGCCTCGTCGGCAAGCGGTTTCAGGCCGAGTTCTTCGTCGACACGGCGGAGGACGAGACCCATGCCTGCAACTATCTGCTGGCCAACGACATCGATATGGAACCGGTGCCGGGCTATGCGGCGGCGAACTGGACCCAGGGCTACGGCGACTTCGTGATGAAGCCGGATCTCTCCACCCTTCGGGTCACGCCCTGGCTGGAGGGCACGGCCCTGGTGCTCTGCGACGTTCTGAACCACCACGGCCATACGCCGGTCGAGCACTCGCCGCGGGCCATCCTGCAGGGGCAGGTCGAGCGGCTGGCGGCCAAAGGCTACAAGCCCTTCCTGGCCTCGGAGCTGGAGTTCTATCTTTTCGACGAGACTTTCGAGAGCGCCCATCAGAAGCACTACCAGGACATGAAGACCGAGGGCTACTACATCGAGGACTATCACATCTTCCAGACCTCCAAGGAGGAGGATGTGGTGCGGGCCATCCGCAAGGGCCTGCAGGGTTGCGGTATTCCGGTGGAGAACTCCAAGGGCGAGTGGGGGCCCGGCCAGGCGGAGGTCAACGTGCGCTACGACGAGGCGCTGACCATGGCCGATCACCATGTGATCCTGAAGAACGCCTGCAAGGAAATTGCCTTCCAGAAAGGCAAGGCGCTGACCTTCATGGCCAAGTGGCACTATGAACTGGCGGGCAACTCCTGCCACATCCACGCCTCGCTCTGGGACAAGGCCGGCAAGAAGCCGCTGTTCTTCGATCCCAAGGCACCGCACGGGATGTCGAAACTGATGCGCCAGTTCGTTGCCGGGCAACTGAAGTATGCCGACGACATCACCTACTTCCTGGCGCCCTACATCAACTCCTACAAGCGGTTCCAGGCGGGGACCTTCGCGCCGACCAAGGCGGTCTGGAGCCTCGACAACCGCACCGCCGGTTTCCGTCTCTGCGGCGACGGCAGCAAGGCGATCCGTATCGAGTGCCGGGTCGGGGGCGGCGATCTCAATCCCTATCTGGCGTTCTCGGCCTTGCTGGCGGCGGGGCTGGCCGGCATCGAGGAGAAGCTTGATCTGGCGGACCCCTTTGTCGGTGATGCCTATGGCGGCAAGAAGCTGCGCGATATCCCCAAGACCCTGCGTGATGCCATCAACGCCCTGGAAAAGTCCAAGATGCTGCGGGCTGCCTTCGGCGATGCGGTCGTCGACCACTACGTTCACACCGCCAAGTGGGAACAGTTGGAATATGACCGCCGGGTCACCGATTGGGAGCTGAAACGCGGCTTCGAGCGGAGCTAGGGAAGCTCCAAGAAATCCCCAAGAAGGTATAGCATCATCATCTGAGTTGCGCCCATCATCGGGCTGTGCGATGGTTCCGCATCAGGGAGGAACAGACCCCTTGGCGCGGATAACAATACAAGACGTGGCGCGCGAGGCGGGCGTTAGTGTCGCGACCGTCGACCGCGTGCTCAATCGCCGTTCCGGCGTGCGCTCTGCAACCGTGAAGCGGGTGGAGGCAGCCGCCGACAAGCTGGCCTATCAGCCGGACCGCCTGGCCGCACGCCTGGCGCGGGCCCGCGACTATCGCTTCTGTTTCATCCTTCCCACCGGCACCAACACCTTCATGCAGAGCCTTCAGGCGGAGGTCGAGGCGACGGCCGAGCGCCTGATCGGCGAGCGCATCCGTGTGTCCGTGCGCCAGGTCGACGTTTTCGACGGCGTCGCCCTGGCGGAAGAACTGGAGCAACTGGGCGAGGACTTCGACGGCGTGGCCGTGGTTGCGCTCGATCATCCGGCGGTACGCGAAGCCATCAACGGCCTTGTCGATGCCGGGGTGAAGGTCGTGACCCTTGTCTCCGACGCGCCGGGATCGAAACGGGTTCACTACGTCGGGATCGACAACACGGCTGCCGGCCGCACCGCCGCCATGCTGCTGGGCCGTTTCGTCGGCCCGCGCCAGGGCAAGGTCGGTCTCATCGCCGGGTCTCTGGCGCTGCGCGATCATGTCGAGCGGCAGTTCGGTTTTGAACAGGTCATGGCGCGGGAGTTTCCCCAGCTCGAAGTGCTGCCGGTGCGCGAGGGGCGCGACGACTTCGAGAAAGTCGAGACGGTAACCGCGGCGCTTCTGGCCGAGACACCGGACCTGGTGGGGATCTACAACGTCGGCGCCGGCAACCGCGGTATCGTTGCCGCTCTGGAGGCGACACAGCGGAGCGGCGATGTTGTCTTCCTGGCCCATGACCTGACGCCCTTCACGCGAAAGCATCTGGTGCGCGGCACCATCGACGCCGTGGTCAATCAGGATCCCGGTCATGAGGTGCGCAGCGCCGCGCGGGTACTGCTCTCCGCCTGCGAAGCGACCCCAATCGTCGCCGACCAGGAGCGCATCCGCATCGACGTTTTTCTGCGCGACAACATTCCCTAGCGATCAAGGCCCCTAGAGATCAAAAGCCGGGCAAACCGGTACGGCGACAGGGCGGCTGAAACAGAGGAGATGCATGATGAAGACAATCAAAGGGCCGGCGATCTTTCTGGCGCAGTTCGCCGGTGACGAGGCGCCCTTCAACTCTCTTGACTCGATCGCGGGCTGGGCCTCAGGGCTCGGCTATAAAGGCGTGCAGATCCCAAGCTGGGATGCCCGCATCTTCGACCTGACCAAGGCCTCGGAGAGCAAAGACTACTGCGACGAAGTGAAAGGCACGCTGGCCGCTCATGGTCTGGAACTGACGGAGTTGTCGACCCATCTGCAAGGACAGTTGGTGGCGGTTCATCCGGCTTATGACGACGCCTTCGACGGCTTTGCGGCGCCGGAAGTGCGGGGCGACCCGAAGGCGCGGCAGGCTTGGGCGGTGGATCAGATGATGCGCGCCGCCAAGGCCTCGGAGAACCTGGGCCTCACCGCCCATGCGACCTTCTCCGGCGCTCTGGCCTGGCCCTACCTCTATCCCTGGCCGCAACGCCCGGCCGGTCTCGTCGAGACAGCGTTTGACGAACTGGCCAAACGCTGGCGGCCGATCCTCGATGCCTTCAACAGCGCCGGGGTCGATGTCTGCTATGAGATCCATCCGGGCGAGGATCTGCACGACGGCGTTACTTTCGAGATGTTCCTGGAGCGGGTCGGCAACCATCCGCGCTGCAACATGCTCTACGACCCCAGCCACTACGTGCTGCAGGCCCTCGACTATCTGGACCACATCGACATCTATCACGAGAAGATCAAGATCTTCCATGTGAAGGACGCGGAACTGAATCCGACGGGCCGACAGGGCGTCTATGGCGGTTATCAGTCCTGGGTCGACCGCGCCGGAAGGTTCCGCTCCCTCGGCGATGGCCATGTCGATTTCAGCGGGATCTTCTCCAAGCTGACGAGCCACGGCTTCGACGGCTGGGCGGTGCTGGAATGGGAATGCTGCCTGAAGCATCCGGAAGACGGTGCTCGCGAAGGTGCGGTCTTCATTCAGGATCATATCATCCGGGTGACCGAAAAGGCCTTCGACGATTTTGCCGACGGCGGCACCGACGAGGCCGCCAACCGCTGCATGCTCGGTATCGGCTGAAGGAGGGCAGAGGCATGGCAATCGAAGGACGCGGCGAAGACTTGAGCGGCGGGCGTATCCGCCTCGGCATGGTCGGCGGCGGCCAGGGCGCTTTCATCGGGGCGGTGCATCGCCTGGCCGCGCGGATGGACGATCACTACAGCCTGGTGGCCGGGGCGCTTTCTTCCCAGAAGAAGCGGGCCGTCGCCTCGGCGCTGGAGCTGGGGATCGCGAAAGATCGGGCCTACGGCTCCTACGAAGAAATGGCGACCAAGGAATCGGCGCGCCCGGATGGCATCGAAGCTGTCTCTATCGTCACCCCGAACCATATGCACTTTCCTGTCGCCAAGGCCTTCCTGAAGGCCGGTATCCATATCATCTGCGATAAGCCGTTGACCAACACCACCAAGGAAGCCAAAGAGCTTGTGGCATTGACCAAGAAGAGCAAACGCATCTTCGCGGTGACCCACAACTATTCGGGCTATCCCATGGTGCGTCAGGCCCGTGCCATGGTCGCAGCCGGCGATCTGGGGAAGCTGCGCGTTGTACAGGTGGAATATCCGCAGGACTGGCTGACCGAGCGTCTGGAAGCCAGCGGGCACAAGCAGGCGAAGTGGCGCACCGACCCCAAGCAGTCCGGTGCCGGCGGTTCGATCGGCGATATCGGCACCCATGCCCATCAGCTTGCGGGCTTCGTCTCCGGCTTGACGCTGGAATCCCTCTGCGCCGATCTCACGGCTTTCGTGAAGGGGCGGAAGCTCGATGACAACGTGAACATCCTGCTGCGCTACAAGGGCGGCGCCAAGGGCATGCTCTGGGCCAGTCAGGTGGCGCCGGGAAACGAGAACGCCCTGCGCCTGCGCGTCTATGGCGAGAAGGGCGGTCTGGAATGGAGCCAGGAGAACCCCAACGAGCTCTGGCATGCGCCCTACGGCGAAGCGCGGCGGGTGATCACCCGGGCCGGCAACGCTGCCGATGCCGCGGCGGCCCGCGTTACCCGTGTCCCGCCCGGCCATCCCGAAGGTTATCTGGAGGGCTTTGCCAATCTCTACAGCGAAGTGGCTGCGGCGATCCGCGCGGCGCGCGAGGGCAAGAAGCCCGATGCCGAGGTCCACTTCCCGACGGTGGAAGAGGGGCTCAGCGGCGTCGCCTTCATCGAAGCCGCGGTGCGTTCCTCGGCCAAGGGGGCGAGCTGGGTGAAGCTGTAGCGAGGCCGTGGAGCCGCGCACAAAAAACTTGCGATGTTTAGTGAATTGCAGTTTACTAAACTCAATAAATAAACAAATGCCGAGAGCCAAAGCAGCTCCGGCGGGGAGGAAACGAGGCAAACAAGCCTTCATGAATCGATAAATGGATTCACGGAATTCGGTGCACCGGACCATTGGCGCGGTGGCTGAAGGACGCGGTGACGGTTCCCTTGACCGCCGCCGTCATAACCCTAGGGAGGAATAACAATGAAAAAGGTTCTTGCCTTAGCGACCGCGGTTTCCGCTGCGGCTTTTGCTTTTGCCGGGCCGGTTGACGAGGCGCAGGCGCAGTCGAAGGAGTTGACGCTCTGCTGGGCGGCCTGGGATCCGGCAAACGCGCTCGTGGAGCTGTCCAAGGATTTTACGGCGCAGTCGGGCATCGACATGAAGTTCGAGTTCGTGCCCTGGCCGAACTTTGCCGACCGCATGCTGAACGAGCTGAACTCCGGCGGTAAGCTCTGCGATCTCCTGATCGGCGACTCACAGTGGATCGGCGGTTCCGCCGAAAACGGCCACTATGTGAAGCTGAACGCGTTCTTCGACAAGGAAGATATCTCGATGGATAACTTCCTGCCGGCGACGGTCTATGCCTATTCGACCTGGCCGAAGGGCAGCCCGAACTACTGGGCGCTGCCGGCCATGGGCGACGCTTTGGGCTGGGTCTATCGCAAGGATTGGTTCTCCCGTCCCGAGCTTCAGGCGGACTTCAAGGCCAAGCACGGCCGTGATCTGGCGCCGCCGGCGACCTGGAGTGAGTTGAAGGAAGTCGCGGAGTTCTTCCAGGGCCGCGAGATCGACGGCAAAAAGGTCTACGGTGCCGCCATCTTTACAGAGCGCGGGTCGGAAGGCATCACCATGGGCGCCACCGCAGCGCTTTACTCCTGGGGTTTCGAATACCAGAACCCCGACAAGCCCTATGACATGGACGGCTTCGTGAACTCCGCCGCGGCGGTCGAGGCGCTGGATTTCTACAAGGATCTCTACAAGTGCTGCACCCCTCCGGGCTACACGGACTCCTACATGCAGGAAGGCCTGGACGCCTTCAAGTCCGGCCAGGTCGCGATGATGATGAACTGGTTCGCCTTCTTCCCCGGTCTTTACAAGGACCCGGTGGTCGGTGGTGAGCGCATCGGTTTCTTCGTGAACCCGGGCCAGAAGGTCGAAGCCTCGACCCTCGGCGGTCAGGGCATCTCCGTCGTCGCTTATTCCGACAAGCAGGAAGAGGCCCTGGAGTACATCAAGTGGTTCGCCGGTGCGGATGTGCAAAAGAAGTGGTGGTCGCTCGGCGGCTATGCGGTGCACAACGCCGTGGTGCAGGACCCAGGCTTCGAGGCTTCGGCGCCCTTTGCGGCCGACTTCCTGAAGGCCATGTCCGGCGTCCAGGACTTCTGGCAGGAGCCGGCCTATGCCGAGCTGATGCTGGCCATGCAGAAGCGTTTCCATGACTACGTTGTCGCCGATCAGGGCACGGCGCAGGAAGCCATGGACAAGCTGAAGGAAGACTGGGTCGAAGTCTTCGAAGACGAAGGCAAGCTCTAGCTTCCGTTTCCCGGGTGGTCGGTTTCCCCTGTCCCACATTGTGGGGCGGGGGAGCCACGCCGACACGTCCGTAACATTTCCAACAGGCCGCTGCTGTTCGGCAGAGGCAGTGTTGAGTGGATCCCATGGCTGAATCGACGACACGCGGAATAGAAAAGGTGGCCGAGCGCGCCGCCCGGGCAACACCGCCCGGCATGGCAAGACGCTTCAGCGGACTTTCCGACAAGGCGGTGGCCTGGCTTTTCATCGGCCCGACCTTGGTGCTGCTTCTGGCGATCAACATCTTTCCGCTGATCTGGACGGTCTATCTATCCTTCACCAACTACAAAGCCAACCGCGCCGCGCGGGGCTACGAGTTCATCGGCCTGCGCAACTATGAGCGGGTGCTGACCGACAGCGATATCTGGCAGACCCTGCAGGTCACCGCCCACTTCCTGATCTGGACCATGACACTGCAGGTGATCCTCGGCTTTGCGCTGGCCTGGCTCATCAACAAGCAATTCAAAGGCCACGGTTTCTGGACCACCATCATCCTGCTGCCGATGATGCTGTCGCCGGCGGTGGTGGGTAACTTCTGGACCTTCCTCTATCAGCCGCAGATCGGCCTCTTCAATTACGTCATCGCCTTCTTCGGCGGGATCGAGCCCTCGTCGTTCCAGATGCTGGGCGATGTGAACCTCGCGCCCTGGGCCATCGTCATCGTCGACACCTGGATGTGGACGCCCTACATCATGCTGATCTGTCTGGCCGGCCTCAGGTCGATCCCCGACTACATCTATGAGGCGGCAGAGGTGGACCGCGCTTCCAAGTGGCGGCAGTTCTGGTCGATCACTCTGCCGATGGTGCTGCCCTTCCTGATGCTGGCCGTGCTCTTCCGGGTCATCGAGAATTTCAAGATGTTCGATCTTGTGGTCGAACTGACCTCCGGCGGGCCCGGGTCGATCACCGAACTGGCCTCGATCAACCTGAAACGCGAAGCCTTTGAGAAGTGGCGCACCGGCTATTCCTCGGCCTTTGCGATCATCCTCTTCGTGACCGTATTCGGCGTGGCCAACATCTATGTGAAGGCCCTCAACAAGGTGAAACAGCGATGAGCGCCAGCACTGCCCACTCGGTTGTCGACGCCAAGCCCTGGACGCGGCGTTTTGCCAGCGCATTGGTCATTCTCTATGCGCTGATCACCATCCTGCCGCTGGTCTGGATTTTCATGACCGGCTTCAAGACGCCGCAGGATTCGATCTCCTACCCGCCGAAGGTGATCTTCGAGCCGTCGCTGGAGGGTTATGTAAACCTCTTCACCACGCGTTCCCGCCAGACACCGGAGTACATGGCGACCCTGCCGCCGCCGGACAACTGGGTCGAGGCCCTGGTTCGGGAGCGCAACATGGTGATCGCCGGTCCGTCCAAGTTCGGCGAGCGCTTCATGAACTCAGTGATCATCGGTTTCGGCTCGACCTTTCTCTCGGTCTTCCTGGGCACCCTGGCGGCTTATGCCTTCTCGCGCTTCAAGGTGCCGCTGAAGGACGATCTGATGTTCTTCATCCTCAGCACGCGGATGATGCCGCCCATCGCCGTGGCCATCCCGATCTTCCTGATGTACCGGACCCTTGGGCTCTCCGACACCCATCTGGGCATGATCCTGCTCTATACGGCGGTGAACATTTCGCTGGCGGTCTGGCTGCTGAAGGGTTTCATCGATGAAATCCCGCGGGAGTATGAGGAGGCCGCGCTGATCGACGGCTACACCCGCCTGCAGGCCTTCCGGAAAGTCGTGTTGCCGCAGGCGGCAACGGGCATCGCCGCGACGGCGATCTTCTGCCTGATCTTTTCCTGGAACGAGTATGCCTTCGCGCTGCTGCTGACATCCGGCACTGCGCAGACCGCGCCGCCTTTCATTCCGACGATCATCGGCGAGGGTGGCCTGGATTGGCCGGCTGTCGCCGCTGGGGCGACGTTGTTCCTCATCCCCATCGTGGCCTTCACGATACTCTTGAGGAAGCACCTGCTGCGCGGCATCACCTTTGGAGCGGTACGGAAATGAGCCTGGACCGAGAAACCGAAACCCCAAGCCTGCTGAGCCGTTTTCTGCGGTTGCGCCGCGGCCCCTGGGAGAATCTGGCGACGGTGATCATTGCTGTCGGCGTCTTCATGCTGATGCAGCCCTTCGCGCTGTCGCTCTTCACCTATTCCTTCGTGACCATTCTGACCGGCACGGTGATGTTCATCATCGTCAGCCACTTTCCGGAGTGAGTCGGGATCATGGCTGAGATTCGGGTTGAGAACCTGCGCAAGACCTTCGACGACTTCGTGGCGGTGGCCGATTCCACCTTCACCATCGACGACGGCGATTTCTTCGTCATGCTGGGGCCGTCGGGCTGTGGCAAGACGACGACGCTGCGGATGATCGCAGGCCTGGAACTGCCGTCTTCCGGCGCCATCTACCTGGGCGGCGAGGAGGTAACCTTCAACCGCGCCTCCCAGCGCGACATCGCTTTCGTATTCCAGCTCTTTGCGCTCTATCCTCATATGAACGTGTGCCAGAACATCGGCTTTCCGCTGAAGTGCATCGGGCGGTCGCGCCGTGAGATCCGGGAGCGGGTGGAAGAAACGGCACGACTTTTGCGCATTGATCACCTGCTGAACAAATCGGTCTCCGGCCTCGCCGGCGGTGATCGCCAACGCGTCGCCCTGGGCCGCGCCATCGTGCGCCGCCCCATGGCCTTTCTGATGGACGAGCCGCTGGGCACCCTGGATGCCGAGTTCCGCGATCTGATGTGCGAGGAACTGCGCCTGCTGCATGATCGGATCGACGCGACCACGGTCTATGTCACCCACGACCAGCTCGAAGCCATGTCCATGGCCGACAAGATCGCGGTGATGAACAAGGGTTATGTCGAACAGTTCGGTGCGCCGCAGGAAATCTATGACCGCCCGGCCACCATGTTCGTGGCGGAGTTCATCGGTTCGCCGCCGATGAACTTCCTGAGATTCCACGGCGCCGTCGCCAAGGGGGCGGCTGCCGTGCGTATGGATGCGACGGAGGTTGTGGTGCCGGAACTGCGCGAGGACCGGGGCGAGGGTGCCCTGGCCCTGGGGGTGCGTCCCGAGCACATCCGCTTCGATGACAGCTCCAGTCTGCGCGGAGAGGTATTCGAGGCCGAGTACCTGGGCACCAACCAGATCGTCACGGTGGAAACCGGTCAGGGCATGGTGAAGGCGCGGCTGCGCGCCGACACCCGGGTATCGGCGGGAGAATCCGTCGGCCTCAGTTTCATGTCGGAGCGTCTCTCGCTCTTTGATGCATCCAGCGGCCGGGCCATCCAGACTGCCCTTTATGACGGAGGCCGGCATGGCTGAGGTTCGCCTGAGCGGCGTCACCAAGCGCTTCGATGAAACCACCGCCGTTGACCGGATGGACCTTACGGTGGCGGACGGCGAGTTCGTGGTTCTGCTGGGGCCCACCGGGGCGGGGAAGACGACGACCCTGCGGCTGGTTGCGGGCCTGGAAAAGGCTGATGAAGGCAGGATTGAAATCGGCGGCCACGACGTCACTTTGGCCTCGCCGACGGTGCGCGACGTCAGCTTCGTCTTTCAGCAGTATTCGCTCTATCCCCATCTGACGGTTTTCGACAACCTGGCCTTTCCGCTGCGCTCTCCGGCGCGTCGGGTGCCGGAACCGGAGATCAAGGAACGCGTCAACGCCATCGCCGAGATGCTGCGCATTCCCGACAAGCTGCAGAATAAGGCGACCCAGCTTTCCGGCGGCGAGATGCAGCGCGTGGCCATCGGCCGGGCCCTGGTGCGGGCGCCGCAGATTTATCTGATGGACGAGCCGCTGTCGTCTCTGGATGCCAAGCTGCGCGCCGACATGCGCATCGAACTGAAACGCATCCAGAAAGACCTGGGGGCGACCCTGCTCTATGTCACCCACGACCAGATCGAGGCCATGACCATGGCCAATCGCATCGGTGTGATCGATCAGGGAAGTCTGATCCAGGTCGGGGCGCCGCGCGAGATCTACGAGGACCCGCGCAATGTCTATGTCGCGACGCGCCTGGGGCAGCCGGCAATCAATCTCATTCCCCGCGATCTCATTCCCGCCGGCACCGCGCCGGCGGGCACCGCGACCATCGGCGCGCGCACCGAGCATATCCGCATTCGTAAGGCAGCGGAGAGCGCGGCTCAGGGCAAGGTGCAGTGGATTGAACACCTGGGTGACCAGAACCATCTGCACATCACCGTCGGCGACCGCAAGGTTACCACGCTGGTCGAACCCGACACCGATCTGACGGTGGCGGACGGTGTTTCCCTGGAATTGATCAATCCACTCTACTTCGACGGCGCTGGGGAGCGTCTGAGGGCCGAAACGTGAGGAAGCCATGCTAGAGGACGCAGCAAGCCGCCGGAGCCTGATAGAGGCCGTTGCGCAGGACGTGATCGACCATGCGGAAGAACTGACGGCGCTCGATCAGGCGGTCGGCGACGGCGATCACGGGGTGAACATGAAGCGTGGTGCCGAAGCGGTTCTGGCTGATATCGATGCGCTGGCGGAAAAGACCCTGCCCGAAGCCTTGAAAGCGATCGGCATGGCTCTGGTGATGAAGGTCGGCGGTGCCTCCGGGCCGCTCTACGGCACCTTCTTCATGACGCTGGGCAAAAGCCTGCCGGAGAAACCGAATTCCACGGACACGGTGGCGGCCTTCGACGCGGCGCTGCAGGCGGTCATGGCGCGGGGCAAGTCGCATCCCGGTCAGAAGACCATGCTCGACGTGCTGGCGCCGGCTTTGGAGCAGTTGAAAAACGATCCCAGCCCCTCCGAGGCGCTCTGTGTGGCGGCCGCCGAGGCCGCCGAGGCCACCATCCCCATGCGGGCGGAGCGGGGTCGGGCGTCCTTTCTGGGCGAGCGCTCGATCGGGCACATGGACCCGGGTGCCCGTTCTTCATCTTTGATGATAACAAAGGCCTCTAAGATTCTGGAAGGTTAGAAGGAATGGCAAGCGGAAACGTCGGTATCGTCATTGTATCGCACTCGCCTGATGTGGCGCGAGGCACGGCGGACATGGTGCGCCAGATGGTGGGTGAAGAGGTGCCGCTCGCCTCTTGCGGCGGCGATACTGACGGCGGGCTGGGCACTTCGGTTGAAAGCATCCTGAGCGCCATCGACGCGGCCTGGTCCGAAGCCGGCGTGGCCATTCTGGTTGACCTCGGCGGCGCGGAGACCAATAGCGAGATGGCAATCGAGATGCAGCCGGAGGATCGGCAGCAGCGGATTGCGATCTGCAACGCGCCGATTGTCGAGGGCGCGGTGATCGCCGCGACGGAAGCCTCGGGCGGCGCATCGCTCGACATTGTCCGGCGAACGGCGGAAGAGCTTTCGCCGGCATGACGGCGGGTTTCGGTTTTGGGCCTGTGACTGGTTGATTTGACGAAGACGGCGGACAAGATGGAACAAGCTTCAGTTTTCATGACCCACGAGATTGGCCTTCACGCCCGGCCCTCGGTGAAGCTGACCAAGCTCGCCAAGACTTTCACGGCACAGATCGAACTCGCCATCGCCGGGGCGGAGGGGCCCTGGATCGACGCCAAGAGCATCGTCAAGGTCATGGCCGCCAAGGCGCCGAAGGATACAACGCTTTTCTTCCGTGCCGAGGGCGCGGACGCCGCAGCGGCCCTGGCCGCGCTGACGGCTTTGGTCGAACGCGACTTCGACGAAGGCAAGGCCGATGCCGCCAATGCCTGAGACGGGAGCCCGTTCCTTGCGTGGTAGGTCATTCAGGGGCAGGCCCGCATCGCCGGGCCTGGCTGCCGGAACGTTGGTGCTGCTTGATGACGTGTCTTCTGCTGGCGCAGGGGCTCAGGTTGCAGAATCCAAGAGCCCCGATGGGGAAGCTGAGCGTTTGCGCGGGGCGATCACGGCCGCAACGCAGGATCTGGCCGGCTTGATGGATCAGTTGGATGAGGAGACGGCCGGGATCATCGAATTTCAGATTGCCATGCTGGAAGACGATGCCCTGGTTGAGCCCGCCTTGTTTTCGATCCGCGAGGGAATTGCTGCGGAGGCGGCTTGGCAGGCTGCCCTTGATGCCCAGGTTGCCGACTATGAGGCGGCGGAGGATGAATATTTCCAGGCCCGCGCCAGTGATCTCAAGGACCTGAGGGACCGCGTGCTGCGGAACCTGAGAGGCGCTTCCTGTGTCCAGGCGCTTCCTGATGGGGCTGTGCTCGCCGGCCATGAAATCACCCCGAGCCGGTTTCTGGAAACCGACTGGAGCCGGGGCGGGGGGCTGGCGCTGCGCCAGGGCAGCCCTTCCAGCCACGTCGCCATGCTCGCCCGGGCAAGGGGGGTGCCCATGGTGGTCGGCCTCGGGGATGCGGACCTGCCGGAGACGGGGGAAGTTCTGCTGGACGGCGACGACGGCATATTGATTGTCGATCCGGATGACCAGGAGCGCAACGCCTTTACCCGGCGCCAGCAAGCGGCCAGCAGCAATCGCCAGCTTGAAGAAAGTTATCGCGGCAAGCCGGCGGTCACCGGCGACGGCACGGCGATTGCCGTCATGATCAACGTTGCCGACCCGGACGAACTCGACGACCTTGATCCGGCGGATTGCGACGGCATCGGTCTGGTGCGCAGCGAGTTCCTGTTCCACGGGCCCGGCGGTTTGCCGGATGAGGAGCAGCAGTATCTTGCCTACAGCCGCATTCTGCGCTGGGCCGGTGACAAGCCGGTCGTCATCCGCACACTGGATGCCGGCGGCGACAAGCCGATTGCCGGACTGACCGCGGATAACGAGTCCAACCCCTTCCTCGGTCTGCGCGGCCTGCGTCTCTCGCTGGCGCGGCTGGAGGTGTTCCGGGTGCAACTGCGGGCTCTGGCGCGGTCTGCGCCAGAAGGTAACCTGAAGATTATGCTGCCCATGGTGACCCGTCCGGAGGAACTCACGAAGGCGAAACGCCTTTATGAGGAAGCGCTGGTCGCTCTGCGGGCCGAGGGCGTTGCCTGTGGTGAAGCACCCCTGGGGATGATGGTGGAGGTGCCGGCAGCCGCCATTGCGCCGGAGCTGTTCGCCGAGGCGGCTTTCTTCTCCATCGGCTCCAACGATCTCACCCAATACGTCACCGCGGCGGGCCGTGACATCGCGGCTGTGGCCGATCTCAACGATTCCGCCCATCCGGCGATGCTGAAGCTGATCCGCTCGCTGATCGAGGGAGCTGCCGCCATCGAGCGCGACGTCAGCCTTTGTGGCGATGCGGGGGGCGAGCCTTCAGAGATTCCCGGTCTCCTGCGCTGCGGCCTGCGCAGCCTCTCCGTGGCGCCCTTGGCCTTGGGACGTGCAAAGGCTGCCATTGCCGAGACCGATCTGGCAAACGCTCATGCCTAAGCTACCCAAGGGTTCGGTGCAGGACAGCAGTGATGCTGTGGCCGCCTACAAGACGGTTCTGCAGGCGGTGTTGGACAAGCGCCCTTCGGGCACCCGCCAGCGCCTCGCCACCGCCCTGGGAAAAAACCGCAGCTTCATCTCGCAAATCTCCAATCCCGCCTACACGGTTCCCATCCCGGCGCGCCACCTGGACATCATTTTCGAGATCTGCCACTTCTCGGTCGACGAACGTGAAGCCTTTCTGGCGGCCTATGGGCGGGCGCATCCGCGGCGCCTGGAGTTGATCAAGGATGCGGCCCCGAAGCGGGAACTGCGCATCCAACTGCCCGATCTGGGTGACGACAGCCGTAACCGGGCCCTGGAGAAAGTCGTCGAAGACTTCGTCCAAAAGGTTGCTGAGCTATTCGAAGAGAACAGGGACAACTGAGCGCCGCCGCCGGGCGCGCCTTAGGGAGGAAGCCATGAAGAAGCTGATCAATGCCACGGAAACCATCCTGACCGAAAGCCTGGACGGCTTTGTTTCGGCCCATGGCGATATCCTGACCCTGGGGGACGAGCACAAGTTCATTCGCCGCGCCGCGCCGAAGCCAGGCAAGGTGGCCTTGATTTCCGGCGGCGGTTCCGGTCATGAACCGCTGCATGCGGGCTTCGTGGGGCAGGGGATGCTGGATGCCGCCTGCCCGGGCCAGGTTTTCACCTCGCCAACACCCGATCAGATGCTGGCCGCCGCCGAAGCGGTCGACGGCGGCGCTGGGACGCTCTTCATCGTGAAGAACTACGAGGGCGACGTCATGAACTTCGAAATGGCGGCGGAGATGGCCGGCGGCGAGGTCATGACGGTGCTGACCGACGACGACGTGGCGGTCGAAACCTCCACCTTCTCCACCGGGCGGCGCGGCGTTGCCGGTACGCTTTTCGTCGAGAAGATCCTGGGGGCGGCGGCGGAGGAGGGACGCGACCTCGCCGCGCTGAAGGCGCTGGGCGACCGCGCCAATGCCGTGACCCGCTCGATGGGCGTGGCACTGACCAGTTGCACCGTGCCCGCCGCCGGTACGCCGACCTTTGAACTGAGCGACAGTGAGATGGAAATGGGCGTGGGTATCCACGGCGAGCCCGGGCGCCGCCGCGTCGCCCTGGCCTCGGCCAACGAAATCGCCGAGGAGATGGTGGAGGCGATCGCCTCCGACCTGGGCGACAAGGCCAAGGGCGAGGCTTTCGTTCTGCTGAACGGCTTCGGCGGCACCCCTCTGATGGAGCTGTACCTGATGTTCAACGCCGCCCGGCAACTGCTGGCCCGGCGCGGAATCACCGTCTCGCGCCAACTGGTCGGCAACTATGTGACCTCTCTGGAGATGGCCGGCTGCTCCCTGACCGTCGCCATGCTGGACGACGAATTGGCTACGCTCTGGGATGCGCCGGTCCACACACCGGCTCTCCGCTGGGGGCTATAAATCCAAACAAAACAGGATACTGTCTTCCTGTTTTCGGAAGATACATGAGGATATTAAGGGGAATCGGCTGACGGAAAAGCGGGGGAATCTTGTTGTCGCCCCGTGGTTCCTGGGCTATGGTATACCAAGAACCAGACGACTGAGACGGGTGCCGGTTCTGCCCCTGAAACCAACCGAACGATCCTCCTCCGATGCTGCCGAACAAGCTCCAAGTGAAGCCGATCGAGAGCACCTTCAGTCTGAAGGAGCATATCTACGAGACGCTGCGCGAGGGCATCACCTCGATGAACATCTATGCCGACGATGCGCAGCTGAAGCTCGACGAACGGCAACTTTCCGAGCAGCTTGGGATCAGCCGAACCCCGATCCGCGAGGCGCTGGCCCGTCTCGAGCAGGAAGGGCTGGTGACCGTGATCCCGCGGCGCGGCGTTTTCATCGTGCGCAAGTCGCGCAAGGAAATCCTGGAAATGATCACGGTCTGGGCGGCGCTGGAGAGCATGGCGGCCCGCCTGATCACCCTGAATGCCTCCGATGAGGCGATCGCCTCGCTGCGAAAGCTTTTCACCAGTTTCGAGAACGGGCAGGTCCAGGCCCACATCGACGAATACTCGGACCGCAACATCGAGTTTCACCAGTCGATCCTGGAACTGAGCGGCTGCGCCCTGCTGAAGGAAACCGCCGACCGGCTCTTCATTCATATGAAGGGCATCCGGGCGCGCACCATTTCGGAGCAGGACCGGGCGAAGCGCTCGATCATCGACCACCTGCATATCATTGAAGCGCTGGAGGCGCGGGACACCGAGTTGGCGGAGCGCTTGTCGCGCGAGCATACGATGAATCTGGCGGCGCACATCGAGGCGCACGTCGACTACCTCGACTGAGAACCATATCAAGTGACGCCGTGGACAACCGGCGCACTTCCGTAAGCACTAGGAACGATGGAGACAGGCATGAGCGACCCGGCAATCGACACGCTGGTTCAGGACAACAGCGCAGACGAGGGTACGGCGCCGCAGGCGCTGACGGACGGTTTTCATCTGGTTATCGACGCGCTGAAGCTCAATGACATCAACACGATCTATAACGTGCCGGGCATTCCGATCACCGATCTGGGGCGCTACATGCAGGCCGAGGGCTTGCGCGTTCTGTCGTTCCGGCATGAACAGCATGCGGGCTATGCCGCCGCTATCGCCGGCTACCTTACAAAGAAGCCGGGCGTCTGCATGACGGTCTCGGCCCCCGGTTTCCTGAACGGCCTGACGGCGCTCGCCCATGCCACGACAAACTGCTTTCCGATGATTCTGATTTCCGGCTCCTCGGAGCGCGAGATCGTCGATCTGCAGCAGGGCGACTATGAGGAGATGGACCAGCTCGCCATCGCCAAGCCGTTGTGCAAGGCCGCTTACCGCGTATTGCATGCCGAGGACATCGGCATCGGCATTGCAAGGGCGATCCGCTCGGCGGTTTCCGGGCGCCCCGGCGGCGTCTATCTGGATCTGCCGGCAAAGCTGCTGGGCCAGACCATGGACGCGGCGGCCGGTGCGGCCTCTCTCGTCAAGGTCATCGATGCCGCGCCGCGCCAGCTGCCGGCGCCGGAGGCGGTGGAGCGGGCTCTGGAGGTCCTGAAGGGTGCCAAGCGCCCGCTGATCATTCTCGGCAAGGGCGCGGCCTATGCGCAGGCCGACGAGGAAATCCGGGCGCTGGTGGAAAAGAGCGGCTTTCCCTATCTGCCGATGAGCATGGCCAAGGGGCTTTTGCCGGACACCCATCCGCAGTCGGCGGGCCCGGCCCGTTCGCTGGTGCTGAAGGAGGCCGATGTCGTCCTGATGATCGGCGCCCGCCTGAACTGGCTGCTCTCCCACGGTAAGGGCAAGACCTGGGGGACGGCGCCCAAGAAGTTCGTTCAAATCGATATCGAGCCCAAGGAGATGGACAGCAACGTCGAGATTGCCGCACCCCTGGTCGGCGATATCGGGTCCTGCGTCTCTGCGCTGTTGAATGGCATGGGCAGCGACTGGAGCGCGCCGCCGGCGGACTGGATCCAGGCGGTGACGGCGAAGAAAGAGGCCAATATTGAGCGGATGGCCCCGCGGCTGCGCAACAACAACGTGCCGATGGATTTTCACGGTGCGCTGGGTGTGCTGAAGACCATCATCGCCGAACGGCCCGACGCCATTCTGGTGAACGAAGGCGCCAACACCCTCGACTTCGCCCGCGGTATCATCGACATGCACAAGCCCCGCAAGCGCCTGGATGTCGGCACCTGGGGCATCATGGGGATCGGCATGGGCCAGGCCATCGCGGCGGCGGTGGAGACAGGGCATCCGGTGCTGGCCGTCGAGGGCGACAGCGCTTTCGGTTTTTCCGGCATGGAGATCGAAACGATCTGCCGCTACAACCTGCCGGTCTGTGTGGTCGTGTTCAACAACGGCGGGATCTATCGCGGCACCGATGTCAATCCGACCGGTGGCGCCGACGCGGCGACGACTGTCTTCGTCAAGGATGCCCGCTACGACAAGATGATGGAGGCTTTCGGCGGCGCCGGTTACTACGTGACCTCGCCCGACGAGCTGCAGCGCGCCGTGAACGAAGCGATGGACTCAGGGCGGCCGGCTCTGGTGAACGCCGTCATCGACGAAAACGCCGGCACCGAAAGTGGCCGCATCGGCAATCTCAATCCGCAGTCTGTGGTTTCCAAGAAGTAATCCAGCGCCAGCGTATCAACTCCTCAGGAACAGGAGCCCGTAATGAAAGCTCTAGAAGGCGTCCGCATTCTCGATTTCACCCATGTGCAGTCAGGCCCCACCTGTACGCAGCTGCTGGCCTGGTTCGGCGCTGACGTGATCAAGGTCGAGCGGCCCGGAGTCGGCGATGCCACCCGCGGCCAGCTGCGCGATATCCCGGATGTCGACAGCCTCTACTTCACCATGTTGAATCACAACAAGCGCTCTATCACGCTCAACACCAAGAGCGACAAGGGCAAGGAGATCCTGACCAAGCTGGTGGAGACCTGCGATGTGCTGGTGGAGAACTTCGCCCCCGGTGCTCTCGACCGCATGGGCTTCGGCTGGGAGCAGGTGCAGAAGATCAATCCGCGGATGATCTATGCCTCGGTGAAGGGTTTCGGTCCGGGTCCCTATGAAGACTGCAAGGTCTATGAGAACGTGGCCCAGTGCACCGGCGGTTCGGCCTCGACGACCGGTTTCCTGGACGGTCCGCCGACGGTAACGGGCGCGCAGATCGGCGATTCCGGTACCGGCCTTCATCTGGCGCTTGGCATCGTCACGGCGCTCTATCATCGCGAGAAGTCCGGCAAGGGGCAGCGCGTTCTGGCCGCCATGCAGGACGGCGTGCTGAACCTCTGCCGGGTGAAGCTCCGCGATCAGCAGCGCCTGGAACACGGACCTTTGAAGGAATACAGCCAGTTCGGTCAGGGCATCGGGTTCGGCGAAGCCACGCCGCGGGCCGGCAATGACTCAGGCGGCGGCCAGCCCGGCTGGATCGTGAAGTGCAAGGGCTGGGAGAGCGATCCCAACGCCTATGTCTACTTCATCACCCAGGCGGCTGTCTGGGGCAACATCTGCGATCTGATTGGCAAGCCGGAGTGGAAGGAAGATCCCGGCTATGCAAAGCCGGAGGCGCGGCTCGACAAGATCCCGCAGATCTTCGACACCATCGAAGACTGGACCAAGACCAAGACCAAGTTCGAGGTCATGGAGGCCTGCAACCCGCTGAACATTCCCTGCGGGCCGATCCTCTCCATGAAGGAACTGGCGGAGGAGCCGAGCCTGCGGGAGACCGGGACCATCGTCGAGGTCGATCACCCGGAACGGGGCAAGTATTTGACCGTCGGCAACCCGGTGAAACTGTCGGCTTCACCCTCGGAGGTGACCCGTTCACCTCTGCTGGGCGAGCATACCGATGAGATCCTGGGACAGGTTCTGGGCCTTTCGGAGGAGGAAATCCAAGAGACTTGGAGCAGTGGCGCGCTGGGCGACATGCCCGAGCAGGCCGCCGCAGAGTGAACGATTGATGTCGCCGCCGGATCAGCAGGTCCGGCGGGAATCACGGTTGATCAATCCGGCCTTTCGGGGTCGGGCATAACACGGGGGAAGTGCAGGAATGCGGATCGTCGTCCATGGCCAGGAGGCCTTCGGCAAGGCTGTTCTCGAGAAACTCTTGGAGCGCGGAGAGAACGTCGTTGGTGTCTTCTGCGCGCCGGATAAGGAGGGGCGGCCGACCGATCCCCTGAAGGAGTTCGCGCTGGAAAAGGGCTTACCGCTGCATCAGCCGGCGTCCTGGAAGACCCCGGAAGCCGAAGATTTGATGCGCTCCTTTTCGCCCGACCTCTGCGTCATGGCCTATGTGACGCTTTTCGTACCCCAGCCGGTGCTCGACATTCCCGAAAAGGGAACGATCCAGTATCACCCTTCCTTGCTGCCGCTGCACCGCGGCCCCAGTTCGATCAACTGGCCGATCATCATGGGCCGCAAGGAAACCGGCTTGACGATTTTCTGGCCGGACGAGGGCCTCGACGAAGGCCCGGTCCTGCTGCAGAAGACCGTGGAAATCGGTCCCGACGACACCCTGGGTACGCTGTATTTCAACCAGCTCTTCCCCATGGGTGTGGACGCCATGGTCGAGGCGGTGGACCTGGTCCGCGACGGCAAGGCGCCGGCGATCGACCAGGACCACAGCAAGAAGACCTACGAAAGCTGGTGCCGCAAGGCCGATGCGGAGATTGACTGGTCGAAGCCGGTGGACGAGGTCTACAACCTGATTCGCGGGACCAATCCGGCGCCGGGCGCCTGGACTACCTTCAACGGCAATGAAGTGAAGATCTTCGACTCCCGCAAGGTTGAGGGCGAGGGCGATCCGGGCCGGATCATCGCCGTTGACGGTGACAGCTTCACGGTCGCGGCTGTGGGCGGCGCGGTGCGGGTCGAGCGGGTTCGCCCCCATGACGACAAGAAGATTTCCGCCGGCGATTTTGCGGCAAAGGCCGGTTTGGTTGAAGGGTTGGCCCTCGGCGGTTAAACCGGGAGGCTTTGGGTTTCCGTTCCACAGAGTCGTTGCGGGACGGCGGGAAACACAGCAATCAATAGATAACAGGCAGAGAACCAGAAGATGCCCAAGTCCGATATCGAAATCGCCCGCGAAGCCAGCATGAAGCCGATCACCGAGGTCGGCGCCAAGCTCGACATGCCGGCCGACGCCCTTATGCAGTATGGACCGAGCAAGGCGAAGGTCAGCTTCGACTATCTTGAGTCGGTCAAGTCCAAGCCGGACGGTAAGCTGATCCTGGTCACCGCGATCTCGCCGACCCCGGCGGGCGAGGGCAAGACCACCACGACAGTGGGCCTGGGCGACGGGCTTAACCGTATCGGCAAGAAGGCGATGATCTGTCTGCGGGAGCCTTCGCTGGGTCCCTGCTTCGGGATGAAGGGCGGCGCCGCCGGCGGCGGCTATGCTCAGGTCGTGCCGATGGAGGACATCAACCTTCACTTTACCGGCGACTTCCACGCCATCACCTCGGCACACAACCTGCTCTCGGCACTGATCGACAACCATATCTACTGGGGCAACGAACTGGGCATCGACGAGCGCCGGGTTTCCTGGCGCCGGGTGCTCGACATGAACGACCGGGCCCTGCGCGATACCGTCACTTCACTGGGCGGAGTCGCCAACGGTTTCCCGCGCCAGACCGGATTCGACATCACCGTGGCCTCGGAGGTCATGGCGATCTTCTGCCTGGCGGATGGCCTGGAAGACCTGCAGAAGCGCCTCGGTGATATCGTGGTGGCCTATACCCGCGAGCGCAAACCGATCTATGCCCGTGACCTGAAGGCAGAGGGCCCGATGACGGTGCTGCTGAAGGACGCGCTGATGCCGAACTTCGTGCAGACGTTGGAGAACAATCCCGCCTTCATTCACGGCGGTCCCTTCGCCAACATCGCCCATGGCTGTAACTCGGTCTCGGCCACGAAGTCGGCGCTGAAGCTGGCCGACTATGTGGTGACCGAGGCTGGTTTTGGCGCCGACCTGGGCGCCGAGAAGTTCTTCGATATCAAATGCCGCAAGGCCGGGCTGAAGCCGGAAGCGGTTGTTATCGTCGCGACGGTGCGGGCGCTGAAGATGCACGGCGGCGTGGCCAAGGACTCACTTGGTGACGAGAACGTCGAGGCGGTGAAAAAAGGCCTGGAAAACCTTGGCCGCCACATCGCCAACATCGCCAAGTTCGGCGTACCGGCCGTGGTCGGTATCAACCGCTTCATCAAGGACAGCGAGGCGGAGCTGGCGGCGATCCAGGAATTCACCCAGGGTCTCGGCGTCGATGCCGTGGTCTGCGAACACTGGGGCAAGGGCTCGGAAGGGACCGAGGAACTGGCCAACAAGGTCGTCGGGCTCATCGACAGCGGTGCGGCTGCCTTCAAGCCTCTCTACGGCGACGAACTGCCGCTGTTCGAGAAGATCAACACCATCGCACAGCAGATCTACGGCGCCAGCGAAGCGATCGCCGACAAGAAGGTGCGCGATCAGTTGAAGCAGTGGGAGGATGCCGGCTACGGTCACCTGCCGGTCTGCATGGCCAAGACTCAATACAGCTTCTCGACTGACCCGAACCTGCGCGGGGCGCCTTCGGGTCACGCCGTGCCGGTGCGCGAAGTGCGGCTGTCCGCCGGTGCCGGCTTCATCGTGGCGATCTGCGGCGAGATCATGACCATGCCCGGTTTGCCGCGGGTTCCCGCCGCCAATTCCATTCATCTCGATCAGGCCGGCCTGATTCAGGGTCTCTTCTAGAAGCCCTGAAACAGGATCGGCGAAAGGAGCATCTGCGATGACCGTTCGTACGATCCTGGTTCCACTGCGCGGTGACGGCAAAGGCGAGGGCGTGCTCGATCACGCCCTCTGCCTCGCCCGCCGCCACCATGCCCATTTGGAAGCGCTGCACTGTCGCCCGCGGCCCGAGGACCTGATCCCCTTCGGCGTCTTCGTTCCGGCCACCCTGCGCAAGGAGATCGTCGCCTCCGCCGGTACCCTGGCGAACGAAGAGGAAAACAAGGTCCGCGAACTCTTCGACCGATACTGCCGCGAACGGGACATTCCCGAACTGGATGACGGTCCCTGGCCGCGTGATCACGTCTCGGCCAGTTGGCGGGAGGAAACCGGCAAGCAGGCCCAGGTGATCGGACTGCGGGGTCGGTTGGCCGATCTGATCGCTGTAGCGCAGCCGGACCACGAACAGAACCTCGGCCGCAATACCCTGGAGTCGGCCCTGATGGAAACCGGCAAACTGGTTCTGATGTGTCCGCCGAAACCAGTCGCCTCCGTAGGCGCGCGGGTGGCAATTGCCTGGAACGGCAGCGGCGAATCGGCCCGTGCCGTCACTGCGGCCCTGCCGTTGCTGAACAAGGCCGATTCGGTCACGCTTTTGACCAGGGAAGGCGAGAATCTGCCGGTGTCCGCCGAGGAGGCCAAAGACTACCTTGCCGTCCACGACATCGAGGCCGTCCTGCGCGGCTTCAAAGCGGCCCCCTCAGCGGTGGGCCAAGCCCTTCTGGCCGGCGCCAAAGAAATCGACGCCGATTGCCTGCTGATGGGGGCCTATGGCCAGAGTCGGCGGCGCGAACTGGTCATGGGCGGGGTTACCCAGCATGTCGTTGACCACGCGGACATGCCGATCGTGCTGATGCACTAGCAGGGGGATCGGGCCGGGCCAAAGGGTCGGGTAATCCTCCGGCTTCACCCTCTTTTGTGTATTGCGCGCCCAAGTTGCATATACTTAAGTCGATGATTTTGCAACAATACCGCTAAAGCATGTTCACCCTTAGCTTTCAGGTTGATTTATAATCGTTCTTTTGCGTCTGCGTAATAGGCTGCGTCTCTCGTTCAAATTGCATGCGGTGGTAGGCCTGACAGAACCTTCTAAGAGGCTGTCAAATAACGATTTAGTCGAAGAGAGTAGAAATCCAGTAGAAACATCTGCAATTGTTGCAGTGCGGCACCTTTAACGAAATTTCAATTCGGTGATAAGAATAGTGGACCTCGGTTGGCTATGACGGTATTTTGTATACCACATGCCATAGCTGAGGTCCGAAAGGCTGTGGAGATGCAAGAAAAATAACGGGATACGCTGTCAAGCCGACTTTGTGCTGGGTTTTCAACTTAATGGGGAATACCCTCAGGGCCTATCCAAAAACCGGGAGGTTAGGACAATGTACGTTTCAAGAAGAGTGATCATGGGTTGTGCTGTGGTTGCGGGCCTTGGGGCCGCGCTTTCCACTTTCGTAAGCACGGCGGCGCAGGCCTGGGAACCAAAGAAGCCTGTTGAGTTCGTGATCATGGCCGGCCAGGGCGGCGGCGCCGACAAGATGGCGCGTCTGTTGCAGACCGTGATCGAGAAGAACGGTTGGGCGTCCAAGCCCCTGACACCGATCAACAAGCCTGGCGGTTCCGGTGCGGAAGCTTTGATTCATCTGAACGGGAAGGCAAAGTCCGACCCCGATCACACCATCATGGTGACCTTGAACAGCTTCTACACGACACCGCTGCGGCAGCCGAACTTGAAGATCGATATTGCGACCTTCACGCCGATTGCCCGCATGGCGGAAGACACTTTCCTGCTTTGGGTTCACAAAGACTCCGGCATCAAGAACGTTGATGATTTCGTTGCCAAGGCAAAAGCCGCCGGCAGCGATTGGGTCATGGCCGGGACCGGCAAACTGCAGGAAGACCAACTGCTCACCGACTTCCTCAACGCGGCCTACGGCCTGGAGATGAAGTACGTGCCCTACAAGGGCGGTGGCGCTGTGGCCAAGCAGCTGGCCGGTCAGCACGCCAACTCCACGGTGAACAATCCCTCCGAACAGGAAGGTTTCTATAAGGCCGGCGACACCGTGCCGCTGGCGGCTTTCACGACCGAACGCATCAACATCTTCCCCGATGCGCCGACCTTCAAGGAACTGGGCAAGGATTTCGTTTACCTGATGCAGCGTTCCGTCGTCGGTGCGCCGGGCATGAGCGACGAAGCCGCAGCCTATTATCAGGCGCTTTTCCAAAAGGTCTTCGACTCGCCGGAGTGGCAGGACTACCGCAACAAGCGGGCCCTGCAGGGCGCCTTCATGACCGGTGAAGAGCTGAAGAGCTATTGGATGGCAGAGCGGGAAAACCACCGCCAGATGTTGGAGCGGATGGGCGCCCTCTAGGCAACGCCATCGGTTCCACAAAAGTCATCCTGGGATAGGGGAGGGCCGCCATCATGCGCCGTGCAGAACTCACGACGGCTATCTTGCTGGCGGCCTTTTCCATCTACCTGATGTGGAAGTCCGCGGAACTTCCCATCGGCTGGCTGCCCGGCGAAGGGCCGGGTGGGGGTGCCTTTCCTTTCTGGCTTGCGGCGATCATGCTGGCGTCCTGCGTCTGGATCGTCATCAACTGGTTCCGCCGCTCCAGCCCGCCGTCGCAGTCCAATCAACCCTTTATGGATCGGGATGCCGTACAACGCTTTGCCCTGGTTGGTGGCGGCGTAACTGCCATGATCGCGCTGATCCATGTGCTGGGTGTTTTCGGGGCGCTGCCGCTTTTCCTGATCTACTACATACGTTTCCTAGGGCGCCATAGCTGGACGACAACGCTGGCGATCGCGCTTTCCGCCCCGGTCGTGGTGTTTTTCTTCTTCGATGTGGCTCTGAGGGTGATCATGCCGAAAGGCTATCTCGAACCGCTTTTCCTTCCGCTGTACGACATTTTTCTCTAGGCCCGCAGGGGCAAGAGGGCGATTTCCGCTTCTGCCTTCGGGCCGGGGCATGAGGGTCTGACACCAACTTTGAGGTAGAGAGCGAGTCCCCGTGGAGATTCTTCAACACCTGTTCGATGGTTTCCTGATTGCCTTCCAACCCTTGAATCTCGGGTTGGTAGTGCTGGGCGTCGTCGTCGGTCTGTTCATCGGCGCCATGCCGGGTCTGGGCTCCGTGAACGGCGTGGCGATCCTGGTCCCGATGACCTTTCTCGTGCCGCCGACGTCGGCGATCATTTTCCTGGCTGCGATCTACTACGGCGCCATGTATGGCGGGGCGATTTCTTCCATCATGCTGGGCATTCCGGGCGCCTCGACTGCCGTTGCGACCACCTTCGACGGCAGGCCCCTGGCCCTGAAGGGGCTGGCGGACAAAGCCCTGCTGGCGGCCGCCGTCGCTTCTTTTTTCGGCGGCACCCTGTCGGTCATCCTGTTCACCGGCTTCGCACCGCCGCTGGCTTCGGTCGCGCTCAGTTTCGGCGATCCGGAAATCTTCGCCCTTATGCTGCTTGCTTTCGCCACCTTCGTCGGTCTCAGTGGCGATGACATCCCGAAAACCATTTTCTCCATCGCCATCGGCCTGGTTCTCAGCACCGTCGGTTTCGACTTCATAACCGGTGAGCCGCGGCTGCTGCTCTTCAACCTCGACGGCTTCCTGAACCAGATCAACTTCCTGGTCCTGGCAATCGGCATCTACGGCATCGGCGAGATGCTCTGGACCATCGAGGTCAGCCGCGGCAACAGCACGATGTCAAAGGCGGTGATCACCGTGAACCGCATGCTGGGCAACGTGAAGGAACTCCTGGGCACCTGGAAGATCGCCGTGTCTTCCTCTTTCCTCGGTTACTTTGTCGGAATCTTGCCGGCTGCCGGTGCGACCCCGGGGGCGCTGATGGCCTATGGCGTCGCCAAGATGACGAGCAAGAACGCCGACAACTTCGGCAAGGGTGAGGTGGCGGGCGTGGTCGCGCCGGAAGCGGCCAATAACGCCGCCTCCACCGGTTCCATGCTGCCGATGCTCACCCTGGGCATTCCGGGCTCGCCGACAACCGCGATCCTGCTGGGGGCCATGGTGATATGGGGCATCACTCCGGGCCCGACGCTGTTCGTCGACGAGCCCGAGTTGGTCTGGGGCCTCACCGCTAGTCTCTATGTCGCGAACCTCTTTGCGCTTCTGGCAAACGTCTTCATGATCCCGCTGTTTCTCTGGGTGCTGCGGATGCCTTTCACCATTCTGGCGCCGGTCATCTTCGCGCTCAGCGTGATCGGCGGCTATGCGGCCACACAGCGGTTGTTCGATGTCTGGCTGATGCTCGTCTTCGGCGTGGTCGGCTATCTGATGCGCAAGCTGGACTATCCGCTGGCGCCGGCGGTCCTGGCTATCG
Source organism: Pelagibius sp. (assembly GCA_028280305.1). Taxonomy (GTDB): domain Bacteria; phylum Pseudomonadota; class Alphaproteobacteria; order Kiloniellales; family Kiloniellaceae; genus Pelagibius. The sequence goes on along the minus strand of JANQMC010000098.1, from coordinate 30,693 downwards.
TCCTGGGGCCCATCGCCGAACCGAAGCTGCGGCAATCGCTGATGATTTCCGATGGCGATTTCTCGATCTTCGTGACCCGGCCGATTTCCGGAACGATCACTGTAATCGCGATCATTCTGATCCTGATGCCCCTCTTCAAGCTGATCCGCGACCGGATGCGTGGAGGTTCAGACAGAGCAGCCTGAGCGCAGCGCTCTTCAGGTCTGGGGCAGGGCACAAGAGAAAGAGATTGCCGTTTGCTGCCTTCTGGTATACCATATACCAGAAGATTGAGCGTTGAAGCACTGAGGCTGAAGAGCGGCCTTAGGCCCTGTTTTTCCATAAGAACGACAAAGGGGCGGGCGGACCATGAACCTTCACGAATACCAGGCAAAAGAGCTGTTGAGCCGTTTTGGCGTGCCTTGTCCCAAGGGCAAGGTGGTGTCGACCGCGGAACAAGCTGTTGCGGCGGCCGAGGCTCTCGGCGGGGCCAGCTGGGCGGTGAAAGCCCAGATCCATGCCGGGCGGCGTCATGACGCCGGCGGGGTCCGCATGGCCTCCAGCAGCGAGGCTGTCGGTACGGCCGCTGGAGCTCTCTTGGGGCAGCGGCTGGTGACGCCGCAAACCGGCGCCCGGGGCAAGCTGGTCCGCAAGGTCTATGTGGAACAAGCGGTCGGTGCCGCCCGCGAAATCTATCTCGCCGCGCTGGTGGACCGCAGCTTGGGGCGGGTATCGCTGATCGCGGCAAAACACGGGGGCAGCGACATAGAAGACCGCATGGCAGCCGCCCCGGAAGCGATGTTGCAGCTAACGGTCGACCCGGCCACGGGCCTCGCCGAAGGGACGGCGGCGGAATTCGCTGCCCGGCTTGGGCTTGACGGCGCAGCACGTGCTCAGGCGGTGGAAATTATGAAGGGGATCTGTAAGGCCTTTCATGATCTCGACGCCAGTCTTATCGAAATCAATCCGCTGGCCCTCACCAACGACGGCTCTCTGACGGCGCTCGACGTGAAGATGATCCTGGATGACAACGCTTTGTTCCGTCATCAGGATCTGGCGGTGCTGCGCGATGAAGAGGACCTCGATCCGACGGAGTTGGAAGCACAGCGTTTTGCGCTGAACTACGTGCATCTGGACGGCAACATCGGGGTGATGGTGAACGGTGCCGGCCTGGCTCTGGCGACGGTGGATCTTCTGAAACAGCGCGGCGGCGAGCCGGCGGATTTCATGGACATCCGGCCGGAGGCAACCCGCAACCAGGTCGCCGACGGTTTCCGGCTCTTGCTGGGCAACCCGAAGGTTGCCGCGATTCTGGTCAATATCTATGGCGGCGGAATCCTGCGTTGCGACACAGTTGCCGAAGGCATCGCGGCGGCCTGCAAGTCGGAAGGGTTGCGGGTCCCGCTGATTCTTCGGGCAGCGGGCACCAACGGCGAGTTGGCGCGCAAGATCCTGAAGGCTCAGGGTGTGCGGGTCAGCTTTGCGGACACTGTCGGGCAGGCGGCGGACATGGTGACCGCTGCCGCCGGGAAGGAGGCGGCGTAATGGCCATCCTCATCGACAACGACACCAAGGTGATCTGCCAGGGCTTCACCGGAAAACAGGCCAGCTACCACATGGAGCGCGCCATCGCTTACGGCACCAAGGTCGTTGGCGGTGTCGTGCCCGGCAAGGGTGGGCGCAGGCACTTGGGCTTGCCTGTTTTCGACAGGGTTGCCGAGGCGGTGGAGGCGACCGGGGCGACGGCTTCGGCGGTCTTTGTGCCGCCGGCCGCGGCGGCGGATGCGATCATCGAGGCCATAGATGCCGAACTCCCGCTGGTGGTCTGCGTGACTGAACGGATCCCCGTGCTCGACATGGTCAGGGTGAAACACCGCCTTGAGGGTTCCGGGACACGCCTTATCGGGCCGAATTCGCAAGGCATCCTCAGCCCCGGGCGCTGCAAGATTGGGGTCATGCCGGCCCATCTGGAACGGTCGGGGAAGGTCGGCATCGCCTCGCGATCCGCGTCCTTGACCTCCGAGGTGATTGAGCAGATCTCCGCCCAGCGCCTCGGACAGTCGACGGCCATCGGTATCGGTGGTGATCCGGTGCACGGCCTGGGTTTCGTTGACTGCCTGGAACTCTTTTTCCAGGACCCGGACACGGACTGTGTGGTCCTTCTGGGGGAAATCGGCGGCAGCGATGAGGAAGAGGCGGCGTCCTATCTGAAGGCCAACCGGTCCCGCAAGCCGGTGGTGGCCTACGTGGCAGGCGTTCACGCGCCGACCGAACGCCGCATGGGCCATGCCGGCACGGTGAACGTCTTCGGCCAGGGGGGCGCGGCCGAGAAGATCGAAGCCCTGCGCGCTGCGGGGGTCACGGTTGCCACCTCGGCCGCCGAGATCGGCCAGACGGTCCGCCAGGCGCTCAGGGCAGCGTGAGGGGGGCAATGGCAGAGCCCTGGGCGAAGGCATTGGAATCCCTGCTGCCTCTGCGCGCCCTCTGCGACCTGCGGTTCTGTCTCAAAGTCGTCAAAAACGTCGGTCACAGCCAAGTTTTGGGTGCCGGTAAGGCTACAAATCTCCTTAGTAAATCGGGCCTGAGGGTCTATTGTCGCCCCTGGACAAAAGAGGCCGTTTCAACGGTCCCCGACGTGTTGCTGTAGGATCGGAGACGAGATCGATGCCAGAGGGAACGCCGCGCCCATTTGAGCGGCAGATTCATCCAGGTTCAGGCCGGCGCAAAGCTCCCCTGACCCCCAAAGGCCGGCAGCTCGACCTGGAGGCCTTGTCGGAGGTCCAGGCGTTGCTCGGCGACCGGCCGCGGCGCCCCGATCTGCTGATCGAGCATCTGCATCTGATCCAGGACGCGTATGGCCATCTGGCGGCGCGTTATCTGCGCGCGCTCTCGGAAGAGATGAACCTGCCGATGGCGGCTGTTTTCGAGGTCGCCTCCTTCTACGCCCATTTCGACATCGTGCTGGACGGCGAGGCGCCACCGCCGCCGCTGCCGATCCGGGTCTGTGACTCGATTACCTGCGAGATGATGGGCGCCCAGGATCTCCTGAAAGACCTGCCCAAAGCCGTCGGCGATCAGGTTCGCGTTGTGCCCGCGCCTTGCATGGGCCGCTGCCACTGCGCCCCGGTGGCCGAGGTCGGCCACCGTCACGTCGACAACGCGACGGTCGAGAACCTGACGGCGGCGGTCGACCAGGACCATCATGCCGAGATTCCCGCGTACAGCGATTTCGACGCCTACGACGCCGCGGGCGGCTACGCCTTGCTGCGGTCCTGCTTGGCCGGCGAGCGCACCCCGGAGTCCCTGGTTGAGGCCTTGTCCCACTCAGGGCTGCGCGGTCTCGGCGGGGCCGGTTTCCCGACTGGCAAGAAGTGGGAGATCGTGCGCAGTTTCCCCGGCCCGCGGCTGATGACCATCAATGGCGATGAGGGCGAACCCGGTACCTTCAAGGACCGGCATTATCTGGAAAGTGATCCGCACCGTTTCCTGGAAGGAACCCTTGTCGCCGCCTGGGCCGTCGGCTGCGAGCGCTGCTATATCTATATGCGCGACGAATATCCGGCGGTGCTCGAAATCCTCCGCCGTGAGATCACCAGGCTGGAGGCGGCGGGCCTGACGAAGCACTGCCCGATCGAGTTGCGGCGGGGCGCCGGCGCTTACATCTGCGGTGAAGAGTCGGCGATGCTGGAATCCATCGAAGGCAAGCGCGGCCTGCCACGGCACCGCCCGCCCTACATCGCCGAGGTGGGACTGTTCGGCAAGCCGACCCTGAACCAGAACGTTGAGACGATGTACTGGGTACGCGACATCGTCGAGAAGGGTGCGGACTGGTTCGCGGCGGAGGGCCGCAACGGCGGCAAGGGCCTGCGCTCCTACTCTGTTTCCGGGCGGGTGAAGTCGCCGGGCGTAAAACTGGCCCCGGCCGGCATCACGGTGCAGGAGTTGATCGACGAGTTCTGCGATGGCATGGCCGAGGGTCACAGCTTCCATGCCTATCTGCCCGGCGGCGCTTCCGGCGGTATCCTGCCCGCGGCCATGGGCGACCAGCCCCTGGAGTTCGGGGCCCTGGACAAGTTCGGCTGCTTCGTCGGCTCCCACGCCGTGGTGATCCTCTCGGACAAGGACGACGTGAAGGCGGCGGCCCTGAACCTGATGCGGTTCTTCGAGGACGAGTCCTGCGGCCAGTGCACGCCCTGCCGCAACGGCACGGAGAAAGCCGTGAAACTGATGGGCGAAAAGTCCTGGGACGTGCCGCTGTTGGAAGAGCTTTGCCAGGTCATGCGCGATGCTTCCATCTGCGGTCTGGGTCAGGCCGCGCCCAATCCTTTGACATCTGTCCTCAAGTATTTTCCGGAGGAGCTGAAATGAGCCTGCAGGAAGCGAGCCAGACGATTTGCTTCACCCTCGACGGGCGCGAGGTCGAGGCCTTCCCGGGGGAGACCATTTGGCAGGCTGCCGAACGAGCCGGCACCAAGCTGCCGCACCTCTGCTACAGCCCGGAGCCGGGCTACCGCGCCGACGGCAACTGTCGCGCCTGTATGGTGGAGATTGAGGGCGAGCGGGTGTTGGCGGCCTCCTGCATCCGTGAGCCGCGTGAGGGCATGGTGGTAACCTCGGCCAGCGAGCGGGCTGAAAAGGCCCGCGCCCTGGTCTTCGAACTTCTGGTCGCCGACCAGCCCAAGCGCGAGACCTCCCACGATCCGGACAGCAAGTTCTGGAACTGGGCATCGGACATCGGCGTGACCGAAAGCCGCTTTCCGGCGCGGGAGACCTGGGCACCGGACGTCAGCCATCCGGCCATGGCGGTGAACCTGGACGCCTGCATCAACTGCAACCTCTGTGTCCGCGCCTGCCGCGAAGTGCAGGTGAACGATGTCATCGGCATGGCCTTCCGAGGGCATGGCTCCAAGGTGATTTTCGATTTCGACGATCCCATGGGCGAGTCGACCTGCGTTGCCTGCGGGGAATGCGTCCAGGCCTGTCCGACCGGTGCGCTGATGGAGGCCAGCCTGCTCGACGAGAACGGCACCCGGGTGCACTTCGAAGACCGCTCGGTTGATACGCTCTGTCCCTACTGTGGCGTCGGCTGCCAGACCAAGGTGCATGTGAAGGACGACAAGATCCTCTACATCGATGGACGCAACGGCCCGGCCAATCAGAACCGGCTCTGTGTGAAGGGGCGCTTCGGCTGGGACTACATCTACTCGCCGCACCGTCTGACCAAGCCGATGATCCGGCGCGAGGATGCACCCAAGAAGTGGGATGATCAGGTCGATCCGACCAATCCCTGGACCCACTTCCGCGAAGCGACCTGGGAAGAGGCGCTCGATAAGGCGGCCGGGGGCCTGAAGAAGGTTTATGAGGAAAACGGCCCTGCCGGGCTGGCCGGGTTCGGTTCCGCCAAGGGCTCCAACGAGGAAGCCTATCTCTTCCAGAAGCTGATCCGCACCGCCTTCCATACCAACAACGTCGATCACTGCACGCGCCTCTGCCATGCCTCCTCGGTGGCGGCACTGATGGAGGGCATCGGCTCCGGCGCGGTGACCGCGCCTTTCACTGCGGCCAAAGACAGTGACTGCATGATCATCATCGGGGCGCGGCCGACCCAGAACCATCCCGTGGCGGCAACCTTCCTGAAGAACGCCGCCAAGCGCGGCGCCAAGATCGTGGTCATGGATCCGCGCGGCCAGCAGATGAACCGCTATGCCTATGCGCACCTGCAATTCAAGCCGGGCCGTGACGTGGCGCTGCTGAACGCGATGATCTACACAATCATCGAAGAAGGGCTGACCGACCAGCAATATATCCAGGCCCACACCAGCGGTTTCGAAGAACTGAAAACCATGGTGCAGGAGTTTTCACCAGAGGCGATGGAGGAGGTTTGCGGCATTGATGCGGCTACGATCCGCGATGTGGCAAGGCTCTATGCCCGCTCCGAGCGGTCGATCATCTTCTGGGGCATGGGGATTTCCCAGCATGTCCACGGCACCGACAACGCGCGCTGCCTGATCGCATTGACCATGATCACCGGCCAGGTCGGGCGGCCGGGCACCGGCCTGCATCCCCTGCGCGGCCAGAACAACGTGCAGGGCGCATCCGACGCCGGGCTCATTCCCATGGTCTTCCCGGATTACAGGTCGGTCGAGGCCGAAGATGTCCGCAAGGGTTATGAGGAATTCTGGGGCACCGAGTTGGACCCCAAACGCGGCCTGACGGTTGTCGAAATCGTCGACGCTGTCATCGCCGGGCAGATCAGGGGCATGTACATCATGGGTGAGAACCCGGCCATGTCCGATCCCGATCAGGCTCATGCGCGTCAGGCCCTGGCGAAACTGGAGCACCTCGTCGTGCAGGATATCTTCCTGACCGAGACCGCCTGGCATGCCGATGTCATCCTGCCGGCCTCGGCCCATGCCGAGAAATGGGGCAGCTTCACCAATACCAACCGCGAGGTTCAGTTGGCGCGGCCCGTCGCCGAACCGCCGGGCGAGGCGCGCCAGGACTGGGAGTTGATCCAGGAGTTAGCGACACGCCTGGGTCTCGACTGGTCCTACAGCCACCCCAAGGATGTCTTCACCGAAATGGTGGAGGTCATGCCCTCGCTGCAGAACATCTCCTGGAATCGCCTGGTCAGCGAGGACGCGGTGACCTATCCGGTCGACGGTCCTGACGTGCCGGGCAACGAGATTCTCTTTGCCGAGGGTTTCCCGACCGGTGACGGCCGGGCGAAGATCGTGCCCGCCGGGCTGGTGCCGCCGGACGAGTTGCCGGACGACGACTATCCCCTGGTGCTGACCACCGGCCGCATGCTGGAACACTGGCATACCGGCGCCATGACCCGCCGGGCTTCGGTGCTCGACAGCCTGGAGCCGGAGGCGGTGGCCAGCCTCAACCCGCGCCAGCTTTCCATAATGGGCCTGCAGGCCGGCGACATGGTGAAGGTCGGCACGCGGCGCGGCGAAATCGCCCTGACGGTGCGCGCCGACCGCGACGTGCCCGAGGGGATGGTCTTCATCCCCTTCTGCTTCAACGAGGCGGCGGCGAACATGCTGACGAATCCGCAGCTCGATCCCTTCGGCAAGATCCCGGAGTTCAAGTTCTGCGCCGCCAAGGTCGAGAAGATCGAGGCTTTCGTCGCGGCGGAATAAGGGCCAAGCGGTGCCGTCGAACCTCACGGCACATCCTTCGCGGCTTCGCTTTGCTCCGCACCTCAGGATGAGGTCGATATTCGCTGCCAAGGCACGACCTCATGCTGAGGAGGGCCGAAAGGCCCGTCTCGAAGCATGGGCCACCGGCACTCATCTCGGCACCGGTTTTCTTGCTATGAGCAGCACGGCAAGATTCGCCAATACTGCCTGAGGTCCTTCTGTTTTGCTGGTCTCTTCCGGCAACGCCTTGGAAGGATCTATGGCTGCTTACCTTTGTCATGACGCCCCGGACCTGCTGACTTTCGAAGCGGGGGTGACCGACAGCCGTCCCGGTGCGGTGGTGCTCGATCGTTCGGCTTTTTACCCCGGTGGCGGCGGACAGCCGCCGGACCAGGGCCGGTTTGTCTGGCAGGGCGGTGCGGTGGAGGTGACCAGCCTGGAACAGCAGGGCGGCAGGCTCTGGCATCTCCTCGCTGAGCCGCTGGAATTGAGCGGCACCGTCGAGGCGCAGATCGATCCGGACTTCCGCTTCCTGATGCAGCAACTCCACACCGGCCTGCACATCGTCAATGCGCTGGCCTTTCAGGCCTTCGACGGTGCGCTGGTGACCGGCGCCAACATCTCCGGCGACGGGACGGCGCGCATCGACCTCGATCTGCCTGGCGCCGACAATCAACGGCTGCGGGATATGGAGCCGGCGATGAACGATGTGATCGATCAGGACTTGGCGATCAAGACCTTTGCCTTGCCGCTGGCGGAAGCAGCGCGGGAGCGCGGCACTCTCAGGTCCAAGGCCGTGACGCCGCCGCCTCAGCCGGACGGCTCGGTGCGCATTGTGGAGATCGCCGGGCTCGATCGCCAAGCCTGCGGCGGTACCCATTTAACCTCGACCGGAGAGTCGCGGCATCTGCGGATCCTGAAGGTCGAGAACAAAGGCCGCCACAACAGGCGCGTGAAGATCGGGCTGGAAGAGCTATGAAAGCCGGTGGGCTGTGATCCCGGGGCGCTTTCAGGGCAAGCGGGTGCTGGTAACCGGCGGCACCTCGGGCATCGGCCGGGCCACGGCCCTGGCTTTCGCCGAGGCAGGTGCAGCCGTTGTCTTTTCCGGGCGCAACGAAGCGCAGGCGTCGGAAGTCGTGGCCGCCGGCGAAGCCCTGCCGGGGAGTCTTTCCTTCTTCGCGGCGGACGTGACCGAGAGCAGCGCGAATCAAGCACTGGTCGAGGAAGCCGCGGCGCGCCTAGGCGGCCTCGACATCGCCTTCAACAATGCCGGGTTTCAGGAGCGCCGGGCGCCTTTGGCTGACCAATCGCTGGAAACCTATGACCGGGTCTTCGACACCAATCTGCGGGCGGTCTTTCTCGCTATGCAGGCCGAAATCAGGGTCATGCTGGCAGATGGTGGTGGAGTCATCGTGAACAACGGATCGGTCAGTGGGGTGCGCAATCCCAACACCGGCCTGGCGCTCTACTGCGCCTCAAAGGCGGCGCTGCTATCGCTCACCCGTTCGGCGGCAATGGAGTATGCCGGGCAGGGTATCCGCATCAACGCCATCTCACCGGGCCGGGTGGAAACACCCATGATGCTGGCCGCAGGTGTCGGCGACCGGGCCGCCGTGGCGGCCACACTGCCGGCCCGGCGTTTGGGAACGCCGGAGGAGGTAGCCGCCGCGGTGCTTTGGCTTGCATCGGAAGAGGCCGGCTTCGTGTTTGGCCACAACCTCTGTATCGACGGCGGCTTTCTTGCCTCTTAATCGGTGTTTTCTGCAAGCCAAGCATCAAAACCATATGCCTGTAGATGTCTGCGCGCTTTTTCAATGGACTCGCTGCAAGGTCGATGTTGGTCGGAGACAGCGGTCAGAACATCATTGTATCCAGAGCGTTTTCCGCAGTATCCGAGGTCTTCAATTACGTCTCCTAATGCCTTCTGACTCATTCGTTCTGCCAGGATTGAGAGGAGAGCGAGGTAATCATCCTCGGATGGACCATTTGGAAAGGCCGCCAGGAGCATTTTGTATGTCGAGTGCAGGTAGTTCGGAACTTCACTAAGATCCTTCATCGCTGTCTTTCAGGCTTGGTGAGGGTACTGGCATTGGCATTGACTTTTGATTGGAGTCAAACTGCTCACGATGGGAAGAGGTATACCACATAATCGTTGCCAACTCTGGGGCGACGCCGCCCTGCCGGGGACGCTGTTGATGCACGCCGACTTCACCAGTCATGAATTCGCACCGCATGTGCATGACGAACTGGTGATCGCGGTGACGGAGCGGGGCGGCGCGGTTTTCGACTCCAGAGGCATCTCCGACCAGGCGGAGGAAGGCTCGGTGCTGGTCTTCAATCCCGGGGAGCCCCATGCCGGGCGCATGGGGCGCAGCGGCCGCTGGCGCTACCGCGCCTTCTATCTGGATCAGCAGGCGCTGACCCGGGTTGCCGAAGACTTGGAGATGCCGAGTGATGCCGGCTCGGCCTTTGTGATCAACAAGCTGCACGACCCGATGCTCTTCGCAACGCTTCACGACCTGCATGCGGCTTCCCAAAGCGATGGCTCCCTTCTGGCGCGTGAATCCACGCTGCTTGCAGGGATGTCCCGGCTCTATCGCCGTCACGGCAGCCCACGGCCGAAGGACCGGCGCGTCGGCAGCGAAGGCAGCCGCATCGACCGCGTCGCCGATTTTCTTCAGGCACACTTTGCCGAGCCGGTGAGTTTGGCCCAGCTTGCCGAGTTGGCAGAGATGAGCGCCTTTCATCTGGTGCGCTGCTTCAAGAAGGAAAGGGGACTGCCGCCCCATGTGTTCCTGACCCAGATCCGTCTCCAACAGGCACGCCGTCTATTGACGGAGGGCCAGGGGCTGGCCGAGACCGCTGCGGCTGTCGGCTTCTACGACCAGTCGGCGCTCAATCGTCATTTCAAGCGGGTTTACGGCGTGACGCCGGGGCAGTTCGCCAGGGCCTTAGCTTAGGCGCGTTGCCGCCAGCCGGTCTTCGTCCAGCGTAACGCCAAGGCCGGGTTCCTCGCCCAGCACCAGCCAGCCGTTTTCGTGATCGAAAGGCTGATCCATCAGATAGTCGCGGCGCTCCAGACTCCATTCCGGCGGATCGTAGGGGAACTCGATAAAGGGCGCTTCGCCGATGCCGGCGGTGAGGTGAGTGTTGGCCACGACACCGAAACCGTTGGACCAGGTGTGGGGGGTGAAGATCAGACCGAACTCGCGGGCCATGACAGCGATGCGGCGCAGGCCTGTGATGCCGCCGACCAGGGCGCAATCCGGCTGCACTACGTCGAGGCAGCCTTCGGCAATGAGGTCGCGGAACTCATAAAGCTCGCGCGTCATCTCGCCGCCGGCGATGCGCACGTCGACCCGGTCGCGCAGGCGCTTCATCCCATCACGGTCGGACCGGTGCAGCGGCTCCTCCATCCAGAAGATACCCAGCCGTTCCAACTCCCGCGCCACCGTGACCGCGTCCTTCAGCGACCAGGGCGCTTCGGTATCCCAGGGCATGCGCCAGCCCTGGTTGCAGTCGACCATCAGTTCGAGCCGCTGGCCGACCTTTTCCCGGACCGCCTCCAGGGCCCGGATGTCATCGCGCCAGTCGCCGCGGTGAAAGCGGATCTTCATGGCGGCGAAGCCCGCCCCGGCGAAACGCTCGGCCGTTTCCGCCAAAGCGCCGGGATCGCGTAATACACCGGATGAGGCATAGGCGCGGACCCTGTCGGAACGCCCGCCCAGCAGCCGCCAGACCGGCTCCCCCATGATTTTGCCGGTCAGGTCCCAGAGCGCCAGATCCAGCGGCCAGCAGCGGCCGTAGTGAAACTGGATATGGGACAGCACCTCATAGTGACGCTCCAGATGCCGGGGGTCCTGGTCGATGAAGAGATCCTCGTGTCCCTCAAGGCCCAGCATCAGGTCGCCGGAACCAAAGCCGACCCGGCCTTCGCTGTCGGTGACCCGTACCACCGTGACGTCGAAGTGCCGCCGCGGGCGGCCATCCCAGGAGGCGACGAAAGGCGGGTCCAGCGGCAGCCGGTGGTGGGTAACGTCGATCTTCTCGATGAGGCTCATGTCTCTGTGCTTTCGGACTCTGTGCTTTGGGATCGCTGTTCAGGCGAGGGCCAAGGTGGCGGCGGCGAAGCGGTCGATATCGTCTTCGCCCACCGTCCGCACTGTTGCCGCCCGCATGGGCTGGTTCTCTTCACGGCGCATCTCCCGGGCGAGATCCTCAGCCGTGAAACCCGCAAAGGCATCGGGGAGTCGGCGCTCAAGCCCGCAGCGGGTCATCAGCGCCGAGAACCAGCCGGGCAGCTCATCGGCGCCCGCCAGTCCGCAGGCCTTGGCGGCGGCGGTGAAGGCTCCTTGTTCGGGCCCGGCTTCACCTTCCACCGACCAGCCAAGGGTCAACTCCAGCGCCAGGGCGGTGGCCAGCCCATGATGGATGGGCGCCAGGGCGGCCAGGGCATGGGAAATATTGTGGGCGATCGCCGTACCGCAGTTGTCGATGCCGATTCCGGCATAGGCCGAGCCCAGCAGCATGGCGCCTCGGGCCTCGACATCGCCGGGCTGTTCGACGGCGGTGGCAAGCGCCCCCGCGATCAAACCCAGGGCCTGGTGGCAGACCGGTGCGGCGCCGGCATGACTGTGCCGGTTGGTGCAGGCCTCCAGGGCGTGAACGAAAGCATCCAGGCCGGTCCAGGCCGTCAGGTGTGGCGGCAGAGAAAGAGTCAGCAGGGGGTCCAGGATCACCCGCGCCGGTTTGGTTTCCTGACCCCAGATCCAGACTTTCTTGCCTTCGGGGTTGGAGAAGATGTTGGTGGCGGAAAGTTCCGAGCCGGTGCCCGCCGTGGTGGGTATGCAGATTTTCGGCAGGCTCGTTGCAGGCAGCGGGCGGGCGCCCAGGGCATAGGTCATTGCATCGGGTTTATCGGCGGCGATGCAGCCGGCCAGCTTGCCGATGTCGAGGGCGGAGCCGCCGCCAAGACAGATGACGGCATCGGCCCGCAGCCTACGGGCGGCTTCGGCCGCCCCATCGATCTGAGCGGCCTTGGGCTCTCCGGCGATATCGGCGAAGAGTTCGGTGACCGCACCGGCTGTTTCCAGGCTGCCGCTCAGGGGGGCTACCATGCCAAGCTCGACCAATGCCGCGTCGGCGACCAGCAGCACCCGCCGCCCTTTGGAAACGGCCTTCACGTCCTCCGCCAGACTTTCACTGCGGCCGGGGCCGAAATGAATCGCTGGCACGGCGTTGAGGGCGAAAGGGGTCGTTTTCGCTTGATCGGCGGTCGGCGCCAACAGGGTCATAGGCTTACGCTCATCAGGTCGTCACAGAAGGTAGAAACCGGATTGCGGCCTTACCGCACCTTGCGGGTGACGGCAAGTCAATCCGCGCTCACAGGTGAACCCGGGTGCGCCAGGCAGGCTTTCAACCAAGCTCGAAAGTGGTGATGCCGAAGATCTGCTGCAGCGGCAGTGCCGGGGCAGCGCCCCGGTACATCCGGGCGGTCTCGAACACCGGTTGCAGGCCATAGCGTTCGGCCAGGCTGATCGCTTCCCGGTTCGGCTCGGGCGGGTCAAGATAGATCGGCGCATTTCCGGCCCCGGCGGCGAGTGCACGGAACAGCAGGTCGGCATCCGCCGGACTTTCCGCGAAGAGCGGACCGATCTTGTAGCCTTCACGGCAGCGGCGCAGCACCCCGTAACCGGCGACACCATCTTCGTTGATCACGACGAAACCTCGACGGCTCTCGCCTGCTCTCAGCCAGCACCTCAGGAAGGCCTCGCGGGGCCCCGGGAAGAAGGGGCGATCATAGGCCAGGATTGCTGCGATTTGCCCCGGCGCTATGGGCCGCAACCGCGGGTCCTCAGGCGCTTCGCAGGCGACAGTACCGCCGTAGCGCACATTGCGGTGCGCCAGTACGAAACCCTCTTTCCTGTAGTTGGATTGCTGGTCGACGACGCCGTCCAGGCCGACGCAGCGTCCGTCCAGGCGTTGCAGCCCGGCCTGCCAGAGGCGGTAACCGAGCCCCTGGCCGCGAACCGCCGGATTGCAGATATAGAACCCCAGGAAGCCGTAGTCCGCCCCGTAAGCGACCACCGAAATGGAAGCGGCCGGGCTGCCGTCCTTGAAAGCCATGAGGAAGCCCTCGGGATCGCTTGCGTGGAAGCAATCGCCGTCGGCCAAACCCGGATTCCAGCCCTCGTCAGCGGCCCAGCCAATGGCGATTTCCAGTTCGGGGCGGGACATCGTCCGGATTTCAATGTCGTCCTGCATGGCTTTTCCTCGGGCTTCCCGCAATGACGCGGCGGTACTGTTTCGGCTTGACGGGTCGTTGGCCGGGCGAACACAGTCTTTGCCATCAAGGGGGACAATACCGCAAGTCAAAGGGGTGGCAGCGGTAAAGGGGGCAGTTTCATGAAGGCTTATTACGATCCGCAGCACGAGAACCATCACCCCAGGTTTTTCCTGGTCCGCGGCGAGCGCCGCGACAGCACCGAGGTGCCGGAGCGCGCAACCCGGCTGCACAAGGCGCTGGAGGTGGCCGGGCACGAAATCCTGATGCCGCGCCGCTTTGGGCGTGATCCGGTGGCGGCGGTGCACAGCGCGGATTACCTGCGTTTTCTGGAAGAGGCGCCGGCGGCCTGGGCGGCTTTCGCGGGCTCTTCCCCCGAGGTGATCCCAAACGTCCATCCGAACCGCCATGAAGCCGGTGGTTACCCTGAAAGCATCGTCGGAAAGGCCGGTTGGCATATGGCGGACACGGCCTGCCCGATCGGCCCCAAGACCTTTGAGGTGGCCCTGGCGGCTGCCGATGTGGCTTTGACCGCAGCCGATGCGGTTCTAGGCGGCGAACGTGCCGCCTACGCTCTTTGCCGGCCGCCGGGGCATCATGCCTTTGCCGACATGGCCGGCGGTTTCTGCTTCCTGAACAACACCGCCATCGCGGCTCAGTATCTCCGCAAGCACATGGGTACGGTTGCTGTCCTCGATGTCGACGTTCACCACGGCAACGGGACCCAGGGGATTTTCTGGCAGCGCGGGGACGTGCTGACGGTCTCGGTACACGCCGATCCGAACCATCTCTATCCGTTTTTCTGGGGCCATGCGGGCGAGCGTGGCGGCGGGGAGGGCGAGGGGGCAAACCTCAATCTGCCATTGCCCCTTGGTGCCGGCGATGAAGACTTCCTGACGGCGCTGGAAGTCGCCGCGGAAGCCCTGCGGGCCTTTAAGCCGAAGGTTCTGGTCGTGGCCCTGGGGCTCGATGCATCAGAGCAAGACCCTTTTAATGGGTTAAAGGTTACCACCGGCGGTTTCGCGCGCATCGGCGCCGCCATCGACAGCCTGGGTTTACCGACCGTGCTGGTCCAGGAGGGCGGCTATCTTTCTCCGGCGTTGGGCCCAAACCTGACGGCTGTTCTCGGGGCTTTCGACTGAGACGGCTTATATCTCGCCGGCGTTGCTGCGTTTTGCAGCGAGGATTAGGGCTAGCGCTACCAAGCCGGCGAAAATGAAGCCGAGAGTCAAAGGGAAGACCGTCTGGTCGTAGAAGCGCCCGACGGCAACGCCCAGGATCACCGCCACCAGGCTTGAGACTGAGGCGATGATCGAAGCGCCCAGTCCGGCGACGCGGCCCAGGGACTCCATGGCCATGGCATTTACGTTGCCGAACAGCAGGCCGATGAAAGAGAACATCAGGAAGCAGAGAACCATGAAGGCCGGGAAGGGTGGCACGCCGTCGTATTGAATGGCGACGAGCAGCAGCGCAGAGGCGCAGGCGACCATGCTGACCAGAGAGATGACGGAGAGTCGGTGCATGCCATAGCGCATGACAAGTTGGCTGTTCAGATAAGAAGTGAGGCCGAGGCCTGACGCGAGAATAGCGAAGTAAAGGACGAAGAGTTCGCCAACACCGTAGAGATCCAGAAACATCGCCTGTGATGTGCTGAGGTAAAGCAGCAGAGCCCCGAACATCAGGCCGGCAGCGAAGGTATAGGCCATGACCTTGGCGTGGCGAAAAATCAGCGCAGCGTTGCTCAGAATCGGCCCCAGGGAAAAGCGGATGCGCCGCTCCGGTGGCAGCGTCTCGGGTTGCCGCAGGCTAAGCCAGAGCGCGACAATGGCCGCCAGAACAAGAAACAGAATGAAGACGGCGCGCCAGTCGGCGACCAGCAGTACCGCCTGGCCCAGGGCCGGGGCGAGCATGGGGACGAGGATGAAGATCATGAAGATGAAGGACATGATCCGTGCCATGGCCCGGCCCTGGTAGAGATCGCGGATCAGGGCGCGGGAGGCGATCTTGGGGCCGGCCGCGCCGATGCCCTGAATGATCCGCCCGATCAGCACCTGCTCAAGCGAGTCGGCCACCATGGCGATCACCGTTCCCAACCCATAGATCAGCAGGCCGATCAGGATCGCCCGCTTGCGGCCATAGGCGTCCGAAAGCGGGCCGAAGAAGATCTCGCCGAAGACCATGCCCAGGATAAACAGCGTGACGATCAGTTGGGTGTCTCTGGCATCAGCAACCGCCAAGGCATCGCCCACCGCGCGCAGCGCGGGCAGGATCGCATCGATGCTGAGTGCGGTCAGCGCGGTGACCAGCGAGAAAAGCGCCACGAACTCTGCCGTGCGCAGGGGCTTCTGGGGCATCCCGGGACGATAGCGGTTGTTATGGATAGCGGCGAAACGAGGCGGAATACTGACAGGTTCGGACAGCCTTGCCACGCAGGAAGTCGGAGCCCGGCCAATGAAAAAACCCCGCGCTCGGCGGGGCTTTTTGCTCGCTTCCGTTAATTGACAGGCGCCCGTTGAGGCCTCGGCTTGGCCGGCGCCGTGTTCAGCCTCAGCTTGGGGATGACCGCCGGTTTGGCTTGGTTGCCGCCCTGCTGGTAGCCGCCCTTCTGGCCGGTGTTGGCGCCGCCCAGAACCGGGTTCAGGACCGGCGTACAGCGGTGTTTCCACAGCGCCGCGTCCATCTGCTGGTAGTGGGCCGGCCAGAACTGTTCCTCTTCGCCCTTGCCACGCACATAGACCTTCAGATTGTGGTGCTTGGTCTGATTCAGTTGGTGCTGCGGCGGCTTCGGCACCGCGATCTGGAAGTCGTGGGACTGTTTGCCGTCTTTCGCATCGAAGGCGATCTTCGGCGAGTCGTAGATCGTCTGACCGCCATCGTTCACGCGGATGCGGATCTCACCCCTGCCCTGGCCGATGTAGTCCACCCGGATCGTGGCTTCATCCGGGCAGCCCCCGACGTAGTGTGGCATGTCGGGCTGGAAGGTCATCGATGTGATCTTGAACGGCTGATCGCCGACCTGGAATTGACCGGGCTGCTGGCCGCCGATCTTCGGGCTCAGCACCGGTGTTTCCTTGACCTGGGGATCGCCCTCGTAACGGATGGTGAGCGCCATCATGACGGTCCTGTAGCCGGCCTTAGCAACACCCGGAGACCTTTTGCACCAGCCCGCCAGCGTGATCGGGCGCTGGACAGTGAAGAATTGTTCCTTCTGATAGAAAGATGCCTTGCTTTTACCTTCGCCGATATGCGCTTGGAGCTTCTTATTCAGCTCCGCAACCGGATCGAAGCGAACGGCGGGGGGGCCTTGCTTGATCTGCGCGAGGGGGATGGAGAAGGGGATGTCTTCGTTGGCCTCAGTGACCCATCCATTAAGGTTCCCCGTCCACAAGGTGAAACCAGGGAAAGCCGCGCCGTCTTCGTAGAGAGCGGTGGTGGCATTGATCTGATCGTTCACCAGATTCACCGGGCCGAAATAGGCGCGGGCTTTATGGGATTCGATTTTCTTGTCCTTGCTGCACTTAATATGGCCGAACAGATCCAGCTCCAGCGTGTTGCTCTTGGGCTGAATGTTGACGGCGTTCAAATCCTTGTTGGCTGAGGTGTTCTGCAGCACGACGTCGATATGAATACCTTCGGCGCGTGAGAGCTGAATACTGTCGACATACTCGGAATACTGGGCTTGTGCCAGTGCCGGGCCTGAGAAGGCGAGGCCTGCTGCCAGAGCGCCGACGCTAAAGCATAAAGTTTTAAACGGGTACATTTGGGACACTCCCCTGATTGGTCCAAGGAAACATGGTGGGGCGGCGGCTACCGTCCACGCTCCTTGGTCGCTACATCAGGGTAAAGCGTTCAATCGGGGATAGAAGTTATTTTTTATGCATTTTAAATCAGTATCTTATGTGGGTTTATTGAAGGGGTATGGAAGTATATTATCCGATTGAATCCCGGGTCTCTAGCTTGCCGGCTCCAGGCGCAGCAATTGGCCGTCACCGCTGTCGGTGAGGACGTAGAGGTAGCCGTCGGGACCGGAGCGAACATCGCGGATACGCTCGCCAAGATCAACGAGCAGGGATTCCTGGTCGACGACCCGATCGCCCTCCATCTCCAGGCGACGCAGGTGGAGGTGGGCGAGGGCGCCGACGAAGATGTCGCCCTGCCACTGCGGAAACTTGTCGCCGTCATAGATGGCCATGCCGCTGGGGGCGATGGAGGGGTCCCAGTAGACGACCGGCTGTTCCATGCCGGCGGCCTCGGTCTTGTGGGAGATGATTGCGCCGCTGTAATCGATGCCGTAGGTGATGACCGGCCAGCCGTAGTTGGCACCCGCTTTCAGCAGATTCAGTTCATCGCCGCCGCGCGGGCCGTGCTCGTGGGCCCAGATCTCCCCGCTTTCCGGATGCAGGGTCATGCCCTGTACGTTGCGGTGCCCGTAGGAGAAGATTTCCGGCAGCGCCCCGGCCTGGCCGATGAAGGGATTGTCATCCGGCACGCTACCGTCGTCGTTCAGGCGGATCATGGCGCCGATATGATTGCCCAGGTTTTGCGATTCGCGGATCTGACGGCGGTCGCCGAGACTGATGAAGAGCTTGCCGTCGTTGGCAAAGACAAGGCGCGAGCCGAAATGGCCGGTGCCGCCCGACTTTGGGACGGCGCGGAAAAGAACCTCTACATCCTCCAGCGCCATGCCCTCGAGCCTCCCGCGTGCCACTTCGGTGCTGGCGCCGCCGTCTCCCGGTCCGGCGTAGGAGAGATAGATGAGGCGGTTTTCGGCGAACTCAGGATGAATGGCGACATCAAGCAGGCCGCCCTGGCCGCGGGCCACCACCTCCGGCACGCCGGCAATGGCCTGGTCTTCGAGCCGGCCGTTCTGGAAGAGGCGCAGGTCGCCGCTGCGCTCAGTGATCAGCATCGAACCGTCCGGGAGAAACGCCAGACCCCAGGGATTCTGGAGACCTTCCGCCAAGGTAACGATACGGAAGTCAGCCTGGGCCGAGCTGGTGACATGGCCGTCGCCGAAGGCGGGTTTCACGGAATAGGCCGCATACGAACAAAACAGGCCGGCGGAAAGGGCAAGGGCCAGGGCTCTGGGTGAAATTGCCGTTGCTTGTCGCATTACCTTCTATCCGCTCCCTCTTGTCCAACCTGTTGGAAAAGAGATGGTTTCCCGGGGGCCTTTCATCAATATCCGCTCTGCGTTTTGTTGCGGCGCAAAAACCACCATTGGCAAGGAGGGGTCCAATCGGGTATGAAAGGCGCGTTTCATCAACAAGATTGAGTTAGTGCCGCGGCGCTGTGATGCCTGACAGCCCTGTCGAAGTTTCCGCAGCCGGCGGCTCAGTCCTCCATCTCTCAGTTCCCGGAATTCCGCATTGACTGCACAGACCATTCCCGTCGATCCCTTCGAGCTGATCGTTTTCGGCGGCACCGGTGACTTGTCCTACCGGAAGCTGCTGCCGGCGTTGTTCCACCGCGACTGTGCCGGACAGATCGTCGGGCCGAGCCGCATTCTGGCCGTTTCCCGCAGAGACATGTCCGCCGAGGCCTTTCGCAATGCCACCCGCGATGCCATCGAACGCTTTGTCGCCGCCGAGGACCGGACGCCGGAGGCCGTCGAGCATTTCCTCAACCGGGTCTGCTACACGGCCGTTGACGGTACCGGCGAGGCGGGCTGGGGTGAACTCAAAGAGAAGCTCTCCGGTGACGGCGAATTCGTGCGCGCCTTCTATCTAGCGGTCAATCCGGAGCTTTTCGGGCCGATCTGCGCCAACATCGGCCGCCACGGGCTGATGAATGCCGAAACCCGGGTCGTGATCGAAAAGCCCATCGGCAAGGACTTCGAAACCGCACAGGCGGTCAACGCGGCGGTTGGCGCTGTCTTCGACGAACATCAGATCTATCGCATCGACCATTACCTGGGGAAGGAGACGGTGCAGAACCTGATGGCGCTGCGCTTTGCAAATGCGCTTTTCGAGCCGCTGTGGAATGCGGCCCACATCGATCATGTCCAGATCACGGTGGCGGAGAACATCGGGGTCGAGGGGCGTGGGGGTTATTACGACACCGCCGGGGCGCTGCGCGACATGGTGCAGAATCATATCCTTCAGTTGCTTTGCCTGGTGGCCATGGAAGCGCCGATGTCGATGGATGCCGACGCGGTGCGCGATGAAAAACTCAAGGTCCTGAAGGCCCTGGTGCCGATTACCGGCGACAACATGGAGCGCATGACCGTGCGGGGCCAGTACGCCGCCGGCGCCTCTGCCGGCGGCGCGGTTCCCGCCTATCAGGACGAGCTTGATGGCGACAGCTCGGCGACCGAGACTTTCGTTGCCCTGAAGGCGGAGATCGCCAACTGGCGCTGGGCCGGGGTGCCCTTTTATCTGCGCACCGGCAAGCGCCTGGCGGACAGGGTTTCGGAAATCGTCGTGGCTTTCCACCCAATTCCGCACTCGATCTTCGGCAGCGGCGCGGGGTCCATCGCCGCCAACCACCTGGTGATCCGCCTGCAGCCGGACGAGGGCGTGAAGCTCTGGCTGATGATCAAGGACCCGGGGCCGGGCGGCATGCGCCTGAAGCAAGTGCCGCTCGACATGTCCTTCGCCCAGGCCTTCGACAGCCGCAATCCCGACGCTTACGAGCGCCTGCTGATGGATGTCATCCGCGGCAATCCGACCCTGTTCATGCGCCGTGACGAGGTCGATGCCGCCTGGCAGTGGGTCGACCCTATCCTGGAAGCCTGGAAGGCCGGCGGTGAGGCGCCGAAGTCCTACACCGCCGGGACCTGGGGGCCCAGCGCCTCGGTCGCGCTGATCGAACGAGACGGCCGTACCTGGCACGAGGAATCGCGGTGACGGCTGCGACGCCGCAGAGGCGGGACTTTCCGGATGGCGACGCCTTGGCGGAGGGTTTGGCCGAGGCTGTCGCTGCCGATCTGCGCCGCGGCATCGAAAGGCGGCGGCAGGCCACGCTGGCGGTTTCCGGCGGACGTACCCCCGGCCGCTTCTTCGCCGTCTTGGCGTCCAAGGCGTTGGACTGGGGAAAGGTCACGATCACCCTGATCGATGAGCGCTGGGTGCCCCCGAGCCACGAGCGCTCCAACGAAGGCTTCGTCCGGCGCGGACTGCTTCAGGGCCGGGCGGCCGCGGCGCGCTTTGTCGGCCTTGTAAACGAAGCCGGGGATCCGGAGGCCGGCCTCGCGAAAATCACTCAGCGGATCGATGCCTTGCCGCAGCCTTTCGATGCCGCCGTTCTGGGGATGGGGGCTGATGGACATACGGCGTCTTTTTTTCCCGGCGGCGACCGTTTGGGCGAAGCTATGGACCCCGAGGGCGAGGCCCTGGTGCTGCCGATGCGTGCCGCAGGGGCGGGGGAACCGCGCATAACCCTGACTTTGCCCGTGGTCGCGGGGGCGAGGGCCGTTTATCTTCATATTGAGGGGGCGGAGAAGGCCGCGGTGCTGGAGCAGGCTTCGCAGCCGGGTGACGTCGAAGCCTTGCCGGTGCGCGCTGTGCTCCGTCACCCCGATGCAAAGCTGCAGGTCTATTGGTGTCCTTGAGCCTGATGACACTGCCAGCAAAACGAGGAGACGATCGATGACCCTTCATGACCGCGTGGCCGAGGTGACCGAACGTCTGCGGGTCCGCAGTAGGGCAAAGAGGACCGCCTATCTCGACCGTCTGCGGCGGGCGGGGGAAAGCGGACCGCGGCGTTCGACTCTTTCCTGCGGCAACCTGGCCCATGGTTTCGCCGCCTGCGGCCTCTCGGACAAGGCAGCCCTGAAAGGCGACGTGGTGCCGAACCTGGCCATCGTCACTGCCTACAACGATATGCTTTCCGCCCATCAGCCCTTCGAGGTCTTTCCGGAGAAGATCAAACAGGCGGCGCGCGATGCCGGTGGCGTCGCCCAGGTGGCGGCTGGGGTGCCGGCGATGTGCGACGGCGTCACTCAGGGGCAGCCGGGTATGGAGCTTTCGCTTTTCTCCCGCGACGTCATCGCCATGTCGGCGGCGGTCGGCCTCTCCCACAACATGTTCGATGCCGCGGTCTTCCTGGGTGTCTGCGACAAAATCGTACCGGGCCTGGTGATCGCAGCCCTCTCTTTCGGGCATCTGCCGGCGATTTTCGTGCCCGCGGGGCCGATGACATCCGGTCTGCCCAACGACGAGAAAGCACGCATCCGTCAGCTCTATGCCGAGGGCAAGATCGGCCGCGACGAGTTGCTGGAAGCGGAATCCAAGTCCTACCACGGGCCCGGCACCTGCACTTTCTACGGCACCGCCAATTCCAACCAGATGCTGATGGAGATCATGGGGCTGCACCTGCCCGGCGCTTCCTTCATCAATCCCAACACGCCGCTGCGCGATGCCTTGACGGTGGAGGCGACCAAGCGCGCCTTGGCGATTACCGCACTCGGCAATGCCTATACGCCGGTCGGAGAGATGATCGACGAGCGGGCTGTGGTGAACGGCGTCGTCGGGCTGCATGCCACCGGCGGTTCCACCAATCACGCCATGCATCTGGTGGCCATGGCGGCGGCCGCCGGTATCACACTGACCTGGGACGACCTTTCCGACCTCTCGGACGTTGTCCCGCTGCTCTGCCGGATCTATCCCAATGGCCTGGCCGATGTGAATCACTTCCAGGCGGCGGGCGGCATGGGCTTCCTGATCTCTGAACTGCTCGATGCCGGGCTGCTGCATGGCGATGTCACAACGGTCTGGGGACAGGGGCTCGACCTTTATCGCCAGGAACCGAAGCTGAGCGAAGACGGGACCGTTACCTGGCAGCCCGGCGCCGCGAAGAGCCACGACGAGGCGGTGCTGGCGCCCACCGCCAAGGCCTTTTCCGCCAACGGCGGCCTGAAAATGCTGGACGGCGATCTCGGCAAGGCGGTGATCAAGATCTCCGCCGTGAAGCCGGAACGTCACGTCATCGAAGCGCCGGCAGTGATCTTTCATTCCCAGGACGATCTCATGGCGGCTTTCAAGGCCGGCGAACTGGAAAAAGACTTTATTGCCGTGGTCCGCTTTCAGGGACCGCAGGCTATCGGCATGCCGGAGCTTCACAAGCTGACGCCGCCGTTGGGTGTTCTGCAGGACCGCGGCTTCAAGGTGGCCTTGGTCACCGACGGGCGAATGTCCGGCGCTTCGGGCAAGGTGCCGGCGGCCATTCATGTGACGCCGGAGGCTGCGGTCGGCGGGCCCATCGCCAAGCTGCGCGACGGCGACATGCTGCGCCTCGATGCCGTTGCCGGCAGCCTGACGGTGGTGGGTGTTTCCGCCGAGGATTGGCAGGCCCGCGAGGCCGTCACTGAGGATCTGACGGAGAGTCATTTTGGTCTGGGCCGCGAACTCTTCGCCCCCTTCCGGGCGGCGGCCGGACCGGCCGATCTCGGCGCCCATGTTTTTGGAGCTGATGTATGAGTGAGAAGCAAGCCGGGATCCAAGAGGTCCTCGAACTGGCACCGGTGGTCCCGGTGCTGGTGATTGACGATGCAGCCACCGCGGTGCCCTTGGCGCGGGCCCTGGTGGCCGGTGGGCTGAAGGCCATCGAAGTGACTTTCCGTACCGCGGCGGCCCTGGAATCGATCCGTGCCATTGCCGCGGAGGTCGAGGGCGCTGTGGTTGGCGCGGGGACGGTCCTGACCGCCGATCAGGTTTCCCAGGCCGTTTCAGCGGGCTGCCGCTTCATGGTGTCGCCCGGTGCATCACCGGGACTGATTGCCGCCGTTGCCGACTGCCCGGTGCCGTTGCTGCCCGGCTCGGCCTCGGCGTCCGAAGCCATGACGCTGCTGGAGCAAGGCTATACGTTTCAGAAATTTTTTCCTGCTGAACCGGCCGGCGGTGCCGCCTATCTGAAGTCGTTGGCCTCGCCGTTGGCGGCGATCCGCTTCTGTCCGACCGGCGGGATCAGCCGGGATACCGCCGGGCGCTATCTGGCTCTACCCAATGTCATCTGTGTGGGCGGCTCCTGGGTGGCGCCGGCGGACAAAGTTGCGGCGGGCGCCTGGAATGAGATAGAGGATCTGGCCCGCGATGCAGCGGGAATTAAAGTGTAGGGAAAACAGAGATATGGCGGCGGCGGTTCAGGCGGTTTTTCAGGATCTTCTCGAGCACCAGGCGGTGCTGGAGAAACACGCCTTGCGTGATCTCTTTGCAGAAGATCCGGAGCGTTTCGAGCGCTTTTCGCTGAGGTTCGATGATCTTCTGCTCGACTATTCGAAGAACCGCATTCTGCCGGAGACCCTGGACAAGCTGATCGCCTTGGCGGAGGCCGCCGGGCTAGAGGCGGCGCGGGAGCGGATGTTTACCGGCGCGAAAATCAATGTGACCGAGGGCCGGGCGGTGCTGCACACGGCTTTGCGCAACCGCTCGGACTCACCGGTCACCGTCGACGGCCGCGATGTCATGCCGGACGTGCGCAGCGTGCTGGAGGCGATGACGGCCTTTGCCGAAGGCGTGCGCGCCGGCACAATGACTGGAGCCGGTGGAGAGCGTTTCACAGACATCGTGAACATCGGAATCGGCGGATCGGACCTGGGACCGGCCATGGTGACCCGCGCGCTCTCGCCATACGTTCAGGACGGTCTGCGCTGTCACTTCGTCTCCAACGTAGACGGCGCCCATCTGCATGACACGCTAAAGGGGCTCGACCCCAGGTCGACGCTGATCCTTGTCGCTTCGAAGACCTTCACGACCCAGGAGACCATGACCAACGCGCATTCGGCGCGAGGCTGGCTGGTGTCGGCCTTGGGCGAGGCGGCGGTGAGCGCCCATTTTGCGGCGATTTCGACCAACCTTGAAGCCGTCGCCGCTTTCGGCATCGACCCGGCCCGGGCCTTCGGTTTCTGGGACTGGGTCGGCGGGCGCTACTCGGTCTGGTCGGCCATCGGCCTGCCGGTGATGATCGCCGTCGGTTCGGAACGCTTCAAAGAGTTTCTGCAAGGCGCACACGAGATGGATAACCATTTCCGCTCCGCGCCTCTGCGGCAGAACATGCCGGTGATTCTGGCGCTGATGGGAATCTGGTACCGCAACCTCTGGGACTACAGTGCCCATGCGGTCTTGGCTTACGACCAGCGCCTGGAGCGCTTTGCCGCCTATCTGCAGCAGCTCGACATGGAATCGAACGGGAAGAGCGTCACGCTCTCCGGCGCGCCTGTCGCCACCGCCACCGGCCCGGTGGTCTGGGGCGAGCCGGGCACCAACGGCCAGCATGCCTTCTATCAATTGATTCACCAGGGCAGCGACGTCATTCCCTGCGACTTTCTGGTGGCGGCGGAGCCGCAGGAACAGATGGGCGACCATCATGCGATCCTGCTGGCCAACTGTCTGGCCCAGAGCGAGGCGCTGATGCGCGGCAAGACTGTGGAGGAGGCGCGGGCGGAACTCGCCGCTTCCGGCAAGAGCCCGGCGGAAATCGAAGCTTTAACCCCGCACAAGGTCTTCTCCGGCAACCGGCCGAGCAACACCTTGCTCTACCGCAAGCTCGATCCCCGGACTCTCGGCCGCCTGATTGCCCTCTACGAACACAAGGTCTTCGTTCAGGGCATCATCTGGGACATCAATTCCTTCGACCAGTGGGGCGTCGAACTGGGCAAGCAGTTGGCCGGCCAGATCCTGCCCATGATCAAAGGCGAAGCCGCCATTGCCGGCCGCGATGCCTCGACCCTGGGCCTGCTGACGGAAGTCGCCAAGCTGCGGGGCGACTGAAAGCTCTTTTCCCTGTCACCCTCTGGACAGACCCGAGCATGACGGTTGTACGCTTTCTTATGCCGGCGGGCCGGAGAAAGTAAGGCGGTTGCTGAAGGGGTCGGTCAAGGTGATCTCGCGCGTTCCCCAGGGCTTCTCCTCCGGCTCCCCTGGTTTGGCGTACTTGTAGTCCTTTGCGCTCAGCTCGGAGACAAAACCATCGATGTCGTCGCAGTCGACACGTAGGTGAGCGCCAGGGGTGGCATCGCCGTGATGCTCCGACAGATGAATGACGCAGTGGCCCCGGGACATTTGCAGGTAGATCGGAAAGTTGTCGCCGAAGCGATGCTCCCAATCGACGGTGAAGCCGAGCCAATCGACATAGAATTCTCGGGCCTTCGCCTCGTCGAAGATCCTTAGAACCGGGATCGGACTGGAAAGCCTGATCAAGTCATCACTTCCTTTTGCTGCTGGCTAAAACGCGCAAGCGCCGCTGTCAACCGGGATGATTGCGCCGTTCACGAGGCTGGCCTCGTCGGAAGCCAGGAAGAGGGCCATCTCCGCGATTTCCGGCGGGTGGCCGGTGCGCAGCGGCCTGACGGCGTTGCCGCGGTCGTCGTCGCCCTTCATGCCAAAGCCACGGGTCCGCTCCGTCAACACCGCGCCGGGCGAGATGGCATTCACGCGGATGTTCATCGGCGCGCATTGCAGGGCCATGGCCTTGGTCAGGGTGATGACCCCGCCTTTGGCCGAGGTGTAAGCATCAGCGCCGCGGGTGCCTTTCATGGCGCGGATTGAGGAGGTGTTGATCACCGAGCCGCCGCCGGCGTCACGGATGTGCGGTACGGCAAAACGGCTGGCCAGGAAGGTGCCGTAGAGATCCACGGAGATGGTGCGCCAGAACTCATCCAGCGGTACATCCAGAAAACTGCCGTCCTGGGCCGTCGCGCCGCCGGCGTTGTTGTAGAGGATCTCCAGCCCGCCGAAGTGGGTGACAGCCTTGTTGATGGTTGCCTCAAGCGCATCGGGCTGGGTGATGTCGCACTCCAGGAAGAGGCATTCGCCGCCCGCCGCTTCCACGGCGGCGGCGCTGCGTTCCCCGGCATCCTTCTTGACTTCCAGAATGGCGACCTTCGCGCCTTCTTCGGCGAAGCGCAGTGCCGCCGCCGCGCCGATCCCGTTGCCGCCACCGGTGATGATGGCGCGCTTTCCCTCCAGACGTCCCATGCGGGTCCCTTTGATCTGATTCAGGCGCTGCCGGGCGGGTCGATGCGATAGCCGGTTTCCGCCGCGGCTTCGGTCAGCCACTCCCAGAAGGATAACGCGAAGCCGCGGAAGACATAAAGATCAAAGCTGTCTTCGGAAAGACGGCGCGCCAACACACCGACCTCATGGATTGCCGACTGGGCCACATCCAGGGAAGGGAAGGCCTTGGGATGCAGATCGATGGCGAGACCCTTGGACAGCACCCAGGTGGCTTTCGGGCCGCTGATGCGAACGGCGCTGCGGGCGTGGCTGAGATCGGTCACGGCACCAAGATCCGCTCCGATGGCCGTTGTCAGTTTTGTCGGCAAGCCGGGGTCGTCGCTCTCTATCAGGTAGCGTCCGGGACCGACGGCCATGATGGCGGTGGCGTCCCGTGCCGTCGAGCCGCTCGGGCGCTCCGGCATTGCGCAGTGGGTTACGGTGGCGACGGCTTGTTCCACTTGAGCCAGCGTATCGGGCCAGGCGGTGACCTGCACCAGACTGACAATCCGCCGCTCCATCGACACCACGCCGGGATCTCCTTGCGAAGCGACGACCCGGGGGTCGCTGTGCCCTTTAAGCGGAGAGAGAAGGTCAGACATGCATACGCCTCCCCTCCGGATCGAAGAAGTGGGAGGACACCACCTCGACGTCCACATTGTGACCCTTCAAAGGGTAAGTGGCGACCAGCGCCTCGCCGATCCGGTTGGGCCCGTCCTCCAGCAGGCCGAGGGCAATATACTTCTCCAGCGCCGGGCTGTAGGTGGAGGAGGTGACATGGCCGAGGCTGCGTGGCGGGCTCTCGCCGTTCGCCAGGACGAGGTGAGAGCCTGATCGCACCGGCTGACCGTCGCGGGAGATCAGACCGACCAGCTTCATCCTGTTTTCGTCGACCAAGCCCTTGCGGTCCATCATGGCGCTGCCGATATAGTCTTTCTTGCGCGAAGCCATGCCGCCGAGGCCAAGGTCTTCCGCCGTCGTGCGCCCGTCCAATTCGGGGCCGGCAACATGGCCCTTTTCAATGCGCAGGGTACCCAGGGCTTCCAGGCCGTAGGCGACGATGTCGTGGGCTGCCCCGGCGGCCATGATCTTGCGCCAGACCGCGTCGCCACAGTGGGCGCCGCAATAGACCTCGTAGGCCAGTTCGCCGGAGAAACTGAGCCGGGCGACCAGCACCGGAACCCCGTCGAGATGACCTTCGCGCACGCCCATAAAGGGAAAGGCCTCGTTGGACATGTCGATGTCGTCAAGCACCGCCGCCAGGACCTCGCGGGTCTTCGGGCCGGAGACGGCCATGGCCGCCCACTGCTCGCTGACCGACGTGACGGCCACCTTCAACGTAGGCCAGACCGCAGCGAGCAGAAATTCGAGTTGAGCCAGAACTGTTGCGGCGTTGGCTGTAGTGGTGGTCATGAGGAAGCGGTGTTTGCCGAGGCGCCAGGTGGTCCCGTCGTCCCAGAGAAAACCATCCTCGCGCAGCATGAGACCGTAACGCGCCTTGCCTTCGGGCAGCTTCAGGAAGCCATTGGAGTAAACGCGGTTGAGGAACTCGGCGGCGTCTGGTCCCTGCACGTCGATCTTGCCGAGGGTCGAGACATCGACGATGCCGACGCTTTGACGCACTTGCCGCGCCTCACGGATGTAGGCCTGCTCGACGCTCTCGCCATCACGGCGGTAAACCCGGGGACGCTGCCAAAGACCGACTTCCATCATGTCGGCGCCTGCAGTGAGGTGCCAGTCGTGCATCGGCGTACGCCGCAGCGGTCGGAAGTGAGCGCCGCGCGCCTGCCCGGCCAGGGCGCCCAGGGCGATCGGCGTGTAAGGCGGGCGAAAGCGGGTGGTGCCGACCTCCGGGATGGTCAGGCCGCGCTCGTGGGCCATAAGGGCCAGGCCCGCCATGTTGGAGGTCTTGCCCTGGTCGGTCGCCATGCCCAGCGTCGTATAGCGCTTCAGGTGTTCGACGGAGCGGAAACCCTCGCGGTGGGCGAGGCTGACATCCGAGGCCGTTACGTCGTGCTGCAGGTCGACGAAAGCCTTCCCTTTGCCGCCCGCCCCCTTAT
Organism: Pelagibius sp.; assembly: GCA_028280305.1. Classification (GTDB taxonomy): domain Bacteria; phylum Pseudomonadota; class Alphaproteobacteria; order Kiloniellales; family Kiloniellaceae; genus Pelagibius. The sequence continues at coordinate 2,291 of JANQMC010000098.1, read as the reverse complement.
GACCTGCGGGCCTGGCATCCCAAAGCGGCAGGATGGAATCGCAGACGATCTCGGCGTCGACTGCCGGGACTGAAATCGGGCTGGGGGTGAAGCCGCAGGCGCGGGCCGCTTCCGCTCCAGCCTGGATGCCGGCAGCCAGACAGGCCGCGGTGGAGAACTCGCCGTTACAGGCCCCCACCGCCTGCCAGGGCTGCAATGGATCGCCGGGCAGGAAGGCGGCGAGGTCTTCGTTCCAGCGTGCCGGGCCGCTGGCCTGACTGGCCAGGTGGATGGTCGGGGTCCAGCCACCACTGACCGCAAGGCAGTCTACCGCAATGCTGCGGGGCAGGGCATCCTGCACGCCGCTCGCCGGATCGAAAGGCGTAACCTCTATGGCCGTCAGCCGCCGCCCGCCTCTGGCAGAAGTGACGACTTGGCCGGTTAGAAGTTCCGCGCCGGAAGCCTCCACCGTGGCCTCGGCCCGGGCGCCGATGTCCGGACGCGGATCGATCACGGCCACGACAGTCACTCCGGCTTGTGCAAGAGCTTCGACCGTCCGATAGGCGCCGTCGTTGTTGGCAAAGAGAGCGACCCTTTGGCCCGCCGCGACGCCATAGCGTTCGGCATAGACCCGCACCGCATCGGCCAGCATGACCCCCGGCTTGTCGTTACCGGCGAAGATCAGCGGCCGTTCTATGGCACCGGCGGCGATCACCAGACGCGTTGCACGGATCGTCCAATGGCGCTGGCGCGGCATCGCTTCGCCTGGAACCGGAAGATGATCGGCAACCCGTTCCACCGCACCGAAGGTATTGTCGTCGTAGTAGCCGTAGACCGTGGTGCGGGGCAGCAGGGTCACATTGGGCAGCATGGAGAGAACCGCCACAGCCGAGCGGCACCAAGCATCGCCATCGGTTTCGCCGACCGTCAGGGGCGTGCCCCGCAGGCTGCCGCCCATCTCCATCTGGTCGTCGGCCAGGACAACCCGCGCACCGCTTTGTGCCGCCGCCAAAGCGCTCATGAGCCCAGCCGGACCGCCTCCGGCGATCAGGACATCGCAGAAGGCGTTGGTCTCTTCGTAGTGGTCCGGGTCCGCGAGTTGAGTACCGGCACCCATGCCTGCCGCCTTGCGGATGAAGTGCTCATAGAGCATCCAGGCCTTGCGGGTCGGTCCCATGAAGGTCTTGTAGTAGAACCCGGCGGAGAACAGTGGCCCGGCCAACCCGTTCACCGCCATGATGTCGAAACCCAGGCTCGGCCAACGGTTCTGGCTCCGGGCCTCCAACCCCTCGAAGAGTTCCACCACGGGTGCCTTGCAATTCGGCTCGGTCCGCGCACCGCTGCGCAGGGTCACCATGGCGTTGGGCTCTTCGACACCCGCCGAAAAGAGACCGCGCGGACGGTGGTACTTGAAACTGCGGCCCAGGATGTCGACACCGTTGGCCAGGAGGGCGGAGGCCAGGGTGTCGCCGGCGAAACCCTGGTAGCGTTTGCCATCGAACGTGAAGGTCAGAGGCCGGCTGCGGTCGATGAGGCCGCCGGAAGTGAGGCGGTAGCCGCTCATGCCACGTCCTGCCCCTCATCGTTCCCGGTCTCACGTACCGTCGCAGCGGCCCAGGGGCCGACAATCTCCGCCGCCTCGATTTTGTGGGTGACGGTATCGCGGCGGACCCTCAGCCAAAGCCGGCAGCCCTGGGCGTGATGCCAGTACTCCAGGTGCGTGCCGCGTAGATTCTCGCGCTGGAAGACGTAGTCGCACCAGTCGGCGGCGCCGGCGCTTCCGGGATCCGGACGCTCCTTCGTCGCGTCACCGCCGTAGGTGAATTCGCCGACATCGCGCGGGCCGCAGTGGGGGCAGGGGATCAGCATAGTTGTCTTCCTTCGCCCGTCAGTGCAGACGGGGTTGCGGGCCGGCGCCGCGCTCGTCGATGACGCGGCCCTGGCAGAAGCGGTCAAGGGTGAAGGCGGCGTTCAGCGCATGGGCCTGGTCGTTGGCGATGGTGGAAGCGAAGCACCAGCCCGAAGCGGGCGTTGCCTTGAAGCCGCCGTAGCACCAGCCGGCGTTGATATAGAGGCCTTCGATCGGGCCCTTGCAGATGATCGGGCTGCCGTCCATGGACATATCCATGATGCCGCCCCAGTGGCGCACCAGACGCAGGCGCGCCAGGTTCGGGAACATGGCCACCGCCTCGGCGGCCACGTGTTTGATGATCGGCAGGTTGCCGCGCTGGGCATAGGAGTTGTAGCCGTCGATATCGCCGCCGAAGACCAGCCCGCCCTTGTCGGACTGGGAGATGTAGAGATGCCCGGCG